>CANCYR010000034.1 GCA_947382355.1 uncultured Lachnospiraceae bacterium
ATCCTGCTTGTATGCCCGTAAATCAAGGCTTTTTTGAGATAATCAACCATTTTGCAACAAAAGTTTTTATTCTTTAAAGCTGTTTCGTTAATATCAGCATAAAGAAACGAGAAATAATATATATTATTTCCTACAATTTCGCTACATAAAGCTCTCAGGCTCATTTTCATCAGGCTCACCGCTGCGAAGCTGCAAAAGCCTTTCATTCATCTCCTTCTCAAGCTTCTTGTCCGTGGCAAACACTGCAGCTGACACTGCCAGAAAAACAAGAAAAATCGCAGCGCACATAACAAGCAGCTGATTCAGACTGCGCCATAAAAACCACTGGAATCTTATTCCCCATCCCAGCACGCAGACATTGATATAAATATAGTGAAGAAGCATTCTCACAAGAAATCCTCTCTTTGACACTTCTTTTTCCGGCCAGATAAAATTGCCAAGACAGCACAGGACAGATAAGCCTAAAATCTGCCATAACAGCTCCTGGGTAACACTTGCCCCCGGCCAGAAAATGCCCATATATATGGCGGTCACCACCAAAATGCCCGTGGTAACAAATGAAAATGTAAGTAAAATCTGTTTTATCTTTTTCATTCCGTTCTCCTTTTTATAATCCCAGCCTGTTTTTTAAAACGCTTACGTATTGCCTGGAAATCATTACCTTTTCCCCGTTAAGCAGAGTTGCCTCAAAGCGCCCGTTAAAAGCGGACGTCAGGCTCTTTATTTTAGCGCTGTTTAAAATCACCGATTTTGAAGCCCGGAAAAAATCCGTTCCTTCAAATTCCTTTTCTATTTCATACAGCTTCATCCTTGTTTCATACACTTCCTTGCTGCAATACAAAAATACCTTGTTGTCCACTGCCTCAAAATAATAAATATCCTTAGGAGAAATCATGGAAATATTTCCGTTTCTGCTTCCGCTTATTTTCCTTGTTTTCATTTTCAGTCCATAAATAAGCTCCAGCAAATGACTGTCCAGATTCCTGCAGCGGATAATGATTTCATCCTCTTCTCCCGGTCCTATATCTTCTATGGTTATTTTCATACTATTTTCATATCCTTTTTCTTCTTCCATCAAAAGCTTTCCATGCTATTACGGAAGCAATTATCATTATTATAGCAACTCCCAGCAAAAAAACCGTCTGTATTTCACCGCCGAGGACTTTTTCCCCTGCTTCCACCGTAATGCCCATATAAGCCTTATATTCCTCTGCCACTTCCACAGGCAGCCCCCTAAAGGTTGTTTCCAGGGCTTTTTTCGTAAAGATTTCCCTCAACATGGCGCTTCCATGGAGAACCGGAAGGGCCTTTAGCACCGTCTGCACTTTTTCCGGCAAAAATCCCATAGGGAGATAGATTCCTCCCACAAAGCCTGCCAATGTGCCGATTACCGTACCAAAACCGCTCCAGGCGCTGTTGCTGTGCACGAACATGCTTACAAAAAACAGGGTACAGGAATATAAAAATACATTCAGGACAATCAGGCCTGCTACCTGCAGGGTCTCTTCCGGATTTAAAAGACTCCCGCCCCTTGCGGCAATATAAGCCTCTGCTGCTGCCAAAGTCAGTATACACATAACGGTTCCGATAAGCAGGGCGGAAAAAATATATCCAAGTGCGATTTTCACAGGTTTTACCGGTGAGCCATAAAAGCTTTGGAGCCTTTTCTTTTCCTCATCCTGAATCTTTACGCCGATTACCGTCAAGGTTACCATAACAGCATTCACTACTAAAATTCCGGCTATGGTCCACATTTCAATTAAATGCTCCGCATTTTCAAGGTCTGTCTCTGTATCCCTGCTGCCCCCATATTCCGCTAAAAGGGAAACCACATTGTCCCGGTTCATATTCCCGAGAAACACTACCATAAGCCCTAATACTACCAGCATGGAGAGCATGGAAAAAAATACGGCTGATTTATCTCTTACATATAAGAGGCTGTTTCTCTTTACCAATTGTCTAATTGTTTTCATCTGATACCTCCATTTCTTCTTTTTTGTCTCTGTCTGTTATATTTAAAAACACATCATCCAAAGTGCCCTGAACCACTTCAAAGCCTTCTATCCATCCGGCTGCTCCTTTTAGCAAATTAATCGCCTCCAGAGTTTCTTTTAAAGGAATCACAAAACGTTCTTCTTTTTTCTCAAAGCTTTTGCCGTTTTCCTTCAGATAGCGGCATATGCTTTCTTCCTTTTCCGCCTTTGGCATTAGAAAAAGTCTGTCCTTTGCAAAGTTCTCTTTTAGGGAAAAGGGCGTTCCATATTCCTTTAACCTGCCCTTATCCAGTATGGCAATATGGGCTGCCTTTGCCGCCTCCTCCATATAATGAGTAGTCAGAAATACTGTCATGTCTCTGTCCGTTTGCAGCTGCCCTATGGTTTCCCATACACTTTTTCTGGTTGCCGGGTCAAGTCCCGTGGTGGGCTCATCCAGAAACAGGATTTCAGGTGTATTCAACAAGGCTCTTGCAATTTCGCATTTCCGCTTCTGCCCTCCCGACAATTTTCCAAAGGGCCTGCCCAAAAGCTCCTTTAAGGAAAGCTCCTCTGTTACCCCCTCTATTCTTTCTTTTATTTTTCTGCCGCTTAATCCATAAAGGCTTCCCCTTACCATAAGATTTTCCTTTATGGTAAGCCTGTCATCCAGACAGTTGTTCTGGTAAACGATTCCTATCCGCTTCCTGATTTTCTCCGGCTCTTTTAAAATGGAACAGCCGCATACCCTTGCTTCACCTTCCGAAGGCTTCAACAGAGTGCACAACATGTTAATCGTGGTTGATTTACCCGCTCCGTTAATTCCCAAAAATCCAAACAGCTCACCTTTTTTTACAGAAAAGCTGATATCATCCACCGCTTTTATCTGTCCGTAATTCTTTTTCAAATGGTGTACTTCTATGATGTTTTCCATAAAGCTTCCTCCTTTTCTTCGCCATATGAAAAAGAATAGGGAAAAACAGAGATATTTTCAACAGGTGCTCCGGTATGTTGCAAAAGAAACATGGTAAGATGTGAAAAAACACTGCCATGTTTCTGCGTCATCATGCTACCGCTCTGATAAACCCGCAGCAATGCCAAATTGGAAAATACCCGGCTGAACTATTGCAATTTCCAGCATAAAATAAGGCACCGTTTCATAAATGACAATTCATCTATGAAACAATGCCTCTGTATATTTATGAGCCTGCTTCCATTTATTTTATTACATTCTGACACACAACTGCTTTCCTTACTCTACCTCCAGATTTTTCTCCATCCTGTGCAGGATGTTTTCCATATCCTCCAATTGCCGGGCAAAGCCTAAGAAAATTTCCGCATCCCGCTCCACGTTCCTGTCGCTCTTATAGCAGATTCTGTGCTCCATGCTGGCCCAAAGCTCCATTTGCAGCGTCCTTAGCTGTATTTCCACCGGATAATATTCCATGCCGTCCGTATGGTAAACGGGAATGCCTATGACCAGATGATAACTCCGGTATCCGTTTTTCTTAGAATGTTCGATATAGTCCTTTTCCTTTAGCACTAATATATCCGACTGCCGCTTGATTAAGGAAAGCACCCCGTAAATATCGTCCACAAAATAGCAGATAATCCTTACCCCCGCAATGTCTGTCAGGGATTCCCTTGCCTCCTCTGCACTTACCTTGATGTTGCGCTTCCTAAGCTTATCCTCTATGCTTTTTTTCTTTTTAATCCTCTTGTGAATATAGTGAATCGGATAATTTTTATATTTTAACCGGTAATCATTATTTAATGTTTCCAGTCTTGTCATTAAATTTGCCATGGCATCCTGATAAGGGATAATCAGGCTGCTGTATTCTTCCTCAGTCATATTGTCTGTAATTTCCATTGCTCTTTACACCTTCCCGATACATGAAATGTACCTGTATTCCAGTTTTTTCCATACCTCTTACGGAATGTCCCCATTTCATATTACCTTACAAAATATTTTTGTACAAATTGTGTATAATTCATGAAAAATGGCTTAAAAATTTTTCATTGATTTTTAAGATATTTTTTATTTATGTACACATCTTCTCCAAAGCATGACATTTATTTGTATGTTCTTCTTTTTTCTGTAAAATCCCATTATCATAATCAACTGCATAACAAAATTGTTTATGCAGAATGTTCCACAAATTACTATTAACTACCATGAAAGGAGAAAATGATATGCCAATTCAAGTTACAGTCAGGGACAATAACAACAATGGGTATACTGTTACAGAAATCCCTCCTATAACAGACCCCGGCAGCAGGCTAATCTTTACGAAACAGCAGCAACGGCTGTTGCCAATACTGCCATTGCTGCTAACCCATTCGCATGGCCCGCTAATGTTAACTTTATGTGGGAAGGTATAAATTATACTTCCACACTTCAGTAAGAAAAACAGCAATACCCTAAAAGGCTTGTATACCCATACAAGTCTTTTTCTCTTGCCCATAAAGTAGTAAAATATTGCCAAACTCCGGCTTTGTAAACAGGCGTAGCGCAAATGTAACATCTTGTTGCTTTCTTTTTTGAACCATCCGGCTATATAATTGAGACACGAAAGGAGAATAAAAAATGCAATTAGGAAAGAAAATCAAACAATTAAGAAAGCTTTCCGGCATGACACAGGAACAGCTTGCGGAAAAGCTAAATGTATCCAGACAGGCGCTGTCAAAATGGGAAAATGGCACCAGCATGCCTGATATTGAAAGTGTGGTGAGAATTTCCACACTGTTTCAAATTTCTCTTGACGAATTATTGTATAAGGAGGAGGCAAAGATGAAAGAACAAAAAATACAGATTACATTGGAGGACCTGACCCGGATCAATCTGCACAACAGAAGAATGAATCTGCTGTTAACAAGCGGCATACTTTTTCTGGCAGTCAGCATAATGATTGCTGCTTTCGTGGCTGCACTGGAAAGTACAACATCCAGTATGGGCTATATCCTCTACCGATACATTGCCACAGGGCAATATGCGGCAGCGCCGATTAATTATTTCAGACTGCGGCTGCCTGCATTATTAGCAGGCGCTGCGGGGACTATTTTATGTATCTGCTATTTTGTCAAAAGCAGAAAAGACTAAACAAAATATAGGAGGATATGAGACATGAAACAGAACAGAATATTACTTATCATAGCCATGCTCTCTTTACTGTTTACAGGGTGTGGACAAAACAAGAGCGAAGAAAACAGTCATTATTACGGGGAAATTATTGCCGGACTGGGGGATGAGGAACAGTTTGCGCTGGAGGATATCGGGGAAAAAAATGATGTTCTATTTACGACGGATTCTACTTATGATGATGGCTTTGCGCATAATGCGGCGCTTTATTGCAATATCTATTATGCAATAGATGGAAAGGCATATAATCTTGGCAGAATCGAAAGCATGGGCACCGCATTTCCAATTGCTTACGGTGACAAATGTATTTATACTGCCTCGGAACACAGTCTGGAAGTTTATACAATAGACACCTCCGAACATAAACTATTACTGAAAGAGCAGTATGAAGCTGTATATGGTGAGAACGATGAGATTTTTTACCGCCGGCTGAAGGATGGAGTGGAAGAAACCATTTCGGAGGAGGATTATCTGAATGCCTGTGAGGAATACGGGCAAAGCTCTGTAATCAGCTTTGGATACGGGGCAGACCGCCCGCCGTCAGGCAGACGATTGTAAAAATAAAATAATTTATCACTTTAAGTGGAGATTCCACTTCCGGTTTCATAGTGAGAAGCAGCGTTGCATGAGCAGATGGATTGTGGCTTTATCTCACAAGTTCATCGGCTCTGCATCTATGCGTCTGACTATGTGATGACTGTTATTTTTAACCCAGCAACAGCTCCATCGTCTCCCTGTCAATTTCCTCATACATTCCCATACCGTACCTCCCGCCAATGATTTCCTTCACCGCAAGACAGCATCCCGGCCTGCTGTCAGCCCTTCAAAAAATCGCTGAACTCTTTCAGTTCCCTTTTCCTGCCCTCCGGAAGACTGTTGAACTCCACATTACAGACCGCACCTTCCAGCGCATATAAATGAACCAGACAGACATTCGGATACCTTCCCTTCACTTTCAGGAAAGCCTGCTCCGCCCCCAGACGGACCAATTCCTCCGCCGAACCAATCCCCACAGAATCCAGCTTCCCTGCCATCTCCTTACCAATATTCATCATAGATGTTAATTCCGCCATACATTCCTCCCATACCGTTTCTAAAGCTCCTGGTTTTCCGTTTACTAACCCTTTGGAGAACGGGAAGCTGCTGAACTCTATACCGCTTCCTCTGATTTGCGAAGCGTTCTTAACGCTTTCTTAATAATATACCTTGTTTCCTCCGTATCGCCTTCTTCTTTCCATCTTCCACAAAGATTTCTAACAAATTCCGGCCGTGTTTTGCTCGCATCATTCAGCCAGTTTGCAACACTATCCCGGACATACTTGGATTTGTCTGATTTTAAAGGTTCTAAAATTGATAAAGCCAGTTCAGGAGTTGTTTTTAATGCCTCAATATGTTTACACCAGACACCTCTGGGGCGTGTGATCTCGCTTGCAAAACGCCGGATATATTCATTCTCATCCAATGCCCATTCTGATAATATGGCAATACTCTCCAGCAAATTAGAAATGACCATGGGGCGGACGGCTACCCATGCTTCTTCTCTGACGTTAAAATGACGATCCTTTGCAAAAACTTCTATTTCCTTAAGCATTTGTCTAAGACTTAAAGAATTGTTCTTTCCCACCATAAAACATCCCCAGCTACGGACCAGATCGGATGAGTGGCTTGCAATTATTTTTAAACATTCCTTGTCACAATGCTTGTCAGCCTGCAAAAAAAGCCCCTCTCCAATGGCTTCGCTTATAGTATTGGATGTCTGTTTTTTCAGTTGATCGATGTATTCTAAAATAGGTTCCAAATACATTTCTTTCTTATTTTGCAGCAACACAATGGAAAGCAACTGCCGTCTGTCAATCGCAAACCATTCTACAATATTTGCAGTTTCTATCTCTCCATGATTTAGCTTTTCCAGAATTTCCGGCGGAATATCCTTTGTTGTTCTGGCGCCTTTTCGCTTTACGTCTTTCATACACCGTCTCCTCAAATCTCAATCTGCCGCTGTCACCAGGCCGCCTTTTCCTACTACCCATCATAGCAAAAAAAGGCCGCCATATCAATCAGATTTCAGAACCGCTTGATTTTTATCCAAATTTTATTACTATTTTTTACTAAGTTTTTTAACACACACAAAAATTACAACAGCAGTGGCAATAAGGAATCCTGCAAAAAAAACAGACGGATTTGATACCCACTCCCAAAAATGAAAATGCCCAATGAAATATAGTGCAAAAAATACCAGATATATTGCAATCGAATACAGGATACATCCTAAGATTTGTTGCTGTTTTTGTTCCCGAATAAGCATAATCTGTTGCTGTTTTTCCAGTATTTCGGTTTTCACTGATAAATCATCAATTTCTGATGACTTTAGCAGGTAATCAGTTGTAACATTAAAAATCACACTTAATGCTGTTATTTTTTCCAGTTCGGGAGTTGCCTGCCCACTTTCCCATTTTGAAATAGACTGCCTTGAAACATCAAGTTTTTCAGCAAGTTGTTCTTGTGTTAGATTTTTTGCTTTCCGTAATGTTAATAGTTTTTCTGAAAAATTCATTACATTTTTTCCTCCTTGTTTTGATATCTGAATAATAGCAAACACCTCTATCACCTTCCATATAGTGTCCTTTACATTTACGCAACCATTGGTAGAAATGCAAATCCAATTTATAGAATGCTGTAAATCCCCATTTATTGTTCTATTAAGTTTCCCTTATGTTTTATTAGATATTTTAATTAGTCTTTCTGTTATTTTATTCATTTTAAGTGGATTTTCGTGGCAAAAAAATATTATCTGCCGGAATTTTGTAAATTGTTGACAATACTTGTACATCCGAAAAAGAAGGACTTACTTTTTCTTTTCCCAGTTAACTATGGTAGTTTTTCTCACGTGCATTTCTCTAGCCACGCCCTCTTGCTTTAGTCCTGCATTAACTCTAGCTGCTGCAAGGGTTATTTGTATTAAACTTATTTTATCACCTTCTTTCTGTTTGAGTGCATTGTATTATCACTTTAAGTGTGTGTCATTACTTAAAGTAAAATATTTTTTATTTTAATATTAAAAAACCTCACCTATAGCGTAGTATTGTTTTATTGATTGGAGGAATAGAGAATGTTAGAAAAAGAATTTAATGAAATCTTTTCAAAACGTCTACGTTATTATTTAGAAAAAAATGAAATTACACAAGCTGAACTAGCTAAAAGTTTAAATGTGGGAACAACATCAGTATATAACTGGGGCAATGCTGTAAAAACACCAAGAATGGACAAAGTAGATGCTATGTGCAAGATATTTGGTGAGGAGGGATTTGATGGAAGATGATTCAGAGCAACCGTCTTATTATTTGGACGAAAATTCCAGAGACACAGCCCAATTCCTCTTTGAAAATCCAAACTATAAAGTGCTTTTTGACGCAAGCAGAAAAATAAAACCTGAAGATATTGGATTTGTTAAGGAATTATTGGATAGATTTGCCAAAGAAGATTAGAGGATTACATATGAACACTATAAATATACAGTACTATGACTTGCCCTGCTCCATCAGGTCCTTTGTTTCTAATAGTGATATGACATATACCATAGTCTTAAACTCGAGAATGGCTTATGAAATACAATTATTAGCTTATCAACATGAGTTAGTCCATATCGAGAATGGGGATTATGAGAAAAAATGCAGCGCTGATGTTATAGAAATGAATACACATAAAATACTTTCTTAAAAATTACTATTTTTATTGGTGGAATCAGTCTTCTATCCCTTAATTCCAAAAAAGCCAATAAAAATCATTGGGAAAGTCATAGAATTAAGAGGAAAGCTGAAATTTTAATATATTTCATATTATTCAATTTTTATAAAGTAAACCTAGTAATACATCGAAAAGTACATTACATATTGTTTTTTCTTGTATAAAATGATAAAATTTTACAAATAATAAAAGAAAGAGGATTATTTTATGAAAGAAAAAAATTCTAAAACAGGTGGCGGATGCCTAATAACATGTTTGAAAATAATAGGATTCTTTTTACTATTTTCACTAATATTGGTTTTCGGATGGGTTGCCGGCATTATTTGGCTTCTCTTTTTCAGAAAGAAAATGGATTCTGAACCAAAGAAGCAAATGAAATACACAATAGCCATTTCCGCTGTCTCTATTATTTCTTTTGTTATTTTTATTGTTTATGTGGTATTTGCTCCACCAACACCAACAAAGTTAGAACTTGTATCTGATTGCAAAGAAAACTTAGACATAGAAACTGATTATGTCATCAATGTAAATTATGAACCTGAAGATGCTTCTTTGAGATTGGTTACATATGAAATAGATAACCCTCTTTTAGCTACAATAACACCAAGCGAAGATGATCCCACACAACTTACATTACACACGAAGCAAGAAGGTACAGTTAATATTGTTGCAAAATATTCAGACATAGAAAGCAATACTTTAACTTTTAATATTATCGACCCAGAACGTGTTACTAAAGAGAAAGAAAATGCCATTCAGGAAGATGATGACTCAAAGTATCCCGATAGCATAAATGGAATTGATATCATGTTTGATGAAAATGTACGAAATGATGTCACAGGACGTTGGAGACTTGCAAGAGTTGCTACCACTACTTCAACAGAAGAATATGCCTTTGATTACTATAAAACATTTTTCAAAGATGACGATGAGGTTCATGTAATTGTTAATTTTACTCTTAATACAACAGCAATCCTAAACGTATTTGGGGATACCATTTCTTTGGACATTCATGAGTATGTAGATAAAGAAGAGCATGATGCTTCTGCTCTTGGAGGTGGACTGTTGCTCGCTTCATATGGAATAAATAAGGAAACTGGGGCAATTGAAGAATTAGTAGGCGAAGATACTGAGCAGGAAGACGAAGAAATTTCACAACCTGAAAGCACCAATGAACAACCATCTGATGTTCAAGAGCCATCAGATACAACCAGCCAACCTGCAGAACCTTCCACAGAAGAAACTAATACAACTCAAATGGTTTGGATTGATGATACTGGTAAAAAGTATCATTCAAAGTCCACCTGCAGCAATATGAGCGACCCATACCAGATAGAAATATCTGCAGCCGAGAACAGGGGCTACGGACCATGCAAAAAATGTTACTAAATCACTGTAAAATGTAGATTTCTAATTATACAATTGCGATATCGCAAAAACTGCCCCAGTGCTACCAACACCAGAGCAGCAATCCGGATATACCAAGTATGTTTCAACTGTCCTAAATAAGTATTTGACATAATATACCAATACAAAAAATAGGGAAATGAAACCGTGATAATTTGTCACAGTTTAAAAATGCCAGCCAAAAACGGAAAAATGCGTACAACGGATGTTGCTACTACTAATCAACTATTGCGGATTGTTCAATCCCTTCCTTATAAACCTGAAAGGAGAAAAGATGGATTTCGAAAAAGAATTAGAAGCTTTCCGGAGAAGAGTTTTACATTTAGATGAGGATGCTCATAATGATTTGTCAGAAGTTAATGAAGAAAATGTTACACTCCCGCAGCAAGAGGGAGAAATTTTATTATATCAAACGGACGATACGAATGTATCCATTTCCGTATATTTTTACGACGAAACATTTTGGGTGACCCAAAAAGCCATGGCTCATCTTTTTAATACCACTGTTGCTAATATAAATATTCATATAAAAAACATATATGATGAAATGGAACTGGATTCAGCTTCAACTATTAAAGATTTCTTAATAGTTCAAACTGAAGGAACAAGACATGTGAAACGTTCTGTTCAACACTATAATTTAGATATGATAATTGCTGTTGGATATCGAGTTAATTCTAAACGTGCAACTCAATTTAGGCAATGGTCTACCAATACTTTAAAAGAATACATTATCAAAGGATTTGTCATAAATGATGATATGTTAAAAAATGGAAAACCCTTTGGCAAAGACTATTTTGATGAATTACTGGAACGCATCAAAGAAATTCGGGCTAGTGAACGGAGATTTTACCAAAAAATTACTGATATTTATTCCCAATGTAGTTATGACTATGATAAGGATAGTGAAATAACACGTTCATTTTTCAAAACAGTACAAAATAAATTACTCTTTGCCGTCACTCAAAAGACAGCACCTGAAATTATCAATTCCCGAGCAAATAGTGATAAAGAGCATATGGGACTTACCTCATGGAAAAATGCACCTAATGGAAAAATATTGAAATCAGATATTACCGTTTCAAAAAATTATCTCACACAAAAGGAAATATCTGATTTGAACGATATTGTAACCATGTATTTAGACTATGCTGAAAATCAAGCTAAAAGAAATAAGCTCATGTCAATGAAAGACTGGGTGAATAAACTTGATGTAATAAAACCGCCCCAGTGCTACCAACACCAGAGCGGCAATCCGGATATACCAAGAATGATACACCCATCCAATAAACTTATTGTATCATTCTCCCGGTATATTTACAAGTAGCGGGTATTTTTATACCCATTTCTTACTAAGCATTCTTACAAAGGAAAGGTGGCGTGATATGAAAAATGCTAACGGATACGGAACCGTAAAAAAACTATCAGGCAAAAGGCGAAATCCCTATGCTGTCCTGATTACAACCGGCTACAAAATAGTAGATTTGTTACTTATTTGTTCCTTACCGTCCAAAAAAACGGTATAATCTTACATTTTTATATCAAATTCCCGTTCCATGGAAATTTTACATAAATTCCAAAAAGCCCAGCTTTCAAGCCATTTCCCGCCCCAAACAGAGAACGGCGCCCCGAAGGGCGCCGCCTCAAAATTAAAAGGAAAATAATATGAAACATATTATATGCTTATAATATACAAGTGATTTGTGTTTTATTGTTGTTCATATTGTGTTTTTTATGTGAATTATTCTGTTTTATAACAATTCACCCCATAACCTATCCACACAGCATTCAAAACCGGCTGCGGGCAGAAAGTGAGAAGCAGAATCATTATCTGTTTCCATGCCAGAAAACACTTTATTTCCTGTTCTTCCTGACCGGAATCAGCCATCTGCATATCCGGTAAAAAATATAGCCCAGCACTGCGCCAAAACAGTTAAGCAATACATCATCCACATCAAACTCCCCAAAATGGGATATTAACTGAAACAGCTCAATGCAAAGCGAAAGCCAGAAAGCATGTAAGAGCACATACCAGCTCTTTCCCATTTTCGGAAAAATGGCAGGAAGAAATACGCCAAAGGGGGCAAATGCCAGAATATTTCCAAAAAGATTATCAAATCCATTAATTTCATGATAATACCTTATGTACATCTTTATTGTTTTAAAGGGTACAAGATTAGCTGTGTATACTCCCCTCCTTACCATATCCACATCCCATTCGTCCATAATTCCCCGAAGTATGGGAACGGGATATTTAAAAATAATCAGTCTGACCAACAGCAGGATATAACCTATAAATCCAATTATTAACACCTTTCTTTTCATGGTATACCTCAATGACTTCTTTCTTACTTCCGGTTACTTATCATCATATTCCACACGAACCAGTGTCAGACCACATCCGGGCACCAGCTCTCCTGCATTTTCACGTTTTCCCATATTAAAAATCTTAAGTATATCTTCCGGTTCTCTTTTTCCTGTGCCTATTTCTAAAAGCGTACCTGTCATAATCCTGACCATGTGATACAAAAATCCGTTCCCCTCATATAAAAACCGGATTTCTCCGTCTTTTTCCGTTATCTCTATACAGTCTATTCTTCTAACCGTGCTCTTTTTCATTTTCTTTTTTGTACTAAAAGCCTGAAAATCATGGGTCCCTTCCAGATATTTTGCTGCCCTTTTCATTGCCTCCAGATTCAGCTTTTGCAAAAAAGGGTACACATACCTCCTTTGAAAAACATCCCGTATCTCCGTATTCCTTACGCGGTACAAATATATCTTCCTTTTGGCATTCAAGCGGCTGTGAAACCGTTCTGACACTTCCGTCATTGATGTAACTGCAATATCTTCCGGAAGATAATAGTTTACATAATCCATCAGTTCCTTTTGTGACATATCAGTCATTAAATGTACATTTGCTACCTGCCCCAAAGCATGGACACCTGCATCTGTTCTTCCGGAGCCTGTCACTTCCACCTTCCGGCCTTCCATTTTAGAAAAAATCCGCTCCAGTTTTCCCTGTATGGTATGACTTGTAGTCTCCTGCCTCTGCCACCCTTTATATCTTGTCCCCTCATATTGGACAATCATTTTATAATTTTTCAAGATGTTATCTCCCAGGGATTTTCCTTACCCTCCATAAAACATTTACAGCTCTTTAAAGAATCCTCCACAACAGTCCTTACACAGTTATCCGTATAAAATGCCATGTGATGGGTAACCGTAACATTCGGAAAACTTCTAAGCAGGGAAAGCTCCCTATTAGTCAGCACATCCGACTTCCGGTCATAATAATAAAGCCCGAATTCATCCTCTACCACATCAAGCCCTGCCGCCCCCACTCTTTTCTCTTCGATTGCCCGTATCAGGGCTTCCGACTCAATCAGGGCGCCTCTGGCAGTATTAATCAAGACCACTCCCGGCTTCATTTTCATAATGGTTTCCTGATTAATCATATGGAAGCTGCTTTCCGTCAATGGAGTATGAAGGGAAATCACATCTGCTTCCTTCCAGATTTCCTCCAAAGGAACATACTCTGCTTTCCCCTTAACGGAATCCGACGGATACAAATCATATGCCAGCAGCCTGCAGCCAAAACCGGAAAGATTTTGAATCACTGTCCTTCCAATCCGCCCGGTGCCGATAATACCTACCGTCAGATCCTTCAGCTCCCTTCCAAGATTTCCTGCAAGAGTATAGTCCTGAATATTTGTGCGCTCAATAATTCTTTTCGCCTTCCGGATGCTCATAAGAATCAGCATAACCGTATAATCTGCCACCCCATTTGGACCATAGGGGGCATTTCCTACCGTTATCCCATATTCCCTGCATGCCTTAACATCTATATGGTCATATCCTATTGTCCTTGTAATCAAATACTCTGCCCCATTCTCCCGAAAGGCTTTTGCAAGATTTCTGTCAATTTTTGTAGTAAGAATATCCACACACTGACTTCCCTTTACCAGATCCGCATTTTCCAAAGACGGTGCTTCCCTGCACAGCACCAAATCCAGTCCCAGTCCTTTTCCATATTCTAAAAACAGTTCCTTTTCATCAAAATCCCTGCAACTAAATACAGTTACCTGCATCCTGCTCACCTCCCGATTTCCTTCTCGTCCTTTTTCGTTTCCAATTCCTCTTTCCGGCAGCTTCCTACGGCTTCTTTCTCTTCTAACTGGCTCTCTATCCTTCTTTCCGCCTCTCGGTCTCCTGCCAGATAACGTTTATAATATTCTCTGTCCTTTTTTGTATACGTGCGAAAAGCTGTAATATCCTTTTCCAGTATTTTAAAGCTTTCCACAACTGTATCAAATACTCCTGCATTTACCAGATTGACAAACAACATTCCTAAAGGCACTGCAATAATCATTCCCATGACACCGCTAATACGCCATCCTATATAAATCAGGAACAAGGTCGGTATGGTAGCAAGTCCCATAGAATCTCCTACAATCTTAGGCTGTATAATCTGTCTTACCAGATTTCCAATGCACCATAATGCAGTAAGTCCGATAGCAGTATAATAATGTCCCTGAAACAGCTCTATTACTGCCCAGGGCATCAGGACCGCCCCCATCCCAAAAACAGGAAGAATATCGATTAAGGCTATTATCAAAGCTATCAATGCAAAATATCTTACTCTGATAAGCAACAGCCCGATAAACAAAATCACATAAATTCTTACCTCTATTTTAATCTGCGCCTTTACATATCCTCCTACGGCAGTTGCCAGACTTTCATAAACAATATTCCATTTTTGCTGGATAAAAGCCGGAGTAGCCTTTTTGATAAAAGCAATTACGCCTTCTCTTTCTGCTATAAAAAAATATGCGGACAAAAAGCAGATAATAATATTCACAATAGCTGAAGGAAGATTTTTTGCAAGGTTCCCCACTGCATCTACAGTAGGCTCACTAAGCCTGCTGATAATATTTCCAATTCCCGTGTTCAGGGAACTGAAAAATTCTTCTGCTCCCTGCCTGATTTCCAAGGGCATATTTTCATAAAGCCTGAATGCCTTGTCGCCCACTTCAACAAAGGTCTCCTCCACCGTTTTCCATGTTCTTGGCAATGTGGTCAAAAAGCCTGATATTTCATGGACAAGAAAAGAAACGCTTCCATACAGCACCGTGGAGACCATGGCAATTACGATTACAATTAAAGCAACGGAAACCGCTTTCCTCCTAATCTTGATTTTCTTTTCTAAAAATCCCACCAGCGGACCGGAAACCCACGCAATGAGCCATCCGATTACAAAAGGACTAAAAAACAACAGCACTCGCGGCACTATCAGAACAACAATCAGAATCCCCAAAAGCACAATCAGAAAATTTAATGTAATTTTTCCATAATGCCAAAGTCCATCTCTCATTCCATTCACCCTTTCCTCCTAAGGCTGAATCAGTTCCTCAATTAACTGATAAATTTCTTCCCTACCCTGTTTTGACTGGGCAGAAAAGGGAATTAAAATCGTATCTGTTTCCACTTCAAGCCCCGTCCTTATCATCTTCATATGCTTTTGAAGCTGGGAACGCTTGATTTTATCCGCTTTAGTGGCAATCACAATAGGATGGAATCCATTGCCCATTATCCACTCATACATCTGTTTGTCATTGGCAGAAGGCTCATGGCGGATATCAATTAACAAAAATACTGCCTGCAGCGTCTTTGAACGTTTTAAATAATTTTCTACCATTTTCCCCCATTTTGCCTTTACTTCCTGGGAAACCCTTGCATATCCATAACCGGGAAGGTCTACAAAATATAGTTCTTCATTGATGTTATAATAATTAATGGTCTGGGTCTTTCCCGGCTGTGCGGAAGTTCTTGCATAAGCTTTCCGGTTCATCAGGGCATTGATTAAAGAAGACTTTCCCACATTGCTTTTTCCGGCAAATGCGATTTCCGGCTTCGCATTTTGGGGAATGGTGCTTGTAATGCCGCATACCGTTTCCAGATTGACGCTTTTAATAATCATTTTTTTCTCCTATTCTGCAAAGGCCGTTTCTATCATCTCTTCCAGATGTTCTATGAACAGGATTTCCAGTCCGCTCTTAATTTCCTTTGAAATTTCTTCTATATCCTTTTCATTTTTTCCGGGCACAAAAACGGTTTTGATGCCTGCTTCCTTTGCCGCCAGAATTTTCTCCTTCAGCCCGCCAATGGGAAGCACTCTTCCCCGCAGGGTTATCTCTCCGGTCATTGCCACATCTCTTCTCACTTTCCTTCCGGTTATGGCGGACAGCATGGCCAAAGCCATGGTAATGCCTGCACTGGGACCATCCTTTGGCACCGCTCCTTCCGGAATGTGGATATGAAAGTCGTGCTTTTCAAAAAAGTCATCCGGAATCCGGTACTCTCCGCTGACGGAACGAATATAACTAAGCCCTGCCTTGGCAGATTCCTTCATCACGTCCCCAAGCTGCCCCGTAAGCTCCAGCTTACCTTTTCCTGCCATGACATTCACTTCTATTTCCAGTGTATCGCCGCCAACGCTTGTCCATGCAAGGCCTCTTACAATGCCGACCTCATCTTTTCCATTGATTTTGTCTTTGGAATAACCGGGCTTTCCCAGATATGTCTCCAGATTACCGCTGGTTACCTTCACAACCGCTTTTCTGTCCTTAAGGATTTCCCTTGCCGCCTTTCTGCATATGGCCCCAAGCTTTCTTTCCAGCTCTCTGACTCCTGCCTCTCTTGTATACAGCGCAATTATGTCCTTAATCGCTTTGTCCGTAATATTTAACTGCTTTTCCGGAATACCATTTTTCTTTTTCTGCTTTTTCACAAGATGTTCTTTTGCTATGTGAAATTTTTCATTGGAAGTATAGCTGGTAACCTGAATAATTTCCATCCGGTCTCTCAGAGGACCCTTTACCTCCGACAGGTCATTTGCAGTAGTGATAAATAAAACCTCCGATAAATCCATGGGAAGCTCTATATAATGGTCCCGGAATTTCTTATTCTGTTCACCGTCCAGCACCTCTAACAGCGCTGCCGAAGTATCCCCTTTATAATCCCTGCTGATTTTATCAATTTCGTCTAACAGCATCAAAGGATTTTTTACTCCTGCTTCCTTTAAGCCCATGGCAATCCTGCCGGGCATGGCTCCCACATAAGTCTTCCTGTGCCCTCTGATTTCCGCCTCATCATGAATGCCTCCCAGACTGATGCGCACATACTTTTTATTCAGCGCCCTTGCCATGCTACTGGCAATGGAAGTCTTTCCCGTTCCCGGAGGGCCAACCAGACAGATAATAGGGCTTACGCCTTTTTTCGTCAGCGCGCGCACTGCTAAAAATTCCAAAATCCGTTCTTTTACCTTAACAAGCCCGTAATGGTCCTCATTCAATATTTTTTCTGCCAGTTCCAAATCCAGACTGTCCTTTGATATTTTATCCCATGGCATTTCCAGCAGTGTCTCTATGTAGCTTCTTTCCACCACGCTTTCCGAACTGCTTCCTGCCACATTTTCAAACCGCCTGATTTCCTTCTCAATTTTTTCTTTTATTTCCTTAGAAGCCTTCAGCTTTTTTAACCGACTGCAAAACTGCTCTGCCTCCGAATCCGTATCCGCTTTCTCCCCAAGCTCGCCTTTAATATAATTCAGCTGCTCTCTTAAGATATAGTTCTTCTGATTTTTCTCTACCTGTTCCCGTATTCCGGCAGCAAGTTGGGTTTTAATTTTTGCAATCTCAATTTCCTGCTCCAATAAAGCTGCAAGGGTCTCATAGCGCTTTATTAGGGACAATGCTTCTAAAATCTGCTGTTTTTTGTCATATGAGAAAGGGGCGTTCATGGCAATCTGATCCAATGTCCTTCCTAAATCCCTCATGTAATCCAAATGGTCTAAAATGCTTTTTCCATTCTTTTTATAGTAGGAAGAATACTCTTCAAATAATTCCTTTATCCTGCGCAGCATTGCTTCCTTTACTTCATAATCCGGATAATCTTCCTCCATGAGAGGCTCTAATTCCGCTTCCATATAATCTTCTCTTTCTGTAAAAGCGTTTAGTCTGCCCCTTTCCATCCCTTCTACTAATACACGAACAATCTGTCCCGGCATCTTCATAACCTGTTTGATTTTTGCCGCACATCCTACATGATAGACCGTCTCAAAGCTGCTTTCCTGTTCCTCCGGGTCCTTCTGTGTCACCAGGAATATCATCTGGTCATCAATCATAGCCTGTTCAATAGCAGCCTTTGACTTATCTCTGCTTAAATCAAAATGTATCATCATATCCGGAAAAATAGTCAGTCCCCTCAACGCCACTGACGGCATTTTTTTCAGTTCTTCCATGATGCTTTTCACACTCCTAATGGCAAAGGGTGTCGTGGAATTCACAACACCCTCATCTCCTGCTGTTATCTTGCTTTCTTTACCGGTTCCCTGTGAACAATTAAAGGCTCACTTTCACCAAGCACTGTTTCCTTTGTAATCAAACAGCTCTCAATCGTTTCGTCAGACGGTATTTCATACATAATGTCCGTCATGATATTTTCCAATATGGAACGAAGCCCTCTGGCACCTGTCTTTCTTTCCAACGCCTGCTTCGCCACAAGCTCTACCGCATCGGGCTCAAAACTCAGTTTTACATCATCTAACTCAAAAAGCTTTTGATACTGCTTAATCAAGGCACTCTTAGGCTCTGTAAGAATCCGTATCAGGGCTTTTTCATCCAGTCCGTCCAAAGAAACATTAATAGGCACGCGCCCCACAAACTCCGGAATCAGACCAAACTTTACCAAATCCTGAGGAGTCACTTCCTTAAATACTTCTCCTAACTCCCTGCTGGATTTCTGGGTAACGTCCGCATTAAATCCGATAGACTTCTTATCCAGCCTTGTCTCAATGATTTTCTCCAGACCGTCAAAGGCTCCGCTGCAGATAAACAATATGTTGGAAGTGTCAATCTGCAATAATTCCTGATGGGGATGTTTTCTTCCGCCCTGAGGAGGAACGCTTGCCACCGTACCTTCAATAATTTTTAAAAGCGCCTGCTGTACTCCTTCTCCGGATACATCCCGGGTGATGGATACATTTTCACCCTTTTTCGTAATCTTATCAATTTCATCAATATAAATGATGCCGTGCTCTGCCCGCTCAATATCATACTCTGCTGCCTGAATCAGTTTTAAGAGAATATTTTCCACATCCTCTCCCACATATCCTGCTTCTGTCAAAGTGGTAGCATCTGCAATGGCAAATGGAACATTGATGATTTTTGCCAGTGTCTGAGCCAGAAATGTCTTTCCGCATCCGGTAGGTCCAATCATAATAATATTACTTTTCTGAAGCTCCACATCCAAATCCTTTGGCGCAGTCACTCTTTTATAATGATTATATACAGCCACCGACAGCACCTTTTTGGCATCCTCCTGCCCTATTACATAATCATCTAAAAATTCCTTGATTTCTACAGGCTTTAAAAGATTGATATCCAATTCGTCACAGATTTCATCATCGTCGTACTCTTCTTCAATAATATCGGAGCAAAGCTCCACACACTCGTCACAGATATAAACGCCTACCGGTCCTGCAATCAGCTTGCGGACCTGATCCTGTGTCTTATTGCAGAAGGAACATCTTATCTTATCATCTGCATTCTTTCCTGCCATTTTTCACTCCTCTAATATACAAACCTTATTTTTCTTCCTTGTCCACGCGCTTCTCAATCACCACGTCAATCAGCCCGTATGCTTTTGCCTCTTCTGCAGACTTCCAGTTATCTCTTTCCGTATCTGCAGCAATCACTTCATAATCCTGTCCCGTATTGGCTGCCAGAATCTTATTCAGCTTTTCCTTGGTATATAAAATATGCTTTGCCGCAATTTCAATTTCCGTTGCTTGTCCCTGTGCTCCTCCAAGGGGCTGATGAATCATGATTTCCGCATTCGGAAGCGCCATTCTCTTTCCTTTGGTGCCGCCTGCCAGCAGAAATGCGCCCATACTTGCCGCCATGCCGATACAGATTGTGGAAACATCACATTTAATATACTGCATGGTATCATAAATTGCCATTCCTGCAGTTACGGAGCCGCCCGGACTGTTTATATAGAACTGGATGTCCTTACCGGTATCCTCGGACTCTAAATACAGCATCTGCGCCACAATCAGGCTCGCCGTCACTTCGTTTACTTCTTCTCCAAGAAAAATGATTCTTTCCTTTAAAAGTCTGGAATAAATGTCGTAGGATCTTTCTCCACGGCTTGTTTGCTCAACGACTACTGGTACTAAACTCATATACAAATCCTCCTGACATATTTACGTAGGTTAGCATTATCTAACTATTTTTCTTTTGCATTCTCCACAACAAACTCTGCTGCCTTGGCAACAGCCAGATCCTTCATGATTTCCTTTTTGCCGTGTTCTCCTACTGTCTCTCTTACCTTATCGGCTTCCATCTGATACATGGATGCCATTCTTTCTATTTCCTTGTCAAAGTCTTCTTCTGTCACCTGAATATTTTCTGCCTTTACAACTGCTTCCAATACAAGGCGGGATTTAATTCTGGCTTCTGCCTGAGGCTTTACCTGCTCCATCATCTTTTCAGGCGTAAGTCCTGTAAACTGGAAGTACTGCTCAAGAGATAATCCCTGCATCTGAATCCGCTGTGCAAATTCATCCACCATCTGTTTCTGGGTAGTAGATACCATGGCATCCGGAATTTCCATGTTGGAATCCTCTACGATTGCCTCGATTACTTTGGATTCTTTGGCATTTTTAGCTTCTTCTTCTTTTTTCTCTGTTAATTTCTTCAAAACATCTTCTTTGTATTCTGCCAATGTATCAAATTCGGAAACCTCTGCTGCAAACTCGTCATCTAATTCCGGCAGCTCCTTTTCCTTGATTTCCTTTACGGTCACTTTGAATACAGCTGCTTTTCCAGCCAGCTCTTCTGCGTGATAATCTTCCGGGAAGGTAACATTTACTTCGATTTCCTCTTCCAGCTTTGCTCCTACCATTTGCTCTTCAAAGCCCGGAATAAATGCGCCGGAACCAATGGTAAGGGGATAGCTTTCACCCTTTCCGCCTTCAAATGCCTGACCGTCTACAGAACCTTCAAAGTCAATTACAGTCATATCTCCGTCTTTTACCGGTCTGTCTTCTACAGAAATAGTTCTAGCATTTCTTTCTCTTTCTTTTTCGATTTCTGCTGAAACCTCTTCTTCACTGACAGCAGTATCTTCCTTTTCCACCGTTACGCCTTTATATTTTCCAAGCTCAATTTCCGGCTTTAATGCTACCAATGCAGTAAAAATAAACGGTTTCTCCGGAACCAGCTCCACCACTTCAATTTCAGGGGAAGAAACGATTTCTTCTTCACATTCATCCAAAGCTTTTTCATAAGCGGAAGGAATCACGGAGTTTGCCGCTTCCTCTAAAAAGATGCCTTTTCCATACATTTTTTCCACCATGGCACGGGGAACCTTTCCTTTACGGAAGCCCGGAATGCTGATTTGTCCTTTATTTTTCTGGTAAGCTTTTTCCACTGCCTTTTCCATTTCCTCTACTGGTACTTCTACCGTAAGCTTTGCCATGTTCTTCTCTAATTTTTCTACTTGTAAACTCATTTACTTGTTTCCTCCTTATTATAATCCCTCTCTCTGAGATATATCATTCTACGTAGTCACAGTCATTTTACGATTATAGCACAAACATTATAAAAATAAAAGTAGAAAGTCCCATTTCTCCACTAATTTCTGGAAATTTAATGGTTTTTTAATCTTTTTTCATTATATAATAGGTGAAAATTCCTGCAATGTCACTAAAACACCATGCAATTTAAGGCATTCCTCCTCGGAATGGGTGGTAAGTATGGTTATTTTTCCTTCTCTGTTTTCCTGAATATACTCCATAGCCTTTTCCTTATTTTCTTTATCCAGCCCGCTAAAAGGTTCGTCCAGCAATAAAAGACCTCCTCCTGCCAAAACAGCCCGAACCAGTTCCACTCTCCGCCGCATGCCGCCGCTCAGCCGGCTGACCGGCTTATTCAGGCAGTCCCTTGGCAGCAATCTGCCAAGCTCCCTGGCAGCCGTCTCCTTTGTAACACATTTATTTTTTCCTGCAGTCAGCATCACATTCTCAATGGCTGAAAGATTGTCAATCAGCCTGCAGTCCTGAAAGACCATGGAAATTCCTGTTTTTCCGGAAGGCTTAAGAGAAATCCTTCCCTTCTGGAAATGCTCCACCCCCGCCAGCAAATGCAGAAACGTGGTCTTTCCAATTCCCGAGGAGCCTGTAAGGCAATAGATTTCTCCCTGTCTGCACTGCAGGTTAAAGTCTGTAAGCACCAATTGGCTCCCATAGCTTTTGCTTACGCCTTCTGCAGATAACCGAACATCCTCTTCCTGCCCGCTACTATCATATGCTTCGCTTTTGCCCTTTAGAAACCATTTTGCCCTGCCTGCCCTTTCAAGCAGATACAAAAATCCCCTTTCCAAAAGGAAGCTTATAACAATTACTACTGCTGTCCATGCCAAAACCCCCGGAGTATCCAAATATATTTTTGCCATGTAAATTCGTTCCCCGATGGAAAGCTCCGGGGTGCCGATAACCTCCGCCGCCACTCCTGACTTCATGCTCATGCCAAGACATGTCTTACAGCTGTTTCGCAAATAGGGAAAAACGGCCGGCACATACAAATACATTACTTTCTTTGGAAAAGATACCTGAAATACCTCCATCATTTCCTGCCTTTTTCCATCCACATGGGCAAGACCTGCCAGAATGCTTTCATAAACATTTGGAAAAGCAACCAGAAAGCTGCAAAAATAAGAAAGCTTTCCGGAGCCAAACCAGATTAAAAGCAGCACCACGAAGGATGCAACAGGTATGGCTTTAAGGACGCTGATTATAGGAGAAAGCAGTTCCTTTATAAAAGGAAAGCGAAAGCTGACAGCTCCTAAAAGAATCCCCGTAAAGAAAGCCAACAGAAAGCCCATGCTAATCCTCATTACGGACAGGCATACCACCTGCCAGAAATCCGCTTCCAAAATATGGATGGCAAGATATTGTGCGATCTGCAGGGGCCCTGCCATGAGAATAGGGTTATCTACTGCTAATTGTATTCCCTGCCATATAAGGAGCCAGAACAGGATAATTCCCATCCGTTTCCACAGGCTCCGTTTTTTCAAGACCTTAGTCAGCTTCATAAAAACTCCTATTCGTTATTCGTAATAGAACTCGTCTAAGGGCAGTGCGCCTCCTACCGAGTCCGGATTCTGATTGTAAAGCACTTCCAGATAGCCGGATAATGCCTGCTTCATATCTTCTCCATCCATATATGTGAGATTACAGCTTGGAATTGCTTTTTCGGCAATAGCTTTCTTTTCCACGATTCCTGCCTTTACCACAAGAGATGCTGCTTCTTTCGGATTTCCATTGACATATTCAATGCTTTCCTTATGCTCTTGCATAAATTGTTTCACCAGTCCGCTATGCTCCTGAACAAAACTCTTTCTTGCAATGGTCACTCCGGTTACCAGACTGCTGCCAGCTTCTCCCTGAAGCGCCTCCCATTCTTTGTTTAAATCTATCACCTCTGCCAATGCTTCATTCTGCATGCAGGCAGCCGTTGCAAAGGGCTGGGGGAGAAGCCCGACTGCTTCCGGATTCTCTTGCAGGATTGCCGCCACCTCTGTGGCTTCTGATTTATATTCCAATGTTACATTTTCCACCTGATTTTCTGTGAGAAGGTAGTGTAACACGTAATCCGGCGTAGTTCCCTTGCCGGTGAGGCAGATGGTCTTTCCCTCTAAATCCTTCATGTTGGATATATTGTCATTTCCTGTTATCAGGTAGAGAACTCCTAAAGTGTTAATGTCGATGACTACAATATCACTTTCCACATCCATTGCCAGTGTTTTATTGTATAGGACACCGGCAACGTTAGCGGGCACTAACGCAATGTCCGCTTCTCCTTTCAGCACCATGGGAAGAAGGGTGTCTGCAGAGGTTTCCATTATGAATTCATAGGGGATATTGGTTTCCTTTCTTTCAGCTTTGTCCATCAATGCTGCAAGGCCCA
Source organism: uncultured Lachnospiraceae bacterium (assembly GCA_947382355.1). Lineage (GTDB taxonomy): Bacteria > Bacillota > Clostridia > Lachnospirales > Lachnospiraceae > RGIG3040. Next base: position 24,294 of record CANCYR010000034.1, read on the forward strand.
TGGATGTGGGACCTTTTAGGGACGCTACTGTTACTGTTTCTGTATTTTCTGTTATTTCTGTTTTTGCATTCTCTGCATCTGTACTTCCTGTCGCTATGTTTTCTGTTCCTGTATTTTCTATTGCCGTACTGTTTGTTTCTGTACTTTTTATGTTCTCTTTTACTGTCTCCTGTTCTGTTTCCGCCTGATTGCATCCTGTCAGCAATGCCAGTATGCATATGAATGCCATAAAAAGTGAAATAGATGTTTTCTTCATAAGCTGCTCCTCTTTTTTTCCTGCATGGAAATTTTTTTGTTTGATTTTCATTGGTATCTTACACCTTTTTGGGTTGTTTGACAATGAAAGGGGGAAATGCCGACAACTACGGAATTTCTCCCTTTCATACCTTGTTAAGCAAATTAAGAATATTCTAATTTTCATATATGGCAGCTGCATCATGTATTCTACGCTTCATTTCGGCACGAATATATGGCGGCTCTAAGCACTCACACTTATAACCAAACCCAAGAAGAATATCGTAGTAATATTCATTCTCTATGAATGGAAAATTAACAATGTAATATTCGTCACCATCGGGAGAAAAGTGTTCATAAGTACAATAATCAAGAACCCTGTCCATGATAGATTTATGAATACGAATTTTTATAGGTGTTTGCATGGTTTCCAGGATTTCCTCAAAGTCTAAAATCGGTTTTTGATAATCCCGTGGTGTAAAATTTTCGTCTGTCATGTGTAAATTTGATATGCGGGATAATCTGAATAAACGAAAGTCTTTTCGTATATGGCAATATCCTTGAAAATACCAATGACCGCTTTTTAAAACAAGCTGATACGGTTCAGCTGTCCGTATCGTTTTCTTTCCATGATGAGCTATGTATTCAAAGGAAACCAGTCTGCAATCCTGTAAAGCTGTTTTGATAATCTCCAAATATGATTGTGTGTTCCGGTTGCCAATCCAAGAACTTAAATCTATACATATTTGGTTTGCTTTTAATTCTATGTCATTCGCTTTATCAGAAGGGATAAAACTTTTGACTTTTGCAATGGCATTTGTCACTTCACTTCCCCGTATCATGTCCGAAAGGCTTGAAAGCCCCATTAAGATAGCGGAAAGGTCAGCAGTTGAAAAAACATTCTTATCAATTTTGTATTTCTGCATAATTTCAAAGCCGCCGCCCACTCCCGATACCCCGCAGATAGGAATACCCGCCATGTTGATAGTGTCTATATCCCGGTAAATCGTGCGGGGAGACACTTCAAACATATTCGCCAATTCCTGCGCCCCTATTCGCTCTTTATCAAGAAGCACCATAATAATACTAACGAGCCTGTCAATTTTCATCTAAGAGCCGCCTTTCAAAAATTTTATATCCTATATATTGTTGCCATAATGTTGTCAGCAATTGCATGATACAATAAAAAGGCAAACAAATCAATGAGGAATGAAAAACGGAGGAGAATTATGTTTACAATTTATGTTTATGTTCTTGATACTTTAGCCGACTGGGAATTAGGTTATGTTACTTCGGAGCTGCATTCCGGGCGATTTTTCAAAAAGGATGCCGAGCGTGTATCGATTAAAACCGTCAGTTACTCAAAAGAACCAATCCATACAATGGGAGGGCTAACAGTCTTACCCGATTGTTTGATTGATGATATTGCCGTAAGTGAAACAAGCATATTGCTATTACCGGGTGCAGATACATGGAATGACCCCAGGCATGATTCAATTATTAAAAAAGCAAGCGAATTTCTCTCTTCAGGAGCTACGGTTTGTGCAATTTGCGGGGCTACTGCTGCACTTGCTAATTACGGACTATTAAATAACCGTCCGCATACCAGCAATGGACAGGGATTTCTTGAAATGGTTTCTCCCGGCTATGAGGGGAAAAGTTTTTATGTAGACAAGCCGTCTGTAACAGATGGCAACCTTATTACTGCAAGTTCCACCGGAGCCTTGTTGTGGGCGAAACAAATTATTGAGCATTTGGATGTTTTCCAATCAGACACACTGGAATATTGGTATGAATATTTTAGTACCGGGAAAGCGGAATCTTTCTTTGCACTCATGCAAACATTACCGCCTGACACTGAAAAATGATATGTCATCAATAATTTTTGATGGGCAGCTAAGGGGAGGGCAGTAAAAATGCTTGCGGCACCCTGGATATTATGGTATATTGAACATAAAGAAGGACATCTGCGCTAACAGATGCCCAACAGGGGTTGCCGATAGACGGCTAGCCCGATTAATTAAATGCTAAAAATAACCGCATCCTTTGGTCGGGGGCGGTTATTTTTGTGTCTTGTTACTATCCTTACCGATAGAATATCCTATTCCAAAGCAGGTCAAGCCGAAGCTCAGCACTGCAATTAGTCCTAAAATATCCATTAGCTCAGCCCTCCTTTCCTTTCGATTCCCTTACAGGTTTCTATGTAATCGGAGGGTCACAGTCCCTCCGGCGAGGGCTAACCACCTACCATCTTGGCATTCCCAAATAAATATTACCATAATTCGACAGAAGGTTTAATTTATTTTTTTGTTGTTTACTATACGATATTCTGGCAATAAAAAAAGAAACAAATAGTTATGGACAGCACCTTGGAGTAGACGGCTTCCTTGTCCACAACGTATTCTTCCCGCCTGTCTTTCGTCCGGACTGCAGTCCAAAAGGTTCCCGCAGTCATCATATGTGCAAATAGTAACCATACCCGTGGGCTCTTCTATGCATCCTCATAACCTGAAGGGTCCGTCAGCTTTCTGCTTCCTGAAAGGTAATGCGTTCCCATGGTCCTCTTTCATCCGCATCTTCCATGCCTGCCCTTTCAGCTGCAATGCTTCCGCCTTGTGTATCTTCCGGTCCGGTCCCGTCTTCAACCTTTTCTTCCGTTTCCGGCCCTTCTGCTTCTTTCCCGTCACTGTCATTGCCGCCGGATTTCTGGCCGTCGATAATATTACCGCTCACCACGGCTCCTTCCCCGTCCTGCACAGGAGCAGCATCCATGTCGCTGTAGGCAAATGCCTGTCCATAGTCTGCTAAGGGCAGCATGACCACTGCAAGAAGCATCGCCACAGACCTTTTTAATCTTCCGGTTATTTTTTTGTTATTCATCTTTTGTTCTCTCCTTGTATAGGTTATTTTCTTTTTCCGCTGAAATTATAAAAGAATACAAAAAGGCACAAAAAACCATCAAACATCATGTTTGATTTTTGTGCCTGTCATTCCTATAAAAAAATATTTTCCCTGCTTTTTCATTTGTATTCCTTTCAAATAATGTTTCATTTGAAATTTTTATGTAATGTAATTTTATAATAACTATACTATATCAATATTAAGAAATTCTTGTCAAGACTGATTTTTTAAATTTAGTAATTATAAATAATAATTCAGCCGACTTATAGTAAAAACTTACCATTGTAAACTAAGTAATTTACACATGCCAAAAACAGGACGGCTTCTTACGAAACCGCCCTGCCTTTATTTACTGCATTTATTTCATTTGTTCTTCTTGTTTTTTGATCATTCTACGAACCATTTCGCCGCCAATGCTTCCGGCTTCCTTAGAAGTTAAGTCACCGTTGTAACCTTCTTTTAAGTTCACACCAAGTTCAGAAGCAACCTCTGTCTTAAAACGATCCATTGCAGCCTTAGCTTCTGGTACCTGCATAGAATTAGAGCTGTTACTTGTCATTGTTATTCACCTCCGTAATTTTAATTTCTTTTATCTATTTTCAGATAAGGACATCATTCGCTATTGACATATTCCATTGGAATGATGTCCTTTGCTGAATGTTTATCACTTATCTTGGTATTATTATTAGCCGATAAAATCTTTTTATGTTGGTAATTTTTGTTATCAAATTTCTTGCTTTTTTTCAAAAAATATTTAGCTTATAACCATCTCCGGACGATTGCTCACTTCAATCAATTTTTCAAGTGTCTCCATCACCTTACCTGAATCAATCAATTCTGCTGCAAGCAAAATGCCGTCTTTCATGCTCTCTGCCTTCCCGCCAATATAAAGACCTGCTCCTGCATTCATCAGAACCGCATTTCGTTTATGCCCCTTTTCTCCCTTTAGAATTGCCCGGACAATATTGGCATTCTCTTCCGGTGTTCCACCCACAAGGTCTGCCTTGGTGCATGGCTTGAAGCCGAATTGTTCCGGCGTAATCACATAGGATTTGAACCAGCCGTCCTTAATCTCACAGACCGTGGTAGGAGCGCACATGGAAATCTCATCCAGCTTTTCCTGTCCGTAAACAACCATTCCGCGCTTTACGCCAAGACTTATGAGCACCTGCGCCAGCGGCTCTACCAGATATTCATCATATACCCCAAGAAGTTGCATGGACGGGCTGCCCGGATTGGTAAGAGGACCCAGAATGTTGAACACAGTGCGGAAACCCAGCTCCTTTCGGATAGCGCCTACATATTTCATGGAAGTATGATATTTTTGTGCAAAGAAAAAGCACATTCCCACTTCCTTTAAAAGCTCTATACACCTATCGGGACTCTGCTGAATATTTACACCCAAAGCCTCTAGGCAGTCTGCCGTTCCGCACAGGGAGGAAGCCGCCCGGTTACCATGCTTTGCCACCTTCATGCCTCCGGCAGCACACACAAGGGCGGAGGTGGTGGAAATATTAAAGCTACGGGCATTATCTCCGCCGGTTCCTACAATCTCAAACAATTCCATATCTGTTTCCACCCTGGTTGCATGATCTCTCATGGAAGCTGCACATCCGGCAATTTCAGCCGTGGTTTCCGCTCTTGTGCTTTTCGTGGAAAGTGCGGCAAGAAATGCGGCATTCTGGGTAGGCGTGGTTTCACCGCCCATGATTTCATTCATGACAGTGTATGCCTCGTCATAAGTCAGGTCTTCCTTATTTACGATTTTAACAATTGCTTCTTTTATCATAGTATTATCTCCTTTATAAAATTTTTTAACATTGTTTTTCCATCAGGGGTCATAATGGATTCCGGATGGAACTGTACCCCGAAGACAGGATATTTCCTGTGGCAGATTCCCATTACCTCACCGTCTTTAGTAACAGCAGTCACCTTTAATTCTTCCGGAATGGTATCCTTATCCACAGCAAGGGAATGATAACGTGCAACCGGCGCCTCTTTGGGACATCCCCTAAACAGCGGACAGTCGGTATGAAACAAAACCTTGGACTGCTTCCCGTGCATCAGCTCCTTTGCATAGGTAACGGTTGCGCCAAAGGCTGCACAGATAGCCTGATGTCCCAGGCAGCCCCCAAGTATGGGAATGTCTTTTCCAAGTTTTTTTACAACCTCCATAATGTTCCCCGCATCCTCCGGCCTGCCGGGACCGGGAGAAAGGATAATGCGGTCAGGCTTTTGTTCCTTTATTTCCTGTACTGTCAGTTCATCATTGCGAATCACCCTGATATCCGGCTCTATTTCCCCGATAAGCTGATAGAGGTTATAGGAAAAGCTATCATAATTGTCTATTAGCAAAATCATATTTCTTCCTCCTCCGCAAGCTTCAGCGCATTGACAACCGCTTTTGCCTTGTTGATACATTCTTCATATTCTTTTTCCGGCTCCGAATCCGCCACAATTCCGGCTCCGCTTCTGATAAACACCCTGCCGTTTTTCTTATAAGCAATACGGATTGCAATACAGGTGTCCATATTTCCGGTAAAATCAATATAGCCAATGGCGCCTCCGTAAATCCCCCGCTTATTATTTTCCAGTTCACCAATCAGCTGACATGCCCTGATTTTAGGCGCGCCGGAAAGGGTGCCTGCTGGAAGCACGGCTTCAATGGCATGAAGCGCATCAAAGCCCTCTGCAATTTCACCCCGGACTGTAGAGCCAATGTGCATCACATGAGAATAGCGCTCAATGGAATGCAGCTTCTCCACCTGCACAGTTCCGAATCTGCTTATTTTTCCCAAATCGTTCCGTCCTAAGTCCACCAGCATATTGTGTTCTGCAAGCTCCTTTTCATCTGCAAGCAACTCTGCCTCCAGGGCTTTGTCCTCTTCTTCGTTCCTTCCTCTTTTTCTTGTGCCCGCCAGAGGAAATGTATGCAGTATTCCGTTTTCCAGTTTCACAAGGGTTTCCGGAGAGGCGCCTGCAACTTCCACATCTGTTCCTGAAAAATAAAACATATACGGCGATGGATTGATAGTACGAAGGACCCGGTATGTGTTAAACAGGCTTCCTTCAAAAGGTGCGCTTAAGCGATTGGAAAGCACGATTTGAAAAATATCTCCCTCCCGGATATGGCGCTTTGCCTCTTCTACCATCCGGCAGTACCGTTCCTTTTGAAATAACGGCGTGACCTCTCCCAAAAGCCGTCCGCCGGGCTCTTCTTTCTTTTTCCCCGTATGGAGCAGGCTGTATATCTGCTTCAGCTCCATAATCGCCTTATTATATCCGGTCTCCACATCTTCAAGGGGCATATTGACTATAAGGATGATTTTCTGGCGGAAATTATCAAAGGCAATTACTTTATCGAAAAGCATCAAATCCACATCTTTAAATGCCTCCGGATCCTCTGCTCCGGTTCTGACAGCCGGCTCCCTGTAGCCTTGATAATCATAGGCAAAATACCCCACAAGCCCTCCCGTAAAGGAAGGGAGATAATCGAAGCGGGGACTTGTATAATCCGCAAGAATCTGTCTGAGATACCCTGACGGGTCTTCTGTTTCAAAAGTAATGTTTCCTGCTTTCATTTTCCCGTCCATACAGGTAACTTCCAGCTTCGGGTCATAGCCTAAAAAGGTATAACGCCCCCATTTTTCTTTTTCCGCAACGGATTCCAGCATATAACAATGGGCGGATATGTTCTTTAATATCCTCATTGCTTCAATAGGGGTACAGATATCCGACAGGATTTCACAACTGACCGGCAGCACTTTATACTTACCGGCGGCTGCAATTTCTCTGACCTTATTTAAGTCTGGTAAAAATTTCATAATGTTTCCCTCCTTGTCTGCTTATGCTTTCTTAATTTTTCCTGATATTTTTTAGACTTTTTCGCTGTCTGAACGGTTACCGCTCATTGGCTGATTTGTTTCGAGAACAAAAAAACGCCCCTGACAGAACTATATGTTCTGTCAAGGACGAATAAATACAACATTTGCTCTTATCCGCGGTGCCACCTTGAATTCACGGGAACGACCCCGTGCACTTAGCAGAATACCTACATATTCCCGGCAACTGACGTATGCCCACACGTTGCAGAATACTTTGCGTAAAACGCATTTGACTGCACCCTCAGCGGTCCATTTGACAACTTGTTTCTTACCCGGCTCTCAGCACCCCGGGCTCTCTGTACAGGCATCATTGCCGTTATCTCCGCTTCAACGGTTTGATGTATTAAATTTTTGTTATGTTATCATGATTTTTAAGAGGTGTCAATAGGTTTTGGAGATTTTAATTATTTTGTTGTAACAGTTCAGCCTGCGGGTTTTGGATTTGAGGACGTAGGAACTGGCAGAACATAGAATAGTCTTCGGGGCACGCTCCCGCTCTGATAAAAACGCCAGCGCTTAGCGAGGTATTTTCGAGCTTAGCACTGCTGCGTTTTTATCAGAGCGAAAGCGTGCCCCTAAGACTTCTATCTACCTTGCCCCTCCTGTGTCCTCAAATCCAAAACTTGCAGGCTGAGCTGTTACATTTTGTTACCTTGCGGGCATCTGAAAATCCACAAGCGCCTTGTTCAAATAGTCGTTAAAAGGCTTCATAATTTTGTAAATCTCTGCCGCCTTTGCAGAAAATGTTTCTCCATTACTCAATTCTTCATCTCTTAAGGAATATTCCAGATACCAGCTCTTAAATTTAAGATATTCTGCCTGTGGGTGCTCTTTATCATATCCTGCCGGAACATTCTTTAATGCGCTTCCCTGTACAGTAAAATATTTTTCAAATTCCGGCTCATGTATAATCTTTTCCCATTCCTGACCATTTCTGACAATATAATCCCGTATCATCCTTGTTGCATCCTTAAACATATCTGCAAACAGGCCGCCTCCTAAAAAGGACTGATTGCCGGGCTTTATCATAAGATAATATCCCACAGGAACAGGCAGCTTGCCCTTAGAGGAAATATGGGCACGGAATGCAGGGTTATAAGGGGATTTGTCATGGCTGAAACGTGTGTCTCTTACAATCTTGAACGTAAGGTCCTTAGGATTGTTATGTAAAATACTGCTGTCAAATTTCCCAATTTCCAGTATTAGTGTCTGTAATAATTCTTCAAATTCAGCATTTGCTTTTTTATAGTCGTTCTTATTGGCATGATACCATTCACGGTTATTATTCATGCTCAATGCTGATAAATAATCAATAATCAACTGTGTATTCATAATCTGTCATCTCCTTTAGGATTTTTGGATAATGGAAAACTGCGTGGAGTCTAAAAATTCCTGTATCAGCTGTTTCGTGCGTTGGGAAGACTGGTAGGGCTTGCAAAAAGAAAAATCCTGTGATAAATCGTCAATTTCTTCCATGGCATTTTTCACATCCATCATAGTCTGAACGGAAATTTCCGCAGCTGTCATATAATCCAGCTGCAGCGGGTTTATCCTATGGCTTTGTATCGCATAGTTGACTCTGTCTTTGCACTTACATCTGCCGCTGCCGTATTCTCCGCAATACTGTTCAAGAAAATCCGCCATTTTTTTGCGTATCCGGGAAAGCCGCTGACGATACGCTTCCGGGGTCATTTCCAGAATCTCCCCCGCAATACGGCTGTCAATCTTAAACATGGTGCCCAGTATGAAAATGCATCTGCTTTCTACATCAAGACATTGCAGCATCACATTGGTACAGGACATTTTCAATTCTTCCGCCAATATATCCTTTTCCACATTCTGCGTTAAATCCGGCACATCCTGTATTTTCCCGTTTTCTATATCATCTCCGTAATATTCAAAACTCAACGGATAGCGGGCAAACATGTGCTTTTTGTAATTTTTCAGATGGTTAGCGGCAATGCTGAATACCCAGGTTGTAAATGAACTGTCACCTCTGAAAGAAGACAGATGCGTAATCATTTTCAACAGGATGTCCTGTGTGGCATCCTCCGCATCTGCAAATGTGCCCAGCATCCGCAGGGATAAATTGAATACAATATCCTGCACACCTGCCACAAGGGTTTCAAGGGCTTTTTTATCCCCTGCCGTAGCTTTGGCTACTAAAGTCTGTAATTCCTCATTGGTCTTTTTATTCATAGATTTTTACCTCCTATTTAATTAGACAACATTCCCCTGTCTTTGTGACAGAAAATATTTTTTTGCAAAACAATAAAAATGATTCCTATATTTTAGTAAAGGCAATGAAATAAATTAATTCCTGTATTGTCCCTGATAATTTGCTTGGCGCTGAATTTTATCATTATATATTCTTACAATTCCCGATAATAAGGGCATATATCCTCATAATGCCCGTCTTTCATACGAAATCCCTTAGGAATCGTCCCTAACTGCATGAACCCAAGCCGTTCATAAAGATGGCGTGCAGAAAGGTTCACTGCTACCACCGCATTAAATTGTAATATTTGAAAGCCAAGCCTCTTTCCCTGAATCAGACAGTCAGAAACCAGTTTTTCACCAATATGCAGCCCTCTGCTTTCCGAACTGACCGCATAGCTTGCATTACATATATGGCCGCACCGTCCCACATTATTCGGATGCAATATATACAATCCGCAAATATTCCCCGTTGCCGTATCCACTGCCACGGCGCTGTATGTCTGCGAGGCAAAAAACTGTTCTCCCGTCTTTAGGCTTAAAGTCTCTTCCTGCGGAAATGCAACTCCTTCTTCCACAACCTCATTCCAAATTTCAATCATCTTGGGCAAATCATTTTTCCCATAATTCCTTACCTCAATATTCATCCTGCTCCTCCTTTATCTAACCGCAAATCAACAAACAATTTATTAACCGTTCAGCCCGCCCCGGGAAAGCCGGTGGATGTGTGTGCTGCATGGAAACCCGC
>CANCYR010000035.1 GCA_947382355.1 uncultured Lachnospiraceae bacterium
CAGAAACTATACGTAAGTTAATTTTTGCCTGCTGGTAAGAAAAATATTATTGTTAATAGTTGAGGATATAAAATGAATGAAATTTTTATTAGTTGGTCGAAATCTAAAGGTAAAGAATTAGCTAAGCATACAAAACATCTTTTAGAAACCCTTTTGCCAGATATAAAAGTTTTTATGTCTGAAGAAGATATATATGGCGGGGAATATGTTCAAGAGAAAATTATACAACATATTGAACAATGCAATACTTTGGTTCTCTGCTTTACATTAGATAATAAAAAATCGCCATGGTTATTATATGAAGCAGGATATGCTAGTGGACTTCATAAACGTGTTATTCCATTTTTATTTGAAAAAGATTCATTATGGCATTCATGGATAGATAATCCAATGAATATAGCTAGAGAAATTGACTTTGGTAAGGATACTTTTATAACAGATTTTCTTGAAGCTTTTTCCATAAAAAAAACAACTTATACTGAAGCTTGTATTGAGGCTTATAAGAAAAGCATAATTGAGGCAAAAGAAAAATATCGCCAAGTTGATATCCAGTGTGAAGATTTTGTTGAAAAGTTGATTGCAGTTGATAAATTTACAATAACCAGTCCTTTCTATATGGATAGAGTTGCATATTTTTTATCAGGATTTGAAACTTTTGAACTTTGGAATGCTATTATACAATCTTTTTTATATACAGGTAAATATTTATGGATATATGGACGGAAAAATATGAAATTGTTTGGTGGTAATTTTAATGAATTATTTGAATATTTAGATAAAAAATCAGTTCAATCACAGATGAGTGGAATAGATTTTAAGATCCTATTTCTAAATCCAGCTTCTGAAGAAGTCGGATTTGCCCATAAAGATCAAGACATATTTGAACCTGAATTGCTTGCAACTATCTCTCGTGCAAAAAAAACTGTTGGTTCAAACAAAGTATTACAGAAATGTTTTAAAATGTATTCTAATAGACGTGAAGAAGTGATTATTCGTGTAGATAATTGTATTATTTATTCCAAACCACATTTTGATATATATGGTGCGCCTAACATAATGACTAACAACAAATTTGAAGTGTTTAGTGCATCTTCAAAAAAAGGAAAAGAATGCATAAAAAAATATCTTGAAATATGGGATAATGCAGTAGATATGTTCGATTAAATATTATTTATTTTTTATACAAAAACAGTTTGAGTTTGCATTCTATTGAGAAGACCAATTCTTTAAAGCAGAAAATATGTAAATATTGAACTTGAAATGAATAAGGCGAAACTTTGTAATTGCTATAAGCAAACAAAATAGAAATTAATTTGATTATTAGAAAATTTATTCCCTTCTTTGAAATCTGAATATTATTTATTATGTTTGGTTGTGTATTTTTATTTTTCCGTATTTACATATTAATGTTTTTGTTAATACAACAAATAATTTGCTCGATAGTATTCTCTATGCTCAAATCAGTCACATCAATATTGAAAATATAGTGATATTTTAAGGCAATTTTTTTCGTACTTAAATAAAGATCTTTATTAGTTTGAAAGATAAATGGTACAAAATTCAACATATAGGAGCAAGAATCTCTATTTGAAATTCTTTCATAAATTTCTTGTTCATTTGTTATATAAAGGTTTATATATATAATATTGTTATTTTCTGCAATTCCATTTAATATTTCGGGAATTATATGAACACCATTAATTATTGTGGCAATACCTTTTCGCTTTTGCCTAGCAACGATTTGTTCAAAGGATTTTTTCATAGTCTTGCATTGCATTTTTGCTTCATCAAAAGTTAAAAGTTTCGTGTGATCTGTAATATGTATTTTTTCAAATACAAAATCTACCTGATTGCCAAATTCAATTTTTAGATGATCATTATAACCACGTAGCACTTCTCTAATTAAATCAGTTTCTTCTATTATTCTAAACTTCTCAACTTTCTTTAATAGTTCGTATGATATGGTTGTTTTTCCAACCCCTGGTACACCAGATATAAAAACGATTAAACCATCCGGAATTATTAATTCTTGATTAATGTTATTTTGCATTGGTAAAAATATATTATCTCCTCGTTTAATATTTAGTATGTAGTATGCGTAGGCATATACCTAAATAGAATTATTAACACAATTTTTTAAAGTTGGATATTCTTTTTTGTTCTCAAAACATTTTAAACAATATGTTAGAATATATCTTCCTGTATTAGTTGTTTTATCAATAAATATGCAATCCTCTAATGTTCCTAATGTAGTGTTATTTACTCTAATATAAAATCCAACTAGTCCCACTTCCTGATTAACAATAACACCACGAAAACTAACATTAAAATCCTTAACACAAATAAAGTGGAATTTTATTTTGGAATATTCTTTCTTCAAAGTATTCCACCAATGATCATATTGATTTTTAAAATATTCAATTCTATTGCTATCGTTTCCAAGTCTAAAGTATATAAATATATTTACCATAGTATTTTTATATACATTTATTTTTAATAGATTTTTCACAATAGGAATATAGGATGAAGTACCACTTGCCATAATATGTATTGTTTTTACAGACTTTATCTTCAGAGAACCTATTTTGGTGTTTATATCAAAAAATCCCAGTCGCTCCTCGCACATATCACTATTGCATCTTAACCATCCAGGCATAGGAAATTTTTTTATGGTATGTTCTAAACTTGTGACAAACTTTGATGTTAATTCATCTGAACTATTCCAAAAACTGACAAGTCTATGGTCTGTAACTTTTTTATGAAATTGAGTAAATTTAATTTTTCTTTCGTCATCTTTTTCTGTAATAACAGGATTACTTTGAACCATCGAAATGATTTTTTTCCCCTTTTTTATTGCATAATCGTATTCTTTTTCTGTATAACTTTTTCCGTCGGAAGTGATAGTACCATATAACCCACCTAACAAAATTACATAATAATCGGAGTCGTCTATGACTTGTTTTATATATTCAAATTGTTCCTCATCAATAGCAGGAAACCATTCCATTCCAGCAGGGTAATATCCTTTTCTTAAAATAGCTTGTGTGAGCAATGTTCTTTCTTTTTCTAAATCTTTAACAGTCGAACTAATAAAAATCTGATAACGTCTATTCATAATAGCTCCTTTCCACTGTTTTAATAGTATTGAATAAATATTGTACGATTTTCCCATTTGGAACAAACACTTTGTAACAATAATATTTTTCTTACCAGCAGGCAAAAATTAACTTACGTATAGTTTCTGCTATATTTAATAGATAATAAAATGTTATTTATGCCTTATTATCTTTATATCCAACGCATAACTTTGAATTATCCTTCATTCATTCCCAAACCCTCATCCCATTCCGCGGATGCCTCCCCTCCAAAATCTCCCTCTGCTTACTCATAGACACACTAGTATAAATCTCCGTAGTAGTAATAGAACTATGCCCCAACATCTTCTGAATATAACGAATATCCACACCCGCCTCCAAAAGCAGCGTAGCAAAAGAATGCCGGAACATATGAGGCGTAATATGCATATCAATCCCGGCAGCATCCACATACCGATTAATCATATATCTGACCGACTGCTCCGACAGCCGATTATGCAGCCGGTTCACAAACAGCCATTCCGTTTCACACAATTCTTCCGAAAAATAATCCTTATACCGTAACAACGCCTTGATTACTTCCTCATTGCCAATCTGCAGCATACGTTCCTTGGCGCCCTTGCCAAAAATCAAAACAGTCTTGTTCTTCAAATCCAAATCCGCCTGCCTTAAGGTACAAAGCTCCGAAATCCGCATTCCCGTAGCAAATAATAGCTCCATAACTGCAATATCCCGCACCACAACCTTTTCCTGATAAGGTGTCAAAGCTCTGCCTTTTTCCTTATAAATCGTAGAAAGAAATACTTCTATCATATTGGAAGGTATGGTTTTAGGAAGTCTTTTTGGCTGGCGGAAGCTAAGGTCTATCTTATTAAAAGGATTGAGCTGGATTATCTCTTCATACTCCAGATAATGAAAAAATGCCTTTATGCTGGCAATTTTTCTTTTAATGGTGCGGGGCTGATACATTTTATGGATATCGGAAAGATAATCCATAAGAATTTCCTTGCTGACCGGCAGGCTGTTTGTGGGAATCAGGGACAGAAACTGTCTTAAATCAATACCATATGCTTTTACCGTTTTCCGGTCCAGATTTTTATGGATTAAGCAGTAATCCAGATACTCGTTCATAAGAAATTTTAATGTTGTTTGCATGGCAATCTTCTCCTTTGTTTTAAATGTTGTAAAACCATAAGCAGAATAAAAGAAAATAGGAATGCTGTAAATAGAAAAGTAAAGTCGTAAAGAAAAATTTATGAGTAATAGCGTATTAATAATAAAGAATGCTTGACACCGATCACACTCTCTATTATAATCCATTTATATAAAAAGGTTATATAAATGGATTATAAAAAAGGAGAAAACCTATGCCCAAGCAAAGAATAACAAAAGAAATGGTTGTAGACACCGCTTTTGAGTTAGCCAGACACAACGGAATGGAGCAGGTTCTTGTAAAAAACATCGCCAAAGAGTTAGGCTGTTCCGTACAGCCCATTTACAGCTATTGCAAAAGTATGGAGGGCTTGCGGCAGGACGTGTTTGAAAGGGTAAATCTCTTTATTCAAACATATGTAGAAGCACATATGGATAAAAGTAACCTGTTTCGCAGCACGGGACAGGCATATATTCAATTGGCAAAAGAAGAGCCCCACCTGTTTAAAATATTTATTTTACATGAAAGAAAAGGAATCTCATCTTTAAACGATCTGTACCAGTCAGAAACCAATCCGTTTGTCGCTAGTTTTATTGCTGATAAACTGAATATCAGCATATCCCGGGCAAGGAGGCTTCATTTAAATATGTTGATTTATACCATTGGAATCGGCACCATTTTTTCTGTGACAACGCCCGGAATTTCAACAGATGAAATATTTGCCCAGCAGGAAACCGTCTATGAGGCATTTTTGAAACAGGCATTAGAAAACAGAGAAACAAGGAGTGACGAATAAATGCAGGAGAAAAAAACAGTTATCTTACCCATACTTCATGTAATTATCATACTCTTATTATTGCTTATTACAATTTCCGGCATTTGCTCTTTTGATTCTACATGCTCGTATGAGTTCATCAACCAATATGGCAATCAAGTAAGGATGTGGGGAGCAGGCATATATGCCTATGACTCCTATTTTAAGGCACCCATTTTTATAGGGTCGGACCTAACCATATTGGTGTTTGTCATACCGTTAGCTTTGGTAAACTTTCACAAGATAAGAAAAGAAGAAGGCATTGAAAATCATATCTGCTGTTTTGGCACGCTGAGCGTATTGCTTTATTATTCCGCAAGCCTTGCATTTGGCGTTACCTATAATATCCTGCACCTGCTTTACATAGCTTTGTTTGGAATCTGCTTTTATAGTGCTGGAATCATCTTTATAAAGCTGTATAGGGTGAGCATTTCCGGTGAGGAGAAGAACTGGAAGTATCCTTTTACAAAAGGAATGAAGATATACTTATTTATAGCAGGAATTTCACTATTTGCTGCATGGCTTCCGGATATAGTGGCTTCCATAGCCCGCGGCACTTCCTTGGAGCTGATTGAAGTATACACTACGGAAGTTACTTATGTGTTTGATATGGGGATTATCAGCCCGCTTATGTTTTTCGCATATCATCTGGCAAAAAAAGGTAACTTTATGGGGTATGTTCTTTTGCGGATGATATTGAAAGTGTGCATATGCGTGGGAATCATGCTTCCGATTCAGACTATTTTTCAATTGATGGCGGGCATTTCCATACCGTTTCCTGCATTGATGACAAAGGTATTCATATTTGTCCTGCTGGCTGCATTTGCTGTTTATTTTGCATGTGGTTTGAAAGGGAAAATAATAAAGGGCATATTTCAGATAACTGAAATATAGAAGCCAAAGGAGAAAGAAAGCATGGAATATTTGACTGCTATAGAAATTTCAAAAGCATGGAACATATCAAGCCGCATGGTTGCCTATTATTGTGAAACAGGACGGATTGAGGGGGCTGTAAAAAAAGGAAAGACCTGGTTTATTCCCTCTTATGCAGAAAAGCCTGCCGATAAGCGCCATTTGAAGAAAAAGGTAAAGACTGCGGCGGACAATATCATGCAGACAGAGCTTGTGGCAGAAATGGAAAAGACAGATACAGATGCAGTTTACCATACAAGAGATGTCTCACATCATCTTGGGTTTACCAGAGAAACCTTGAGGTATTATGAAGAAATCGGCTTGATTAGTCCCAAAAGGGAAAAATACAGCCAATACAGAGAATTTGACTTTTACGATATGTCCCACCTTATGGCGATTGATTTTTACAGAAAAAGAGGATTTACGCCTATCCAGATTAAGAATCTGTTAGAGGCAGACAACCGGCAGGAATATGAAGAAATATTAGGAGAACAGATGGATGCCCTGAAAAATGAGCTTGAATGCTTGCAGGGAATGTTGCGGCAGCTTGAAAAAGCATATGATTTTTATGATTATGCAACAGCCAACATCGGAAGATTTGAAGTGCGGACAATGCCTGCATATTATGTGAGGGAATCCATAGATTCCATATCGTCTTTTCAAGAATACAGGGAAAAGGTACTGAACTATCTGAATTTAGACAGTGAAGACATTTTATCAAATATGGTTCGTGCCATTACCTTTGACGGAACGGGATATAAAGGCTCTGGAATGTATATTGTCATGCAGCATCCTTCTGATAATAAAGAAAATTTACTCTTGGAGGGCGGCAGGTGCCTTTATACTACGCTGATAGCAGATAATAACGACAATACGCTTATGGAAAAAATGTTTGTCCTATGCCATCGGTGGGCAGAAGAGCATCAAGAGGCGTTTCGGGGCGTAGTGTATATTTTTATCCGTTTCGTAGTATTAGAGGAACAGACAGATGAGAATTATTACGAGGTATGGATACCGCTGAAATAATTTTTGTTTTCCTGTTGACTTGGGGGTTTCCACCGACTTTATACTGCTACAAGTAAGGAGGTGGTTCTCATGAAAGAGAAAAAAATCAGGTACGGCAAAGACTTTCTGCTTATCGTAATCGGGCAGATTGTATCACTGTTTGGCAATGCGATTTTGCGTTTCGCCCTGCCGCTTTATCTGCTGAGGGAAACAGGTTCATCCGCTTTATTCGGCATTGTGACAGCCTGCTCCCTGCTTCCAATGATAGTGCTGTCACTTTTGGGCGGCGTTTTGGCAGACAGGGTAAATAAGCGGAATATCATGGTTGGATTGGATTTTCTTACAGCAGCTGTGATTGCGGTATTTTATATCTTTAAGGGTATTTTGCCGACTGTACCTTTGTTTACTGTCACTCTAATGCTGCTTTATGGGATTTCGGGTACATATCAGCCTGCCGTACAGGCAAGCATACCTGCACTCTTGCCAAAGGAGCGGATTCTTTCGGCAAGTGCCATTGTAAATCAAATTGGCTCTCTGGCAAATTTTATCGGACCGATTATTGGCGGTATGCTCTATGGCGTGTGGGGGATAAAAATCATATTGCAGGTAAGCATTATGTGTTTCCTTCTATCGGCGGTTATGGAGCTGTTTATTGCCATTCCCTCTCAAAAGCAGAGAGAGAGAAGCAGCATCGGTGAGACTGTAAAGAATGATTTGAGGGAAAGTCTGCACTTTTTGAAGTCAGAAAAACCGGTTTTTATCAAGGTGTGCATTGTGATTGCGGGGCTGAATTTATTCTTGTCCTCAATGATAACGATTGGCATTCCCGTAATAATCATCGACAGCCTTTCCTTGACAGACCAGATGCTGGGTATCACACAGGGGCTGCTGGCCGTAGGCGGCATTATCGGTGGTTTGCTGACCGCTTTATTTGAGAAAAAGTTAAGCCCTGGTAAGGCATCTGTATTTCTATATTTATGTGCGGGTTTCACGTGCGTTATGGGATTGGGAATGCTGCCGCAGGGTGTTCCTGTCTTTCAATATGTTGTGCTGTCTTGCATGGGAATGGCGGTGATGGCAGCTTCCACTATGTTCAGTATCCAGATGCTGGCTGTCGTGCAGACGCAGACGCCTTCACATCTGGTGGGTAAGGTGATAGCCTGCATTATGACGCTGATTATGTGTTCACAGCCAGTCGGGCAGCTTATGTATGGATTGCTTTTTGAAGTGTCTGACCAGTATATAGCAGCCGTGATACTTGGTGCAGGCATCATCTCATTATTGATTGCCATGTACTCTGACAGGATTCTCAGACAGTTGGGAGAAAAGATCTATGTGCAATAAAAGTATGATACAGTTAAAAAAACGTTACAAAGGTATTATTTTGACAGTAGATGTAGAAATATAACAAAAAAACGATATAAATTGGTTGAAATTATACGCTATTAATGATATGATTATTAACATGGCGAAAGCCATTAGGAGAGTACCCATGACAGGGTGGCAGCCTCCCGATTCAGTTACCCTGGCTTGCTGGCTGGGAGTACATAGGAAGGGAGGTGCGTGATATGACAGCATTTGAGATTATCTCAATTTTCATTGGAATACTAACACTGTTAGCGACCTTTGGCAGCTTGATTGTTGCGTTTCTTGCCTTTCTCGATATGAGAAACAAGAATAAATAAAAATGCCTATCCTGTCTGCCTACAGGATAGGCGGTGTCCGTAAGGACAATCGCTGATTTGGGGGCATCCACCTTTGGAGTGGGTGCTTTTCCTATGTTTAATATAGCATAAGGGCGAGGAAAATTCAATAACAATTTTTTTTTAAAATTTAAATCAATTCATCAATCAATCTCTATTATAACACTGGAACAGTGCTGGATATATAGTAAAAGCCATGTGCCTTTTGGGCATGAAAAGAAAAATCAACATGTCAGAAAGTAACGAGAAGAAATCACAGAAAAAAATAGAAAAACCTCCCCCAAAGGCTGATTTGCTACCCAAAAGTATGGCAGATTAGTCAAAGTATATAAAAAAGAAACCGAATAAAGACAGTATCCCCTCCATTTCCCCCACACTTTTGTACAAAAAGACGAAAAACGGCAATTTACCACCGAACAAATTGACAAAAGTGTATGCTCATGTTATACTTATTACAGTTTAAACGATTAAGCAACTTCGGTTTGCTTTTTCTTTTTACCACTTTACTTAAACGTTTAAATACAGAGAGACTTAAAAGAAACCAAAAGAAAAAAGCAGATGTGAAAAAAGGAAAGAGAGGTTGAATGGAAATGAGAAAAAGAGTATTTTCATGGATTTTGACGGCAGCTATGCTGTCGGCTGCATGCGGTCTAACAGGCTGCGGAAATAAGGAAGTGGAAACCAAGACAGAAACGGAAACAGGGGCAGAGCAGGAAGTACAGGAAACATCTGAATCTGAAACAACAGAAGGCGAAGAGGCAGCTGCCGGGGCACATACGGTAACCTTCTACGATTCGGATGGGACAACTGTTTTAAACACCGCAGAGGTAGAGGATGGAGCCACCGCCCAGGAGTACGTGCCGGAAAAGGAAGGCTTTCATTTTGCAGGCTGGTTTGCCACGCCTCAGTTAAGCCACAAATTTGACTTTGCCACAGCAATTACGGAGGACACCTCATTGTTTGCAGGCTTTGTATCCTATGTGGAAGATACCAGAAGCTTTGCCATTGTGGGAAGCGGCAAGAGCCCGGCACTTATGGAATCCAACTGGGGTGCAGTTATCGGGGAAGCCCAGACTATGACAAAAGAAAATACAGAGGGAGCCAATGAATACACTATTACTTTGGATTTGGCAGAGGGCGATGAGTTCCAGTTTGCCATTGACAGCTCATGGAGCGTTCAGCGGGGATATGGCTATCTGAATGCCATTGAAAAGGACGGTGTGGAATATTTTAAGAATTCCGGAGGCCTTGGGGATACCGGAGTAAAGAAGGCAAATATCAAGGTGGCAGTTGCCGGCAATTATACGCTTACCCTCACCACTTATCCCGGAGAGGACACTTATGACACAGAGGACCCATATTACACAGAGGAAGGAAAAGAAAATTTCAATTACAACGCATTTGACACCATTACCTGGACCTATAACGGGGAAGCTGCCGATGGAGCAGAAGAGTATCAGACAGATTATTACATAAAAGGCGCCGTGATTACCGGCTGGAAAGATGTGTATACGGATGAGACGAAATTTACAGAAAAGGACGGAATCTATACGCTGAACATTGCGCTTGAGGAAGGCGATGAATTTCTATTCACAACGCTTCTGACTACAGGGGATTCCCAAAGTGTGGGCAATGAGTACGTGCGCTATACAAACATTCAAGAATCCGACAGCGCCAGCCTTGCCTGTGTCACCGGCACGGAAAGCGCCAACATGGTGGCAGTGAAGACAGGAAACTATACCTTCACCTATGACCCTGCCACGCAGATACTGCAGGTAGCCTGTCAGTAGCTTTAGATTTGTACATCGTGGGAGTGGGCGGGAGTGCGGTCCATGGCATATTCCATGCAGGAAAACAGTGCTTCCGCCTTTTCCATAGTCATGGCGGGTGCATGATACAATAAAGCCCCGGGCTCCATAAGAGGCTTCAGGCTTTCGTTCAGTACATGCTGAACAACCAGCAGGTTCTGACTGGTATAGCCGGTAAGCTCACCCGGTTCGGATATGTAGGACACAGAAGGAAACAGTTCTTCAAGCAGCGCTTTTTTCTCAAGATTGGGAGTGTCCAAAAGCAGAAGCGTGTAATCAGCGCAAAAATGCTCAGCCGCCTGTTGGGAAAGCTTTCCATAATCGGTATTGATTTGAAAGAATAGCTGGTTGTCTGCAATCAGACTATCCAGCGCAAGCAGGGGCACAAAGTTGCGGTCGCCAATCTGATGGAAATAATCAGAGGACATGTCGTAGCAGACGATAGCATCCGCCTGGTTATAACAATCTTTGTGAGCAGCGCTTAAGTAGATTACACCGTAATTTTTCGACTGCAAAAAGGATGACAGGAAATCCAGTACATACATCTGGTCGGCTTTTTTCAGGATGGAAGGGCTTTCCGGCATATAGACGGCAAGCATACGCTTCTGGCTGGTAACCAAAGCCTGGGCGGCCTGATTGGGCGAATAGCCTAAAAGATTGCTGATCTGCAGCACCTTTTTGCGGGTCTTTTCGCTAATCTGGATATCGGTGCGGTTGTTCATCACATAGGATACCGTCGCTACGGAGACTCCTGCCTCCCGTGCCACATCCTTTATGGTAATGCGCTTTTTCATATGTTGTCTCCTTATGGTTGATACTTACGTCAGACACTTGCGAAATACCCTGCCGCTGCGATTTCACCTTGCAGGATAGACAATATCACAAGCAGGGTATTTTGCGGCCGTCGGTACTTAGGTGCCGTACTTTGGCACCTTATGTACCGCTGCGAGCCGCATATAGCGAGAACGTGCCCTGCGGTGATTTGTCTATTCTGCACTGCAAGGTGAAATCGCAGCGGCAGGGTATTTCGCAAGTGTTCAGATAACCATATGTTATATTATTTTTTAAAAATTTTCAATAAAGTGAGGAAAAACCAATGAATGAATATGCAATGCTGCACGTTCCGGATTCCAGATACTGCTTTCCCGTGGGGGAGCGGGAGATTGTAATCCGTCTTAGAACAGCAAGGGAGGACCGGGAGGCGGAGGTCTTTCTGCTGTATAATTGTAAATATCTGTTTCAGCAACAGCAGGTACGCCTGCGGATGGAGATAAAGTATTCTGACCGGCTTTACGACTATTACGAGACAAGGCTTTTTCTTGAGGATGTGCGCCTGGCTTATATTTTTGAAATACGGGAAGAAGAGAAAACCGCTTATTACAGTGAGGACGGACTAACTGAGGATTATTGCTTTGAAGAGGGGTTTTACAACTTTTTCCAGATGCCCTATATCAATAAAAATGATGTGATGCCGGTGGTGGACTGGATGCGCAGCGCCGTATTCTATCAGATTTTCGTGGAGCGGTTTGCACTTGGTAACCGGAAAAAGGACTTGTCATACATAACCATGGAGTGGGGGGAGATTCCCAATCCCAAGAGCTTTGCCGGAGGTGATTTAAAGGGCATTGTGGATAAGCTGGATTATCTGGAGGGGCTTGGTGTTACGGCTCTTTATCTGACTCCGGTTTTCCCCTCGATTTCCAATCACAAATACGATATTATGGATTATAAAACAATTGATTCCAACTTTGGTTCTAAGGAGGATTTCAGGGAGCTTGTAACAAAGGCTCACGAAAAGGGAATTAAAATCGTGCTGGATGCGGTGTTTAACCACTGCAGTATGCAGCTTGCGCAATTTCAGGATGTGATGAAAAACGGAAAGGCTTCCCCCTATTTTCACTGGTTTTTGATTGACGGGGACTATCCGGAACCGGAGCAGCCCAATTACGAGTGCTTTGCCTCCTGCAATTATATGCCGAAAATCAATACTGCCAACCCGGATGCCCAGGATTTTCTTTTGGATATTGCCTGTTACTGGATTCGGGAGTTTGATATTGACGGCTGGAGGCTGGATGTGTCCGATGAGGTATCTCATGAATTCTGGCGGCGTTTCCGTCATGCGGTCAAGGAGGAAAAGGCGGACTGTGTGATTATCGGGGAGAACTGGCACGATGCCTACCCTTATCTGCAGGGCGACCAGTACGACGGCATTATGAATTATTCCTTTACCAAGGCATGTCTGGATTATTTTGCAAAAGACCGTTTTGACGCAAAGCAGATGGCGGATAAGCTAAGCGGCAATCTTATGCGCAATACGGAACAGGTCAATTATATGATGCTGAATCTTTTGGACACACACGATACCCATCGCTTTTTTACAGAGCTTGGAGAGGACAAGGAAAAGCTTTTGGCGGCGGTGGCATTGGAAATGGTGTTTCCGGGAGCTCCCTGCATATATTATGGCACGGAAATCTGCATGGCGGGCGGCTATGACCCGGATTCCAGACGCTGCTTTGACTGGGAAGAAAGCCGCTGGGATTTGAGAGTCATGGAAATGATTAAACAGCTTATTGCGCTGCGCCGTCTGAATATCCTGCAGTACGGAGATGTGGGAATATGGGAAGAACAGGAAATGCTTTGTGTAAGGCGCCGCCTGAAGGAGAGTGAAAATAATTCTGAAGTACGTTTATACATAAACCTGTCAAAGAAACAGCAGAAGCTGCCGGCTGAAGCAGTAAAAAATGTGCTTTGCAGCAATCTTTGGCAGGAGGGAATACTGGACAATAGAGGTTTTGTTGTGATGGAAGGAGAATGGAAATGAGAAGAAAAAACAACCGTGCATTGGCAATGTTCACAGCTGTGGTTTTGGGGATGGGGGCTTTAACGGGCTGCGGACAGAAAGCCGGGGAAGAGGCTCCGGCAGCGACACAGGAAGAAACCCGGTCAGAGAAAACAAAGGAGACCGGTGGTGCAGCAGCCGTATTTAACGGTGAACTGGAGCAGAACGTAACCATTCAGGTGCTGGAAAATGATACAGCTATTTCCAAAGGATATTTTGCAGAGCTGATTCAGGCATTTAACGAAGCATATGCTGAATACGGAATTACGGCAGTGGACGCAAATATGGACCAGTATCTGGATCTGGCAAACGACGGCCCTTACGGATACGGACCGGATGTGCTTTATCAGGCAAATGATGTGATTATGAAATATGTGGACGGCAAACACATTTATCCCCTGCCCGTAGAAAAGCTGGAGTGTTATGATAAGATTCCGGAAGCGGCATGGACAGCTTATAAGACGGAGATAAGCGGTGCTTCTTATACATGCGGGGTTCCGGTAAACGTGCAGGCAGGTATGCTTTATTACCGCAAGGATTTACTGCCGGAGAACTGGGAGACGGAATGGGACGATAACGGGAACTCAGTGCCGGACATGGTGGAGAACTGGAATGATATGTATGCTTTTTCCCTGGAACGTCATGCACAGGATTCTTCAAAGTACGGGTATATGAAATCTTTATATGATGTGTATTTTTCCAGCGGCTTTTTATTTTCTTATGGAGCTTATGCATTCGGGAACAACAATACGGATCCGGGCGATATCGGGTTTGCCCAAGGTGAGGCGGAAAAGGGCGCATGGGTGCTGAGCCAGCTTGCTTCCGTGATGAACGAGGAATGCATTGATGATACCATTACCACAAATGCCTACAGCAAGTTAGGGGATGGCAGCTACTTTGCAACTATAAGCACCCCGGACGTTTACACAACCTTTTTGGATGAATTGATTTTATCCTATGAAAGCGAGGGAATGTCAGAGGCGGAGGCAGAGGAAAAGGCAAAGGAAAATCTGGTTATGACCTCCCTTCCCAAGCTTCCGGCAAGCGGAGATTTAAAGGAGGAAAATCCGGAGCTTATAGACACGAAGGCAATGGGAGGAATCAATGGCTATGCCATTAGCGCCTACACAAAGGCTCCCAATGCATGTCTTGCCTTTGTGGATTTTGCAACCGGCTATGAGCGGATGGTGCAGCGCAGCCAGATGCTTGGCATTGCCCCGGCAAGAGAGGATGCGGCAGAGGATGTGGGCGGCACTTCAAAGCTGCTTTACCAGAATCTTGCTTCAGGAAACATTATTCTCATGCCTTCCATTTCAGAGGTGGCACAGATTTGGACGCCGGGCCAGACCTTTTTCACCGATCTTGCCAAGGATTCCTTCCGGCCCGAGGGAGAAAAGCAGTATCTGGACAAGGAGGCCATGAAGCAGGGCCTGGAGAAAATGAGCAAGGAGATTCATGACGCAATCTTTACATTGAAATAGAGGGGGGGAGGAAAATGAGCGAGAAATGGAAGAGCTTTGCAAAGAACGTCCGAAACAGTAACGGGCGGGTGCGGCTTTCCGCAGTCATTATGGGCGGCGGACAGCTTTTGTATGGCAGATGGGTAAAAGGGCTTCTTTATCTTTTGGCGGAGATTATCATCCTCTGTTATTTTATCACCCGGGGAGGAAAGGAGCTGGCGGGCTTCTTTACCCTTGGGACCAGGCAGGGGGATGCCTGGCTGGGCATTCAGGGAGACGACTCGGTAGTCATGCTGTTAATGGGAATTTTTGCGTGGATTGTGCTGATTGTATTCCTTGGGCTGTACGTGTCAAATTTAAAGGATGCCTATAAAAGCCAGAAGCTTGCCATGGCAGGGAAGCCCCAGCCCCGTTTTTTAGAGGAGCTGGCAGAGTTTGCTGATAAAAAATTTTATGTTATGGTGCTTGCCCTGCCGGTGTTGGGAGTCTGCGTCTTTAATATACTGCCCATCGTATTCATGATACTGATTGCCTTTACCAATTATGGGGGAAAGATTGTACCTCCGGCGCTGGTGGACTGGGTAGGCATTGATAACTTTAAAAAGCTGATTACCTTGTCCCAGTTTGCCCCTACTTTTTTTAAGATACTTGCATGGAATCTGCTTTGGGCAGCGGCTTCCACGGCTATCAACTATTTTGCAGGACTTGGGCTGGCGCTGCTTTTGAACAAAGACTGTGTGAAGGGCAAGGCATTTTGGCGGGTATTTCCCATTCTTGCCTATGCCATTCCGGGCTTTATCACGCTGGTGGCATTTAAATTCATGTTTTCTTACGGCGGCCCCATTAACCAGATGATTACTGCCTCCGGAGCAACAGCCGTGGGCTTTTTGGATCTGGATGCCAAGTGGACGGCAAGACTTATCGGCCTTTTGGTAAATTGCTGGATTAGCGTGCCCTCCATCATGCTTTTGGCTACCGGACACTTGTCCAATCAGGACATGACATTATATGAGGCGGCAAGGTTAGACGGCGCAACACGGTTCCAGCAGTTTCGGAAGCTGACGCTGCCCTTTATGCTTTTTGTCACTACACCGGTACTGCTTGGGCAGTTCATCGGCAACTTTAACAATTTCGGTATTTTCTATTTCCTGCGGGGCGGTCTGTATGTGGACGGCTATTTTCTGGCAAGTGATACGGATTTGCTCATTAACTGGCTGTATAATTTATCCATTGACAACAATTATTACTGTATCGGGGCGGCTATAAGCCTTGTTATTTTCCTGATTACTTCTACATTGTCGTTGATTGTGTATATGCGGTCATCATCCTATAGAGAGGAGGACAGCTTTCAATGAAAAAACGGTTTTCAATGAAAAGGACAATGGATGTGGGCATTACTTATCTGATTCTGCTGGCGGTGGCATTCGTATTTTTCTTCCCCTGCCTGTGGCTGATTTTAGCCTCCTTTTCCGCATCAGGAAGTATTTACTCCTTTGAGGGATTTTTTCCCTCTTCCTACAGTCTGGCAACCTTTCAGAAGCTTTTTACGGATACGGCATTGTACAATTATCCGAAATGGTTTTTAAACACCCTTTACATCGCATCGGGAAGCTGTGTGCTTGGCACGTTTTTAACCATTCTCACTGCATACACCATGTCCCGGTTTGAGTTTCGGATGCGTAAGCCTATGATGAAGACTACAATGGTGCTGGGAATGTTTCCTTCTTTTATGAGCATGACGGCGGTGTATCTTCTTATGACCCAGTTTGGGCTTATCAACCAGCGCTGGGGGCTGATTTTGATTTATGCCGCAGGGGCGCCTATGGGGTATTTGACCCAAAAGGGATTTTTTGACACTATTCCAAAAGCCATTGACGAGGCGGCAAAAATCGACGGGGCCACCAGTATGCAGATTTTTACAAAAATAAATCTCCCTCTTTCCAGGCCTATTATTGTTTACACAGCATTGACTTCTTTTACCTGGCCATGGAGCGACTTTATCCTGCCGAAGCTTCTTTTGAAGGAGAAGGATTTCTATACGGTGGCGGTAGGGCTTATGAGTCTGGATGAGACGGAATTTGCCCGGTTTGCGGCGGGAAGTGTGTTTATTGCGGTGCCAATCGTCATTCTATATTTCTTTTTGGTAAAGGATATGGTAAACGGCATGGCAAGCGGGGCGGTTAAGGGCTGAAAATATTGGGGGAAATAGTATGCGGAAAAAAAGGAAAGCTTGGGATTTTGTAAGCTTTCTTTTTTTGTTGTTCGTCCTAACTGGGGAGATTTGTATAATATGCTTTGCTTTATAGTGTAATAAACAGACTTATTGTTAAGTAACCCATATTGTAAGGTATGGTAAAAAAGTACTTTCTAATATTAGTTTAGCGTAATTTTATGGAAAAAACGTTGATGATATGATAAGATTATTTTGATACTTTGTATGATAATGTTAAAATAAGAACTTGTGTTCGGTTTAGGGATATGTTATTATATATTAGATAAATAAAGTTAAGGAGCAATTTTATGAAAAAAGTGGATAAGCCCGTTATTGATATGGATAAGGTAATAAATCGGCTTTTTGAGGGTGATTGTCTTGAATATATGAATGAAATACCAAATGGAAGTGTAGATATGGTTCTTTGTGATTTGCCATATGGAATGACACAAAATGAATGGGATTGTTATATTCCTTTGGAGAAGTTATGGAAACAGTATAATCGAATTATTAAACCGAATGGGGCGATTGTATTAACTTCTAATGGAGTTTTTACAGCCAAACTAATTTTAAGTCAACCTAATATTTATAAATACAAGTGGGTTTGGGAAAAATCAAAACCGACTAACTTTCTAAATGCCAAGAAGCAGCCGCTTAGAAAGCATGAAGATGTGTGTGTTTTTTATAAGAAACAACCGACATATCATCCACAAATGACGCAAGGTGAGCCATATGATAAAGGAACAAGAAAAAATCAATTATGTGGAAATTATGGTGATTTTGAACCGGTTCATGTGGCAAGCCAAGGGGAGCGTTATCCGACAGATATTATATATGTTAAGACGGCTGAATGTGAAGGGGCAGTGTTGCATCCAACACAAAAGCCCATAGAATTGGGAAGATACATGATACGAACATATACAAATCCGGGGGATATTGTATTAGACAATACTTTTGGAAGCGGATCATTTTTAGTTGCTGCTCTAATGGAAGGAAGAAATTTTATTGGCATTGAAAAGAATGAAAATGTAGCATTGTTTAAAAGAGAAGAAATTGATTATATAGATGTTGCGAAAAGAAGATTATTTTTAGCGTGGGAGCAGTTAGATAAAAAGGCCCGTAAATATATAAAGGAGCAAAACCTTATTTATGAATTTGAGGAGAGGTAGATGTGTATGGGTACAATTGTCAGGCATAATGAGAGAAGTTGGGCGATTTTTATTATTTCAGAAATAAGAGCAATGCTCAAAGGAATGAATTTAAAGGTTAAAAGTGCAGGTGGAGAAAGTACGCTTTCTGTAAATAAGAAAAGTATGTTTCCGGATGTCTTATTATATGAAGATGAGGCACAAAACAGGATTTTACAAGGATGGGAACTTAAGATGCCGGATGTGTTAATTACGGATGAAGCATTAATAAAGGATGCCGCCAGAAAAGCAACTGCGTTAGATTTAAACAGTTTTGTAATTTGGAATTTTACATATGGAAAGTTATATATAAAAAATGTGAATGGAGAATTTGAGGAAGCTAAGGTATGGAGTGGGACGAATTATATAAAAAGTCGTGAGGATGTGATTACATATAAAATGGGGTGGCTGCCTATTATAAAAGATATTGTTTTAACAGTAAATGAATTTTTGATTAACGGTACAATATCAGCATCATCCATTGAAACAACAATATCTGACGGACTTATGACGGAAATAATCCAAAGAAATAAGGATTTGGTTGCCAAAAGCCTTATTTTAGAAGTTAGCAGCGATATGACAATGGAGAGCCGTTTGAAAGTGTGGTGGAATGCATTTCATGAAGAGTATGATAAAGATGAGAATGATATGTATTCTGCATATGCAAAATCTATTTTGTTGAACTGGACAAATAGAATTATGTTTGCAAATACAATAAAGAAGTATCATAATTGTGCTTATAAGATAGATAAAATTGATAGTACATCTACACCGTCAGATGGAAATGCAATCATAGGTGAAATTATAGAAAAAGGGGATTTTTATAATATATTTAAAGGATTGGAATACAATGAAGTTGTGCCGGAGGACACATGGATAGACATTGTGGCTTACAATCAATTTTTAGTAGAAAGTAAGATAGAAAAAATTGATCAGACAGTTTTACAGGAAATACTGGAAAAAACAGTTAATACAGCAAAGAGGGAAATAAGAGGACAATATGCCACACCATATTGTTTAGCAGATTTACTTTGTCAAATAACGGTTAATAATTGGAATGATGAATGTGCAGATTTATGTGCAGGTACAGGTACAATTGCGAGAGCAATTATCAAGAATAAAACGAAAAGACTACACAATTCGGCAGCTGCATTTACGAGTACGTGGATGGCTGATAAGTACGCATATCCATTACAGATTGCCAATATTGCAGTGACGAATATGGAGGCATTGAATATTCCATTAAATATATTTCAGTCAGATGTATTTGCTGTAAAGAGCAAAAATAAAATAGAAATAAAAAACCCAATTGATGGTAGCGGAATTGAAAAAGAAATTCCTCATTTTGGAGCTATTGTTTCTAATCTGCCATTTGTTGAGTACAATAAAATAGCAGAGGATGAGATAGAATATATTAGTGAGTATAGACAGCAGATAAAAAACAATACAGGAATAGAATTTACTTTGGGAAAGACAGACTTATATAATTATCTACCATTTAAATTGTATGAATTATTAGAAGATGGTGGAAGGCTAGGAATTATTTTATCAAACTCATGGCTTGGTACAGAGATTGGTATGAAGTTTTTTGATGCATTACAGTATTATTATGATATACATGCAGTGGTAATAAGCAATTGCGGACGTTGGTTTAAAAATGCAGATGTTGTAGCAACTTTGCTGATATTGCAAAAGAAAGAAATTGTAAGACCAAATCAGGGTTCAAAAATAAATTTTTGGATGTTGAATAAAGATATAGAACAAATTAATAATAATGAGAAGGAAACAATTGTAAATAGTATTGTTCTTGGAGAAGAAATTGACAGTACAGTTGCTTCTGTTAAAAATTATTCCATTGAAGAAATCAGGAAAATTACAGACAAGGGGATAACCTTAAATGCATTATTTCATGATGTATCATGGGTAGATAAGTTGGCAGAATGCCTAATTCCAATTGAAAAAGTTCTCGCAGTAAAAAGAGGCGAGCGCAGAGGCTGGAACGATTTATTTTATCCTCCGGAAAATAGCGGGATTGAGAGTGAATATATTAAGCCAGTACTTAAGAAACCAGCATTATTAAAATCATATATGGCACAGACTGATATTGTTGCATTTTGCTGTCATAATTCAAAAGATGAATTACGACAATCAGGGCATATAGGAGCTTTGAATTGGATTGAAAAATTTGAAAGTATTAGAAATGGAACGGGCAAATTATTGCCGGAAGCATTAAAGCATCCGAAAAGATTTTGGTATGAAATGGATGATGCAACGAAAGCGGACTTTGTGACTGCTATTAATCCCGACAAACGTTTATTTGTATCAATGTTTGAAGAAAGTACATTTGTGGATCAACGATTTACGAGAATGTTAATAAAAGATGTAAATATATCTAAAGAACTACTACATGCACTGCTGAACTCTCTGTTTGGCATGTTTGCAATTGAAGCAATCGGTTTTGGCAGGGGATTAGGAGTGTTGGATGCAAGTAGTACAAAACTAAGGAATATGTATATGATAAATCCGAAAATCATATCAAACATAGATGCTTTGGAAATTGTGGAATTGTTCCAAAGAATTAAGAACCGTAATGTTATGGATACGGAAGAAGAGTTAAAGGATGTAGATAGGGAAAGATTTGATCGTAAGATTTTGAGTGCAATAGGACATGAAGAATTATATGATGCAATAAAGGGGTCTTTGTTGTCAATGCAATGTACTAGGCATACGGTTAAATAGATGAGTTCAGTGGTGATATGCCAAGAGAAAAAGAACTATTACTAGATTGACACCATGACAATTATATCATAGGGTTCGACAGAATAGTTTATGTAGTGGATATTTTGTTGTTAGGGAATAATTTAGTAACTAAAGTTATTATACAAGGAGGATTTCAGAATGGAAAAATCAAAGGTATATTTTACATCCTTTCGGACGGTGGGCAGTGAAAACCTGCTGCAAAAGCTGCACAGGCTGATGAAAGCCGCAGGGTTTGAACAGATTGATTTTCAGGATAAGTATGCAGCTATTAAGATTCATTTTGGGGAATATGGCAATATGGCATTTCTCAGGCCCAACTATGCCAAAGTGGTTGCGGATTATGTGAAAGAGCTTGGGGGAAAAGCTTTTTTGACGGATTGCAATACATTGTATGTGGGAAGCCGGAAGAATGCCGTGGATCATCTTGAGACAGCTTATGTCAATGGGTTTTCACCCTATCAGACAGGGTGTCACGTAATCATCGGGGATGGTTTAAAGGGAACGGATGAAGCAATTGTACCAATTGACGGAGAATATGTGAAGGAAGCGAAAATCGGGCATGCCATTATGGATGCGGATGTGTTTATTTCCCTGACTCATTTTAAAGGACACGAGATGGCCGGCTTTGGCGGCGCATTAAAAAATATCGGAATGGGATGTGGTTCCAGGGCGGGCAAGATGGAACAGCACTGTGAAGGAAAACCAACCGTAAATCAGGCGGTATGCGTAGGCTGCGGCGCCTGCCAGAAAATCTGTGCCCATGATGCGCCTCAGATAACGGATAAAAAGGCAGCCATTGACCATGATAAGTGTGTAGGCTGCGGCAGATGCCTGGCCATCTGTCCAAAGGATGCCATTGAGGCGGATTTTGCTGCTACTGTGACAATGCTGAATTATAAGATGGCAGAGTATTCTCTGGCAGTCTGCAAGGACAGACCGTGTTTCCACATCTCCCTTATATGTGATGTTTCGCCAAACTGCGACTGCCATTCAGAGAACGATATTCCCATTATTCCTGATGTGGGAATGCTTGCTTCTTTCGATCCGGTCGCCCTTGATATGTGCTGCGCAGACCTTTGCAATCAGATGCCTGCCGTTGAAAACAGCGTGCTTGGTGAGAATCTGAAAAAGCAGGAAGACCATTCGGGTCATGACCATTTTCATATGACACATCCTGATACGGAGTGGAGGACCTGCATTTCCCATGCGGTTAAAATAGGGCTTGGTTCGGACCAGTATGAGATGGTGACGGTATAGTGATGTATAAAATGAGCAGGGCAAGAGCCCTGCTTATTTATATGAATGAATGTGGCTGATTGTGATGGAAAGAAGTGGTAATTAGGAAGCTGCTGGCTGAAATGCCGCTTACATATAAGCCCCTTGAGGTGCTCACAAGAAACTCCTTTTCAAAAACGAAGCTAGCCATATCGGCAGAACTTTATGCCCGCTACTGCAGATATAAGTGGGAAAATGATGTTTTTACATGGCAGGACTACTGTAATATACATAATAAATACTGGAAAAATTTTTATTTCAATATACAATGCAAAACCTTGTCTGCTTCTGAAACGGAGCAGATAATAGAAAAGGTAAAGCAAACCGGCGTCCTTAATCCGTCTTTAGAGACCTTTAGGGAGTTGGAGCCGCTTATTAGGAAAGCATATGAGTATGCAAGGGAAAAGTGTTAGGGCTGCTTTTCTTTTTACAAAACAATATTATGATAGTTGCTTTTGCACATATGATTTTTAATACCTGTTATCTTGCGCCTGTTCAATATAATGTTTTACTGTTGGGCAGCATACTTGGCTTACTGTTTATTATCCTTAAAAATAAGAAAATATGAATAGAGTGATATTTGAGAAAATTATTTTTTGGCAAAGCCGGCTCCAATTATATATACCCCGGTTAACATTTCGCCAATGGAAAGCCCAAGGAAAATACCTCCAAGAAAATCACGGAAAACGCTTCCTTCCATCACCTGTGATAAAGCTAAAAGAGCTATTCCCATAACAATTAAAATAATGCCATATAGCGTCTGCTTTTGTTTTTCCAATTCCTGGACCCGCCTTATTAAATCCAGAATCTGTTGTTCGTCATATATGCGAATGCTTCCATTTTCTTTAGCTTCGCCATCCATTAATTCAGAAACCGTAATTTCCAGCTCCTTGCATAAAGAAGGAATAATACTGTAATCGGGCATGCATTTACCGCATTCCCATTTAGAAATTGTCTTATTGGAAACGCCTAACTGTTCTGCCAGCTGAGCCTGTGTCAGGTTTTTTTCTTTTCTTTTTTGGGCTATAAAACTGCCTGTTACCAGTTGATTCATCTCATGGTCCTCCTTTCCTTTTTGATTTGAGAACAATTATATTTTACCTTGCGCAACTGATATATGACACCCCTTTCTGGTAGAATATTGGTGGAATCGTAACAGTTCCTTAGCTCGAAAGTACCTCGCTAAGCGCTGGCGTTTTTATAAGGGCTCCTTTTAGAAATCATTTTCTGCCTGCAGCGGTTCTGGTTCCGGTGTGAGAAAGCTACGGGCTGAACTGTTACGGGGAATCTGCTGTCTGACACATTTCTTTAAAATTGTGTCAGTTACTGCTTACTCCTTGAACATTTCCTTTCTCCATACTATCATATGCAAAAAGCAATGCAGGAAAAATGCTGTAAATGAGACTGCCTGGCAAAAAAGATACAGGAAGCGGATGGAATTATCCTCGCCTCACTAACCTATGCAAGCAATGTGTCAGGGCAGATGAAGGTATTTATCGACCGGATGCATTTGGTAATGGAGCAGGGACTTTGGGGAAAATATGGGATTGTCTGTCAAAGTATTGTCCGAAACATACCATTTTCCCACAGCATGGAAAATGATAGAAAATTGCAAAAACAAATAGATGTATATTTACCGGCAAAGCAGGCTAAACCATTGCGGTAAAAATGACGCATTGTCATTTTTGTATTGACAAACGAAAATATAGACAGTAAAATGAATTTATGGAAAAGTGACAGCGTGTCATTTTAAATAAATATTGCGCCATATGGCTAAATAATGATAAGTTAATCCTTTTGCAAGAGAGCGATAGTAAAAACAGTGAAAGAAGCATTGAATTACAAGGCTGCCGGAACATCATATTAAAAGCAAATTGAAAAAAGGAAATAATCATGCCAAAAGTAAAAGAATCCTATACAGAAGAAAAAAAAGAATTTATCCTTCATTGCACAAAAGAAGCACTAAAGGAAAAAGCAATTAATCAGCTCACCATGCGGGATGTCATCCGGAAGACAGGCTTCAGCCAGGGGACTATTTATCAATATTACAAAAACCTGGGTGAAATATTAAATGTGATTATCTGCAGATATATGCACAGAATGAAGGAAGAAATGGAAAGCTGTCTGGAAAAAGAAACAGAATTTAACAGGTGCTATGAAGCTGTCTGCAATTGCATGGTAAGCTTGTATAAAGAATCCCCCGTCCTTTTTGAAGCCGTTATGGGAGAAGTATCTTATTCCAAAGGAAAGGGCATGGAAAAAGATGTGCTATATGAAATTTATCTGGTGGGAGAAGAGCTGAATGAAATGATTATACGCATATTGAAAAAGGGCATGGAAAGCGGGATTGTGGAGAGCGGATTGAATTTGCACGTGACAGTATTTTATATGTGGTCATCCATAGGGCAGACCATTTTGTTTTCCAGTAAGAAAAAGGAGTATATCAGGCAGCAGCTGGGCATGGATGAGGAGGAGTATAGAAGGCAGAGCTTTGAGCTGATTATAAAGTCTGTCAGGAAATCCGGATAACCTGATTTTGTTAAGTTTTATTAAGTAAAAATGCTGGCAGGGAGAAAAAATGAACTTTGATGAAAGAGACAATTCCTTAAAATATTGGGAAAATATTTATAAAACAAGCCGAAAAAGTGAAATTAAAACAGATGACTGGCTGGAGGAATTTACCGCCATTATAGAAAGCTGTTCCACTTCCATAATAGAGCTGGGCTGCGGCAGGGGCAATGATACCTTGTATTTAACGGGAAAAGGAAAAAAGGTGATTGCCTGTGACCAGTCAGAAAATGCGCTTTATCATATAAAAACCAATTTTCCGGAAATATATGATACAAAATGTTTCAATATGCTAAACGGGCTGCCTTTTGACAATCAGTCTGCTTCGCTGATAATTGCGGACTTATGTCTGCATTATTTTAGGGAAACAGACACATTTCACATTATGCATGAAATACAAAGAGTTCTGACGCCAGATGGACATCTTATTCTTAGAGTCAATTCTATAAATGACGTAAATTACGGTGCCGGACAGGGGAAGGAAATAGAGCATCACCTGTATGTGACGGATGATGATAGATTAAAACGATTCTTTGATGAAGAGGATATACGGTATTTTTTCCGTGATTTTCATTTAGAATTTATTCGGGAAGAAACACTGTTGAGGACCAAACCAGAAAAGCAAGTGTATAAGGTGTGTTTACGAAACAGATAAAAAAGCATAACAGTTCAGTCTTTTGCTTTTTCACACAGAAATCGAAATTGTTACAAAAAAGCAAATAAAAGAAACGGAGGAAAAACGTTGATAGGAATTTATTTTAGCGGTACAGGCAACAGCCGGTTTTGCGTGGAGTATTTTTTGAAAAAGCTTGCACCCGCAGCAAAGGCATATTCTATAGAAGATGAGAACGTATGTAAGGAGCTTGAAAAAGAAAAGGAAATTGTTTTGGGATATCCGGTCTATTACAGCAGCCTGCCCAAAATCCTGCAGGATTTTCTTAATAATCATGCCCCTTTATGGAAAGGAAAGAAAATTTATCTCATAGCTACAATGGGATTATTCAGCGGAGACGGAACCGGAGTGGCAGCAAGAAGGTTAAAAAAGTATGGCGCTCAAATAACCGGGGGGCTGCATTTAAAAATGCCGGATTGCATTACGGATGTAAAGCTCCTAAAGAAATCCACAGAAGAAAATAAGAAGATGGTAAGCAGGGCAAAACGGAAAATAGAACGTGCCGCAGTTCTTTATAAACAAGGAAAGCCAACTGAGGAAGGCTTGAATGTTTTATATCATCTGGCAGGTCTGTTTGGGCAGAGGCTGTATTTTCCCAATAAGACAAAAAGCTATACAGACCAGTTGAAAATTGATGAAAATAAGTGCATTGGATGTGGGAAATGCGTAAAGCTTTGCCCTATGAAAAATATTACACTGAAACAGGATAAGGCAGTTCCGGGCAATACCTGTACAATGTGCTACCGCTGTATCAACCACTGCCCGAAACAGGCCATTACCCTAATCGGCAAAAGAGTATTGCAGCAAGGTACCATTGAAAAATATATGTAAGGAAAAAATACATATAAACGAAAAATACATACAGAGAAATATATAAAGAAATATATATAAAAAATGTATATATAAATGCAGAAATTTATAGAATAAGCCTATTTATGCTAAATCCTTTATAAGAAAGCTTTCCGTCTTCAAATCGCAGTAGTGCCTGCCTTTTACTGCTGTGAATTTCAGCACACAATAATCCGGGTCGGTGACGCCTTTCTTATAAAACATGCTGTCACCGGTCTGCCAGATTTCTTTTTTAATTTCGGTATCCTGCAAAACCTCCATGGTTCCAATCAGCATAATGCCCTCATAACGGAAACGCCCTCGCTGATAAAAGTAAATACTGGCTTTTGAATTTTTCATAAACTGCTGTGAACGCATGGAGGAGGTATTTGTGCTAAAATAAAAGCAGTTTCCTTCTATCTTTCGCGGCGCGAACATTGCTTTCAGATTTGGAAAACCATCCTCGTCCACTGAAGCCAGAAAGGTTGTTTTCTGTTTTTTTATAAATTCAAAAATCTGTTCTTTTGTTTTCATTGAAAGCCTCCTGTTTTTATAAAACTATTTGTATTCCTTTTCTGCGTTTGTAAGGGTGTCTAATATTCTTGCAAGGAAGCATTCAAATGCTTCCTGCTCTTTTTTTGAAAAGCCCTGATAAAACAAAGCAGTCATCTGCTCTGATACAGTTTCGTACTTTTTCTGCAGGGATTTTGCATACTTCGTTAAAGATATCATGGTCTGGCGGCGGTTAGAGGGATTTATTGCTCTTGTTACGATTCCTTTGCTGACCATTCCATCTACTACTATGGAAACCGTGTTTTTGGCAAGGGAGGTTCTGGCGCTGATTTCGCTGATGGTAAGAGGAGCTGATTTCCAAAGGACAAATAAAATGCGTCCCTGCCCGCCGCTTATTTCAATGCCGTTTTCAGCTAACAGCCGCTCAAAAATTCTGTCCTGAAGCTGTTTGATTTGTGTAATGTAAAATCCGCCGTTTGTTTCCATATGACCCCCTTATATCAAATTAGAATATTTCTATATAGAACAATATAAATATA
Source organism: uncultured Lachnospiraceae bacterium (assembly GCA_947382355.1). Taxonomy (GTDB): domain Bacteria; phylum Bacillota; class Clostridia; order Lachnospirales; family Lachnospiraceae; genus RGIG3040. Next base: position 27,345 of record CANCYR010000035.1, read on the forward strand.
GCATGGATTTTGAAAAAAAGCAATGATGAAAATTTTATCCTATAAAAATCAAATTATCCTGCCATATTCTCATTTTCAAAAACTTCTGCTATAATCAAATAGAAAAACCTGCACAGAATATGACACAAGGGGTTCCTTTCATTTAGAAAATTCCCTTGGCATAAGCATTTTTTAAAAGAGGAGTGAAAACTATTGAAGCATATAAATAAGCATAGAAAGAGAAATATAAAAAGCCTTGTAATTCTTCTTGGAATTTTTATGCTGTCAGGCTTGTGTGCCTGTGGCAGCAGGGACGGACAGCAAGAGGAAAATACCGAGACCACAATTACAGAAAAAAATTTGGAAGAAACGGAGCAAATCGAAAAACAGCTTCAGCTCATAACTGATTATTGTATGGATTTGTGGCAGAAGGACAGCAACGAAAATGAATATGAAATGTATTTTTATACAGTGACGGATTTGGACCGGAATGGAAGACTGGAACTCATATGTGCTTCCGTTCAGGGAACCGGCATCTATACTTACAGCAATTACTTTGAGGTGAATGAACAGTCAGATGGACTGACGCAATGTGATGTGAAATCAGACAGGGGAGACTCTGAAGCGGATATTGTTGTGGAAGCAGCTCCGGTTTATTATGATGAGAAAGCAGATACTTATCATTATATTTTTTCTGATTATACTAGAGACGGCATGACAATGAGCTATGAAAATATAAGGGAGATGTCTTTAAAAAACGGAGAAATAACAGATAAGGTTCTGGTATATAAAGAATCCATATATGATGAAAACGGCATGGAAACGGCTGAATATTATAATGCAGCTACTAAAGAGTCAATTGACAGTAAGCAATATGAATCCATGGTGGAAACTGCTTTTGCGGGGCTTGAAAAGAAGACGGCAGCCTTTGTATGGGAAGGAAGGTTGATGAGTGAATTAAAGGAAATGAGCAGGGAACAAGTACAGAATATGCTTCGAAAGTCTTATAAGGGGTTTTCCATTCATGAATAGTAAGCTGACTGAAACTGAAAAACAAAAAAAAGCAGAAGCCCTGGCAGGAGAATTGTTTCGTCTGGCAAGGGATTCTGTTTTTATGCACTTGCGCTTTTTGGACGTGGCAGTGTCGGGGTTGATTCCAAAACCCGATAAAAGAGTGGGAAAAGCAGCAATGGATGGAAGGACAATCTTTTATAACCCGGTTTTTATTTTAAAGGAATATGAAAAAGAGGAGCATTATGTAGTGCGGCTTTTGCTTCATATGTTATTTCATTGTATTTTTTTTCATACGTTCCAGTATGGGAAAATGGAGGGAGAATGCTGGGATCTGGCAGCGGATATTGCAGTGGAAAGCGCTATTTTGGATATGGAGTTAGCATTTGCTGATTTAAAGAGGGATGAGGAGGCAGGAGAAAGGCTTATTGCATTGAAGGAAAGGACAGGAAGCCTTACCGCTGAGAAAATATACCGGTATTTTAGAAAGAACCTGCCGTCTGAGGAAGAAATAAAAGAGTTGAAACGGTTATTCATGCTGGACGACCATATGTATTGGAGAGAACAGGAGGAGCTGTTCATAACACAGGAGCAGTGGAAGAAAATCAGTGAGAGGATGAAAGCGGATTTAAAAAGCTTTTCTAAAAATAAGACCGGTTCCGAAGGGCTTGAGAAAAATCTGGAAGAAGCCACAAAAGACCGGTACGATTATGGGGATATCCTGAAACGCTTTACTGTTATGGGAGAGGACATACAGATTAATCAGGATGAATTTGACTATATTTACTATACTTATGGACTGTCTGCATATGGCAATATGCCGTTAATCGAGCCCTTGGAATATAATGAAGTGCAAAAGGTAAAGGATTTCATAATTGCGCTGGATACTTCCGCTTCCTGCAGGGGTCCTGTGGTGCGGGCATTTTTGAAAAAGACGTATTCCATACTGAAAAGCACAGAAAACTTTTTTAGAAAGATTAATGTGCATATTATTCAATGCGACAATCAGGTGCAAAGCGATACAAAGATTACAAATGAAGAGGAATTTGATTATTTTATTGCCAACGGAAAGTTGACAGGCTTTGGTTCTACCGATTTCAGGCCTGTATTTGAATATGTGGATGAGCTGCTGTTGCAGGGTGAATTTGAAAGCTTAAAGGGGCTTATTTATTTTACGGACGGCTATGGGATTTATCCGGAAAGGATGCCGGAATATGATGTGATATTTGCATTTTTAGAGGACGATGAAAGAAAGCCACAGGTGCCGCCCTGGGCCATTCAGGTTGTTTTGGACAGGGATGAGATGGAAGAAGCAGATGGAGGAAAACGGGAATGAATATCAGACAGGCAAAGGAATATGTGAAAAGCTCTGTGGAGCTTTATTTAAAAAAGGATGAGTTCGGAGAATACCGGATTCCCGTTGTGCGCCAGAGGCCCCTTTTTCTTCTGGGGGCTCCCGGAATCGGAAAGACAGCCGTTATGGAGCAGATTGCATGGGAGCTTGGGATTGGGCTTGTATCTTATTCTATGACACACCATACAAGACAGTCCGCCCTGGGACTTCCTGTCATTAAGCAAAAGGAGTATGACGGGGAAGTGTATGACGTATCGGAATATACCATGAGCGAGATTATTGCTTCCGTTTATGATGTGATGGAGGAAAGCGGCATAAAAGAAGGCATTTTGTTTCTGGACGAAATTAATTGTGTTTCAGAAACACTGTCCCCTTCCATGCTGCAGTTTTTACAGTATAAAGTATTTGGCCGACACAAGGTGCCGGAAGGCTGGGTTATCGTCACTGCCGGAAATCCGCCGGAATACAATAAATCCGTAAGGGAATTTGACGTGGTGACCTTGGACCGATTAAAGATTCTGGAAATAGAGGCGGACTATGGCACATGGAAAGAGTATGCTGTGGAAAAAGGAATCCATAATGCCATTACAAGCTTTCTGGATTTAAAAAAGGACTATTTTTACCATATGGAAACTACCGTAAAGGGCAGGTCCTATGTAACCGCAAGAGGCTGGGAGGATTTGTCGCAAATCCTGCTTCTTTATGAAGAGGACGGGCTTTTGCTGGATGAAACCCTGGTGGAGCAATATATACGGAATGAAAGAATTGTAAAAGAATTTACAGCTTATTATGACCTTTATAACAAATATAAAAAGGATTATGAAATTGATGAAATATTGTCCGGCACTGTTTCTCAGGAAACCATGGAAAGAGCAGGGGCGGCTGCCTTTGATGAAAGGCTTTCCCTGCTTGGCATGCTTATGGATAAGGCGTTTGGCAGCATGAAGGAAAATATAGAAAATTCCGATTATTTAAAAGAGCTGATGGGAAGCTTAAAAGCGGCAGGCGCTTTGCTTGAAAAAGAGGAAGGGGCAGGAAAGGAGCCTCTCCTTGCTTTTTTGGAAAAACAAATTGAGGCAAGGGAAAAACTGCTTGCTTCGCTGGAAAAGGCAAATGCCCTGTCGGCACAGGATAAACGGAAGCATCGCAGAATCCTTCAGTTTCTTACTGCCATGAAAAAAGAAACTTATACAAGCGGGGCTTCTGCCGGACAGCAGGCTTATGAGCAGATAAAGGAAGCCTATAATCAGAAGGTGCTAAAGATGAAGGAAGAAAGCCGGAGAGCAGGGGATATGCTCCATTGGTTGTTTTTCTTTGTGGAAAAAGCATTTGGTGAGGGTAATGAAATGTTGATTCTTGTAACGGAGCTGACAGTCAATACCTATAGTGCAAGATTTATCGGAATGTTTGGCAGTCAGGATTATCAGAAGTACAACAGTCAGATGATGCTTTCAGAAAGACAGACGGATTTAAAGAAAGAAATTGCTGCATTGGAATTGTAGGGAAAAGAACATGGAGAAATCAGAAATAGAAATAAAAATAAAGGGCGGCACCTTTGTATGCAAAAAGGATAAAGGTGAGATTTTCATTGAAAGGTATAAAGGGGCGGAAACCGTGATTTTCGTTCCTTCACAAATAGAAGAGCTGCCTGTTGCCGTAATAGGGAAAAAAGCATTTTTAAGCCATAAGAAAATAAAGAGGATTATATTACCGGAAAGCATAAGGCAAATAGAAGATTGGGCATTTGCCCGGTGCAGCAGTCTGGAAAGCATTACCATGCCGGAAACGGCTCATTTGGGAAGAGGATTATTTTTGGAATGCGGTAAACTAAAGGAAATCCACTTTGTGAAAGAGAACGAACACATAGAAAAGCAGCTGCAGGAAAGCCTTCCCTTTTTGTTTGCGGCAGTTCCGGTCATGCTGGATGCGGAATATTTATTTGTACCGAAAGAGGCGGGAACGGAGCAATGGCTTCAGAAGTGGGATGCCAGAATGCTTACCCTTCTTAGGAAAAGCGACCAGGAAGGTTACACGAAGGTAATCCTGTGCGGGGAAGAGGATTATGGAAACAGTCCGGAGGACTATGCCAGAGAAAAACGGAAAGCAAAGGTAAGGCTTGCCTTTTTGCGGCTGCTTCATCCCTGTCATCTCTCCGGAGATATAGAAAAGGAGCTGGAAGAATATCTGATTAGCCATACGAAAGGCTGTGACACGGAAGAGGCATGGGAAGTGCTGCTTTTGGAGCATGGGGAAGAGGCGGATTATTTCCAGCTGTTTGCAAGGCTTGGCTGTGTGACGGAAGAGAATTTTCAGGATATTCTTGGGGATATGAAGGAAGACCATGCGGAAATGAAGGCTTTTTTCATACGGTATAAGGAGGAAAATATCGGGTATCGGGATGTTTTTGAAGATTTTATTTTGTAGTAAATAGGAGGCTCTTATCATGAGGGGATTGTTTTATTAATTCAATATTTCATAAAGCAGACGAGGGAGATTTTTGGATTTCTTTTCCAGATTTTCCAAAGTGTATGACTTAGGGAGAAGATATGCAGGATGCTTATGAAATGGCTGAACGAAGAAGCTAGTGCTATGGGAGTGGATTTTGCACAGGTATTATTCAGAAGCTCTTTTTCAAAAGTGCGGATTAGAATAAAGAAGAAAAGGCTGTGATAGGTTACCTTTGGGAGAAATAAACTACAACAGCTTTTTTGTCAACCCTTCCGAATCCAGAACGTATCGGCAAACAACAGCCAGTTAGCACGGAATAACTGCATAATCTGCCAATAGCCCATGCCCCGCAGGCCAAATTCTTCTACAAGGGCAAACTTTGCCTGAAGGCTTCTCACATCCTCGAACCATACTTCGTGATAAAGTCCATCCTTTTCATAATAAAAATAAGGCGACATGTAACAGTTCAGCCCTCAGCCTTCCCACACAGGAATCAGAACCGGCCGCAGGCAGAAAATGATTTTTAAAGGAGCCCTTATAAAAACGCCAGTGCTTAGCGAGGTTCTTTCGAGCTTAGCA
>CANCYR010000036.1 GCA_947382355.1 uncultured Lachnospiraceae bacterium
TTACCGCCCATGCGAAAGGAAATATGAACCTTGGAAATGACAAAGATTTCCTGATCCGGGTGGTGTCGCAGTGCCTGCCTTATATCGGTTATCCCCGCAGCCTGAATGCGGTAAACTGTATCAATAAGGCTGCAGAATCATAAGGATAAAAATTCGGAAAATGGAGGCAGTATGAAAACGAAGGCAAAAATAAAGTGGACGCTGGATGTCCTGATGACCATAGCGCTGCTTTTCCTAATGGGTTATCAGTTCTGGGGTCAGGCAGCCTATGAATGGATCGGGGCAGGGATGTTTGTACTGTTTATTGCCCATCAGGTCTGTAACCTGAACTGGTATAAAAATCTGTTCCGGGGAAGATATACACCCATGCGCATCCTGCAGTATATGATTAACATTCTGACGATTGTGGCAATGCTGGCACTCATGTACAGCGGGATTACCATGTCAAGACATGTGTTTGCATTCCTGCCCATACAGGGAGGGATGGCGCTGGCAAGGCGGCTGCACATTTTGGGCTCCTATTGGGGGTATGTGTTAATGAGCCTGCACTGGGGGATGGTTTTGAATGCGGCAGTAAAAGGGAATATGCGGCAGCATAAATTTCAGGCAGTGGGTTTTATCATAAGCCTGTTCATCGCAGCATATGGAGTCTATGTCTTTATAAAAAGAAATTTTCTAACATATATGTTCCTGCGCAGTGAATTTGTCTTTTTGGATTATGAGGAACCAAAGCTTAAGTTTATTGGGGATTACCTTGCACTAATGGGGCTGTGCATTTTCATAGCGCATTACGGTGCGGGGCTGGTAAAAAAGACGGGAAGCGGACGAAAGGAAGACGGACAATGAAAGAAAAACGAGATGGGCAGCAGGCGGCGGGGCTGACGGCAAATGGAGGTTTAAGCATGAATATTTTAGTGATAGAAAGCAGTCCTCATAAAAAGGGCTCATCCAATTTACTGGCAGAAAATTTCATACAGGGAGCAGAAGAAGCAGGGCATAAGGTGACAGTTTTTGACGCTGCCCGTGCAAACATTCATCCCTGTCTTGGCTGTGATTCCTGCGGGATGTCAGGGCCATGCTGTCAGAAGGATGATATGGCAGGTTTGCGGGAACAGATAATGCAAACAGATATGCTGGTATTTGTGACGCCGTTGTATTATTTTGGAATGTCCGCCCAGCTAAAAACGGTAATTGACCGGTTTTACAGCTTTAATGGGGCGCTTACAGGAAAAAACTTAAAAGCGGCATTGATTGTGGCGGCATGGGACAATAGGGACTGGACTATGAAAGATATCAAACATATTACGGAGGAACTGGCATGAGGAAAGCTTTCTTTGCATTATTTATTTTATTGTTTTTTTTCGTGCGCAGGTGCTTGGTTTCGGCTTTCATTTCACATGCAAAAAATTAGGAGAATATTTTAGGATTATGAAGGTGAAGATGGTTTTGCGTTTTAACTTTAACTCCTCGGAGACTGGTATTGTGGACACTAATTATGTGCATGGACAGTTTAAAAAAGGATGGAAACTGAAAATTGAAAGAGAAAATAAAAGAATTATTTGGGGATTGGGATGAATCACTTATATGGTCCTGTGTACAAGGCATAATGGGAGAAATCCATACTAATTCCAAAGAAGATGCCGCAATGGCAATATTAGGAGATTTCTCATTTTATGCGGGAGCCCCAAGTGAAGAACTGGTTAGATTTAAACCGGAAAGCTGCAGACAGGATTTTATTATTATGGTTCCACAGAACGATATATGGGCTGAATTGATTGAAAAGTGCTATAAAGATAAAGCAAAGAAAGTTATAAGATATGCGATTAAAAAAGAAAAAGATATTTTTGATGTATCCAGATTAGAACAGGCTGTTTCTAAACTGCCGGAAGGATATGAACTGAAAATGCTGGAAGAACAGGAATATGACTTGTGCCAAAACAACCGGTGGGCAAATGACTTAGTGTCCCAATTTAAGAATTATGATACATATAACAGGCTGGGGTTGGGAGCTGTTGTTTTAAAGGATGGAGAATTGGTGGCAGGTGCTTCATCCTATAGCAGATATAATGATGGCATTGAAGTAGAGATTGATACAAGAGAAGACCACAGGAGAAAAGGCCTGGCATATGGGTGCGGGGCAAAGCTTATTTGGGAGTGTCTGAAAAAGGGCTTATATCCAAGCTGGGACGCACAGAATAAGTGGTCGGTGGATTTAGCCAAAAAGCTGGGATATCATTTTAGCCACGAATATATTGCATATGAAATTAGGGGATATTAAGGATTGGGGAATTTATAATATGACTGCGGTTAGCTTTTTAGAGAAAAACAAGAAAAGTCTATATGTAAGAAAAGCTGGAATGATACAGTTTTTCATGCAGGAAGCTATGTGCTGTTCTTGATATATAAGAAAAAATAGGTTATACTGATAATAATTAGGTATTGAATCAAATTCAATGTATAGATTCAAGATTCAGAATATTCAAGAAAGAGGCAGGTTTAACTTTGCCTTAGAAACTTTTTCTACGGAGGAAATTATTATGCGATTCATAGAAAATAGAAAACTTGCTACACGAATCGGAATTATTACAACATTGATTACCCTTGTGGGGATGACACTGCTCTGGCTGGTCGTATCTACCAAGGTGGCTTCCATGGTTAAAAGTGATATCACAAACCAGATGACGGATGCAGTGGAATCCAGAGCCGCTATTATCGACGAGTATGTGTTGTCTGCGGAGGAATACATGACAGCCTTTGCACTTGGAAGCGAGGTTCAGGAGCTGCTCATGAATCCGGATAGTCAGGAGCTGCTGGCGAAGGCTCAGAAGTATACAGAGGACTTTGCCTCTGTAAAGGGGGTGTTTGAGGGACTTTACATTGCGGATCCATCCACCCATGTCCTGACCCATACATCCAAGGAAGCTGTCGGGATGACGACCAGGTCAGGGGATTCGCTGAAAACCTTTCAAGATACGATTCTGTCCAGACGGGAACTGACAAATCTGGGGATTATGAAGTCTCCCGGCACCGGCAGCATGATTTTGTCCATGTACTACCCTATCTATAATGGACAGCAGTGTATCGGCTATGTGGGAGCCGGCGTTTATGCCAGTCACCTTACGGATTCACTGCTTGATTTAAATATTAAGGGTCTGCCTGACAGTGAATATGTGTTCCTGAATGTGGACACAGGTGTCTATCTTTATCATGAGGATGAGACGCTTTTAAATACCGAGACTGCCGATGCAGGATATCGGGAGATTATAAAGCGTATTCAGGCGGATGGAAACACTAAGGCCAATACATATTCTTATCTGGATGAGAATGGGGTTGAACAGTTGGTGGTTTACAAGTACCTGAAGGACCGGGGATGGGTCTTTATGGTTCGGGACAATGCTACGGAAGTTTATGCCTCTGTGGCAGCTGTGCGTATTCAGGTAGGTGTGCTGTGTGCGGTTATGGCAGTTACTGTAATTCTGTTCACGCTTCTGATTTTATGGCGGGAGGGCAGGGAACTCATGGTAGTGGAAAGGGCCATTGGCCGTCTGGGGGATTTGAATCTTTCTGCGGACCAGGAGCTGGAGCCCTTCTATGGCAGATCAGATGAGATTGGCATGATTGCCCAGACCACCCACCGGGTCTGTGGATGTCTGCGAAAAACCATTGATGATGTAGGGCGCATTCTGGGCCAGATTGCAGACGGCAATCTTTCGGTTGACATCAAAGAGAATAAGTCTTATTATATCGGCGACTTTAAGGATTTGTTCGTTAGTCTGCAATCCATCCATGCTAACTTGGTAAATGTGATTCGAGACATTTCCCAGGTGGCCGGTCAGGTGGATGCCAGCGCTGAGAGGGTATCCGCAAGTGCTCAGGCACTGGCACAGGGCTCCACAGAACAGGCGACCTCCGTTGAGGGACTTGCGGACAATGTGACGGCCATTACCAATCAGATTCAGACCAGCACAGTACGTTGCAGCAGCGCCAGCGAGTTAGTGGACCGGGCTGCCGGTTATGCGGTTGAGGCAGATGCAAAAATGGAACAGTTGACTGCGGCTACCAGGAACATTGACCAGTCTTCTACACAAATTGGCACTCTTATTAAGACCATTGAGGATATTTCTTTCCAAACCAATATTCTGGCCCTGAATGCCGCTGTAGAGGCTGCTCGGGCTGGAAGTGCAGGGAAGGGCTTTTCCGTGGTAGCGGAAGAGGTACGTAATCTGGCGGCTAAATCTGCTGAAGCGGCACAAAATACCAATGCTCTTATCAGCCATTCTATGCAGAGCGCCAAGAGCGGAACGGAGTCTACTGACCTGGTTGTTTCCGCTATGCAGGTTATTAACGACTGTATCCAGTCTATTAAATCACTGATGGATGAGATTGCTGCTGCCAGTGTTCAGCAGTCAGAGATGATATTGCTGGTTGAAAATGGGATTAAGGAAATCTCCGCAGTGGTTCAGGACAATTCTGGCGCTGCAGAAAAAAGCGCAGTGGTTTCCAATGAGTTGTCCAAGCAGGCGCGGACTTTGAACAGCCTTATCAGCCGCTTTCATATTTGGTGACCAGTCCTCTTTTTGGGGTGCGGCTTTTCCCTTTTGACATAATTTTTTCTTGGCGGCATTTGTATCATTATGAAGTTCTTACGGGCTGAACGTTGCCGCCAACATTACCGGTATTTTCAGGGCTCTAATGATTGATGTGCTGACTGTACTGCTTATGGCAGTGGGCAGGTTTTGATATCCTGCCCGCTGCTTTTTTGTATTCCTATCCAACTCTTTTTCCTTCTTTTTTCAGAATCATACCTATAAATTGTTTCCGAAACCCCCGATTTCCACCAAAAATTGTCCAGTTTCCAATGTTAATATCAGAAAATTCAACACGATAATCATGAATTGGCAAATAATCAGACAATTTTGGAAAAAATTTATATTTACAAAAAGAAACAAAGGGTGTATAGTGTTAACAGAAATCAATCAGAAACCTTTGGAAAGGAGATTACAAATGTTTGATGCAAAACTGAATATGCCAAAATCGCCTCTTTACAGAGAAGAATTCGAGCATGATAACTGCGGTATCGGTGCCTGCGTGAATATCAAGGGACAAAAGAGCAGGGAAACCGTGGAAAACGCATTGAAAATCGTAGAAAACTTAGAACATAGAGCCGGCAAAGACGCCGAGGGGAAAACTGGTGATGGTGTAGGTATCCTGACGCAGATATCGCATACATTTTTCACGAAAGTTACAAAGCCCCTCGGTATTTTTTTGGGCAGCGAAAGAGAATACGGAGTGGGAATGTTCTTCTTTCCCCAGGACGAGCTGAAACGCAACCAGGCAAAGAAAATGTTTGAAATCATTGTGGAAAAGGAAGGACTGGAGTTTTTAGGCTGGAGAGAAGTGCCTACCATCCCGTCCGTTTTGGGACATAAGGCAGTGGAATGTATGCCTTATATTATGCAGGCATTTGTAAAGAAACCAGCAGAGGTGGAAAAAGGTCTGGAATTTGACCGGATGCTTTATATTGTGCGCCGGGTATTTGAACAGTCCACGGAAACAACCTATGTGGTGTCCTTAAGCAGCAGGACCATTGTATATAAGGGAATGTTTCTTGTAGGACAGCTTAGAACCTTCTTTCAGGATTTGCAGGATGAGGATTATGAATCAGCAATTGCCATGGTTCATTCCAGATTTTCCACCAATACCAATCCCAGCTGGGAAAGGGCACATCCCAACCGTTTCATCGTCCACAATGGTGAAATCAATACAATCCGGGGCAATGCGGATAAAATGCTTGCCAGAGAGGAAAACATGGAATCCGAGCATTTGCACGGACTGCTTCACAAAATACTTCCCGCTGTAAACTCACAGGGTTCCGACTCCGCTATGCTGGATAACACACTGGAATTTCTGGTGATGAGCGGTATGGAGCTTCCCCTTGCGGTGATGATTGCCATTCCCGAGCCATGGGATAACAACCGGACCATGTCCCAGAGCAAAAAGGATTTCTACCAATATTATGCCACCATGATGGAGCCGTGGGATGGTCCTGCTTCCATTTTGTTTTCTGACGGAGATATTATGGGTGCGGTGCTGGACAGAAACGGCCTTCGTCCGTCCCGTTACTATATTACCGATGACGACCAGCTGATTCTTTCCTCCGAAGTGGGCGTGCTGGACATAGACCCCACAAAGATTGTAGTAAAGGAAAGGCTGCGCCCCGGCAAAATGCTTCTGGTAGATACCGTAAAGGGCGTTGTGGTGGATGATGAGCATTTGAAGGAGACCTATGCCAAAAGACAGCCTTACGGCGAATGGTTAGACAGCAATCTGGTGGCATTAAAGGATTTAAAGATTCCAAATGAAAGAGTTCCCGAATTTAATCAGGAAGAAAGACAGAGAATGCAGAAGGCATTTGGCTATACCTATGACGAGCTTAAGACAAGCATTCTTCCAATGGCAAAAAACGGCGGCGAAGCAATTGCCGCTATGGGCGTAGACACGCCTCTTCCGGTGCTGAGTAATGCAAAACATCCGCTGTTTAATTATTTTAAGCAGCTGTTTGCCCAGGTTACCAATCCGCCCATTGACGCCATCCGGGAGGAAATTGTCACTTCCACAACCGTATATATAGGAACAGACGGAAATTTGCTGGAGGAAACTCCAAAGAACTGCAACGTTTTAAAAATTAACAATCCAATTCTGACCAATACGGATATTATGAAAATCAAGAGCATGAAAGCGGACGGTTTCAAAACAGAAGTGGTTCCTATCACTTACTATAAAAATACAAGTCTGGAAAGAGCCATTGAAAGATTATTCGTAGAAGCCGACAGAGCTTATCGGGACGGTGTCAATATCCTGATTCTTTCCGACAGGGGAGTGGACGAAAACCACGTGGCAATTCCGTCCCTGTTAGCAGTGTCCGCCTTGAACCAGTATCTGGTGGATACAAAAAAACGTACAAGAGTTGCCCTGATTTTAGAATCCGGCGAGCCGAGAGAGGTACATCATTTTGCCACCCTGTTAGGCTTTGGCGCCTGTGCCATCAACCCTTATCTGGCACAGGAATCCATTAAGGAGCTTATCGACAACCGTATGCTGGATAAGGACTATTATGCAGCAGTGGATGACTATAACAATGCGGTGCTTCACGGCATTGTAAAGATTGCCTCCAAAATGGGTATTTCCACCATCCAGTCCTATCAGGGCTCCAAAATCTTTGAAGCCATCGGCATAGATAAGGAAGTCATCAATAAATATTTTGCCAACACCGTATGCCGGGTGGGCGGCATTACCATTAAGGATATGGAACAGCAGGTGGATGAGCTGCATTCCATGGCATTTGACCCCTTAGGGCTTGCTACCGATTTGACACTGGACAGCCCGGGACACCACAAGATGAGAAGCGGTGCGGAAGAGCATTTATACAATCCGGTTACCATTCATTTGCTTCAGGAAGCCACCAGACGGGGAGATTATCAGCTGTTCAAGGAGTATACAAAGGCAGTAAATGACGAAACAGCCATTAAGAACCTTCGGGGACTTATGGACTTTAAATATCCCAAAAAGGGAATCCCCATAGAGCAGGTGGAAAGCGTGGATTCCATTGTGACCCGCTTTAAAACAGGCGCCATGTCCTATGGCTCCATATCCAGAGAAGCACATGAAACTCTTGCCATTGCCATGAACAGGCTTCACGGCAAATCCAATTCCGGTGAAGGAGGGGAGGATTTGGAGAGACTTACGGTAGGAGCAGACGGGCTGAATAAATGTTCTGCAATCAAGCAGGTGGCTTCAGGACGTTTTGGGGTTACAAGCAGGTATTTAGTCAGTGCAAAGGAAATCCAGATAAAAATGGCACAGGGAGCAAAGCCGGGAGAAGGCGGCCATCTTCCGGGCGGAAAGGTATATCCGTGGATTGCCAAAACAAGGCATTCAACGCCGGGCGTAGGCTTGATTTCTCCGCCGCCTCACCATGACATCTATTCTATAGAAGATTTGGCGCAGCTGATTTATGATTTAAAGAATTCCAACAAGGATGCCAGAATTTCCGTAAAACTGGTATCAGAAGCAGGCGTGGGAACCGTTGCTGCAGGCGTGGCAAAAGCAGGAGCCCAGGTAGTGCTTGTATCCGGCTATGACGGCGGAACCGGAGCCGCTCCGAGAAGCTCCATCCACAATGCAGGGTTTCCCTGGGAGTTAGGCCTTGCGGAAACTCATCAGACCCTAATCATGAACGGTCTCAGAAATAAAGTGCGCATAGAAACCGACGGCAAGCTTATGAGCGGCAGGGACGTGGCTATTGCAGCAATGCTTGGTGCAGAGGAATTTGGATTTGCAACCGCTCCCCTTGTGACCATGGGCTGCGTCATGATGAGAGTCTGCAACCTGGATACCTGTCCGGTAGGCGTGGCAACGCAGAATCCGGAGCTAAGGAAGAATTTCAAGGGAAAACCGGAGTATGTGATGAACTTCATGCGATTTATTGCAGAAGAGCTTCGGGAATATATGGCAAAGCTGGGAGTCCGCACCATTGATGAGCTGGTAGGAAGAACGGATTTGTTAAAATTAAAGGAGCATGTGGACTCCCGGTATGAAAAGGTGGATTTAAGCAATATTTTATCCAATCCTTATGTGAATGCAAAGCAGAAGGTAACCTTTGACCCCAAACAGGTTTATGATTTTGAACTGGAAAAAACACTGGATGAAAAGGTGCTGCTAAAACAGCTTTCAAAAGCAATGGATACAAAAACAAAGAGAAGCATAGAGGTGGATGTGAAAAATACGGACCGTGCCTTCGGAACCATTCTCGGCTCGGAAATTACAAAGCGCTTTTATGATACATTGGAGGAGGATACGTACCGGGTGCTCTGTCACGGTGCAGGAGGCCAAAGCTTTGGCGCCTTTATCCCCAAAGGGCTTACCTTAGAGCTGGTGGGAGATTCCAATGACTATTTTGGAAAGGGCTTATCTGGCGGAAAGCTGGTAGTATACCCGCCTGCAGGCAGCAGGTTCAAGCAGGATGAGAATATCATTATCGGAAATGTGGCATTATATGGAGCCACAAGCGGCAAGGCATTTATAAACGGCGTGGCAGGAGAGCGCTTCTGTGTAAGGAATTCCGGCGCGCTGGCAGTGGTGGAAGGCGTTGGAGACCATGGCTGCGAATATATGACAGGAGGCCGGGTGGCGGTGCTTGGACGTACCGGAAAGAACTTTGCGGCAGGCATGAGCGGCGGTATTGCCTATGTGCTGGATGAGGACAACGATATTTATACAAAGGTAAATAAAGAAATGGTTTCCTTTAGCGAAATTACCTCAAAATATGATGTACTGGAATTAAAAGAAATGATTAAAGAGCATGTGGCTTATACCAATTCGGAAAAAGGAAAGAAGATACTGGAGAATTTTGGAAAGTATCTGCCCAAATTTAAAAAAATCATTCCTCATGATTATGAAAGAATGCTTAAGGCAATCGTCCAGATGGAGGAAAAGGGCTTAAGCGCAGAGCAGGCACAAATCGAAGCATTTTATGCAAATGTGAGAAAGTAAGGAAGGAGAGCGGACATGGGAAAACCAACCGGATTTATAGATTATAAGAGAGAAACCAGCAGGGCGGAAGAGCCAAAAAGCAGAATTTCGCATTTCAATGAATTCCATACGCATCTTCCAAAGGAAAAACAGCAGCTTCAGGGCGCAAGATGTATGGAATGCGGCGTGCCCTTCTGTCAGTCAGGCATGAATATTATGGGGATGGCATCGGGCTGTCCTCTTCACAACCTGATTCCGGAATGGAACGACTTAGTTTACAGCGGCAACTGGGAACAGGCATATGAACGTCTGAAGAAAACCAACAATTTCCCGGAATTTACTTCAAGGGTATGTCCCGCATTATGCGAGGCGGCATGTACCTGCGGCTTAAACGGCGATGCGGTGGCAACCAAAGAAAATGAATATGCCATTATTGAAAATGCCTATGCGGAGGGCTATGCGGTTCCAAGGCCTCCCAAGGTAAGGACCGGAAAAAAGGTAGCGGTAGTAGGAAGCGGCCCCTCCGGGTTAGCATGTGCGGACCAGTTAAATAAAAGAGGGCATTCCGTAACGGTATTTGAACGTTCCGACCGTATCGGCGGGCTTTTGATGTATGGAATCCCCAATATGAAGCTGGAAAAGCATATTATAGACAGAAAAGTGGAAATCATGAAAGAAGAAGGAGTCGTCTTCCTTACAGGAATCGATGTGGGAAAGGAGAAAAAGGCGGCACAGCTTCTTTCAGAATTTGACAAGGTAGTGCTTTGCTGCGGCGCTTCCAATCCAAGGGACATCAAGGCTCCCGGCAGGGATGCCAAAGGTATTTACTTTGCAGTGGACTTTTTGTCAAGAACAACCAAATCCCTGTTAGACTCCAATTTAGAGGACGGAAATTATGTAAGCGCCAAAGGGAAGGATGTAATCATCATCGGCGGCGGCGACACCGGAAACGACTGCGTGGGCACCTCCATCCGTCAGGGAGCAAAAAGCGTCACCCAGATTGAGATGATGCCAAAGGCGCCGGATAAAAGGGCGGAAAACAATCCATGGCCGGAATGGCCCAAAATCTGTAAAACAGATTACGGCCAGGAGGAAGCCATTGCCATGTTCGGGCACGACCCCAGGATTTATGAATCCACCGTAAAGGAATTTATAAAGGATAAAAAAGGCGATTTAAAGGCAGTGAAAATCGTAAAGCTTTCCTGGGAGAAAAACCCGGAAACCGGAAGAATGGAAATGAAGGAAGTGCCGGGAAGCGAGCAGACATTAAATGCCCAACTTGTGCTGATTGCGGCGGGCTTTTTGGGCAGCCAGAAGTATGTAACCGACGCTTTTAAGGTGGAAGTCAATGAAAGAACAAATGTAAAGACAGCCCCGGGAGAGTACCAGACCAGCACAGAGCACGTATTTACCGCAGGCGACATGCACAGAGGGCAGTCTTTGGTAGTATGGGCCATAAGAGAGGGCAGGGAAGTGGCAAAGGCAGTGGATTTGAGCCTGATGGGTTATAGTAATTTGTATATACAATAATGGAAAAGTTACAATCCCGGAACATGGAGGGGATTTGAATCCCGATACAGTAAAATCAATTATGAAACAAGCGGGGCTTTAAGCCCCATTTGCTTAATCTATATAAATGGAGGTGAATGTATTGAAATTAATTTATCCGGCTCTATTTAAGCCTTTTACAGATCAAAGTGGAGGATATGTAGTAGAATTTCCGGACTTACCCGGTTGTGTAACAGAGGGAAAAGACTTAGAACAGGCTATTGAAATGGGAATTGACGCAGCCAGTGGTTGGATATTAGGAGAACTTGAAGATGGGGAGAAAATCCCACACGCTTCTGACTATTCTGAAATAATTGCCGAAAATGGGTGTATGGTAAATATGTTATTATTAGACATTGATGCCTATGAAGAAAAATATGGTGAAAAAGCTGTAAGAAAAAACCTTACGATTCCCGCATGGCTGAATACTTTTGCTGAAAAAAATAATATCAATTTCTCTAAACTTTTACAAGACACATTATTCTCAATGGCACAAGCAAAATAAATATAGGAAGCTGCCCATAGGGCAGCTTTTTTTGAACTTCCCGTCGTACCATTACCGGTTGGGCATGACAGGCATTTCCATTAAAATTTAATATTTGTTTTGTAAAAGCTGCTAAAAAGTAACTGAAGTTTTCTCCTATTTTTTGTTAAAATTTTAAAATTGTATGGAAAAAAAAACTTTACAAATCTTGGAAAAGGGGTATAATGCTAACAAAAGCGGGAAAAAATACATATATTAAAGTAACTTCCTGATTTTATCAGGGTAATGTAAGAAACATCTCGTTTTAAGGGGAAGGATGTTTCGTCAACGATTGGTGAAAAGAAAGGTGGGTTTTTACTATGACGGAGCGCAAAATTATGTTAAGGATGGATGAAGTAAAAGACTTTGTTTCCGCTGCAAGCAAGTGCGATTTCGATATTGACATTTTCTACAATCGCTACAGCGTGGACGCAAAATCGATTCTGGGTGTTATGGGTCTTGACCTTCGCCAGCCGCTCACTGTAAGATGTAACGGTTATAGTGAAGAATTTGAAAGCTATCTGAATCATTTTTGTATGGCTTGCTAATGAGAAAGCTTTCCATGGAAAGCAGGAAATCAGACTGAATGGGCAATCTTTTGGAATTATGAAAGATTAGGACAGAAATTGAATATATCATTTGAGAATAGACGGAAATTTTTGACTCTCTCTGTGAAATAGTGTACTCTGTTTCGTAGAGAGAGTTATTATTTTGACTGTTAATGCAGACGGAGCAAACCTGTATGTATGGGTGTCTGCTCGGCACTGCCGGGGATATGTCGCTATTTATCATAAGAAGGTACGTGTTTGCGGGAAGCTCCCTTATAATATGTAGCATGTAAATTCAGCCTGGAAGAGGGAAAAACAGGCAGATATACCGGGATGTTAATGGCACAGCGCATTAGGAGGTGAAAACGTGGAAATACGAATCTCAGTCCGCAGCTTTGTGGAATTTCTGTTAAGAGAGGGAAATATTGATAACCGCCGCATGGGAGGCAGTGAAGAGGCTATGCAGGAAGGCAGCCGGATTCACAGGATGATTCAAAGGCGCATGGGGGCAGGGTATCGGGCGGAGGTGCCCTTAGTACATGAAATAGACTGCGGAGAGTATACCGTGCGCATAGAAGGCAGAGCGGACGGCATCATAGAAGAAAATCCGGTTGTGATAGATGAAATCAAGGCTACCTATAAAGAATTGAAAAAGCTTACAAAGCCTGTACCGATCCATCTGGCTCAGGCAAAATGCTATGCCTACATGTATGAATATGCCAGACGGAAGCAGAAAGCGGCTGACGAGGCAGTGTCACCAGCTGCGGAGATATTCAGTGAAGACGGTGGAAAGCTCTTTCCGGAGGAAAACGGTGAAGAAAGCGGAAAGTCTCTTCCGGAGAAAACCAGTGAAGAAAGCGGAAAGCTTCTTCCGGTTAAAACGGAAGAGACCGTAAACACCCTGGGAGTACGGATGACCTACTGCAATATCGATACGGAGGAAATTAAGTATTTCCATGAAAATTTCACCTTTCATGAGCTGGAAAACTGGTTTCTTGCTCTGCTTGAAGAATACAAAAAATGGGCGGACTTTGCTTATGAATGGAAGAAAAAAAGAACGGAATCCGCCAAAGCAGTGCCCTTTCCTTTTCCTTATAGAGAAGGGCAGAAGGAGCTTGTCACTTACGTTTACCAGACCATATGCCATAAGAAAAAGCTGTTTCTGCAGGCGCCTACAGGGGTGGGGAAAACTCTGTCTACTGTTTATCCGGCAGTAAAGGCAGTAGGAGAGGGGAAAGCGGACCGGATTTTTTATCTGACGGCAAAAACCATTACAAGGACAGTGGCGGAAGATGCCCTGAATCTGCTGAGACAAAAAGGGCTTTCTTATAAATCGGTAATCATTACAGCGAAGGACAAAATATGCTTTCTGGAAGAAACCAACTGTAATCCCGACGCATGTCCCTATGCAAAAGGCCATTTTGACCGGATTAATGCGGCAATTTATGATTTGCTTATCCATGAGGACAGCTTTTCCAGAGAGGCAATCGAACAGTATGCCATAAAATATCAGGTGTGTCCTTTTGAAATGGGCCTGGATATGAGCCTGTTTTCCGATGCGATAATCTGTGATTACAATTATCTCTTTGACCCCTATGTATACTTGAAACGTTTTTTTACAGAAGGGATAAAGGGGGAATATTTGTTTTTTGTGGATGAAGCCCATAACCTGGTGGAGCGGGGCAGGGAGATGTACAGCGCCGGACTTATAAAAGAACGTTTTCTGGAAATGAAGAAGCTGGTCAAGCCATACGATAGCAAAATGGAGAAGCGGCTGGAAAAGTGCAATAAAGAACTATTGCTATTAAAAAAGCAATGCGAGGATATGAAGATTTTAGAAGGCTTTGACAGCTTTGTAATGGCGCTGAACCGTCTTCATGGTACTATGAATACTTATTTAGAGGACCATGATGACAGCCCTATCAGAAAGGAAGTTTTGGAGTTTTATTTTGAAGTATCCAGATTCCTGCAGGTATATGAGAAATTAGACCGGGATTACGTCACCTATACCCGGATAATGGATAACGGTGAATTTTTTATAAAGGAGTTTTGCGTAAACCCTGCAAGGCAGCTAAAGGAATGCATGGACCGGGGAATCAGCACTACATTGTTTTCCGCCACCTTTCTGCCCGTTCAATACTATAAGAGTCTTTTGGGCGGGGAGGAAACCGATTATGAGGTATATGCAAAATCCACCTTTGACAACCGGAAAAGAAAGCTGTTCATTGGCAGTCAGGTAACGAGCAAATATACAAGGCGCGGGTTTATGGAATACTACAATATTGCCAATTATATTCATGAGCTCATTCAGGGAAAAGCCGGAAACTATATGGTATTTTTCCCCTCTCATGCCTTTTTGGAAGAGGTATACAAGGCATATGAGGCACATTTTTCAGACCCGGAAAAGGTGGAATGCCTCATACAAAAGGATTATATGAGCGAATCGGACAGAGAACAGTTCCTTGGCAGATTCCGGAAAGCAGGGGAAACAGGAATAAAAACAAATGTTATAGAAATGCGGAACGGTGAAGAAGAGCAGTTGCTGGAACAGATATTCAAAGATAACATACAGATGGAAATTGAAACAGAGGAAGAAAAGACCATATTAGGGTTTTGTGTGCTGGGAGGAATCTTCAGCGAAGGAATAGACTTAAAAAACGACAGTCTGATAGGCGCCATCATTGTGGGAACGGGACTGCCCCAGGTATGCCACGAAAGGGAAATACTAAAATCCTATTTTGAGGCACAGGGGAGAAACGGTTTTGATTATGCCTATGCCTATCCGGGGATGAACAAAGTCCAGCAGGCTGCAGGAAGGGTCATCAGAACGGCGGAAGACACAGGGATTGTGGCGCTGTTGGATGAAAGGTTTCTGCAAAGGCAGAATCTAAGGCTTTTCCCCAGGGAATGGGAAGAATATCAGGTGATATCCATTGATGCGGCGGGGGAAGAAGTGAAGAGGTTTTGGAAGGAGGTATAAAGCTGTGTCAGAAGCAGATTTTCAGCTTGTTTACAAGGAAATATTTCCCTTTTGGGATGAAATATCAAAAGAGGACAGGACATATATCTGTCAAAATTCCTATGAGGTTACTTATAAGACAGGGAGGAATATCCACGATGGCAATGAATGCTCCGGCGTGATTTTGGTCCGTTACGGCAGCCTCAGGCTTTATATGATGTCAGACGAGGGCAGGGATATTACGCTTTACCGTCTGCATAAGGGAGATATGTGCATGCTGTCCGCTTCCTGCGTGCTGGATGCCATTACCTTTGACGTGCTGGTAGACGCAGAGGAAGACAGCCGGTGCTATGTTGTCAGCGGACCGGCCTTTGCAGCTGTATCGGAACGAAATCCCGCTATAAAAATATTTGCACTTGAAACGGCTGTGGGCCGTTTTTCGGATGTGATGTGGGTGATGCAGCAAATCCTTTTCATGAGCATGGACAAAAGGCTTGCCATTTTTCTTTCCGATGAAGCCGCCAGAACCGGTTCTGATACCATTACACTGACTCACGGGCAGATTGCCCGGTATATGGGGTCTGCCCGTGAAGTTGTGTCAAGGATGTTAAAATATTTTGCCAATGAGGGAATTGTGGAGGTTTCCCGTAAGGATATTAAAATCCTTGATAAAAAGCGCCTTCGTGAATTAACCCTCTAACATGGCAAGGACCTGTTTTTTTGGCTGTGCTCCTGCCGACCTGTTTAAGACTTTACCGCTTTTCATGACAGCCAGTGTTGGAATGCTTAGAACTCCAAAGGACTGTGCCAGTTCCGGCTCTTTATCCACATTGATTTTACCTACAAGATACTGGGGGTTTTCCTCTGCAATCTCATCCACTACAGGGGACATCATGCGGCATGGGGCGCACCAGTCGGCATAGAAGTCTAAAAGCACCGGCTTTTCACTGTTTTTAATAGTATCAAAATTATTTTTACTTACAATAAGTACGGACATATTCATTCCCTTCCTTTCTTTCATCTATGCTCTTAGTATAGCCTGCATACGCAGCTATTTCTGTGATGAGGTCACATTTCTTGCCTTACATATGAGCTGGGTCATGGTCCCCATTGGACAATATACACACCAGGAACGGGGCTTAAATAAAACCATGGTAAGAAATCCCAGCACCGTGGAAGTAAGCATTACGCTGTAAAAGCCGAAAGCGAACTGTGCGACGCCCTCTGAAAAAACTGTGCCGTGGTAAGCCTGATGCCATGGAAGCTTAAATGTCCATAAAAGGGTTACTGCTGTACTTAAACTTTTCGTTCCTGCAAATACCAGATAAGTGTTCCATAGCATAAGAAAGAACATGAGAAAGAAGAAAATCAAAAAACCATATCGGAAGTATTTTGATTTCATCCATTTTGGAATATCCTTCCTGCGGGATAATCCGAACCTGCCTTCAATCAAGGAAAATAACTGCCCCCTGCCGCAGTATTTGTTACAATAAGCCTTATTGCCCTTCGCAATTGCTATTATCAGCGGGATAAAGAAGCAGAGAAGACCCAGCCAGGCAAAAAGAATATTGAAAAATCCCAGTATCAGGTATGTAAGTGAAAAAATCCAAAGAAAATCATACCATTTCTTTTTTTGTTTCATTGCTCTGCCACCTCCAAAGTGATAATGCCTGCCGGGCATTCTTTTGCACATTTGCCGCATCCTACACATAATTCTTCATTAATTTCAGCATGGATGCCTTTTGGAATGGATATGGCGCCTCTTGGACAAACCTTCATGCAGCAGCCGCAGGCAACACATTCCCGCAGGCTGACAACAGCCTTTCTTTTTCCCATAAGTAATCTCCTTTTTGTTTTTCATTAGTATGCACAATGCCCTTCTTTTATTCAGTGACAAAGTCACAGTTCCCGTCTAAAGCATTATCCGGCGTCCCGGTTATTTTTCAGTTCCTTTCCGAAACATATCAATCTCCTCCTTATAAGGAGCAACCAGCTTTCCAGCGTTATACGGATCAGGAACATAAGGCGTTTCCAGAATCTTCGGAACTTCTTCAAAATCCTTATGGTGTACGATAGCATTCAAAGCTTCAAAACCGATATATCCCTGACCGATATTGGCGTGCCTGTCTTTTCCGGCATTTAAGGGATTTTTGCTGTCGTTGATGTGGAAAACTGCAATCTGTTCCTTTCCAAGAAGCTTGTCCAGATTGTGGATAACTCCGTCAAAGTCCTGACGGATGTCATAACCTGCATCGTGTGCATGGCAGGTGTCAAAGCAAATCCGCAGCTTTTCATTGTATACAATCCCATCATATATGGCTGCCAGTTCTTCAAAGGAAGAGCCGATTTCAGAGCCTTTCCCAGCCATAGTTTCTAAGGCTATCATGCAGTCCGTATCTTTTGTGAGCACCTGATTGATACCTTTTATGATTTGTTTGATTCCGGCTTCAGGGCCGGCGCCTACATGAGCGCCCGGGTGCAGAATCAAAATATGGCTTCCCATGGCAGAAGCCCTGAAAAGCTCCAGCTCCAGAAATTCCACTGCCAGAGAAAAGGTTTCCGGCTTTATGGTGTTGGCAAGATTAATGATATAGGGGGCATGCACAACAAATTCCTCAATGCCGTGTTCCTTCCTGTAAGCTGTGCCCGCCTCTATATTCAACTGGGATATATCCTTTCTTCTTGTGTTTTGAGGAGCGCCGGTGTAGATCATAAATGTATTTGCCCCATAGGATACGGCTTCTTTTACGGAATTTAAAAACATATCTTTTCCGCTCATTCCTACGTGGGAACCGATTTTTAACATGGTTTTTCTCCTTTCCTTTTTGTCATTTGCTGTTTCACAGTATACATAAAAAACATTTGTTATGAAAACTGTGAAAAACAAGAGCATATAATTGTTAAATTTTGTCGTATAAGGAAAAAATAGAAAGATGGTTCACATAATCCGGCCATATGAAAGGGATTATGAAAACCATGACTAAAGTACCAAAGCGACTGCTATTTTTTATTATGACAAATCTGTCTGCAAGTTTTATAGTCAAAATTGAAAAAAATGACATAGAAGTAAATATGTGGATAACTATGTGGAAATTGGGGATTACTTTTTTGAAAGTACATTTTTAAGGACAATGCAAGAAAACATTCATGGGATAATCTGCAAGACAACCTTCATTTTAGAAATAGAAATTTCTAAGTTTATGTTAACTGGATTTTTCAATATACTTATGTTATAATCACAAAGTAATATTTAAACATAATAGAATAAAATAATGACAGAAAAAGGAGAACAATATATGTGGGCTTATGAAAGTGTTTTTTATCAAATTTATCCGTTAGGTTTTTGCGGAGCGCCATACGAAAATGATGGAGTGTTGGCACACCGTATTTTAAAAGTCAATGACTGGATTCCTCATATTAAAAAGCTGGGGGTGGATGCCATTTATTTTTCCCCTGTTTTTGAGTCGGATAATCATGGATATAATACAAGGGATTATAAAAAGCTTGATGTGCGTCTTGGCACTAATGAAGATTTTAAGCAGGTTTGTGAAAATCTTCATAAGGAAGGAATCAAAGTAGTATTGGATGGTGTGTTCAATCATGTGGGAAGAGGCTTTTGGGCTTTTCAGGACGTGTTGAAAAACAGAGAGGCTTCTCCATATGTGAGCTGGTTCCACAGAATTGATTTTTCGGGCAATTCCGGCTATAATGACGGGCTTTGGTACGAGGGCTGGGAAGGAAATTATGATCTGGTAAAATTAAATCTCCGCAATGAAGATGTGATAAATCATTTGTTTGAATGTATAAGCGGATGGATAGAGGAGTTTGATATTGATGGATTAAGGCTGGATGTGGCTTATTGTCTGGACCATGACTTTGTGCGCAGGTTAAGAAGCTTTTGCGACGGCAAGAAAGAAGATTTCTTTTTGCTTGGAGAAATGCTTCATGGTGATTATAACCAGATGGTCAATGAAGGAATGCTTCATTCTGCTACCAATTATGAGTGCTATAAAGGACTGCATTCTAGTTTTAACAGCATGAATATGTTTGAAATCAACCATTCCCTGCTCAGGCAGTTTGGACCGGAAAACTGGACATTATACAAGGGAAAACACCTGTTATCATTTGTGGACAACCATGATGTCAGCAGAATTGCAAGTATTCTTACCAATGAAAAGCATCTTCCCCTGATATATGCCCTTGCTTTCGGAATGCCGGGGGTTCCCTGCATTTATTATGGAAGTGAATGGGGAGCAAAAGGAGATAAGAGCCAGGGTGACCCTGCGCTGCGGATTTCTTTTGAAGAGCCGGAATGGAATGAACTGACGGATTTTATCGCAAAGCTTGCCCAGGTGAAAAAACAGAGTGAGGCTTTGAATTATGGTGACTTTAAATCAATCGTACTGACAAACCATCAATGTATTTTTGAGAGAAGGACGGAGAATGAGCGGGTGCTTGTGGCAATTAATGCTTCAGATGCTCCGTATACAGCTCATTTTGATGCCGGCTGCGGGCAGGCGGAAGAACTGCTCTCCGGTAAAATGCATGATTTTGGCGGGGGAAGCCAGTTAGAACCCTATAGCGCATGTTTCTGGAAAATGGAACGATAGGCTTTGCTGTGTTATCTGAATTCACAAATATTACACGGAAAATATATGGTTACTCACTAGAAATCATATGAAATCTGTGTTATACTAAAATCTAAGAATGCGGGCAGTGTTTCAAAAAGGGAGAAACATACCGGTGCTAGGACAGATTTTAGAATGGAATGGGGAAAACATCATGCAAGAAGAAATCAGGAATGGAAATGAGGCAGCAAGAAAAGCAGCGGCGGAAGCCGCACGAAGAGCAGCATTGGCAGCTGCAGGTCTGGCGGGGGTTCAGACGGCTGAGGCTGCAGTAAAGCAGAGTGCGGAGGCAGCAACCAGAAAAGGGGCAATGGAAAATGCATTAAGGGTAGCAGAGGATATAGCAAGACAGACTGCGAAGGTAGTCGTAAATACTACATCAAGGGAAAAGGACCCGGCCAAACGTGCAAATATAGAAGCCACCGTATGTAAGGCAGCAGCAGAAGCCGCTAAAAAAGCAGTGGACGAAAATATTAAGAGATTATCTGAAGAAAGCAAAAAGAGGATTGAGGAAGCACGGGTAAAGGCTGGAGAGAACATATTGAAGGCAAAAGAGGATGCGGCCAAAAATGTGGAAAATGAATCCCGCTCCTTTATAGATGCAGCAGTGAAGAAGGCAGAAGAAGAAGCCCGGAAAATCATTGAGGAAGCAAGAAAGAAAGCACAGGCTGAAATCCAGACCAAAATGGATGAAGCAGCTAAAAAGGCTGAAATAGATGCAAAGAATGCCTTAGAGGAAACCATTAAAAAAATGGAAAAGGATTCCTTTAAGGAAATGGAGACATCTGCAAAGAAGCTGGCAGAGGAATCAGGTAAGACAGCAGCCCAGCAGGCAGTCAAAAAGATAGAAGAAGAATGCAGACGTAGGGAAGCAGAAGAGAGGGCAAAGAAAGAAGCCGAAGAGAAAGCCAGACGTGAGGCGGAAGAAAGAGCAGCAGCCGAGCGGAGGGCAGCTGAAGAAAAAGCAGCAGCCGAACGGAAAGCAGCCGAAGAAAAGGCAGCAGCTGAGCGGAAGGCGGCGGAAGAAAAGGCAGCAGCCGAACGGAAGGCAGCTGAAGAAAAAGCAGAAGCCGAGCGAAAAGCAGCCGAAGAGAAAGCCAGACAGGAAGCAGAAGCCGAGAAAGAGCGAAAAGCAGCAGCCCAGCGAAAGGCGGCAGCAGAAGAAGCAGTTAGGCGCATAGAAGAGGAAGCAGATAAAAAGGCAGCTGAAGAAAAGGCAAGAAGAGAAGCGGAAGAGGCAGCCAGAAGGCAGGCAGAAGAAAGCGCTGCAGTTCAGACAGCTCAGGCAGCTGAACAGGGCATTTCCTTAGATGAGTTTGAAAGAGCAGCCGTGAAGCTTAAAATTTTGTTGGACAATGGTATTATCAGTCAGGAAGAATTTGATTTGGAAAAACAAAAGCTGGTTGCAAATATGCACTTCTAAAGGCTTTAAATTAAGAAGTTACCAATGAAAGGTTGGTAGCTTCTTTTTCCGTAAAGAAAAGAGGAACAGAATCATGTGGATGAAAAAGCAAAAGGTTCTGCCGGCAGTGGTCCTATTCCTGCTAATATTTTTAATGTTTTTTCTGTCATGGAAAAAGAATGAGGAACAAGCTAAGATATACAAAAGTGCAGATGTTCTTATGGGGACGAATTTTTACGGAACCGTTTACGGCGGAAAAGAGGACGTACTTCCTGAACTGGCAGAACAGCTTAGACGGTTGGAAACCGGACAGCTTTCATGGCGGGAAGAGACATCTGAAATAGGAAAGCTGAATTCCGTAAGTGGACAGGAATCAGGGGAAAATATTAGTGCAGCTACTTTTGGCTATTTAAAGGATATACTGGAAATTGCCAAAAGAAGTAATGGAGCTTTAGACCCCACCATTGGAAGTATTTCAAGGCTGTGGGATTTTGGAGGCGCAGATGAGGGGCTGCCGGCACAGGAACAGATAAATGCGCTTTTGGAAAAAACGGGTTATGAAAAGCTTGGAATAGATGAAAACAGCATATTCCTGCCGGAAGGAATGAGCCTTGACTTAGGGGCGGTGGGAAAAGGAATCGGAGCGGACCGGGCAGCAAAGTTCATTCAAAGTCAGGAAGGCATAGAAGGGGCGGTGATAGCTCTTGGAGGCACCATTGCCCTGATTGGAAGCAGGCCGGACCGGGAGCCATGGAATCTGGCAATTACAAATCCCAGAGGGAAAGAAGGGGAAATTCTGGGAGTGTTAAAGCTTTCCGGCCAATGGTTTATTTCCACGTCAGGCGATTATGAAAAGTTTTTTATGGTGGACAAAAAACGGTATCATCATATTTTAAATCCCAAAACAGGCTATCCTGCAGAAAGCGGGCTTATTTCCGTTACAGTGGTCTGTGACAGCGGATTAAAAAGCGATGGTCTTTCTACGGCATGCTTTGTGCTCGGGCTGAAACAGGGTATGGAGCTTTTGGAAGAATACGGGGCGGAAGGCATATTTGTGGATGAAGAAAAAAATGTGTATACTACAGAGGGGCTTAAGTCCTTGTTTGATTTAAAGGACTTAAGCTATAAAATTGTGAAATAGGAAAAAGCAGAAAGGAACAGGCAAAGCATGAAGGAAAAAAAGGCAATGATAGGAATAAGCATATTTTTGTGTTTGGTTTTTATCTGTTCCTTGTTGTTTCTTATATGTATGTACAGGGAAAAAGGCGGGGGAAATGCTTATGCCTGTATTTATCAGGATGGCATTCTTGTAAAAACAGTATCCTTGGAAAAGGAGGATACCTTTTTAATAGAAGGAAAAAACGGTGCATATAATAAAATTTCGGTGAAAAATGGCAGCATAGGTGTAATAGAAGCAAGCTGTCCGGATTTTTTGTGTGGACGGATGGGGTATATCAGCAAAGGACCCATTCCCATTACATGTCTGCCAAACAGGCTGGTAATTGAAATAGAAGGGGAAAGGGAAGCCGGGGTAGTGGACGGAGTGGTTTATTAGCATGAAGACAAAAAAAATAGTCACGCTTGGAATGTTTACGGCAGTTGCCCTGACAATTTTTGTGGTAGAATCTTATTTTCCGCCTCTTGTACCTGTTCCCGGCATTAAAATGGGACTTGCCAATGTGGTTACCCTGCTGCTTCTTTTTCTATATAATGAAAGAGAGAGCTTTACGGTGCTGCTTCTTCGGATTATATTGGGCAGTATGTTTACAGGGCAGGCGGTAAGTTTTTTTTACAGCCTGTGCGGAGGAATTGCCTGCTTTTTTATTATGGCACTGCTCTATAGGATTTTCAGGGGAAAATATTGTATACTGATAAGCATGTGCGGTGCTGTTTTTCATAATTTAGGGCAGACAGCTGCAGCATGGCTGCTGCTTGGAAGCTATAGTGTATTGTTTTATGTGCCGGTACTGATGCTAAGTGCCCTGATTACCGGTTTTTTTACCGGATGTGTGGCGCTGGGCCTTTCAAGAAGGCTGAAAAAGCTGGGATATGGCAAATTGGATGATTGAGAAAGACAGGTAAGGAAAAGCGGGTGTGTAATTATGGAATCAGAAAATCAACAATATAAAAAAATGACGGAAACGAAAATACCAGGGCTTATTATTTCTCTGGCAATTCCCACCATTATAAGCATGCTGATTACGTCTGTGTATAATATGGCAGATACATTTTTCGTTTCCAGACTGGGAGCCAGCGCCTCCGGAGCCATAGGAATCGTATTTTCCCTGATGGCAATTATTCAGGCTGTGGGATTTACTCTGGGGATGGGATCCGGCAGCACCATATCCAGACTTCTGGGGGAACAGAAAAAAGAAGAAGCAGAAACAATTGCTGCCAGCGGTTTTCTCGCCTCTATAGTGTTTGGCGGACTTTTGTTAGCCTTTGGACTGTATTATCTGGAAGGGCTTATGAGCCTTCTTGGTTCCACCGCCACCATTCTGCCTTATGCCTGTAAATACGGCAGATATATACTTTTGGCGGCTCCCATCATGGCGGCTTCCTTTGTACTTAACAACCTTCTCCGGGCGGAGGGGAAAGCGGCGCTTGCCATGTTAGGCATTACTACAGGCGGGATTTTGAATATTATTTTGGATCCCATATTTATTTTCGGCATGAAGCTTGGAATATCCGGCGCCGCCATTGCAACTGCACTGAGCCAGTGCGTCAGCTTTGGCATTTTATTAAGTCATTATCTGAGAAAGAAAACCATACTGAAGCTGAACATAAAAAATGCTTCTAAAGAGCCGGAAACTTATCTGCTGATTATTAAAAACGGGCTTCCTTCCTTTTGCAGACAGGGTCTTGCCAGCGTTTCCACTGTAGCGCTGAATATCAATGCGGCAGTATACGGCGATGCGGCAGTGGCAGCCATGTCCATTGTGGGGAAAATATTTATGATGATTTTTTCCATGGTAATCGGCTTTGGACAGGGGTATCAGCCGGTAGTGGGTTACAATTACGGCGCAAAAAAATATGGCAGGGTGAAGGAAGCATTCTTTTTTACATTAAAGGTAGGGGTAGGAATTATGGCTTCTCTTGGCCTGTTGGGATTTTTGCTGGCTGGAACGGTGATGGAATGGTTTATTGCAAATGACCCTGAGGTGGTTGCCATTGGAGTCAGGGCGTTTCGGGCACAGTGTATCATTATGCCCCTTATGCCTCTTGGAGTAGTCTGCAATATGACCTTTCAGTCCATAGGAAAGGCATGGACCGCCACATTTCTTTCCTCCACCAGGCAGGGAATCTTTTTTCTTCCGTTTATTATAGCCCTTCCCAAAATATTTGGCATGACCGGAGTGGAAATTACCCAGCCTGCGGCGGATTTATGCAATTTCTTCTGCTGTCTGCCTTTTGCCGTCTCTTTTCTGAAGAATTTAAAACAGCAGCAGGACAATGGGAAAGACGGAAGCCGGGATGATATGTATATGCTGAATGAATATGAGGGCATAGATGAAGGCATAGAGGATGAAAAATATAAATATGGTGATTAGAAATATGGGGCCAGATGAAAAGCATTCATGGAAAAGAGGAGAACAGACCAAATGAGCCAGCACATTCTGATTGTGGACGATGAAAAGGAAATAGCCGATTTGCTAGAAGTTTACCTGAAAAATGAAGGGTATGAGGTACATAAATTTTATACGGGAAATGAAGCCCTTGCCTGTGTGGAAAGCACTTCCCTTGATATGGCAATTCTGGATGTGATGCTGCCGGACATGGACGGCTTCCGGATTTGCCAGAAAATCAGGGAAGACCATTTTTTTCCCATTATTATGCTGACGGCAAAGGTGGAGGACATGGACAAGATTATGGGGCTTACCATCGGGGCGGATGATTATATTACAAAGCCCTTTAATCCCCTTGAGCTGGTGGCAAGGGTGAAGACCCAGCTAAGGCGGTATCGCAGCTATAACCAAAAGGAGCCAAAGGAACCGGAAGCTTCTCTGGAATATGACATGAAAGGGCTTATCATCAATAAGGAAACCCATAAATGCAGCCTGTACGGAAAGCCTCTGGGGCTTACTCCCATTGAGTTCTCCATTTTGTGGTATTTGTGCGAGAATCAGGGAAGGGTGGTATCCTCGGAGGAGCTGTTCGAGGCTGTATGGGGGGAAAAGTTTTTAGACAATAATAATACGGTGATGGCGCACATCGGGCGGCTCAGGGAAAAAATGAAGGAGCCTGCAAGGAATCCGAAAATAATCAAGACCGTATGGGGAGTGGGGTATCAGATTGAATAAGGGAAAAAGTGATTTTAAAAGAAAACTGGCATGGCGGCTGATTGTGAGATTTTTTGCGGAAATAAGCATTTTTACAGTATTTATTATTTTTCTATATTTTTTTGTAATTATTATAAAAGGGTTTTGGATTTGGAGAG
This sequence comes from uncultured Lachnospiraceae bacterium, assembly GCA_947382355.1. Taxonomy (GTDB): domain Bacteria; phylum Bacillota; class Clostridia; order Lachnospirales; family Lachnospiraceae; genus RGIG3040. The sequence continues at coordinate 25,578 of CANCYR010000036.1, forward strand.
GAACAGAATGGATTTATCCATTGCTGCACTGGCTCAATGACAGATTTGAACTTTTTCTTTTTCTTTTGCTGGCAGCCGGCTATCTGATTATTCTGGTGCGCTGTCTTATGAAGCCTGCAGCCTATCTGGAACAGGTGGTAGGAGCGGTGGAACAAATCTACAATGAAAAGGAAGATTTGATACAGCTTCCATCCTACTTAAAAGAGGTGGAGCAGCAGATGAACCATATTAAGTTAGATGTAGCACGTTCCAAACGGGCGGCAAAGGAAGCGGAGCAGCGGAAAAATGACCTGGTTGTCTATCTGGCACATGATTTAAAGACGCCTTTGACTTCTGTTATCGGTTATCTGACCCTGCTTCGGGACGAAGGGGAGATTTCCCCTGCTTTAAGGGAAAAATATCTGTCCATTTCTCTGGATAAAGCGGAAAGGCTGGAGGATTTGATAAATGAATTTTTTGAAATCACAAGGTTCAGTCTGACTTCCCTTACATTAGAGCTTAGCAGGGTCAATCTCACCCGTATGCTGGAGCAGTTGGTGTATGAGTTTCAGCCCATGTTTGAAGAAAAAGGGTTGAAATGCACATTAAATGCCCCGCCGGATTTTATGCTGCGCATGGATGTGGCAAAAATGCAGCGGGTGTTGGATAATCTTTTAAAGAATGCTGTGAATTACAGCTTTGAAGGAGGGGCAATTGAAATAGAAGCAGCTCCTTCTGAAAAAGAGCTGACATTGACGGTATTAAATCATGGAAACACCATTCCAAAGGAGAAGCTGGAACGGATTTTTGAACAGTTTTACCGTCTGGACACTGCCCGCACCTCAAAAAGCGGGGGAGCAGGGCTTGGACTAGCCATTGCAAAGGAGATTGTGGAGTTGCATGGGGGAAGGATTACGGCGTTTAGTGAGGATGAGGTGATTCGGTTTGATGTGGTGGTGCCGGTTTTGTGAAAAAGGCAAGAATCCTGCTAAATGAATAGAGAATAAGAAATTCTTAAGAAATCCGTGAAAAGAAAAAAGGAATTTTACAAGGAAAAGCGAAAAAACAGCTTTTTGATTTCTGGTATGCTGATACAGAAATCAAAAGGCTGTTTTTTTCGTGGAGGAAACCGCCTGAAAAGTAGTAGGAGGAAATAAAAAATGAAAAAGACAAATTTAGCGGTCATTTTCGGAGGCTGCTCCAGTGAATATCCGGTATCCTTACAGTCTGCCCATGCCATATTAAGCAATCTGGACAAAGAGAAATATCAGGTATATCCCATTGGCATTACAAAAGAAGGTGCATGGTTCCACTATAAAGGAGATTACGAAGGGATATTAAAGGACACCTGGCATAAACAGGAAAAAGACTGTGTTCCGGCAGTTCTATCACCGGATAAATCCCATCACGGCATTCTTCAAATGGAACCGGGTAAATCAAAACCGGAGCTTATTCTCATGGATGCGGTATTCCCGGTATTGCATGGAAAAAACGGAGAAGACGGCACCATGCAGGGCTTGATTGAGCTGTCCGGCATTCCCTTAATCGGCTGTGGCACCCTTTCCTCTGCTCTTTGCATGGATAAGGAAAGAGCACACCGGCTGGCGGCTTCCCATGGAATTGCGGCGCCCAAAGCAGTTATTCTGGAAAAAACAAAATGGGAAGACAAAGAGGCAGATGAAGCGGGAAAGGAAATCATACATCAGGCGGAAGCTTTGGGATTTCCCTTATTTGTAAAGCCCCTGCGGGCAGGCTCTTCCTTTGGCATTACAAAGGTTAGCGGAAAACAACAGCTTATTTCTGCCATAGAGCAGGCTTTCCAATATGACAGCCTGGTAATTATGGAGGAAAATATTGATGGCTTTGAAGTGGGGTGTGCCGTCTTGGGAAATGATGAACCGGTTGTGGGCAGGGTGGATGAAATTGAATTGAGTCAGGGATTTTTTGATTACACGGAAAAATACACGTTGAAAAGCTCTAAAATCCATATGCCTGCAAGAATTGATAAAGAAACGGAAGAGCAAATAAAAGAGACTGCAAAAATTATCTATAAGGCGCTGGGCTGCAGGGGCTTTGCAAGAGTGGATATGTTTATTACGAAAACCGGAAAAATCGTCTTTAACGAGGTAAATACTATTCCGGGCTTTACCTCCCATAGCAGATATCCCAATATGATGAAAGGAATCGGCATGTCCTTTGGGGAAATACTGGACAGACTGATTGAACTGGGGCTGGAGTGATGAAAAACAGAAGCTTACAATATGAAGATATATTTTCAGGAGAGTTGATATTGGTCAATGAAGAACATCCGCTTTTCTTTTGGAAAGAAGAAATTTCATCAGCTTCCCAAAACCTGCATGGGGAAATTCCTTCTTTTCCATGGATACAGAATCATGTGCCGTCTTTTATGGCAGTAAAAGAGCAATACCCGGATATACTGCTTCAGAAAAAAGCATCAACAGTATTATCCTATATACTGCAGGATATCGGCGGGGAACAGGAAATCATTCCCGTCAGCGGCTATCGTTCCGGAGAGGAGCAGACCAGAATATGGGAGGATTCCATAAAAGAAAACGGAGAGGAATTTACAAGAAAATATGTGGCTCTTCCGGGACACAGCGAGCACCAGACCGGGCTTGCCATTGACCTTGGCTTAAAGAAGGAGGTCATTGACTTTATCCGACCTGATTTTCCCTATGAGGGAATCTGCCAGAAATTCAGGGAGACTGCGCCGGAATACGGATTTATTGAACGGTATGAAAGGGGAAAGGAGTCTGTTACCAAAATAGCCCATGAGCCGTGGCACTTTCGTTATGTGGGCTATCCCCATTCCAAAATTATGAAGGAAAAGGGGCTTTCCTTAGAGGAATATATTGAAATGCTCAGGGAATTTCCCATGGAGCAAGAGCACTATTTCTATGAAAATGAAAGGGGAAGGCAGGCGGAAATATTTTTCATGCCTCTTTCCAAAAAGGAAAAAGCCATGTTTTCCATACCGGAGGAATGTCTGTATCAGATTTCCGGCAATAACGTGGATGGCTGTATTATTACTATCTGGAGGCGTGCATATGTATAAGACAGAAGCTTTAAAGGAAAGAAAAGAAAATGGAAAAAGGGAATATGGCGGTTTGGACCGGTTCCGCATGGCTGCAGCATTTCTTGTAGTAGCAATCCATACGTCGCCCCTTGTTTCCTTTACGGAAACCGGAGACTTTTTCCTGACAAGGATACTGGCGAGAATTGCAGTTCCTTTTTTCTTTATGGTAAGCGGCTTTTTTGTACTAAAAGGAGAGAATACCGGAAGGGCAGTGAGGAAATTTATGAAAAAAACGGCGCTGCTTTACGGAATTTCCATATTGTTGTACATACCGTTAAACATCTATAACCACTATTTTCAAATGGAAGATTTTTTTAAAAATCTTATAAAGGATATTTTCTTTGACGGCACTTTTTATCATCTCTGGTATCTTCCGGCAGCCATAGAAGGGATAGCTGTGGCTTACTTTTTGTTAAGAAGGTTTGGGAAAAAAGGCGCTTTGTTATTTTCCATTTCTCTTTATCTGATTGGGCTGTTTGGGGACAGTTATTACGGAGTTATAAAAGGAGTGCCGGTTTTAGCAGGCATCTATGAAAGACTTTTTTCTCTGTCGGATTATACAAGGAACGGTATCTTTTTTGCACCGGTGTTTTTTGTGCTGGGAAGCGTATGGGCGGGAAAGTTGTCTGAAGAAAACAGCAGGCAGGCAATATCCCTAATAGTGCCTGCAGGGGCAATGGCGGAATGCTTTCTTGCCATGGCTGCAGAAGGAATGCTTTTGCACCGCTTTTCTATGCAGAGGCACGACAGCATGTACGTGCTGCTGATTCCCGCAATGTATTTTTTATTCTGGTTTCTGACAGACTTTCGCCGGAAAGGAAGTTTTATGCTTCGAAAAATATCCATGCTCATTTATATCATCCATCCCTATATGATTGTCATTACCAGAATGGGGGCAAAGGTTTTGCATATGGAAAAATGGTTTATTGAAAACAGTCTGCTCCATTATCTGGCGGTTTCCATAGAATCCTTTTTGTGTGCCCTGCTTCTTTTGGAGCTGTGGAAAAGATGGGATAACAGGAATGACAGGAGAAAAAGAAAGTTCGGGAAAGGGGTTCAAAGACACAGAGCGGAGATGGAAGGCTCACAGAGCATGTCAGGAAGGCAACAGACCGGAGTTGGAAGGACCACAGAGCATGTTTGGAGAGAAACAGACCGGGCATGGGTGGAGGTGAATCTTTCCAACCTGGGGCACAATGCCCGGGCATTGAAGGCGATTATGCCAGAGCAGTGTGAGCTGATGGCAGTGGTAAAGGCAAATGCTTACGGACATGGAGCCTGCCTGACAGCGGAATGCCTGCAGAAGGAAGGGATCAGGCAGTTTGCCGTGGCTTCCTTAGAAGAAGGAATTGCCTTAAGGAAACATGGCATTACAGGAGAAATACTGATTTTGGGCTATACGGATATCAGAAAAAGCAGACAGTTAAAAAAATACAGGCTGGTGCAGACTGTCATCGATTATGAATATGCAAAGGAGCTGAATGCCTGCAGGCTGCATTTGCCCGTTCATATAAAAATCGATACGGGAATGCATAGGCTTGGAATCGACAGCCGCCATGCGGAACAGATTTCGGGGATTTTTCAACTGAGTTTCCTGAAGGTAACCGGAATCTATACTCATCTATGCGTGGCGGACAGCCTGGATAAAGAGGATATAGAGTATACGGAAAATCAGATTAAAAGGTTTTATGAACTGTTGGATGTTTTAAAGGTAAAGGAACATCCGGGGATTAAGGTACACCTGCAAAGCAGCTACGGCCTCTTAAATTATCCCTCCCTGTCCTGTGACCTTGCCAGAATGGGGATTGCCCTGTATGGAGTAAAAAGCGCTTTGGGGGACGTGACCAGACAGAAGCCGGATTTGCTGCCGGTATTGTCCTTAAAGGCAAGGGTGGGGATGATTCGGGAAATAGAAGCGGGAGAGAGCGTCAGCTATGGAAGAGCCTTCCGGGCGGAAAGGAACAGCCGCATTGCCATACTGCCCATTGGATATGCGGACGGGTTTCCCAGAAATCTTTCCTGCGGGAAAGGAAGCGTGCTGATTCATGGAAAGAAGCTGCCCATTGTGGGAAGAATCTGTATGGACCAGCTTGCAGTGGATATTACAGGAGAGGAAGGAATACGGCCCGGCGATGCGGCAGTGCTCATCGGCAGGGATGGAGCCTTGGAAATTTCAGCAGAGGAGCTGGCATATCAGGCAGACACCATTACAAATGAGTTGCTTTCCAGACTGGGCCCCCGATTAAAAAGGGTGCCCGTTTTTTCTGATTTGTGATATACTTGTCCTTGGAAAAAATAAGAAGGTCAATTGCGAAATGCCTGACAGCCCGGATTTTGTCTTGCAGAATAGACGAATCACCGCAGGGTGAGCGACAAGCTGGAGAACCTGCAGAGGCTCATGGGGCAGTTCACCATGCCGGAGAACGGGGAATTTTCGGAAGGGGAAATGGATAAATATGTGTCCGGGGTGAGGGTTTACGAAGAACGCTTCGAGTGGTTCCTAAACCTCAGCCCCAATGCAGGAGGGGGACTGGATGATGCCGGTTCTCCTGTTTATTTTAAGAAGATAGCGGTCACGCCGGATGATGAGCGGGCGTGGTTCAAAAAGCACCCCAGTGGTCAAAATCCAACAGGTACGTGGAACTGGAGGTGTGGACATTTCTTTTGCTTCTGTCGGCAGGCATTTCCCCAAAAACATGGCCTTGCAGTCGGAAAACCTAAGCAGGTAGGCGAGCATCCAATGCAGAATTTTTTTCCAATCCAATCCCTCCTGATCTGGTGTCGTAGCTTACCTCTGTTTTGGCGGGATAGCAAGCGGAAAAATAAAAAAGCTAATATTGAATTTTGATAGAAAAGCATAGAATTTTATGTTATAATTTAGGAAAAAGGAAGAATGATATGGAAGTAGATATTCTGATAGATGAATTTACAGACTGCTTGGTAGAGAGAAAGACTGGGGAGCAGGTGGAAACAGAGTACCAGTTACGTTCAACGCCAATTAAGCCGAAAGACTATAAGGGTTGGAAGTTCGATTGGAGTAGGACGGAGAAAAACGGTTACAATATTTATGAATTGTTTTTAGCGGATGATGATACAGTGCAGGGAAGAATCTCGCTAAGGATAGATGGTGGTGTGGCAGATGTTGATATTGTTGAAACTGCGCCGCACAACTATGGCCATACGGGGAAATATCAAGGTGTAGGCGGTCATTTGTTTGCGATTGCCTGTCGGGTCAGTATGGAGGCAGGATGTGACGGCTTTGTAGCATTTACGGCGAAGAGTGATCTGATTGCATATTACCAGAGAGTCCTGAATGCACAAGTGGCAAGAGGGCAGCGTATGTATATAGATGAAGCAGCAGCGGACATACTCATAGAGAAATATATTAGAAAGTAGGTGGTGGTATGTTGACGATGGAAAGAAAAAGAAACAGTTTGTTTGAGGATATTGCTGATTATGCGAAAGACGGCAGGCTGACGGAACCGTCAGATGGAAAGCGTTACGAATGGCGCAAAATGATTGATGCGGTAAAGGCGTTAGGCAGACCGCTTACGGACGAGGAAGCCGAGCAGTATCGGGTAAAATAGCATGGCAAAACCGCAATTTGTCGAATCGCAAAATTGGGTGGGGTTCATCACGGTGGGTGGTGGACCCCTATTTTTTGCGTTTTTGATGCCGCTGATAGGATGGCGATAGGGGCAAAATTATACTATCACGCAAAAGTCGGGAGTTTCCGTGATAGTATAGGAGTTTCCGTGTTTGTTTGGAGTTTCGCCTGTTTGTAGAAAAATGCTGTTGGAATATGGGGAATATATGTGTTATTGTATGAATCGTATTTTTTGTTAATGCATTGCACAAAAGAATTATAAATCCCTATAATCCCTTGGCGCATACCCTGTCTTTTCCCGAAAACATTTTCCAAAATGGC
>CANCYR010000037.1 GCA_947382355.1 uncultured Lachnospiraceae bacterium
CAATGAGCGATCCAATTGCAGATATGCTTACAAGAATCCGTAATGCAAATACTGCAAAACATGATACAGTTGATATCCCTGCATCTAAAATGAAAATTGCTATTGCCGACATTCTTTTAGATGAAGGTTATATTAAAAAATATGATTTGGTAGAAGACGGAAACTTCAAGACAATCCGTGTTACTTTAAAATATGGCGCAGATAAGAATGAAAAAATCATTACCGGTCTTAAGAGGATTTCCAAGCCGGGCCTTCGTGTATACGCGGGCAAGGATGAGCTTCCAAGAGTGCTTGGAGGACTTGGCGTTGCAATTATTTCTACAAATCAAGGCGTTGTAACTGATAAAAAGGCCAGACAGCTTAACGTAGGCGGGGAAGTTCTTGCTTTCGTATGGTAATTCCGGCAAAGTAAAATAATAGGAGGTACGGGCATGTCACGTATAGGAAGAATGCCAATCGCAGTACCGGCAGGAGTAACTGTTGATATTGCAGAAAATAATAAAGTGACTGTAAAAGGTCCAAAGGGAACATTGGAAAGAGTGTTACCCGGGGAAATGGAAATCAAGCTTGAAGGAAATGAAGTTCTTGTAACAAGACCTAACGATTTAAAGAAAATGAAATCCTTGCATGGTCTTACAAGAACCCTGATCAACAACATGGTAGTAGGCGTTACGGAAGGTTACGAAAAGAAGCTGGAAGTAAACGGTGTTGGTTACAGGGCAGCAAAGCAGGGTAAAAAATTAACCTTATCATTAGGATATTCCCATCCGGTTGAAATGGAAGACCCAGAGGGCATTGAAACTGTTTTAGACGGACAGAACATCATTATCGTTAAGGGTATCGATAAAGAAAAAGTTGGCCAATTCGCAGCTGAAATCAGAGATAAGAGAAGACCTGAGCCATATAAGGGCAAGGGTATTAAATATGCTGATGAAACAATCAGACGTAAAGTTGGTAAGACTGGTAAGAAATAGATAAGGAGAGTAACAAAATGGTTAAAAAAGAATCAAGAGCAAAAGTTCGTATCAAAAAACACAAAAAAATTCGTAACCGTTTTTCAGGTACTGCTGAAAGACCACGTTTGGCCGTGTTTAGAAGCAATAATCATATGTATGCTCAAATTATCGACGATACAGTTGGAAACACATTAGTAGCAGCATCTACCCTTGAAAAAGACGTAAAGGCTGAACTGAAAAAAACCAACGACGTTGAAGCAGCAGCATACTTAGGAACCGTGATTGCAAAAAAAGCATTGGAAAAAGGCATTAAAGAAGTAGTCTTTGACAGAGGCGGCTTTATATATCAGGGTAAAATTGCAGCATTAGCAGATGCAGCCAGAGAAGCTGGCTTAGAATTCTAGGAAGGAAGGAGAACATCACATGAAACGTACAATCATTGATACCAGCAATATGGAATTAACAGAAAAAGTAGTTTCCATCAAACGTGTAACTAAGGTTGTTAAAGGTGGTCGTAACTTCCGATTCACTGCTTTAGTTGTAGTAGGAGATGGCAACGGACATGTAGGCGCAGGTCTTGGAAAGGCTGCAGAAATTCCGGAAGCTATCCGTAAAGGAAAAGAAGATGCAGCAAAGAGACTTGTTTCTGTTGCATTAGATGAAAATAACAGTATTACACATGATACACTTGGAGGATTTGGAAGCGCTTCCGTGCTTCTTAAGAGAGCTCCTGAAGGTACCGGTGTTATTGCAGGCGGTCCGGCACGTAGCGTATGTGAACTTGCAGGCATTAAGAACATCCGTACAAAATCTTTGGGATCCAACAATAAGCAGAATGTTGTTTTGGCAACTATTGAAGGATTAAGCCAGTTAAAAACTCCAGAAGAGGTAGCTAAGAACCGTGGTAAATCCGTGGATGAAATCATGGCTTAAGGAGGAATAAAAAGATGGCAGACAAAACATTAAAAATTACCTTAGTGAAATCTACAATCGGTGCGATACCAAAGCACAGAGCTACCGTAGCAGCACTTGGTTTAAAGAAATTGAACAAAACTGTAGAGCTTCCTGACAATGCAGCAACAAGAGGAATGATTAAACAGGTTTGTCACTTAGTGAAAGTAGAAGAAGCTTAATCAGAAAAGACAAGGAGGTGTGTGGTCATGGAATTATATAATTTAAAACCTGCAGAGGGTTCCAAACACAGCGATAATTTTAGAAGAGGCCGCGGACATGGTTCAGGCAACGGAAAGACAGCTGGTAAAGGTCACAAAGGCCAGAAGGCACGTTCAGGGGCACCCAGAATCGGCTTTGAAGGCGGTCAGATGCCATTATACAGAAGAATTCCAAAAAGAGGCTTTACAAACCGCAACACAAAGGAAATCGTTGCAATCAATGTTTCTGTTTTGGACAGATTCGACAATGATACGACAGTTGACGTGGAAACATTAATAGAAGCAGGAGTTATTAAGAACCCTAGGGATGGTGTTAAGATCCTTGGAAATGGAGAACTTACCAAGAAGCTCAATGTAAAGGTGAACGCATTCAGTCAGTCAGCAAAGGAAAAAATTGAAGCTCTTGGTGGAACAGTAGAGGTGATCTAATGCTAACAACGTTAAAAAATGCCTTTAAAGTAAAAGATATCAGAAAGAAATTGTTATTTACCTTTGCCATGCTGCTGGTAATCCGGTTCGGATGCCAGCTGCCGGTGCCGGGTGTAAACAGGGAATATTTCTCCCAGTGGTTTGCACAGCAGACAGGAGATGCATTTAATTTTTTTGATGCTTTTACAGGTGGTTCCTTTCTGAGTATGTCGGTGTTTGCGTTGAACATTACTCCGTATATTACTTCTTCCATTATTATACAGCTTTTAACGATAGCCATTCCCAAACTGGAGGAAATGCAGAAGGACGGAGAAGACGGAAGAAAGAAAATAGCAGCCATAACCCGGTATTTAACGGTTGGTCTTGCTTTGATTGAAGCTACCGCAATGGCGATCGGATTTGGCCGTTCCGGATTGTTACAAAAAGATGCTATCGTAATCGACTATATCGTAGTCATTACCGCATTGACAGCAGGAAGCGCCTTCCTTATGTGGGTAGGCGAGCGCATTACGGAAAATGGTGTGGGCAATGGTATTTCCATCGTGCTTACCATCAATATTATTTCCCGTATGCCACAGGATTTGGCCGGACTGTATGACCAGTTCGTCAAGAATGCAAAGAACATTGCCATGGGTGTTGTAGCAGCAGTGATTATTATTGCTATTATTATCGGAATGATTGTTCTTGTCATTATCTTAAATGATGGTGTGCGCAAGATTCCGGTTCAATATGCAAAAAAGGTACAGGGAAGAAAAATGGTGGGCGGACAATCCTCTACTATTCCGTTAAAAATCAATACCGCAGGTGTTATCCCTATTATCTTTGCTTCCTCATTAATGCAGTTCCCAATTGTAATCTGCCAGCTGGCAGGATATAAAGGAACAGGAATTGGGGCAGAAATATTAAAAGGATTGAATTCAGGCAACTGGTGTAATCCTTCCGAGCCGGTTTATTCCATTGGCTTATTGGTTTATATCGTGCTGGTAGTAGTCTTTGCTTATTTTTACACTTCCATTACCTTCAATCCATTGGAAGTATCCAACAACATTAAAAAGCAGGGCGGCTTCATTCCGGGTATCAGACCGGGCAGGCCTACTACAGACTACTTATCAAAGGTATTAAATTATATTATATTTATCGGAGCTGTAGGTCTTATTATCGTAGCAGTGCTTCCGTTTGTCTTTAACGGAGTATTTAAAGCAAGCGTAGACTTTGGCGGCACCAGCTTAATCATTATTGTCAGTGTTATTTTAGAGACGATTAAGCAGATTGAATCTTTGATGTTAGTAAGAAATTACAAAGGTTTCTTAAATGATTAAGTAAAAATTGGGGCAGGCGGATTCCGCTTGTCCCAAAATAAATTGAATGAACAGTAGCGTTTATAAATAGCAGCAACCTGATTTGGAGGTTTTAAAAATGAAAATTATTATGTTAGGTGCTCCGGGAGCAGGAAAAGGAACACAGGCGAAAATGATTGCAGATAAATATGGAGTTCCCCATATTTCAACAGGCGATATTTTCAGGGCAAATATCAAAAATGGCACAGAGCTTGGAATGGAAGCAAAAAAGTATATGGATCAGGGCTTACTGGTGCCGGATGAATTAACAGTTAAGATTCTGTTAGACAGAGTGGCAAACGATGATTGCAAGAATGGATATGTGTTAGACGGTTTCCCGAGAACCATTCCCCAGGCAGAAGTACTGGACAATGCCTTAAATGAACTTGGAGATAAAATTGATTTTGCAATTAATGTGGATGTCCCTGATGAAAATATTATTAACCGGATGTCCGGAAGACGTGCCTGCCTTTCCTGCGGCGCTACCTATCATATAGAACACATTCCGCCAAAGGCAGAAGGAATTTGTGATAGATGTGGAAAGGAGCTTATCTTAAGAGATGATGATAAGCCGGAAACCGTAAAGAACCGTCTGGGCGTGTATCATGAGCAGACCCAGCCGTTAATTGATTTTTATGAGAAAAAGGGAGTGCTTAAGTCTGTTGACGGCACAATCCCTATGGAAGATGTTTTTAAAGCAATCGTAAACATTTTAGGAGAGTAGCCATGGCTGTATCAATTAAATCTGAAAGAGAAATAGGACTAATGAGGGATTCGGGAAAGATACTTGCGGAAGTACATGCAAGGCTTGGAGAAGCAATCAGACCCGGAATGACAACTCTGGACATAGACAGATTAGGGGAAAAGCTGATTCGCAGTTATGGCTGTACTCCCAACTTTTTAAACCATAACGGATTCCCCGCTTCCATCTGCGTATCCGTAAACGAGCAGGTGGTTCACGGGATTCCAACGGACGACAGGATTTTAAAGGAAGGGGATATTGTCAGTCTGGATGCAGGGCTTATTTACAAGGGCTATCATTCTGATGCGGCAAGAACCCATGCCGTAGGGGAAATCAGTGAAGAGGCAAAGCTTTTAATTGAAAGGACGAAGCAGAGCTTTTTTGAAGGAATCAAGGCAGCTGTAGAGGGTGGGCACCTGTTTGATATATCCAACCGGATTGACAGCTATATCAGCCAGTTTGGCTACGGTATCGTAAGAGAGCTGGTGGGGCATGGAATCGGAACAAAGCTTCATGAGGACCCCCAGATTCCAAACTTTGCCCAAAGGCGAAAAGGCTTAAAGCTCAGGGCAGGCATGACCCTTGCTGTTGAACCTATGATTAACATGGGCAGGTGCGATGTGGAATGGCTGGCAGACGACTGGACAGTAGTTTCAGCAGACGGTTCCCTTTCCGCCCACTATGAGAACACCATACTTGTTACAGACGGCGAGCCGGAAATTCTTACTTTATTATAATATTATTATAAGAAGAAAGTATTTCGGGAAAAGGGCAGTTTCCGGAAGTTGTAACAGAAAGGAATCCAAATGGTAGGAAGCTTTGGAATATCAAAAGCAGGTCATGATAAAGACCATATCTATATCATAGTAAAAGAAGAAAAGGAATATGTTTATTTAGCGGACGGTTTGCTAAGAACTCTTGAGCGTCCAAAGAAAAAAAAGAAAAAGCATGTTCAGATAATGAACAAAAATGCCGATAAAGCCCTTGGAAAGCGGTTATTGGAAAATGAGCCGGTAAGGGATGAGGAAATAAAAAGAGCAATAAAGAGTGTTCAGAAACAGGATTTAACCCAGTCCACAGCAGGTGACGTGAAAAATTAGGAGGTAACCATGTCGAAAGCAGATGTAATTGAAATTGAAGGAACTGTAGTTGAAAAATTGCCAAATACCATGTTTCAGGTAGAACTGGAAAATGGACATAAAGTGCTTGCCCATATAAGCGGCAAGTTAAGACAGAATTTCATCCGGATATTACCGGGCGACAAAGTAACCTTGGAATTATCCCCATATGATTTGACGAAAGGAAGAATCATTTGGAGAGATAAATAAAAAACTATTGCATTGATAGTTTTTGTGTGCTATAATGTAAAACGGTCTTTTTGAAAGGAGGGTTTAACGTGAAAGTTAGATCATCAGTAAAACCAATTTGCGAAAAATGCAAAATCATTAAAAGAAAAGGACAGATCAGAGTAATCTGTGAAAATCCGAAACACAAACAAAGACAAGGCTGATTCCGCAAAGAAAGAAAATCTGACCAAAGGAATATTAGCATTCTTGTCACATTATGATGTGCGGCTGATGGTATCGTGTTTCCGTCAAAACACGTGCCGGTTTAAGATAATGGAACGTAGTGGGCCTACGGGAAATTACTTATTGATACCGAGAAGGAAATCTTTATCGAAGTATCGGAAAGGTCGGGATGTCCCGGCTGGAAGGCGTAGTAGGCATCATATCTTGCCTTCCCAGTCAATTAGTAACTATGGATACGTTTACCGTATCAAAGAAAACGGAGGAAATGAAAATGGCTCGTATTGCAGGTGTTGATTTACCAAGAGACAAACGTGTTGAAATCGGATTAACTTATATCTATGGTATTGGCAGAGTAAGTTCTAACCGCATTTTAGCAGAAGCAAAGGTTAATCCTGACACTCGTGTCAGAGAGTTAACAGACGATGAAGTAAAGAGAATCAGTGCAGTAATCGATGAAACCCAGGTGGTTGAAGGTGATTTAAGAAGAGAAGTTGCTCTTAACATCAAGAGATTACAGGAAATCGGATGTTATAGAGGAATCCGTCACAGAAAAGGGCTTCCGGTTCGCGGTCAGAAGACAAAGACAAACGCAAGAACCAGAAAAGGTCCTAAGAGAACAGTAGCAAATAAGAAAAAATAACACAATGATTGAGATTGAAAAGAAAGTAGGTTAGTTTAGATGGCTAAAAAAGTTGCGACAAAGAAAGTAACAAAAAAGCGCGTAAAGAAAAACGTTGAACGGGGACAAGCACACATCCAATCTTCATTTAACAATACGATTGTTACATTGACAGATACAGAAGGAAATGCCTTAAGCTGGGCAAGTGCAGGCGGTCTTGGTTTTAGAGGTTCAAGGAAATCTACTCCATATGCAGCTCAGATGGCAGCAGAAACTGCTACAAAGGCAGCATTGATACATGGTCTGAAATCAGTAGACGTAATGGTTAAGGGACCGGGTTCAGGTAGAGAAGCAGCAATTCGTGCATTGCAGGCATGCGGCCTTGAAGTGACAAGTATCCGTGACGTAACACCGGTACCACATAACGGATGCCGCCCGCCAAAACGTCGTCGTGTATAATCATATAGAAAATAAGAAGAGCATGTTGGAAGAAAGCAGGGGAAAAGCTCCCGGTGCTGTAAACAATAGTAGGAGGACAAAGAAATGGCAGTAAACAGAGTTCCAGTTCTCAAGAGATGCAGATCTCTTGGATTAGAACCAAGTTATTTAGGATATGATAAGAAATCCAATAGAACTTTAAACAGAGCAAACAAGAAGGTAAGCGAGTATGGTCTTCAGTTAAGAGAGAAGCAGAAAGCTAAATTCATCTATGGCGTTCTTGAAAAGCCTTTCAGAAACTATTATGAAAAGGCAGACAGAATGAAAGGCATGACTGGTGAAAACCTTATGATTATTCTGGAAAGCAGACTTGATAACGTTATTTTCCGTTTAGGGTTTGCCAGAACCAGAAGAGAGGCAAGACAGGTGGTAGGCCACAAGCATGTGCTTGTAAACGGCAAGTCTGTAAAGATTCCATCCTATCGTGTAAAAGCCGGCGATGTAATCGAAATCAGAGAGAAATCCAAGAGCTTACAAAGATACAAAGATATTGTTGAAGTAACCGGAGGCAGACTGGTTCCGGAGTGGCTGGAACAGGATTTGGAAGGTCTTAAGGGAACCGTAAAGGAGCTTCCTACAAGAGAAATCATTGACGTACCTGTTGACGAAATGCTTATCGTCGAATTATATTCTAAATAATAAAACCTGTGATTGATATTTAAGTATGTGATTTGAGCTGACAGTCCTGCCGGAAAATACGGCAGTCTGTTGGCTGATGGCAGTTAATAACCATAATTGTAAGGAGGGTATTGGCAGTGTTTGATTTTGAAAGACCTAACATTGAGGTTGCAGAAATCTCTGAAGATAAAAGGTACGGCAGATTTGTAGTAGAACCTTTGGAAAGAGGATATGGCATTACACTTGGTAATTCATTAAGAAGAATCATGCTTTCTTCATTGCCCGGTGCGGCAGTCAGTCAGGTGAAGATTGACGGAGTGCTGCATGAATTCAGTTCTATTCCCGGCGTGAAGGAAGATGTGACAGAAATCATCATGAATTTAAAGAGTCTGGCTATTAAGAATACCTGTGTCACCAATGAGTCTAAGACCGCTTATATTGAGTTTGAAGGCGAAGGTATCGTAAGGGCTTCTGACATTCAGGTGGATTCTGATATTGAAATCATGAATCCGGATCAGGTAATCGCTACTTTAAGCGGTGGAAAAGACAGTAAGCTTTACATGGAATTTACCATTACAAAGGGAAGAGGCTATGTAAGCGCAGACAAGAATAAAAGCGATGACTTACCAATTGGTGTGATTGCAGTGGATTCTATTTACACACCTGTAGAAAGAGTAAATCTTACCGTAGAAAATACCCGTGTAGGACAAATCACAGATTTCGATAAGCTTACGTTAGATGTATATACAAATGGTACCTTAGCTCCGGATGAGGCAGTAAGCCTTGCAGCAAAGGTGTTGAGCGAGCATTTATGTTTATTCATTGAATTATCCGAAAATGCCAAGACAGCAGAAGTCATGGTAGAGAAGGAAGACGATGAAAAAGAAAAAGTATTGGAAATGAGCATTGATGAATTAGAGCTTTCCGTTCGTTCATACAACTGCTTAAAGAGAGCCGGAATCAATACAGTGGAAGAACTTACCAATAAGACTTCTGATGATATGATGAAGGTTCGTAACTTAGGACGCAAGTCTTTAGAAGAAGTATTGACGAAGTTAAAGGAACTTGGCTTACAGTTAAACGTAGGCGATGAGTAGTAAGAGCTGGCTTGTACTTTATAAGCTTATAGTTTGTAAATGGAAATAAGGTATAAGGTAAAAGCCGAGCATGATATTTGATTTGTGAAGAGCATGCAGGATAAGACCAAAGGGCGCCGGTGTGCGGACTCATAAGTGGCATTAACAATTTGTCCGGTAAGTAAGACCAAAAGGCGTGGCCGGATGAAACCATGAATGGAGGATATAGAAAATGGCAAAATACAGAAAGCTGGGCAGAACATCTGCACAGAGAAAAGCATTACTTAGAAACCAGGTAACAGCGCTTTTATACCATGGAAAGATTATTACAACCGAAGCAAAGGCAAAGGAAGTACAGAAAATTGCTGAAGGCATTATTGCAATGGCAGTAAAAGAAAAGGATAACTTTGAAACTGTAAAGGTAACAACAAAGGTTGCCCGCAAGGACAAAGACGGCAAGAGAGTAAAGCAGATTGTGGATAAAGAAAACGGAAATGTTCTTTCTGAAACACACAGAGATAAAGACGGCAAAATCATCAGAATGGAAAACGGCGTGACCGTAACTGTTTTTGATGAAGTGGAAAAAGAAATCAAAAAGGATCTTCCAAGCAGACTTCATGCAAGAAGACAGATGTTAAAGGTATTAAATCCGGTAGTAGAGGTTCCGGAAAAGAATGCCGGAAGAAAGAAAGCAACACAAAAAGTAGATTTGGTTGCAAAGCTGTTTGATGAAGTTGCTCCAAAGTATGTTGACCGCAAGGGTGGTTATACACGTATTATCAAGATTAAGCAGCGTAAAGGTGATGCTGCTATGGAAGTTGTTCTTGAGTTGGTTTAAATGCAGGAGCATGTTTCAATCAGGATATGAGGCAGTTTAAGGAACTGCTTATAAGGAACAGATATCAAAAGGGAATGATAAGATTTTTGACAGTTGTCAGAGTGAAAGCTTTGGCAACTGTTTTTTTAACCGAACTTCCCAGAAAATCACCAAACTTCCCAATTTCATTGACACATTTTGTAATTGAGAACTATACTGTAGTATATAAATTATAGATATATTACTTTTTTTGAAATATCGATTGCAGTTATTTTATGCGAGAGGAGTCTAATGTGAAGAAAAAAGGGAAATGGATTATTTTAGGCAGTATTGTTGTTTTAGTAATTGCTGGCATTAACATATTTTATAGCATTATGTGGTATCTACCAAATAAGGAAATGAAAAATACAGTTTATGGCAGTTTTACTGTAAATGAACAGGAATATATTATGGGAGAAGGAAAGGGCATTTCCCTGAAGCTTCCGGATTTTACTGACGAAGCAGAAACGGAGGAAGGAACATGGAGAGGAAAACAATATGAAAATATAGAAGATATGGAGCAGGAGCTTGGCATAAAGCTGTTGAAAGTTTCCATTCCATATAAGGTGTTAAGCAGGGAAGAGGGAAAAAACTATTGCTTTCAGGTACTGGACGAGGAAAGAGCAATGATATTTTATTATTTGTCAGAGCTACCTGAATCCGATGTAAACATGCCGGATATGATTAATGTTCAGTTTGCTCTTGCGGGAGGAAGCAAGGTTGGGGAGCTTGTTTTTAAGGATGAAGTTTTTGAGGATAAATGGAGGTCGGAAGGAGGGGATGAGCAAATTACTACTTTGGATTCCAAATTCGAGCTGGTGGACACTTATGAAAGCGATGAGTTAGAGACGACGGTGTTTATAGTAAGAAACAAGTCTGTTTCTATAACAAAAACATCTGATTCGGAGATTGGTCCAAGTAATAGTGAAAGCTATTATGTGCAATTTTTTTATAAGGGAATGATATATCATTTACAATGGCATGAAAAAATGGAGGAGAAAGAAATACGGGATTTTATTGAAAGGATGGAGTTGTAAAGTCTGATTTTTAGGAGGAAATGTTGATGAAAAAGAGGTTATTATATGTGTTATCTTTAGTGTTTATGTGGGTTTTAGTATCAGGATTTACTGTAGAGGATGATGACGGAAGGGAAAAATATTATGTAGGTAACATGCAGTGTTTGAGGCCGTATGTTGCCATATTGGATGAAATAAATGATGAATATGGAACGGATTTTGCTATACCAAATGCGACACTTTCACCGGGTATAACGATTGATGAACAGAGCTTGATAACATATTATACAAGTATTGATATTGATGGTTTTAAAGGGTTTATTATAGAAAATTATGTGAAAAATAATAAAAAAGAAAGTGTAAGTGAAGATGCTGGTATTGCACCTGCAGTTTTTATTGGAAGGCAGTATGCGTATTTTAGTAATGGCAATGCATTATATATTGATACTGCCATGTATACAGTCAATGGTGTTGATTATTATTCCAAAGTATCAAATTATGGGGATTCCATTAAATCTTATCCAGCATATGTAGCGAGAGAAGATGGCTTTTCATATGCATTTTTAGAGGGATATAGAAAAGTTGATTGCAAGTTTTCCTGTTATTTGTTTCTTAATCCCACCTTGCAGGCAGCAGTAACAGCAAGAACTATTAGATTAGAATTTACGGCGGGAGAAGGAAATATATATCCCTCTGTTTAATAAGGAGCCAACATTCCACTTCATAAGAGGTACTTTATTGCCAGATTCTGTTAGCAGTTAAAGGGGTTAAGACAAAGAGTAAAAATTATTTAATCGGCGACTGTTATGGTCGCCGATTTTAATAAAGGATATAGCGATACATTTTTATAGATATTAGTAAATAAGCATTATTTCAACTCCTTCTGAAAGTGCTGATAATCTTTCAAGCTCTTCCAATCCCCGCCCCAGGTAAAGCCATGGGCTGTAAAAAGCCGATAGCATAAATCCTCGTAATCAATCTTATGAGGAAAATCGGCGCTTCTATCCCCATAAGGCTCACTGCCGGGAGGAGAAATCCGTTCCACCCCGTTTGGATAAGTGACATAAGGATTATAAAAAGGATTGATGTCAACCGCAAGCCCCAAAGCATGCTTGGATAAGCTATTCGTCCCTCCTACTACCCGGAAATTAAAGCAGGAAGTATTATCATCCAGACAGGATAAATCATCATCTGCTCCATATTCATCAACCAGACGGATTTTATCGATGGGATATCTGTTTTCGTAAAGCTCCTTAAAAATCTCAGCAAGGTCCTTTGCAATCCCCTTATTGCATATTAATTCTCCAATCCGGGTCTTTCCCTGAAAATCCACATACAGCACTCCCACATAATTCAAATCCTCATAAGGAACCGTACAATTTTCTTTGTAGGATAACCCGTAAATCCGTTCCTTCACATCTTCTGTAACGGGCTGATAAAAAAAGCCCTCCGAAACTGTCACCCGCTCTGGACTTTCCATAACCAATGCCGATTCCTTTTCTTCTAAAGCATCAACAGCCTGTTTGATTTCCTTTTCTGTATAAGCCATTATTTCCTCCCCGGTTTTATATGCTATGGCAATATATGAAGAAACGGAAGTTTTCATACCTGAAAGCTCTGCCACAGTCTCTGATGAAGGGAGAGTACCATAAAAAAGAAAAAATGCTGCGCCTATACAGCATGTAATAGTCAATATGAAAATAATAGAAAGCGTATATCTTTTCATAAAACAGCTCCTTATTGAAATAGTATTATAATAACAAAAACAAATTAAGACGGTATTCTGACTTGCTTTTAAATATATCCATTTTTATGGTTATATCACAATTCTATCTTCCGTGTCAAACAAAAATATTCTTTTTTATTTGCATTTTCTTGTAACAATCCAGCCTTGTATTTCTCCCCGCAATCTAGTAAAATGTAAACCATAAGCAAATTGTAAACCACATGTAAAAACAGGTTGTCAATTAACCGCAAAAAATGAAAAAGGAAAGCGGAAATGGAAATCATTGAAACAAAAAATCTGGTATTTGAATATATAAGACGGGATGATGAGGGCAATGTAGAAGGCTTTACAAAAGCTGTGGACAATGTAAATCTGGAAGTTAAGCAGGGGGACTTCATTGCCATATTAGGCCATAACGGTTCGGGCAAATCCACCCTTGCAAAGCATCTGAATGCCGTTGTAATGCCTACGGAGGGCACAGTCTATGTAGACGGAAAAGATACTCAGGATAAAGAAGCGCTGTGGGACATAAGAAAGACAGCTGGCATGGTGTTTCAAAATCCCGACAATCAGATAATCGGTCAGATTGTGGAAGAGGATGTGGGGTTTGGTCCTGAGAACATGGGAGTGCCCACACAGGAGATTTGGGAAAGAGTAGAAGAGAGCTTAAAGGCAGTAGGCATGTATGCCTATAGAAAGCATTCTCCCAATAAGCTGTCAGGCGGACAGAAGCAGAGGGTATCCATTGCCGGCGTGCTTGCCATGCACCCTAAATGCATTGTTTTGGATGAACCTACCGCCATGTTGGACCCAAATGGGCGAAAGGAAGTCATACGGGCAGTGCGGGCACTGAATCAGGCGGAGGATATTACGGTTATTCTCATAACCCACTATATGGAGGAAGTGATTCATGCGGATAAAGTATTCGTCATGGATCAGGGGAAGGTTGTTATGGAGGGAACTCCAAAAAAAATTTTTAGTCAGGTGGAAAGGCTGAAAGAACTCAGGCTGGATGTTCCCCAGGTGACACTTTTAGCCTATGAGCTTGGAAAAAGCGGGCTCAATTTGCCAAAGGGGATTTTAACTACGGAAGAGTTTGTGGAGGAATTACAGAAAGCCGCCTTGCGGATGTTATAGAGTTAGTTAGTGCTAATTTGACAGGAGAGTGCTATGTCTATTATTGTAAATCATGTTAGCTGTGTTTTCGGGGGAGATACTAATATGCCCGTAAATGCATTAAAGGATATCAACCTTGTAATTAATGAGGGAGAATTTATCGGGCTTATCGGTCATACCGGTTCGGGAAAGTCCACTCTGGTCCAGCATTTAAACGGGCTGATTAAGGCCACGGAAGGAGCCGTTTATTTTAACGGAGAGGATATTTCTGACAAGGATTTTGATAAGAAAAAGTTAAGAAGCAAGGTGGGGCTTGTGTTTCAGTATCCGGAGCACCAGCTGTTTGAAATCGATGTTTTTTCCGATGTATGCTTTGGCCCCAAAAATCTGGGGCTTTCCAAAAAGGAAACAGAGCTTCGGGCATATAAGGCATTAAAGCAGGTGGGGATTTCGGATGAATATTTTTACCAGTCACCTTTTGCCCTGTCAGGCGGACAGAAAAGGCGGGTCGCCATAGCGGGAGTGCTTGCCATGGAGCCGGAGGTGTTGATTTTAGACGAGCCGACTGCCGGGCTGGACCCAAAGGGCAGGGATGAAATATTGACTATGATTAAAAAGCTTCAGACGGAAATGGGAATTACGGTCATACTGGTTTCCCACAGCATGGAGGATGTGGCACAATATGTAGACCGCATTGTCGTGATGAATCAGGGAGAGATTATGTATGACGCAGAGCCCAAGGAAGTATTCAGCCATTACAAGGAGTTGGAGGCAGTGGAGCTGGCAGCTCCTGCCGTTACTTATATTATGGAAAAATGCAGGGAAGCGGGATTTCCTGTGAATGTGAAAGCCACCACTGTTTTGGAAGCAAAAAATGAGATTTTACGCATCTTTCATAAATAGCTCCGAAAGGATTGGATTATCGATACGGGAAAAAAGTCGTAATAGTTTAGTCTGTCTCAGAGACGAGCGCACTTGTTTTTTAAGGTAGCTTCAATTGTTATAAACTAGTAATTATATTTGGATAAAGGTATAGACATGTTAAGAGATATCACACTAGGACAATATTATCAGACGGATTCCGCACTCCATCGTATGGATCCGAGAATAAAGCTTGCAGGAACCATGGTTTATATGATTTCCCTGTTTATATACAAGAATATTACGGCATATCTGCTTGCCTTTCTTTTTCTGGCAGTTGTCATAAGGATTTCAAGGGTGCCCTTTCGTTTTATGATAAAAGGGCTTAAGGCGGTTATGTTTCTGCTCTTAATTACGGCAGTATTTAACTTGTTCTTAACAAGGGGTGAGCCTCTGGTTTCCATTTGGAAGCTTACCATTACAAAGGAAGGGCTTGTAAATGCTGTTTATATTGTTATCCGGCTGGGTTTTCTGATTATCGGTTCTTCACTGATGACACTGACCACTACACCTAACCAGCTTACTGACGGGCTGGAGAAGATCATGGCCCCATTAAAAATTTTCAAGGTGCCGGTTCATGAGGTGGCTATGATGATGTCCATAGCTCTTCGTTTTATCCCTATTTTAATGGAAGAAACGGATAAAATCATGAAGGCGCAAATGGCAAGAGGAGCGGATTTTGAAAGCGGGAGGCTGCTTGATAAGGCAAAAGCCATGGTTCCTCTTTTAGTGCCGTTGATTATATCCGCATTCCGTCGGGCAAACGATCTTGCCATGGCAATGGAAGCAAGGTGCTATCAGGGTGGTGAAGGGCGGACGAAAATGAAGCCCCTTCAGTATAAACGGATTGACTATATGGCATATGGGGTGATGGCTTTGTATCTGCTGGGGGTTATTCTGTTAGGCAGATTATTTCCTTTACATTTGATTTAATAAGAGGGAAAATTGAGCCCCTGCTTATAATATTGTCCATATGGTATAACAAATTCCGGCTGCAGAGTAAGTTATAATTGTCTGGATTTGATTAGTGATTAAGAGAAGGATTAAGAAAAATAATAACTATAACGATTGATTTCCAATAATGTATAAAAAATAACAGAGCTGATTATAAAGGAAAAAACAGATGAAGCGTATTATGCTTACCGTTGCCTATGACGGCACAAATTACTGCGGGTGGCAGATTCAGTCAAACGGCAATACTATCGAGGCAGAATTAAATAAACATTTATCAGAGCTTCTGAAGGAAAACATTCAAGTGAGCGGTGCCAGCAGAACCGATACAGGAGTGCATGCGCTTTGCAATCTGGCAGTCTTTGATACAAATGCAAGAATGCCTGGAGAAAAAATATCCTATGCACTGAACCAGAGACTGCCGGAGGATATCAGGATTCGTGACTCAAGGGAAGTAGAACCCGATTTCCATCCAAGGTTTGTAAAAACAAAGAAAACATATGAATATAAAATATATAACAGCCGGTTTCCAAATCCCATAGAACGGTTCTATTCTCATTTTACCTATGTGCCTCTGAATGTGGAAAAAATGAAACAGGCAGCAGCATTTCTTGTAGGGGAACATGATTTTAAAAGTTTTTGCGCAAAAGGCGCACAGGTGGAGACAACAGTACGGACTATTTACGAATGCACAGTGGAACAAAAAGGACAAATGATTTCCATCAGGATAAGCGGCAGCGGCTTTCTTTATAATATGGTAAGAATCATTGCAGGAACTTTAATGGAAGCAGGCATGGGAAAGCGGGAACCGGAGGAAATTCCGTGCATATTGGAGAAAAGGGAACGTGAAGCCGCAGGACCGACGGCGCCCGCCAGAGGGCTTACGTTGGTTCGGTATGAATTTCTGGAGGCAAAACCAGTTGGTGCAAAATGAGAAATACTTTCTGCCTGCCGCCGGTTCTGATTCCTGCGGGGGAAAAGCCGGGGGCTGAACTATTGCCAAAATGCCAAAATGACTGAAAATGGAAGAAAAACAGTTGACACACGCGGATGCGTATAATATAATATTTCACAGTGGCGACCTGAGAAAACGTTAAGCCAAAGCCCCGGTAAAGCGGTAATCAGGTTCCAAAGCAACAACCCTTTTGATTCCGATTAGCCCCGGAGAAGGGATAACAATTAGAAGAAGTCAATGGACTTGATTTTTTGGAGGTAACAGGATGAAAACATTTATGGCTAGTCCAGCTACAATTGATAGAAAATGGTATGTAGTAGATGCGGAAGGTCAGACACTTGGCCGTTTAGCATCCGAGGTTGCTAAAGTTTTAAGAGGCAAAAACAAGCCTATCTTTACACCTCACATTGATACAGGCGACAATGTAATTGTTATCAATGCAGAAAAGATTCAGGTAACAGGTAAGAAACTGGATCAGAAGATTTATTATCATCACTCTGATTATGTAGGCGGAATGAAAGAGACTACATTAAAAGAAAAAATGGCAAAGAAACCGGAACAGGTTATCGAACTTGCTGTAAAAGGTATGCTTCCAAAAGGACCTTTAGGAAGACAAATGTTTAAGAAACTTCACGTATACGCAGGACCGGAGCACAAACACGAAGCTCAGAAGCCTGAAGTATTAACATTTTAATTAAAGGAACTGAAAGGAGAGAATTAAAATGGCTAAAGCAGCAGCAAAATTCCACGGAACTGGAAGAAGAAAAAAATCTATCGCAAGAGTATATTTAGTACCCGGCAAGGGCGACATTGTTGTAAATAAAAGAACATTGGATGATTACTTTGGACTGGAAACATTAAAGGTTATCGTTCGTCAGCCTCTTGTAGCTACAGAAACAGTAGACAAGTTTGATATTTTAGTAAACGTACGCGGCGGCGGATACACAGGACAGGCAGGCGCCATCCGACATGGCATCGCAAGAGCATTGCTTCAGGTTGATGGAGATTACAGACCGGTATTGAAGAAAGCCGGCTATCTCACAAGAGACCCGCGTATGAAAGAAAGAAAGAAATACGGTCTCAAGGCAGCAAGACGTGCACCGCAGTTTTCCAAGAGATAACAAATGGAGCATCAAATACAGATTTCAATCCCCAGAACATATATGTTTTGGGGATTTTGTCTGCTTTTTGTATAAAATGCCAGTAGATATTTAGCTGAAAATGAGTATAATATAAGTAAGAAGTCTGAAAGATTTCTTATTATTCTGCCGGAACTGCATATCGGCATTTATAGAAAAGGTGCAGATACAAGTATTTTTGTGATTTCATTGGTAAGAATAAAGAGTGAAGGTCTCCATTAACCTTTGGTAGCCAATCCATAAAGAGATGAACATTAAAGAAGGTCTCCATTAACCTTCGGTAATCAATCCGTAAAGAGATGAACATTAACGAGTGGGAAGTTGTTATAACTTCCCACATTTTTTGAAAAAGAGGTAAAATAGTGTTTAAGCTTGATGGGAATATAAAGTTTATTAACATAGATTCAAATTATATCAAGAAGCTAAATCTTGTATGCCCAGAGGTATATTATAAATCAGTAGGTTATGATAATAAACCATACATAGGAATTTTGATAAACGAAGAAAATCGGTCATATGTAATTCCATTATCTTCTGCAAAAGAAAAGCATAAAAATTGGAAAAACATTAATCAGGAATGTTATCTGGTATATGAATATGCTTTGAAGTCAAAAATGGGAGATGCAGATATTTGGGTACAAGATGATGAGAAAAATCTGGTCAAGCATATCATGGCGGTGATAGATATTAAGAAAATGATTCCCGTTAAACCAGGGGTGTATAAAGAAGTTAATTTGAATAAAGAAAATGCTGATACACCGGAAATGGTAAAATATAAGGATTTAATGAATAAAGAATACTCTTTTTGCCTGAAAATTGCAGGAGACTTAATAAAGAAAGCTAATAGGTTATATAATAGCCAGATGACCACGGGAAAAGTCAAAAAATTTTGCTGTGATTTTAAATTGCTGGAGCAGGTGTGCGATACATACGTGATTTGCTATGAGGATTAAAACAAGAACATTTAGCCAGGCGGTTGTATGGGTTTGTATCAAGTGCTGTGGGTAAGTGACAAGTAACTGACAAATCACCTGGAAATGCCGAAAAATAAGGCTTTGAAACTATCCAAGAGATAATTCAAAACAAAATGATGAAAATAGTAAAGCCCTTGAAAAGATATTGTTTTCAAGGGTTTTTCTTTGGAAATGAATAAAGGGCAGCTTATTACAGGTACTCTTTGATTGGTTTAAATAAATGCTCATGTAAGATATATAAAAATAAAATACTTTATCCTATTTTCAATTTAAATACCATAACAGTTCAGCATTTGGATCATATTTAGGATGGTTTTTATTATCCATACAAGTATATTTTACAGCAGGAGGAGCATTTCGGCATATTCGATATACTATTTGGTCAATTTCCAGGTCTGATTCAATAAATGTACGAATCCATCCCTGAATGTATAATGATGGCGGATCAAAGGTACTCCTTCTGCCATATCCTATATCTTGCTCGATCATGAATAATTGGGCTAATATTGCGGTAATATCAATGGGATTAATGTATTGTGTAAAGCCAATATCTCTTAGCGGTTCTATGGCATCTAAAGGGTTTTGACCATAAAAGATTTCATCAAAAGCGATGAGCAGTTTTTCTCGTGCCTGAGGAATTTCTCTTGCACGTAGTTTTAAATCTATGAGCAGGCGCAAATGATTAGGACGAAAAGGTCTATCATCGCCTATTTTAAGAAAAATTTGAAAGTTTGTGCGGACGTCATAGTTTTTAAACCGTTCAGATAAGGTGCTGGGACGATAAAGCAAAATTTTTTGATTTCCGTTGTTATAGACTTCAGTCAAAGTGTCAAAGGGAAGCTTTAAAACAATTTCTCTTATGCTATTGCAGGGCATTATGTATTTACCTCCTTAAAAAATTCACTAATTTCAACACCAATAACATTTGCAATTTGATTTAATACAGATATAGACAAACTCTTATTGCAGCCGGCAGCTTCTAATTTGGAAAGATAACTAATACTGATTTTTGCCTGTTCTGCAAGTTGTACTTGTGTTAACTTGCAGCGTTTTCTATAATGTTTTATATTTGCACCTATAATGCGATACAGGTCGGTATCATCGTTGAAATACATTGGGATTCCTCTTTTATTATTTATGAATATTTTCTCATAAAATTATCATTATAGAAATTCACTTATTGTGAAAGAAACTTTGTATGGACTTTTATTCACATTTAGGTTACAATTATATAATCAATAAAAAGGAGGCATGGCTTATAAGTTTACAATCAAATAATTTTAAGCTTGAACCAACAACAGTCTGGTCGTTTCCAGACAGAGGAAGTTGGGCAACGCATTCAGGAAAGTATCGAGGAAACTGGTCTCCATATGTACCAAGAAATTTGATACTTCGCTATTCTAATCCTGGTGATTGGGTCTTAGATCAATTTATGGGTAGTGGAACAACCTTAGTAGAGGCAAAGCTGCTCAATCGTAATGCGGTGGGTGTTGACATTAACCCGCAATCTTTTTCGATTTCTGAAACAAATTTACAATTTCAATGTGAAACCAGTTCAAAAATATTTATACGAAATGGCAGTGCCATGGATTTAAATTTTATCAAGGATAGTGGCATTGATTTTATCTGTACGCATCCGCCATATGCTAATATCATTAAATATAGTAAAGGAATAGAGGGGGATATTTCATTGCTTGGTGTGGAGAAGTTCTTAGGTGAGATACAGAAGGTGGCAGAGGAAGCTTTTCGGGTATTGAAAAAAGGGAGTATGTGTGCTGTAATGATTGGAGACATAAGAAAATATGGAAAAGTAATTCCATTAGGCTTTCGTATGATGGAATGTTTTCTGCAGGCAGGTTTTGTAAATAAAGAAATTATTATTAAAGAGCAACATAATTGTCGGGCTACAGATTATTGGAAGAAGCAGAATAAAAATTTTTTGCTTTTAACGCATGAGTACATATTTGTATTTCAGAAGTAAAAAAAGTTTGCTGACTACTCAACAAATTTTTAATAAATTTTTGAGAATTACTATCTGCAATCCATACACCAGCTTTGATCACGGTCCATAGTAGGGCGAAGTCCAAAAGATTCAGAAGGAAGAATTCCATTACAGTGAGGACATACTTTTAAAAAGTCACCATTTTCATATCCAACAATATTTGTGACACGAATATTGTTTCCATCGTATCCATTACTCTTTGTAAAACTAAGAGGCTTCGTTGGAGCAGTAGTAAAAGTCATAGAATTTTCTAAATGAATTGGATATTGGTAAATCACAAAATTACTCCTTTTTATTTTTAATTATAACATATTTAGTAGTATATTAGAATTCACAAAGAGTGAAAGGTGAGGTTGCTATTTTAGATGTTTGCAAGTATAATGGATATGTAAAAAAGTGTCCTTTTGTGGACAGAGAGAAGAGGAATCAAGATGAGTAACTCAAATGTTGCTCCGTTTGTGAAATGGGCTGGTGGAAAGCGTCAGTTGCTTCCACAGATAAAGGAGAGAATGCCTGAAAAATACAATGCTTATTATGAGCCATTTGTAGGCGGCGGTGCTGTAGTGTTTGAACTGCTGCCTGCAAATGCCTTGATAAATGATATTAATAAGGCCTTGATAAATGTATATAGACAGATATGTAATGCATCGGATGCGTTTCTTGGGGCTGTAAATAAACTTGATACGGAAATGTGGGAAGATGGTAAGAAGTACTATTATTCTCTTAGAGAGCATTACAATGACAAATTGATGAAAGCAGAATATGATGTGGAGTTAGCTGCTTTGTTTGTATTTATCAATAAGCATTGCTTTAATGGTTTGTATCGGGTAAATGGCAAAGGGCTTTTTAATGTTCCATATAACAATAGCCGCAGGACTTCTGTTGATAAAGATGCTGTTATGAAGATTTCTGAATATCTTCAGGGAATAACCATTATGGATGGGGATTTTGAAGAGGCCTGCAAGGGTGCAAAAAAAGGAGACTTTTTATTTCTTGACAGCCCATACGCACCGTTAAATCCTACTTCTTTTGAGTCATATACAAAGGAAGGATTTGATATAGAAAGTCATAGGCGGTTAGCAGAGCTTTTTGATGAGTTGACAGCTAAAGACTGTTATTGCATGCTCACGAATCATAACACAGAATTAATAAATGGACTTTATGGAAACAAGGGCTACAAGATAGATGTTGTAAGCGTAAAGCGTATGATTAATTCGGATGCCTCCAAAAGAGTAGGTGAAGAGGTAATTATATGTAACTACTAGGAGGTCTGAATAATGGAGAATTTATTTAAGAAAAAGGTGTCCTTATATTTCCAGGCAGAAAAAGCACAATTGATATGGGGAGACTCTTTCAAAATTTTAACGAAAATGCAAGAAGAATCTGTGGATATGATATTTGCAGACCCGCCATATTTTTTAAGTAATGATGGGATTACCTGTCAGAGCGGAAAGATGGTTTCGGTAAATAAGGGGTCATGGGATAAGCTTTCAGAAAGTGAAACCAGCATAGCCGATAAACACAAGTTTAATAGAAGATGGATTAAACTATGTAAAAAAGTGTTAAAGCCTGACGGCACGATTTGGATATCAGGAACATTACACAATATATATTCAATTGGTATGGCATTAGAGCAGGAAGGATTTAAGATAATCAATAACATAACATGGCAGAAAACAAACCCTCCGCCAAACCTGGCATGTCGATGCTTCGTACATTCTACAGAAACTATTTTATGGGCAAAGAAGAATGAGAAGAAGTCCCGGCATTTTTTTAATTATTTAAAAATGAAAGAAATGAACGATGGAAAGCAGATGAAGGATGTGTGGACAGGTTCATTGACTAAACCATCTGAAAAGACCGAAGGTAAGCATCCAACACAGAAACCGGAATATCTGCTTGAAAGAATTGTACTGGCATCTACTATGGAAGACCAAGTTATTTTGGATCCGTTTTGTGGCTCTGGAACTACCGGAGTGGAGGCGGAACGATTTGGAAGAAAGTTTATTGGAATAGATATAAATGAAGAATACCTGGAAATAGCAAAAAAAAGATTGGAGAAAGCGGCAAATGAAAAATAGAGATTTTGATGAATGGCTGAGTAAATTCAGACCGAGTATATCAGGCTATGATTATTATATTGATTTTAAAAAGGTCATAAGAAATGTAGAAGAAATTAAGGTGGAATTGAATATTTTGAATTCACTTATTGGTTCAAAAAATATTGAAGAGGATTTTGAAAAAATAGTATTGAAGTATCCTGAAACCTTGCAATGCGTTCCGCTGCTTCTTGCTGTGAGAGGATATGAGATTTTTGCACAGGATGAAGAAGGTGCGTTTTTATATAATTTCAGGAAGATGAATTTTAGTGTAGAGCAATATAAAGTGTTTATGCGTAAAACAGGATTGTTTGATATGATTGCAAATCATTTGGTAAATAATCTTGTGGATTATGTTTTGGGTATCGAAACCGGACTGGATTCCAATGGTCGTAAAAACCGTGGAGGGCACCAGATGGAAAACCTGGTGGAGAAGTACATCGTGGCAGCAGGATTTGAAAAAGATGTAAATTACTTTAAGGAAATGTATCTGAAGGATATTGAAGAAAAGTGGAATATTGATTTATCTGCGCTTTCTAATCAGGGTAAGGCGGCAAAGAGATTTGATTTTGTAATTAAGACTGACAAGATGATTTATGGTATTGAAACAAACTTTTATAGTGGTGGTGGTTCAAAACTGAATGAAACTGCAAGAAGCTATAAAATGCTTTCACAGGAGTCGGATACGATTGATGGATTTACATTTGTCTGGTTTACAGATGGGATTGGCTGGAAAAGTGCAAGAGGTAATTTGCGAGAAACATTCGAGGCCATGAATACGATTTATAGTATTGATGATATGGAACAGGGAATTATGAAACAGATTTTCCAATATGGAGATTAGATGATGGAGAGGCAGAAAACCCATGATACTTAGCGCATCCCGCAGAACCGACATCCCCAATTATTATTCAGACTGGTTTTATAATAGAATAAAAGAAGGCTTTGCCTATGTGCGCAATCCAATGAATCCGCACCAAATCAGTAAAATCGATTTATCACCGGAAGTAGTGGACTGTATTGTTTTCTGGACGAAAAACCCTGAACCTATGCTGGAACGATTGGATGAACTGGCGGAATATAAATATTATTTTCAATTTACCCTGACCGGATATGGAAAAGACATAGAATGCAATGTGCCCCATAAAAAAGAAAAAATGATACCGGTCTTTCAAAAGCTGTCAAAAAAGATAGGCAGTAAAAAAGTCATCTGGAGATACGACCCAATCATTTTTACAGAAACCTACACCCCCCAATATCATTTAAAGGCATTTGAACAAATAGCAGAAGCACTTTCCGGCTACACCCAAAAGTGTGTCATCAGCTTTGTGGATATATATGAAAAAAACAGAATGAACCTGCAGGCGATGAAAGCTTACGAATTGAGCAAAGACAGTATAATAGAATTTGCAGGCGGATTAAATGAAATAGCAGTGGCTCACGGAATGCAGACATGTAGCTGCGGGGAAGAAACAGACCTGTCCCGGTGCGGCATACAACATAACAGCTGCATTGATAAAGAGCTTATAGAAGAGCTGACCGGATGCAGGATAAAGGCAGGAAAGGATAAGAATCAGAGAATGGAATGCGGATGTGTGGAGAGCGTGGAAATAGGCGCTTATAACACGTGCCAAAATGCTTGTAAATACTGTTATGCCAACTTTAGTCAGGAGAGTGTCATGAAAAGTTGCAGCTATTATGACGTGGATTCTCCTTTATTGTGCGGAAGGCTTTCCAAAGAAGATAAAATCAGTGAAAGAAAGGTCAGGTCTTTCAAAGACTATTATTACTCGCAGGAGATAGGGTGATGTATTGACTGCAGAAGCCATGAATTTTATAAGCTCTATAGATTCCATAAACAGTTTTGTTTCCACTGACAGTTGAGATTGTCAGGGAAATTCTATTTCCCGGTTATTGAAGCCGGAAGGAAAAATGAGATATGATAAAAGAAAAAACGGAGGGCAAAGCGGATGCTTGACAGTATCAAAGTT
This sequence comes from uncultured Lachnospiraceae bacterium, assembly GCA_947382355.1. Taxonomy (GTDB): domain Bacteria; phylum Bacillota; class Clostridia; order Lachnospirales; family Lachnospiraceae; genus RGIG3040. The sequence continues at coordinate 24,723 of CANCYR010000037.1, forward strand.
GGACATTTTATCATGAACAAAAGAAAAGAAGCAGGGCTTACTCAGCAGCAGCTGGCGGATAAGCTGAATCTTTCCTTTCAGGCGGTGTCGAAGTGGGAAACGGGAACGGCATTTCCGAATGTTGAGATTTTGACAGATTTGGCTGCTCTTTTGCAGGTAACTGTGGATGAGATACTGGCGGGGAGGGACAAGGAAAAAGAAGGCCTTTCCTACAGTAAGGCCGGAGTGGATATTGCCTATACAGACAGCATGAAAAAGGAAATGGCAGGATATCTGGAAACAAAGGATGAACGGGTGTTAAACGGACTTGGTCCTTTTGCGTCTTTATATGATATTCATTTTCCGGATATGGAACATCCGGTTCTTGTGTTAAAATCAGAAGAGCCCGGCTCCAAGCAGAAGCTTGCCATGGAATATGGCTACACAGAATCCATATGTCATGATATGATCAATCATTTAGTCAATGATATTGCAGTAATGGGGGCAAAGCCTCTTGCGGTATTGGACACTATTGTATGCGGGAATGCGGAAAAGGATACGATAAAAACCCTGATAAAAGGAATATCGGATGCCTGCAGGGAGAATGAATGCTCTTTGGCAGGAGGGGAAACTTCCATACAGCCTTTGGTAGTGGAAAGCGGAGTTTACGTATTGACCTCCAGCATTGCAGGAATTGTGGAAAAGGATCGGATAATTGACGGCTCCCGCATAGAGGAGGGGGACAGTGTGCTTGCTATTGCTTCTAACGGTCTGCATACCAATGGATATTCACTGGTTCGGCTGCTTATGGAGCGGCTACCCGGAATCAAGCTGGAGCGGATAGAAGGCATGACCTTCATAGAACAGATTATGAAGCCCCATACCCCTTATTACAAGGCAGTCAAGGATTTATTTGGCAGGGAGCTGATTCACGGCATGGCACATATTACCGGAGGAGGTATCGAAGGGAATCTGTGCCGGATTATCCCGGAGGGCATGACGGCAAAAATAGATTTATCCCAAATACGAACCTTAAAAATTTTTCAATATATAAAGCATATGGGAAATGTCAGCGATGAGGAAATGTTACGTACCTTTAACTGCGGTGTCGGATTTTGTATGGTTGTGCAAGAAAGTGAAAAGGAAACGGTTATCCGCCATATTTCCCGGTACTATGACTGTTATGAAATCGGCCGGATAGAGAAAGGGAGCCGGAAGATTCAGTTTGTAAACAGTATGGACTTTAGCAGAAAATAAGCCGGCTGAACCGCTGTCTAATATCCAAAAACTTGCGCTGCCTTTTCCATTCTTTCCACAACAGCAACGCCAAAGGGACAATTCTCTTCGCACTTTCTGCAGGCAACACATTCAGACGCATGATGCTCCAGTAACTTATAATGGTCGGCAACTGTCTCGGGAACTTCTCCCCGGGCAAGAGCAAGATTCAAATATTTATTGATATCCGCCACATTAATTCCTACGGTGCAGGGAGCACAATGCCCGCAATACATGCAGTTCCCGTGAAATTTAAATTTATCCATGTGGGACAGCTCTGCTTTCAGCATGTCTCCGCCCCCGAATGCCTTCATAACATCAATTGCCACATTTTCCCGTTCGCATAATTCATAAAGCGCCTTTCGGTCAGGATTCATGCCTTCCAGCTGGTTCTTATAGCTTTCCGGCGCCCATAAATCGTTACAGTCCTCACTGGCAGGCTGCATGTCATAAGCGGCATTTACCGAAAACATAAGCACATCCACAAAGCCGGTTTCCACAGCCTTTCTTGCAACTATGGGATTGTGGGAGCTTAATCCGATGGCATGGATTTTCCCTTCAGCCTTCAACTGTCTGCAATATTCTATAATTTCTCCATGGAATACTTCTTCAAAATCACTTTCACTGTCCACATAATGAATCATTCCTATGTCTATGAAATCCGTTCCAATTCTTTTTAACTGGTCTTCAAATGCTGCTTTTGTTTTTTCAAGATTTCTGGTACGAAGATACTGACCGTTTTCCCATACGGAGCAGATATGACCCTGAAGTACGATTTTTTCCCTGCGGCCGGCAATAGCAGCTCCGAGATGGTTTCTGAAATCAGGGTTTGAAGTATACATATCTATGAAATTGATTCCAAGCTCCATGGCCCTGTCAAGCATTGCTTTAAATTCTTCGGCTGACTTTCCGAGAAAGCCTTCACAGCCAAGCGCTACTTCACTGACCTTAATGTTATTGCAGCGTCTGATAGTTCTGTATTTCATATTCCATCCTCCCTGTCTGAATGCATCTATGTGAAAGATACTATTTTCTTTCCTATGTAATATAAAGTATATCATTTTACACCGGATATCCGTCAACAGATTTCAAAAAATATGAAGTGTTTTTTCTCACAGAGCCGTTATAGGTAATGAGAGATACAATAAAATAATCTTTTGCAAAATACATCAGAGAAAAATAGTGTCAAATGACCTATGGAAAAACTGAGCCAAGGGAAAGGGAAAAAATATGAAAAGGATAAAAATGCGAAAAAAACAAATTTCCGCCTGTTTGCTTTTGGTCTGCCTTCTTATAGGAAGCATAAAGCCAGTCTATGCCAGCCGGGAAAAAAAGACACTGCCGTCAGGCACATCTTATGAGGAAATCGGCGGCCGGATTGAAGCATATGTGAAAGAGCATGAAGAGACCGGCGCTGCCATGGCAGTAGAGGTTTTTGACAGAAACGGCGAAATCTATCAAAATTATTTCGGCTATGTGGATATAGAAAATCAAATGCCCGCAGAGAAAGAGAATGTATTTGAATGGGGCTCCGCCACAAAGACTTTAGTATGGATAAGCGTCATGCAGCTAATGGAGCAGGGAAGGATTGATTTAGAGGCGGATGTCCGTACCTATCTGCCGGAAAATTTTTTAACTAATCTAAATTACGACACACCTGTCACAATGCTGAATTTAATGAACCACAATGGAGGCTTTCAGGAAATGCTGACAGACTTATTTGTGGAGGATTCAAAAAATGTTCTGTCCTTAGGAGAACAGTTGAAGCTTCATGAACCGGAACAGGTTTATGAGCCGGGTACAGTAACCGCATACTCTAACTGGGGAGTTGGGCTGGCAGCGTACATAGTGGAGTTTATAACCGGACAGTCCTTTGATGAATATGCAAGAGAGCATATTTTTGAAAAGCTTGGCATGGAGCATACGGCAATCAGGCCGGACCTTTCCGATAATGAATGGGTAAAAGAAAAGCGGAAAGAGCTTATGTGCTACAGCGCCAATGGAAAACCAATGGGAAACTGCTTTTATTGTATTTCTCTTTATCCGGCAGGAATGTGCACTTCTACTTTAGAAGATTTCTCCTTATTTGCCCGGTCATTGATTCCGGAAGAAGGAGAAAGCTGCCCTTTGTTTGAAAAAGAGGAAACACTTTCTGAAATGCTTTCCGCCACCTCCTATTATGGAGACACGGATATTCCGCTAAACTGCCACGGCTTCTGGACGCAGGAGTTTGGAGTATCGGTTATGGGGCACGGCGGAAATACCGCCGGATGCTCCTCCAATCTGATATTTGACCCTAAAAGCGGCGTTGGAGTAGTGGTTATGACCAATCAGCAGAATGAAACGATATTCAATTATGACATGCTGGAACTGGTTTTTGGAAGCTTTGAGGATTCAGAGTTAGCAGGGTACAATAAACAGGTGCCAAAAGGATTTTTCAGAAGCGCCCGCACCATTTTAAAAGGACCGTTATCTGTTTACAGCATGGGTTTTTACGTTATGGAGGAAAGCGATCTGGAGGATTTCTGGGTTTATGACGATAGTCAGGGAGTGGAAAAAATAGTGTCCTCTTATGGAGATACCCTGAAGCTGTCCCCGGCTCAGTATCTGCCTGTTATAGTACTGCCTCTGCTTGCTGCGGCAGGCGCCATATATGCACTTTCCACCTGTCTTGCCGGAGGCTGCATTGTAAGTCCTTTGTTACGGTTTAGGAAAAAGAAACAGGGGATTCCTTTGGAAAAAAATCCTTTTGATGGATGGAATTATGCGGCCTGCGGACTGATTCTGCTATGGCTTGTGAATTTAGGTGTTATTGCAGTCCGGATTTCCACCTATGCCCCCAGCACCCATTACATTTGGCAATTTGCCTTAAGCGCTGTGATGGGGATTTTGATGCTGACAATGGCAGGCAGTATGGTTTTCCATCTGAAAAAAATGAAACAGCCAGTCAGACGAAAAGTAAAATATGCAATAACGGTTTTTTTCCTGTTTGTATTTCTTGTGGTAAGCCTGTACTGGAATATGTATCAGTTCTGGGCAGTTTGATGCGGCAATACGTTGATTATCGGATAAATATGCCTGCCAGCCTGGGATGTCAGTCTGTCAGAGGAGTGTGATTGTGAATCGATGCACGTGTTTTCGGAAAACATAAAAATCGTTACCGCAACAAATGGAGGCATAGCTGGACATAGCGCAGAACAATGCATGAATCACTTTTTAGTATCAAGATTTATTCAATGGGAAAATTGCTATGGGGGAAAATGATAGTGCTTATGCATTCCGGCTGCTGTTGTTTTGGCGGAAGATTTTCCTTGCCATAAACCAAAACAGAATGACCGTAACGGTAACAGAAATAAAATCTGCCACCGGCTCTGCCCAGTAGATTCCTTTTATTCCCATGAATCCGGGCAATATAATAGCTAGAGGAATCAAAAGTATGACTTTTCTCAGCATTGCAATAAATAATGATACCTTTGCCTGTTCCAGTGCCAGAAATGTAGTCTGGCACCCCATTTGTATTCCAAAAATTGTAATCATCAAAAAATATATCGGCATATACTGGCATGTGAGAGTAACCAACTCATTGTTGTTGCTGAATAACTGTGCATAAATTTCCGGTTTCAGTACTGCCAGCCCGGCAAATACAAGGGTTCCCATCAGACAAATAATTATCATGCGGAAAAAAGTTGATTTTACCCGTTCCAGATTTCCGGCACCGTAATTATAACTCATAATCGGCTGAATGCCCTGGGAGACGCCTTGCACCGGTATGACAATCAACTGCATGATACTGTTCATAATGGACATTGTACCCACATACATGTCTCCGCCATATTTCTGCAGGCCGGAATTAAGTGTGATCATCACGAGACTTTCCGTACTCTGCATAATAAATGGGGAAATTCCCAGTGCCGCAATGCCCGTTACCATTTTCTTCTCTAAGCGAATATATTTTTTTCGGATTCGTATTACGCTTTTAGAGGATGTAAGAAAATGAACCACCCAGGCAGCACTCAGCGCCTGAGAAATAACTGTGGCAAGTGCCGCTCCTCGTACACCCATTTGAAATCCAAAAATGAATATGGGGTCTAATATAATATTGGTCACTGCGCCGAGAAGAACGGAAAACATTGCTACTTTTGAATTCCCCTGACCGCTGATATACGTATTCAGCCCAAGTGAAAACTGGACAAATACAGTTCCTGTCAGATAAATGGTAATATACTGTTGTGCATAAACAATCGTATTATCACTGGCGCCAAATAAATATAAAACCGGTGTTTTGAATATCTGGAACAAAATGGTCAATGTAGCAGAAAATAATAGGAGCATTGCCACACTGCTGCCAAGAATCTGTTCTGCCCGCTCATAATTTTTCTTTCCTAATTGTATGGAAGCCTGTGGAGCGCCTCCCATTCCGGCAAATGCGCTGAATGCAGATATGACTGTCAAAATCGGGGCGGTGATTCCCACTCCGGTCAGCGCCAGTTCTCCATAACCTGCAATGTGCCCTATATAGATTCTGTCCACGATATTATAAAGCACATTGATGATTTGTGCTGCTACCGCCGGCAGAGCCATGCTTAACATCAGCCGCCCTAAAGGAGCTGTTCCCAATCTTTCATCGTTTTTCTGCATTTGATATGAAACCTTTCTTAATGTGTTTTTTCTTGGATTGAAATTCGGATATGGACTGTAGCGTGTAATAGTGTTGATTTTCTGATTAAGTCCAATTGCAAATAAGTTGATTATTTTTCACAATCTGTATATATAATGGTCAGAAGTAAATGTTTGTCGCTGGCTGATGGTGCGGGGTATAAGTGATTCAGTGCGTAAATGGTCCCAATCGGCTGATGCCGGTGGGGAATTTATATAGGTGAGATTTACCCAGAGGAGAATATTACAGGATAAGAATAAGAAGAAACAAGCTCTTTATTGAGCATATCTCTGAAATCATATTATTCTTCAGGACGTTTGTACTTGATTAACTCCCCGACTTCTATATTAAGATACCAACACAATTTGCAAATCAATCCTGTATCAAAACGACTGACACCATCACGGCAGTATTTATTGAAATTAGTTCGGGGAATATCAAGATCTTTACAAATCTTGTTCTTACTGATACCTTTTTCTTGTAATATTTCATTTATACACATATGCAAATTACCATATTCCATAGAAGATTCTCCTTTACTTTTCACTCATTATTTTATATAATGAGTGACAGAAATATAATTCACATATGTGCCAATCATAAAAATGTTAGGTGCCTAGAAGATAAACATGAAGAAGAACGAGTTTAAAGACAGATTATTTGATGTATTGAATGATGCCGATAATCTGTTGATACAAGATATTATGGTAGGGGATGGAAATGACTTGATAAATGTGTATCTTACAGATGGTACAAGGCTTTAGATTCATGTGGGAAATTGTGGAAGTTGGTGTATTTATGAGGTATAATATGGAGAAGGATTATTACTGTACGAAGTTAAACTTAAATTTATTTTTTCTGAGCAACATTGACAGTGAGGTATGTTTTCGTATATATTAACATACAAATAAGTCAGTGGCATCACTGATTGGGCTGGTCGAAAGATGTAGGACGGATTTTGCGGACATTCAAAATAAAAAAGAATGTGGAGGTAACAGACAATGGCAAAATCATTATTTGAGGAACTGGGCGGCAAATACGAGCGGCAAGGAGATTACTTAATCCCATGCTTAACTGTACCCACCGAAGAAGAACAGCCGACAGGCATATGGGGACAGCGGCATCTGGACTATCTGAAGCAGTACCGTAAGGTTACATACACCAATCTTCTCACAAGCGGCAGGCTCAACACTTACCTTGCCGACATTGACAGGCAGGCGCAGGAACGCTTTGAACGGCTCATAGAGGGCATGAAACAACGGAACGCCTAAAGGAAGAAAATGCCTTAGAATGGACAGGGCGGCTCAATAACATAAGGGCGTGTGCAAGGGAGATTGTGAACGAGGAAATTATTCAAATGTAAA
>CANCYR010000038.1 GCA_947382355.1 uncultured Lachnospiraceae bacterium
GTATAAAACCGGATAGTTCATAATGCCTCCTTATTATTTGTAAGCCTGGTGTTTTATTTTGTTACTCAAAATAGTAACTGGGGGCAGGGGAAAAGTCAAGGACGGAATGGTTCGGCTCAGTCAACAGTTTTCCGCACCGGCACTGTTCTTGTTGGCTGAACTATAAACAAAATAAAAAATAATTACAATTAAATCATGTATTCCGCTAGACATAATTGTCAAAAATATGTATAATGAACAAGTGGGATTTTTTTGACGATTTGTCACATTTTACCAAGCAGAAAGTGATGTTATGAAGTATAGAAAAAACGTATACCAGTCATTGGTTATGATAACACAGTTTGGAGTCAATATGTTGGTTCCTATTTTCTTTTGTTCTTTTGTGGGAATATATCTGGATAAGTGGCTTGGAACCGGATTTTTCATGGTGATTTTCTTCTTCATGGGTGCTCTTGGAGGATTTCGGAATATTTATGTTCTTTCCAAAAGGATTTATGAAAAGAAAGAAAAGAGAGATGTGCATGATAAAAAAGATTAGACAGTTAAATAACGCATTGCCGGGATTATTTCTGGGCATCTGCCTGTCCGGCATTCTTTTTGGCATGGTCTTTATCTGGTTTGTAAAGGAGAAATGGCAGTTTGGGTTTGGCCTGTTTCTGGGAGTGGTGATGGCGCTTTTGATGGCATGGCATATGGCCTATACATTGGATGCGGCTATGAACTTGGGGGAAGCGGGAGCTGTCAAGGTCATGCAGAAGCATTATTTCCTGCGATACGGAATCGTCGTGCTTGTGTGCGGAATCGTGATGGTTACAGAGGTTGCCAATCCCCTTGCGGTATTTTTAGGGATAATGACATTGAAGGTAGCGGCTTACCTTGAGCCGTTTACTCATAAATTTTTTATTAAGTAAGTCCCCGATAAAATCGGGAAGAGATTAGGAGGTGAATGTATGGGGCAAGGAATTTTGTTATCTGCAGGCGCTGATGTGGATTTTATGATTCATGGAGTGTTTTCCTATGAATTATTCGGTCAGACTGTCTGGATAACGACTACTCACGTTTGCTTGTTGATTGTAGTGCTTCTGCTTATGGGATTTTCCTGTGTGGCAGGACGGGTCATAAAGCGGGCGAAGGATGTGCCGGGAACATTCCAGAATATCGTGGAATTGATAGTAGAGATGCTGCAGAACATGGTAGGCAGTACCATGGGAAAGAGTGCCGGAAAATTTGTAAACTATATTGGCACCATCTTTATTTTCATATTAATCTGTAATATTTCCGGATTGTTCGGTTTGAGGCCGCCTACGGCAGATTACGGAGTAACGCTTCCGCTGGGTGTTATGACTTTTTGCATTATTCATTTCAATAAGTTCAAACACCAGAAGGTCAGCGGCGTGTTGAAGGGATTGTGTGATCCATGGCCCATTTGGGCGCCTATCAATATCATCGGCGATGTGGCAGTGCCCATTTCTTTATCCCTGCGTTTGTTTGCAAACGTGCTTTCAGGAACGGTTATGATGGCGCTTGTGTATGGACTGCTGTCCAAGATTGCCATTGCCTGGCCGGGAGTACTTCATGTGTACTTTGATTTATTTTCCGGGGCAATCCAGACCTATGTATTCTGTATGCTGACCATGACTTATGTGTCAGACGCAATCGGAAGCGATGCCTGATAAAGCATACAGGAAAGGCTACATTAGTGAACGGCATACTGCCGCAAAGAAAAGACATATTTAGAAAATAATAACAATATGAAAGAAAGGATTCCCATGACAATGGGGAAAAGGAGGAAACAAATATGGAATTCAATGAAAGCTTTATCTTAGGATGTTCAGCAATCGGTGCAGGTCTTGCAGTTATTGCAGGTATCGGACCTGGTGTAGGACAGGGTATTGCAGCAGGACACGCAGCAGCAGCAGTAGGAAGAAACCCGGGCGCAAAGTCTGACATTACTTCCACTATGTTACTTGGTCAGGCAGTTGCCGAGACAACAGGTCTTTACGGTTTGCTGATTGCAATGCTCTTATTATTCGTAAAACCTTTAGTATAGGAGGTTTAGACACATATGGCACGTCTATTTGATTTAGACCTTCAGCTTCTTCATGATGCTGTGCTAACGGCCATAGCAGTATTTGCACTATTTTTAGTCGCTTCCTACAAACTCTTCAATCCGGTAAGAAAGTTCTTAGAGGACAGAAAAAACAGGATTGCTGAGGATTTGAGTTATGCGGCGGCTGAAAAGGAGCAGGCTGAGGATTTAAAAGCCCGGTATGAGGATAAGCTGAAGAATATTGAAAAAGAAGCAGAAGAAATATTAAGTGAAGCCCGTAAAAAAGCATTGGCAAATGAAAACAGAATCATTGCGGATGCGAAAGAGGAGGCCGCCAGAATCATCCAGCGGGCAAATGCAGAGGCAGAGCTTGAAAAACAAAAGGCTGCGGATGACATGAAGAAGGAAATGGTTTCTTTAGCCTCCATTATGGCAGGCAAGGTAGTTTCGGCAGCAATCGATACAACAGTATCCGACAGATTAATTGACGAGACATTGAAAGAAATGGGTGAGAGCACATGGCTAAGCTAATTTCAAAAACCTATGGAGAAGCTTTATTTGAACTGGCAGTAGAAGAGCAAAAGATTCCCGTCTTTGTGGAAGAAATACAGGCCATTTTAAAGATATTGGAGGAGAATCAGGAATTCCTTTCCCTTATGAACCACCCCAAAATCCTGAAGGAAGAAAAAATCAAGGTGATGGAAAATGTTTTTAAAGGAAGAATACAGGAAGAACTGACAGGTTTTTTCCGGCTGATTATCACAAAGGACCGGTACGGGGAAATCCAGGATATTCTCCGTTACTTCCTGGATGAGGTAAAAAGGCTGCAGGGAATCGGAGTTGCTTATGTGACTACAGCTACTGCGCTTACGATTATTCAGAAGCAGAGAGTGGAAAAAAAGATTCTTGAGACTACTTCCTACAAGAAGCTGGAAATGCACTACAGGGAAGACAAAGAGCTGATTGGCGGAATGGTAATCCGCATTGGAGACAGAGTGGTGGACAGCAGTGTAAAGACCAGATTAAATGAGCTTACCAGACAGCTGCTAAAGGTGCAGCTGGTTCAGTAGTTAAGAGAAAGGTTCCCGATATCATCGGGAAAAGTAAGTATAAAGAAAGGTGCGTAAGGATCCATGAATTTAAAACCAGAAGAAATAAGTTCAGTGATTAAGGATCAGATCAAGAGATATGCCGCAGAGCTGGAAGTATCCGATGTGGGTACGGTTATCCAGGTGGCTGACGGTATCGCAAGAGTGCACGGGCTTGACAATGCAATGCAGGGCGAATTGCTGGAATTCCCTGGTGAAGTATATGGCATGGTGCTGAACCTGGAAGAAGATAATGTGGGTGTGGTACTATTAGGAAGCCAGAAGAATATCAACGAGGGAGATACCGTTAAGACTACCGGCAGGGTAGTGGAGGTTCCGGTAGGCGATGCAATGATTGGACGTGTAGTAAATGCCCTTGGTCAGCCTATTGATGGAAAAGGTCCTATTCAGACAAGCAAATACAGACAGATAGAAAGAGTTGCTTCCGGCGTTATTACGAGAAAATCCGTAGATACGCCGCTGCAGACAGGAATTAAGGCAATCGACTCCATGGTGCCTATCGGAAGAGGACAGCGTGAGTTGATTATCGGCGACAGACAGACCGGTAAGACTGCAATTGCAATTGATACGATTATCAATCAGAAGGGGCAGAACGTAAAATGTATTTACGTTGCCATCGGTCAGAAAGCATCTACCGTTGCCAATATTGTAAAAACATTAGAGGAATTTGGTGCAATGGCATATACCACAGTAGTGGCATCTACAGCCAGCGAGCTTGCACCCCTTCAATATATCGCTCCCTATTCAGGCTGTGCCATCGGAGAGGAATGGATGGAAAACGGAGAGGATGTGCTTGTTATTTATGATGACTTGAGCAAGCATGCTACTGCATACCGTACCCTTTCCCTGCTCCTGAGAAGACCGCCAGGACGTGAAGCATATCCCGGTGATGTTTTCTATCTGCATTCCAGACTGCTTGAAAGAGCAGCAAGAATGAGCGATGAATACGGCGGAGGCTCCTTAACGGCCCTTCCCATTATTGAAACCCAGGCAGGAGACGTTTCCGCATACATCCCCACCAACGTAATTTCCATTACAGACGGCCAGATTTATCTGGAAACGGAAATGTTCAATTCAGGTTTCCGTCCTGCAGTAAACGCAGGTCTTTCCGTATCCCGTGTAGGCGGTGCGGCACAGATTAAGGCTATGAAGAAGATTGCAGGACCTATTCGTGTGGAGCTGGCACAATACAGGGAGCTGGCAGCATTTGCACAGTTCGGTTCCGAGCTGGATGCGGATACGAAAGAAAAGCTGGCACAGGGCGAGCGTATCAAAGAGATTCTGAAACAGCCACAGTATAAGCCTATGGCAGTACAGTATCAGGTTCTTATCATTTATGCGGCAACCAACAAATACCTGTTGGATATACCTGTTGATAAGATTACAAAGTTTGAAGAAGAATTCTTTGAATTTATCGATACAAAATATCCGGAGATTCCGGCTTCCGTTGCTGAAACAAAGGTAATTTCCGAAGAGATGGAAGAAAAGCTTAAGGGTGCAATTGAAGAGTTTAAGAATAGCTTCAAGTAGGCAGAAAGAAAAAGGTGATCACACATGGCGTCCATGAGAAATATTAAAAGGCGTAAGGTAAGTATCCAAAGCACTCAGCAGATTACCAAGGCCATGAAGCTGGTATCTACCGTAAAGCTGCAGAGGGCAAAGACAAGAGCGGAGCATTCCAAGGCATACTTCAACTGCATGTATGAGACAGTGACTTCCCTGCTGGCAAAGACGGGGCACATAAAGCATCCATACCTGACTCCAAACGGCTCTATGAAGAAAGCAGTGATTTTAATTACTTCAAACAGAGGACTGGCAGGAGGCTATAACTCTAACATAGTGAAGCTCATAACAAAGGGTGAAATGAAAAAAGATGATGTAGCATTTTATGCAATTGGTAAAAAGGGACGGGATGCCCTTCTTAGAAATGGCTATGAAATGAAAGCGGATTATTCTGAGGTAATCGAAGAACCGGCTTATGTAGATGCAATGGCAATCTGCAATGAAGTATTAGAAGCATATGCTAAGGGAGAAATCGGTGAAATCTATCTGGCATATACGGCTTTCAAAAATACGGTGAGCCATATCCCCACACTGATGAAGCTGCTTCCTGTAGAAGCAGGAGAACAGGAAAATCAGCAGAAGGAAAAGAAGGCAGAGGCTTTGATGAATTTTGAAACCGACGAAGAAGAAGCCCTGAACATGATTATTCCCAAGTATGTAACAAGTCTCATTTACGGCGGTATGGTAGAAGCGGTTGCCAGTGAAAACGGTGCAAGAATGCAGGCAATGGATTCCGCAACGAGCAATGCAGAGGATATGATTAGCAAGTTGTCCTTACAATACAATAGGGCCCGTCAGGGAACTATTACACAGGAATTAACCGAGATTATAGCTGGTGCGGAAGCAATCAGCTAGAAAAGGAGTGAAAGAGAAAAAATGGCAGAAAAAGCAATAGGAAAAATCACTCAGATTATCGGTGCGGTACTGGATATAAAATTTACAGGCGGCAGCCTTCCGGAGATTAATGAAGCAATTCATATTCAGACAAAGGACGGCGGCAGACTGGTGGTGGAAGTAGCGCAGCATCTGGGAGATGATACAGTTAGATGTATTGCCATGGGACCTACGGACGGACTGGTAAGGGGCATGAAAGCAGAGGCGGCAGGCGCCCCGATTACTGTTCCTGTAGGTGAGAATACCCTGGGACGTATTTTTAACGTACTGGGTGAGCCCATTGATAATAAACCGGCTCCGGAAAAAGTAAACTATGAGCCGATTCACAGACCGGCACCGGAATTTTCCGAGCAGTCTACGGAAACAGAATTGCTGGAAACAGGTATTAAAGTAGTAGATCTGTTGTGCCCCTATCAGAAGGGTGGTAAAATCGGACTGTTCGGCGGTGCAGGCGTAGGTAAGACCGTATTGATTCAGGAGCTGATCCGTAACATTGCCACAGAGCATGGCGGATATTCCGTATTTACAGGAGTAGGAGAAAGAACAAGAGAAGGAAACGACCTTTACCATGAAATGACAGAGTCAGGGGTTATCGACAAGACTACCATGGTATTCGGTCAGATGAACGAGCCCCCGGGAGCCAGAATGAGAGTTGGTCTTACGGGTCTTACCATGGCGGAATATTTCCGTGATAAGGGCGGTAAGGACGTATTGTTATTCATTGATAACATTTTCCGTTTTACCCAGGCAGGTTCTGAGGTGTCCGCTTTGCTTGGACGTATGCCTTCCGCAGTAGGTTATCAGCCTACCTTACAGACAGAAATGGGTGCCCTGCAGGAGCGTATCACTTCTACAAAGAACGGTTCCATTACATCTGTTCAGGCAGTTTATGTGCCGGCTGACGACTTGACAGACCCGGCTCCGGCAACGACCTTTGCCCATCTGGATGCAACAACGGTACTTTCCCGTTCCATAGTAGAGCTTGGTATCTATCCGGCTGTAGACCCGTTAGAGTCCACATCCAGAATCCTTGACCCGAGAATTCTTGGTGACGAGCATTATCAGGTAGCCAGAGGAGTGCAGGAAATACTTCAGAAATATAAAGAGCTGCAGGATATTATCGCTATCTTAGGTATGGATGAGCTTTCAGAAGAAGATAAGCTGGTAGTAAACAGGGCAAGAAAGGTACAAAGATTCTTATCACAGCCTTTCTTCGTAGCTACCCAGTTTACCGGACTGGAAGGTAAATATGTGCCTATTACAGAGACTATCCGGGGCTTTAAGGAAATATTAGAAGGTAAGCATGATGATATTCCGGAAGGTCATTTCTTAAATGCCGGAACCATAGATGAAGTACTTGCCCGTGTGAAGTAAGGGGTGAGCATATGGCAGAAGGAAAGAATTTTGAATTAAGAATTATTACTCCGGACCGGATTTTTTATGAGGGAGAGGCATCCATGGTGGAGTTCAATACTACTGAGGGTGAAATAGGCGTGTTAAAAGGCCATATCCCCATGACAGTCATTGTAAAGCCGGGCGTACTGACCATTTACGGTGAAGAGACAAAAGAAGCAGCACTTCATGCAGGCTTTGTGGAAATTCTTCAGGATAAGGTAACCATTATGGCGGAAATCATTGAATGGCCAAATGAGATTGACCTTACAAGAGCAGAGGAAGCAAAGGAAAGGGCAAGGCATAGGATTAGCGAGAAATCTTCCGAAACGGATATTCTTCGTGCGGAGACGGCTTTGCAGAGAGCCATTGCCCGGATTGAGGTATTGAAATAAGCGTTTTAAATTTATATTTGTAACAGAGATTATATTAGGAAAGAGTGTCCTTCTTAGAAGGATGCTCTTTTTTAAAAAAATATTTTGTAAAAAGACACTAAACTTCCCAGAAAAATACCGAACTTCCCAAAAGTATTGCAGAAGCTGCTACAAGAAAGTATGCTGATGATACCAAAATTTTTAAGTGATTCAAAGTGTAAAGGGGGAGACAAGGTGAAGAAAATAATAAATAGAACCATGTCACTTTTAATAGCAGTTACAATTTTTGCGGCTGCTTTTCCGGAATTTCCAGGATGGAACTGTGATGTAAAGGCATATAACGGGAAAAAAGTGGAAGAGATACAGCCAAGGCTTTTGGCAGGTGAATATATGCTTGGTGTGATTGCCAAGGATGAAAAACTGTATGCATGGGGAAACAGTTATTATCCTCCGGACGCCTATGGAGTAGACAGTAATATTCCAACCATACCGATTCAGGCAGAAGAACTGGAAGGAATCGTAGGTGGAGACATGGCACAAGGTTCTATCGGTGTTATTCTTCAGGATAGAACCTTGCAGACATGGGGGTGGAATATTTGGGGAATGTGCGGTAATGGAGAAGGAACGGAACATGACAAGGAACGAAAAGAAATCCTTCAAAATGTAAGGAGTATTAGCATGGGAAAAGGGGTTACCATGATAGTAACAAACGATAATGAACTGTATGGCTGCGGTTCCAATATGCATGGAGAGTTGACGGAGGCAGTAAACGAAAAAATACACAACACCCAGGTGAAAATTATGGATAATATAGCAACTGCGTGCGTGGGTGGAAATACAGTTGCAGCAATTACTACGGATGGCAACTTATATACCTGGGGGCAAAATCATAATGGAAAGCTGGAGCAGGAACAAAAGAAGATAGTGCTGTACCGAAAGAGGTAGAGGGGCTTAAAAATGTTATTTCTGTCAGTGTTGGCATGTTTAGCATGGCAGCAGTGACAGAGGATGGAAGTTTGTATGCGTGGGGAGACAGACTGGGGAATGGAAGTTATATACATAAATCTGAACCGGTAAAGATTATGGATAATGTAAAAAGCGTATGCATGGGCTATGAAAACGGGTCTGCCATTACAGAGGATGGAAGTCTTTATACCTGGGGAGCAGGTTACGATGGACAGTTAGGAAATGGCAAAGATGAATCCAGTTGTGAACCAATTAAAATTATGGACCATGTAGTGGAAGCAGTATGGGGAAACCGCACAGGTATGGCGCTTACTCAGGATGGAAATGTATGGACATGGGGAAAAAATGATGCGGGACAATTGGGAAATGGCACAAAAGAGAATAGTAAGGTGCCGTTAAATGTGTTTAACATTTATTCCGGAATTTGTGAAGGAAGGGAATATGGAAAATTAAACAAAAAAGTATATGATTTTAATTATGATGTAAATAACTATAGCCGGGAATTGGCAGAGACCTCGGCTCTGTATGCGATGCTGGCTTATGATGAGTACCGTGTGGCCGGAAATGGACAATATTTTGTAGCGGAAAATGGTAGGAGAAATAAGCCTTTCCTGTTAGAGGCGCAATTGCAGAAGGATGGGTTTGAGAATATTAAAGCTTCTTCCACTTACAGGGATGCCAATGAACATAATTGCAGCTATACTTTTGCAAATAGACAAATATATTATAAGGGGGAAAAGAAAAATCAGATTGTAATTGACATACGTGGTACGGATGGTGTGGAATGGGAAGGGAATATGAAGCTGACAGGTAAGTCATATTCAGAAGCTTATAAGAACACCCATTATAGCTTTCAAATTGCCAAAAACTTAGTGCTGATTGATCTTCAAGTATATATGGGCACGTTACAGGCAAAGGGAATCCAAACAAATAATTCTGTTATATGGGTAACAGGTCATAGCAGAGGCGGCGCTATTGCAAATTTATTGGCGGCTGAATTAACTGATATGAGCAGTACAAAAAATTCTATAGGAGATGTTTTTGGATATACATTTGCCACTGCAAATGCTACCACGCTATATAATAATAAGCCATATGACAATATTTTTAATTATTGCTTTTTGGATGATTTTGTTCCAAGTGTACCGTTAGCAAGCTGGGGGTATGGAAATTATGGGAAAACGCTTGTGGCATCGGCAGATGGGTTGTATGAAAGTAATCGTGAATTTAGGGATGGTATGAGGAGATACACAGGATTGAGTTCAAAGCGTAGTGAAGCGGACTTCAATTTAAATGCTACGACCGATTTGTTGAAGCATGTGGGGAAGGTTTGGAAGGATAGTGGGGAGTATTATGAGCAACGTAAGGAAGGAGAAAGGTTAAATTCGGTTAGCCTATATGATTTCTTTGTATTAGGGATTGCTCCATATGCTCATGGTGAAGGAGATGTTTTCACCGTATCAACAATGATAGATTTTTGTACAAGATATACTCCATTATGGAAGGTATTGGCTTTTTTTGTAAATGGACAAAAAATTAAAAAAAATATTAACGACACTCACCAATCCTATACATACTATATTGCAACAAAACTGGGAGCATTCCAATTTACAACTAACTGTTCCATAGACACAAATAATGTAGCATATTCCAAATCAGGATTCAAAAAGATATCTGATGCTAAAATTAATCAACAAAAAAATGCATCAAATTTTCCTGTTGTAGAGAAAGAAGGGCATATCACAGATACAATATCAGGAAATCATCTGGAATTAGGAAGCGTTTCCCAAAATGCTACATCTTTGGATTTTATTCAAGACAATGCTATATCGGGCAATACAATAAATACATCTGACAATACATATATAGATTCTAAAACCGGGACAGAAGAAAGCTTGCCTGAATCCAACCTGACACAAGAAGAGGAAAAGCAGAAAATAAAGGTTTTTATCAATCAGAATGACAATAAGGAAAACTTGGATTGGAACATAGAGAATCCTGATAGCTGGAATGGCATTACATTTGATGAAGAGGGATATGTGTCCATGATAGATTTATCCTATAGAAACTTAACCGGAAATTTGAATCTAAGTGGATTCAGTCATTTGCAATTTCTGGATTGCTCAGGAAACAGCTTAGAATCTCTTGATGTAACAAATTGTTCTCTGCTGGAAAATTTGGAATGCTATTTTAATATGACACTTGAAACGTTATATCTGAAAGGCAGTGGCAACCTAAAATATTTGGATTGTTCAGGCTGCCGGATTCAAGCTTTGGAGCTGTCAGATTGTACGGAAATGGAAGAACTGCTGTGCAGCAATAATCAGCTAACCAAATTGGATTTATCCGTCTTATCAAAGCTTTTTAAACTATTGTGTGATTCTAATGAAATAGCAAAAATGATATTGCCGGAAAATAATCAGTTAAGAAATGTTAATTGTGAATACAACTATTTTACAGATTTTACAGATTTCAAAATTCTGTCCCAAAATGAAGAAAATAGAATTTTGTATCAAGAACAGAACGTTCCGGAAGGAGCAGACTTTTGCGATACAGACATTGCAGTGTTAAAGCAAATAGCTTCTATTGGTGAAAATCTGCAAAAATTAGGCTGGGACTTGTCCAAACCACAGGAATGGTATGGAATTGAGTGGAAATATGAAAGTGGGATTTATTATGTGGATAGGATTTCTTTATTAGCTTGTGAATTAGAGGGCAATATAAGAATTTCCAATCTTTTAAAATTAAAGGTTCTTGACTTATCAAGAAATCAGATAGATTCCTTATTCGTTTGTGATTGTCCTGAACTTGTGCGAATGAACTGTGTGGAGGCAGGACTGGAACAACTGGAAATCAGCGGTTGCTCATTGTTAACTGAAATTTATGGATATTATAATTATCTGCAGGAGGAAATAGTTTCGGAAATTGAAGAAGCTTATGAAGGAGCAGAAAGTATATTAGAACTTACTCCTCAGTATTTAAAAGCAGATTTTAAAGAATTTGCAAAAGAGGATGTTGACACAATCTTAAACTTTGTGGATTTTGAAGAAAATAGAACTAGTATCTATTTTGATAGAGAAAAGCCGGGTTGCTGGGAGCATGTTACATGGGAAAAACAAAAAGATGGTTTATATCATATTACTGGACTTTGGTTTGAGGGTTTGTGGTTAACAGGAAAATTTGATATAAGTAAATTAAAGTACCTGAAATCTTTTAGCCTGGAAAAAACAAATATAACAACGGTAGTTTTGCCGGAAAATATGAATGCAATACCATTAAAGGCATTTTATCAGTGCGCATTGTTGGAAGAAGTGATAATTCCAAAGACCGTTAAGAAAATTGAGGATTTGGCTTTTGCAGATTGTACAGCATTGAAAAAATTGTACTTTTACAGTCAGAATGCACAAATAGGAATAAATAGCTTTTATAACAGCAAGGCAATTCAGGAAATAACCTGTTATCCCAATACAACAGAAAGTAATTATGCCTATGATGGACAACCCAAAATCACATATTGGAATACATCAGAAGATATATCACAAAAAGAAGAGAGTAAGGACAAAGACCAAATAAAGGGTGATATAGGAAGTAAAGGCGAGGATAAACTTAAAAAGGGAAGTAAAAGAACCGTGGGAAATGCTGTCTATAAAATAACAAGTTTTAGCCATAAAAATAAAACTGTTTCTTATGTGAAATGTAAAAATAAAAAGGCAAAAAGCATTGTAATCCATAATACAGTAGTAATTGACGGCATTGTTTTTAAAGTAACGGCAATTGAAAAAAATGCCTTTAAAAATTTGAAAAAACTTCAAAAGGTTACTATAGGAAAATATGTGAAATCCATTGGGGATAAAGCTTTTTATCATTGCAGCAAATTAAAAAAGCTTCAAATAAAATCCAAGGTCCTAAAGAAGATTGGAAAAAATGCTTTGAAAGGCATAAATAAAAAGGCAGTTATCCGTGTGGCAAAATCAAAAAGGAAATCATATAAAAAGCTATTGCAAAAGAAAAAGACAGGACTTTCAAAGACTGTTAAAATTAAGTAGGATAAGGGTAAAAAGGAAAATTTAGCAGGAGGTGAGAACGGGCACAATGAGATATTTTATTGATATGATAGCCGGAGTTATTATACAATTCATGGTTTACTTGGTTGTAGCTATATTTTACTATCCAAGCATACTTATGACACAATTAGTAATGGGAGTTCTATTTCCTTGTATAATGCTGGGAATATATAGTGTATTTCGATATGGCATTGTCAAGGAAAAGCCAGTGATTCAACCGTATGTAATTGGAAATGTGATTGGAAGCATTTTAATATTTGAGGTTTTCTACTTGGTGGAGACGTATTATCCAGAACACCTTATATTTCAAATAGCCAAAATTTTCAGTATCAATTCAATGGGAGATTCACTTTATGGCGTATTGTGCATAATGCCACTGGCTGTTATTATTCCAATTGTATCGTCCATATTTCTAGATTTGTTATGGAGAAGCAAGCCCTTACATATAGATACAAAAGAAGAAAAGAAAGGAGAGAGTTGGGGATTTGCCTTTTGTTTTCCGGTTATAGCTTATTGGGGTATTGTGTTGGTATTACAGGAATATCCTAAAGAATATCCGTATAAAGAAATAGCAAATTATCCTATAAGCGTTTGGGCATGGCTACTTGGTCTATCTGCATGCCTATTCGTAGTCTTAATCGCATTTTGGATCGAAAAAGGAAAGAATATTTGTGCCGTTCTATTATTATATGCATGTGAGGCAGCTGTTTTTCTTTCATGTATAAAAATATTTCATTTGAATTTTCCGGCATTGCCTTTAGCAGGATTAGGTGGGACGATTATTTTGGGAGCAGGTATCTACAAAGGATTAGAGAAGTTATTTGCGTTTGTAAAGGAGAGATGGGAATAGAAAGTAACAAAGTGTCAGAGGAAAGGAACAGACGTAATGAGATATTTTATTGATATGACAGTTGGAGTCATAGTTGGTTTTTTACCAATGTTGGTTATACAGATTTTCTGTAATGTAGATTGGTATATAGGGCTTACGATTTTCATATTGGGAATTGTATTTCCCTGCTTTTTGTTGGGCATATATAGTACCTTTCGGTATGTCATAACAAGTGAAAAAGCTTCAGCAAGGACCTGTGTAATGGGGTGTATATTAGGTGAGTTTTTAGAAGCCTTTATAATAAAATTGTTTTATTCATATACTCCAAACGTTTTAATATTAAATGTGGTTCAATTGGGAGAAGGCTTTAATGCATTGGGGCATCAATTGTGCCGTGGTCTATGTATGATTGGCGTAATTGTTATTGCTCCGATTATAACCTTTATATTTTTATTTTACATATTAAAAGATTGCCGTTCCAATAGAGATAGGAAGAAAATGCAGAAAGGGGAAGCGGCAGGCTTTGCATTATATTTTCCGATTGCCGGGTATTGTTTTATAGCAAGTGCCGTTCCGGAATTTTGTAAAAGTATGGTTTCCTATAAAGAAGCCGAAAATTCACCGGTAATTGTGGGCTTTGCGTGGACAGGAAGTCTGTTTATATGTCTGATAGCAGTGCTGCTCATATATATATCTATGAGGGGAAACAAGATTCATTATATGCTGGCAGCATATGGAATGGAAGCAGTGCTCTTTTTATTATGCATAAAAAGATTTCAATTGCCTTTTCCATGCATTCCGTTAGCAGCTTTGGGCGGAGTGCTTATTATAGGAGCGGGCATTTATAAAGGAGCTGAAAGGCTGTTTATAGGATTAAAGCTGGATAAAGGATGAGAGAAATAGAAATGATAAAGCGTTTTTTGTAATAAGATTATTTGGTTTTCTTGTGGGCGTGATAAGCTTTGGCTGCTATAAAAAGCTATTGCAAAAGAAAAAGACAGGACTTTCAAAGACTGTTATAATTAACTAGGATAAGGGTAATAAGGAAAATTTAGCATGAGGTAGGAACAGACAGGATGAGATATTTTATTGATATGTTGCTCGGGGCATGTTTAGAAGTCAGTGTTATATTGTTTGTAGAATTTTTCCATTTTTCAAAGCCATGGATTACTTTGTTAATAATCGGTATCATAGCTCCTGTTATAGTGCTAACAATATACGCAATGTTTAGGCATATAATTATAAGAAAAGGTCTGGTAAAGGATTCTATTCTAAAAGGAATTGTTTTGGGTATACCTATGGGATTTTTGGCTATGAACTTATTTGAGGATGTGATTAAAAAAACATTTTATCATCAGCCAGAATATAGTATGGAAGGATTTTTCGCTGTTGGAAACGCACTTTCTGATGGAAGTATTTTAATTACCAGCATAATCTTAAGTCTGGTTACATCCGAAATATTTTTAAAATTCATCACAAAAAGTACAGAAGATAAGAATAATATGGAAGTAAAATGGAAAGGCGAAACCATGGGGCTGGCTGTTCTTTTGCTTCCTGTTGGAGCAGCATTATTTTATATCTGTATAGAAATTTATAATGGAATGGCTAATGATATCAAATCAGATATATCTGTTTTTTTATTAGTCAGTATTTTTGTAATGAGTCTCGTGATTGTTTTGCTTGTGTATTATTGTGCAAGAGGTAAGAATATTCGTTATGTCATAGGTGCCTATATATTTGAGATGTTTATTTTGCTAATTTGTAATATAAAATTTTCATTAGCTTTTTCTATAAAACCTATGGAAGGATTAGGAATCCTGTTGTTTTTGGGGGCAGGTATTTACAGGGGAATGGAAAGATTCTTTTTGCGTGGGAGGAAATAGCAATGATAAAGTATTTTTGCGATATGTTATTTGGAATTATTATACAATTTACAGTTTGCTTTATTGTAGTCGTATTTGCCTCATCAAGCATACTTTTGACACAACTAGTAATGGGAATTTTGTTCCCTTGTATAATGTTGGGAACATATAGCATATTTCGATATGGAATTATAAAGGAAAAACCAGTAACAGAACCATATGTGATTGGAAATATAATCGGATATATTTTAGCATTTGAGGTTTTATATTTGACAGAGACGTATTATCCGGAACATTTTATATTTCAGATAAGCAGGGAGCATGGAAGTGATATAGGAGAAAGACTTAGTTGGGCGCTTTCTTTATTAGCTTTAGCTGTTATTGTTCCAATTGCATCAGCTATTTTTCTACATTTTCTATGGAAAAGCAAGCCTCTAAACATAGATGCTAAAGAAGAGAAAAAAGGAGAGGGCTTGGCGTTTGCCGTTTGTTTTCCCATTATGGCATATTGCTATATTGCGTTGGTATTACATGAATATCCCCAAAAATATCAATATGAGGAAATAGCAAACTATCCCACAATCGTTTTTTTGACATGGCTGCGTTGTCTGGCTGTGTGCTTGTTTATAATTTTAATTGCATATTGGGGTGAAAGAGGAAAAAATATTCGTACTTTTTTAGTATTATATGTATGTGAGGCGGCTGTTTTTCTTTCCTGCATAAAAATATTCCATTTGAATTTTCCGGCATTGCCTTTAGCAGGATTAGGTGGAACAATTATTTTGGGAGCAGGTATCTACATAGGATTAGAGAAGTTATTTGCGTTTGTAAAGGATAGATGTGAATAGCAAATAAAAAAGTGCCAGAGGAAAGGAACAGCAATAGCATGATAGAATCCCCTCTTTTTAGTAACAGTTCAGCCCTCAGCCTTCCCACACCGGAATCAGAACCGGCTGCAGGCAGAAAATGATTTCTAAAGGAGCCCTTATAAAAACGCCAGCGCTTAGCGAGGTATTTTCGAGCTTAGCACTGCTGCGTTTTTATCAGAGCGAGAGCGTGGCGACGTAGAAACATTTTCTGCCTGCAGCCGGTTCTGATTCCGGTGTGGGAAGGCTGAGGGCTGAACTGTTACTCTTTTTACCTTTATGTTAACAATCCTATATTGTCTTTTCCCCATTCTATGCTAAAATTATTCTATAAACTATCAGAACAGGAGTCCTCCCCAAATGAACTTAAGCCAACTGGAACCATTTCAAAATATAACAATACAGTGCCACGACAATCCGGATGCTGACGCCTTAGCCTCCGGATTTGCCTTATACAGCTATTTTAAGGAAAAAGGGAAACAGGTAAGGTTTCTTTACAGCGGCAGATTCCAGATACAGAAAAGCAATCTGGTGCTTATGAAAGAAGCCTTTGCCATTCCCATAGAATACGTGGAAAATCCCGAAGGTTTTCCAATGCCGGAGCTGCTTGTTATGGTGGACTGTCAATACGGCACAGGAAACGTTACAAAATTTCCGGCAAAGCAGATTGCGGTCATAGACCACCATCAAAGAGAGATGCCTGCTGGGAATGAGGCACAAAATGAAATTACGGGTCCCAGGGCGGAAGCAGCAGAAAGGGCAGAAGCGGCAGGAGAGGAAAACCCTGCCATCCGGGAAGATTTTATAGATATCCGCAGCAATTACGGAAGCTGCTCCACAATCGTCTGGCAGCTTCTTTCAGAGGCGGGCTTTGAGGTAAATGAAAGGCCGCTGTTAGCAACCGCTTTGTATTATGGCCTTTACATGGACACCGGGCAGCTTGGGGATGTGTATTATCCTGTGGACAAAGATATGCGGGATGAGTTGTTTGTGGATAAAGGCATGATGAACAGGCTGAAAAATTCAAATATTTCTCAGGAAGAGTTGAAGATTACAGGGGAAGCTCTGATACACCATCATTTTAAGCATGACCTGAATTTCTCCATAGTAAAAGTTAGGCCCTGCGACCCTAATATATTGGGAATCATCAGTGATTTCGTGCTTCAGACGGATGTGGTGAATACATGTATCATCTATTGCCCCGTAGGGGATGGCTATAAGCTTTCTTTCAGAAGCTGCGATAAAGAAATAAAGGCAAGCGACATGGCGGCATTTTTTACAAAGGGCATTGGTTCCGGCGGAGGGCATGGACAGAAGGCGGGAGGCTTTATAAGCGGAAAGCTTTACAAAGAGCAGCATAAAGAGCTGGAACCGGAACAGTTTTTTTACGAAAAAATGAAGGAATATGTAAACAGCTATCAGGTCATTTATGCAAAGGACTATCAAATAGAAACGGACCATATGATGCGCTACAAAAAGAAGAAGCTTCCTTTAGGTTATGTCATGCTGACGGACGTATATCCGGCGGGAACCCCTATTATTGTCCGTACACTGGAAGGAGATTTGGAAATACAGGTGCAGGAAGATATCTATCTGATGATTGGGATTCAGGGAGAAGTATATCCTATAAAAAAAGAGAAGTTTTTAAAATCCTATCAGGTAACTGACTGCCCTTATGACATAGAAACAGAATATATTCCAAGCGTGCACAATCAAATACAGGGAACCTCAGAAAAAGTGGTGAAATATGCAAGAAGCTGTATTCCCGCCGGAGAGACTATTATATTTGCCAAACCCCTTTCAACTCAGGTGAAAATATTTACCGCATGGGATAATACCAATTATATGCTTGGGGAAGCCGGGGATTATATAGCGGTAAGATGTGACGATTTGCATGATATTTATGTGATAGAGCAAAATATATTTTCAAGAACCTATGAGGAATATGTATGAACCGGAAAGTATTTAAATATGATGCCTTTATCAGCTACCGACATGCAGAGCTGGACAGCTTTGTAGCGGAACTGCTCCATAAGCAACTGGAAAATTTCAAGGTGCCCAAGCTTGCGGATAAGGAAGTAAAAGAAACGGGAAAACAGGGGATAAAAAGGGTTTTTCGGGACAAGGATGAGCTTCCGCTGGCGGGCAATCTGTCAGCGCCCATTACGGAAGCATTAAAGGAATCAGAATTTCTCATTGTCATCTGTTCTCCAAGAACAATAGAATCCGTTTGGGTGCAAAGGGAGATAGAAACCTTTTTGGAATATCGGGATGCTTCCCATATACTGGCAGTTTTAATTGAAGGAGAGCCTTCGGAGGCATTTCCGCCCCAGCTTTGTAAAATAAAGCAGAAGGTTATGGCAGAGGATGGTGCTGTTACCTATGAAGAAAAAACAGTGGAGCCTTTGGCTGCTGATGTAAGGGGAAGCTCCAGAAAAGAAATCAAAACCAGAATGAAAGAAGAGCTGCTTCGCATGGCTGCTCCCATGCTGGGCTGTGAGTATGATGACTTAAAGCAGCGGCATCGGGAAAGGAAAATCAAGAGGCTTTTGGTTACCTTTGCTGCGGCAGGAAGCATCTGCCTTATTTTTGGTGCATTCAGCACTTATCAGGCATTGCGGATTCAGAAGCAGTCTATACAGATTCAGGCCCAGACGGAGGATTTAAAGGCACTTCAATCAAAATCCTTAAGCAATTCTGCCATCGGCGTATATGAGGATGGAGATAAAATAGGAGGCCTGTTAATAGCCATGGCGGGAGTCCCGGAGGATTTAGAAGAGCCGGAAAGACCCGTTGTAGCAGAATCCACTGCAGCGTTGGCAAAGATATTGCAGGTATATGAAAATGAATCAAGTTATGCACCTCATTTAATGCTTGCCCATGATACTATAACAGAAACCTCGGCCCTGAATACGGACGGGACCATTCTGGTTTCCAGGGACCAGCTGGGACAGCTTTATAGCTGGGATGTGGACAATGGAGAAATACTGGCGAGGGCGGAGGACCCTGTAGAAATTGACTGGAAGGAAAATCTGGTTTTTATAGATGAGACTACTATAATATGCGGCGGGGAAAAGGGCATTGCCTGTATGGATGCCAGAGATTTTTCCATTAAATGGTCGGTTTCAGATGTATCCGTTTCCAGGCTGGTTCTGTCTGAGGACCGGACTATGGCCGCTTCGGCGGAAGGCACGGTTATTTCCATATACAATACTGCAACCGGAAAAGTTATGGGGAGTTATAGCAATGCAAGATATGCAGGCATGGGCAATGCCATGGGATTTTCCCCGGACGGGAATTACTTTGCGGCTTCATTGACTTCTTTTTTTGAAGAGGGAAAGGGAAAATGCATATTGATGACAACCTCTGACTGGAAAACTGTCTGGATGTGTGAAACGGAATTTACCAGCCTGGAGGA
Source organism: uncultured Lachnospiraceae bacterium (assembly GCA_947382355.1). Taxonomy (GTDB): domain Bacteria; phylum Bacillota; class Clostridia; order Lachnospirales; family Lachnospiraceae; genus RGIG3040. The sequence goes on from CANCYR010000038.1 coordinate 19,388, forward strand.
AATCTTTCCAGCCGACCAGGGGGAATGCTATGTGCTTTCCTATGATAGAAACATGCTGGGAGAGTTTGGCATGACCATGAACCAGAATCTGACCTGTTTTAATCAGGATGGAACAGTGCGTTTTGTAATAGAAGGAATGATGTCCATTTCCTCCCCGATTCAGGTTATGGACGAAAGCATCGTTTATGCCAACGGCAGCAGTATATGTATTGTGTCCAGAAAAGATGGCAGCATCCTTCGGGAGATACATTATAATAACAGCATTTGCAGCGTTGAAGTGATGGAAGAAAATAATACGGTTGTTGTGGGACTTTCGGATGGTTCTGTGATTGCCGGCATTATAAAGGATAAAGATGTGCTCAACAGGCAGTATATGGAAGGCGGAGATTACAGGATGCGCCATGTGCACCATTATCGGCACAAAATTATAGAAGAGCCCATGGGTTCAAATAAAATTTTTATTTATAAAAATGCTTTAGGAAGCAAGGCTGAGCCCATAGTCAGGGCAGATACTGTGGTTTATGATGTGGAAGCAACCTCGGATAATGAATTGCTTTTAGTTTATACCAGTGATCTGATAACGGCATATCGTTCCAACGGGCAGAAGGAGGTGTATCATTTTAAGCCAAAGGACACAGTTGCAGAAATTATTCTGTTGGAGGAGGAAAACCGATTTTTACTTATAGAACGCAATGGCATAGAGGCATATCAGTTGTCGGACGGCAGACCGTTAGAGCGGGCAGAAATGTACAGTGGATTTTATTATCAACGAGAAAATGAGTTGTTTACCGTGAACAAAGAGGGTAAGTTAGTGGCACATAACATGAGAGATTTGGGGCAGGTAACTGTTTATGATACGGATGCCTTGATTCAGGGATATGTTTCCGGAGATGAAAAGACAGTGATAGGGATTTCCACGGATAAAACCGGTTTTATGTATGATATGAAAGCAAAGAGACAATATTATGTGAATTAGAATTAATATTATAAGAAATAAAATAAAACTGATATAAAAAGAGTGTACGCAAGCAAGGTGTGCACTTTTTTTTATAAAAAATATATAAAGTAATACGTAAAATAGATTGCACTTATGGTTAATTTTGGTATACTTGAGATAACAAAGGCTAACTATTGGCATTAGAAGGGTTGCATGAAAGGATACGGGTAAAAAAGTTGGGGAAATGAATATTGAAACAATTAATATTGCTATATGCGATGATGAAAAGCTACATAGGAAAAAACTGATTGAAGTAATTCAGAAATATTGCAAACAGCATGGAAAGCTTGCAGTTATTTCTGAATATTCTTCAGGAGAAGAATGCCTGACTGATTTAGGTGACGTGGAAATACTATTTCTGGATATTGACATGGAAGGTATAGACGGAATTGAAGTAAAAGACAGACTGGAAAGTACTCGTGAAAATGTACATATTGTATTTACTACCAATTATGGAAATCGGATGAATGAAGCATTTGGAATACAGGTTGTTTCCTTTATTCAAAAGCCGGTTAGGCTGACAGAGTTAACAAGTGCCATGGATAAGGTTTCTAAATGGGATGCCAAGAGGGATTTCATAGAATTGGAAGGAACCGGGGGAAAGAAAAATGTCTTTTCCACTGAGCAGATTTGTTATATTGCAGCCAGTAATCAATATAGCAAGATTGTATTAAGGAAAGAAGAGATTCTCATACGAAAAAGCTTAAAGGCTTGGGAAGAAGAGCTGTCCGATAAGGGATTTTGCAGAATCCATCAAAGTGTTATTATAAACTTTTTCCATGCAAAGGAAGTAGGTCAAAAGGTTATTATGGATGATAATACTGAATTTTCAATTTCAACCAGAAGGCGGAAAGCAGTGAATCAGGCTTATAGTGAATACATAAAGAACATGCTGCTTTAATAAGGGGTGTTGGTTATGTTGTTGAATTTGCTGGGTGAATATATTTATATGGCATATTGCCTGCTGGCTATGAAGTATTTGTGGCAGAAGGAGATTACAAAAAAGTATTGGCGGTTTTTGGTTGTTGCAGTGGTGATGGTGGGGGTTCCTTTTGTAGAGAGTAAGCTGAATATGAAAGATTTGCTTATGTATCCGGTTGGAGTAGTGTGTATTTTATCTTTAATTGAAGGAAAGAAATTTATTAATTTTATACATTTTTTAATTACAGAAATTATTTTAGTTCTCATGCAAAGAATAGCAGTTTATATTATGATTTTGGCGGGAATAACTAATTACAATTCCATTTTATTGCGCGGAAATGAGAGAATATTTCTTAGCTTGGGGACTATAATATTTTTAATCTTGTTTCGTAAAAAAATTATAGATTTGTCTCATTATTTTAACAAAATAGCCTGGTATCATTTGTTTCTATGTATCATAATTGAAATAAGTTTACTGTTTTTTGTAGTTCAGGCGGAAATAGGTATGTTTTTTAATGGTAAAGAAGTGGCTAACAGTATTACAATGGGTTTATTACTCTTAGTATGCATGATTATTATAGCAGTAATTATTATATTTATAATAGTTGACATAAATCGAAAATATTATCAGATGGAAAATGAATCAAAGGATGAATATTTAGAAATTCAGGAAAAGTATTATAAAATGCTGGACTATAAGGATAAGGAAGCAAGAAAGATAAACCATGACTTAAAAGCGCATCTGGGCTGCATAGAAGCCTTTCTTACAGATGAAAATTATGAAGAGGCAAAAAGATACATAAAGCAGTTAAAGAACAATACGATTAAAAGAATTGATATGCCTTTTCAAAGCGGAAATGATATTATTAATGCGGTATTGAATGATGTGGCAAAGGAAGCGGAAAAGCATGGAACCAAAATTGTATTAAAAGGAAGTCTGCCCAAAAATTTAAAAATCAAATCCCCGGAGCTTTGTTCATTGTTTTATAACCTGTTGTCAAACAGCGAGGAGGCAATGAAAAATTATCAGGGTAATCTGCCAAGGGAAATCTATGTAGATATTTCTTTTTATAAGAGAAGTATTGGAATCGTAGTGAGGAATCCGGTTGAAAAACCGGTGGAAATTGAAAAGCTGGGTAAAAGGTATACCAGCAAAAAGGATAAGAAGCTTCATGGATACGGTATGGAAAATATAAAAGGCATTGTAGCAAAATATAAGGGAACTTTAGAGCTTGAAAACAGAGATGGATATTTTAGTTCCCAAATAGTTTTTCCTAATGTAATAGACTTATAGGCAAATTACTACAGCAGATTTTAAAATATGACAACTGTTGAGTGTAAATTTTCCAAAAAAGAAACACTTACAACAAAATTCCAGCGAATACAACAGAATGCTTGCATATTCTGGTAAGGTTGCAGTAAAATACTGTTGAAAGGAGGAGAGAAATGTTTCAATTAGACATTTTTTATTGGTTAATAAAACTTATTTGGCCTACTGGGAAATAGGTCAAAGCCGGGATAAAATGTGTCGGGAATATTTGCATAAAGAGTAAAAATAAAGAGAAATATGTAACAAACAAGCAGAAGACGGGAAACTTCTGCGATATAAATATTTTCTGACACAATATCCAAAAAAGGAATATGTGTAATGAGGCAGAAAGATTCCGGATATACCGGAGCGGGGAATAAGAATTTATATGAGGGAAAACAAGAAAGAATTATTGCAATAGCAAGATTGGTGAAAGAAGTCATTGAGGGAATGACTTAGAAACGTGACGAGTATATTTTTTAGAGGGAGATGCTATTGCAGAAAACGTGAAAAACGGGCTGTCAGACTATCGGGAAAGGTCTGGCAGTCTGTTTTTTGTGAGTGACAGATGTTTGAACATATGACAAAGGAGAGGAAGAGCTTTTGCCAAAGGATTTATTCAGGCTTATAGACAGCATCGGGGAAAAGCTTGTAATTACTTCTGAAGGAAAAGTGGATGGAATGAAGGTGCGGCTCATATATTTTAACAAAAGCTATGTAAATCTGCCGATGCAGTAAGGGTGTTTCTTTAAGAAAAGAGATTTTAAAGAGGATTACGATTATGCAGTAATAGGGAAAAAGGTATCTAAAAATTATATTGCTGTCAGGTGTGGCAGGTGGATTATACAGTATGATATTCTGGCCTGATTATAAAAGCTTTTTACTGATTGGATATTCTATTACGATACCTATAATTACAATCTTCCTGGGATTTATGATGATAAAGATAATAAACATACCTCTTGAGGAGGCAATTAAATAATGGTATATATGGAATTTATATTAAAAAGTGCAGTCAGGACTGTACAAAGGCATAAGCTGATAAACATTTTAATAATTGCTTTGGAGGTATGCAGATTTATGTGTAAGAGAAAGATATGTTTGAAGGATGGAAGAATCGTTTAAAGATCGGAACTGTTACAAAAATATAACTAACATTTATAGATAACCATTGACAAAAATGATTTTCGTTTGTTATAGTAATAAAAATAATAAGAAAGACTACATTATTTAGGGTAGAGAAAGAACAAAGGATAACCATGAACAAAGAAAATCAAAAGACAACTATAATAAAAGCCGGAAAAAGAATTCGGAAAACGATTTCCATCATACTTGTTGCAGCCATACTGGCGGGACTGATACCGGAAACAGTTTATGCTCCCGGAAGGAGCCAGGTCACAGGAAAAAAACAGGCCAGACAGGAAAAGCCTGCAGGAGGACCGGAAGACGGTGAGGTTCTGGAAAATACCGGTTCTGATGAAGCCCGTGCCGGGAAACGGCAGGACTCCCGGGACGTGAAGGAGCCCGTGCCCCATGAAAAGGCGTCAGCGGATAAATATACGGAGGCAGGTGGTGATGACAGCCATGGCGGGCTTCCCTTTTCCCATATCGCTGAAGCCGTAAAGGCAGAGGCAGCAGTGTCAGGCCATATGGAACCGGGAGCCGTAAAGCCCAAAAATGCGGGGCCGGGAGAGAAGGATACAGATCCGGGAGATACGGAGCCGGAAGAAAAGAAACCGGAAGGGGAGGATACAGACCCGGAAGGAAAAGAACCGGATGGAAAAGGCACAGACCCGGAAGGAAAAGAACCGGATGGAAAAGGCACAGACCCGGAAGGGAAAGATCCGGATGGAAAGGGAACAGACCCGGAAGGGAAAGATCCGGAAGAAAAGGACACAGAGCCGGAAAAAGAAGATAAGCCGCCGGTAGCCCAAATAAAATGCGAAAAAAGCTACTACAGGGAAAAAAGCGGTATCTGCACCATTTCCCTTGAGGACTGCTCCTATTCACCGGATGGAAATCCAATTGAAAGTGAGCTTCACGTAACCTGTGACAGCGGACGGAATGGCAGATATGAAGAAACCTGCCCGGATGTGAGCCGTTCTGCCAATACATACAGCATCCGGACGGACAGGCCCGGCAGCTATAAGGCAAGGCTTACCGTAAAAGAACAGACAGAAAATGCACTGGATGACGAAAAAGAGATTTTTTTTCAGGTCTTAAACAAAGCGCCCACTGTCAGCGGCAGCGTTCTTCCGGAAAAGAAGGTTACCATTATGAGCATTACGGATAAAGCCTCCGGGAATGCTCCGGATATGGAGGAAACAGTAAAAAAGCTGACAGAAGAAGGATATGATGTTACCTTCAGAAGCTTTTTCTATAAAAATAAACAGGCAGCAGCCCTTGGCGAAAGGAATTATGCAGCTAAAGAGGCTGATTACGGATATGCCATGGAAGGAGAAGGAAACGCAGGGGAAGCTTCTGTTTCTTCCAATGGTCTTGTGCTGTCCTCCCGGGTGACAGAAGGAGAAGACGATACGGTTTCCCTGAGCTGGAAAAGCAGCGGGGGTATCCGCAGCCTGGCCGGCTGCCGCCTGTTCCGGAAGACGGGGGAAGAAGCATATACCAGCATTTCCACCTGGGATGGGGAAAGTCATATAAAGATATTGAATGTATATCCTCACAGGCAGGATTTGTATTCATGGATGAACAAACCTCTGAAGGATTCAAAAGTCAGTGCAGGAAAAGGACTGCTGGATATTGATTCCGTAAGCTTTTATATGTTTAATAAAGATCCTGAGCAGTATTTGCTGGATAGTGATAAAAATTACAAATATGACGTAATCGTGTTTGGGATTTCTGATTGCAACGGCGGCAGGGACCTGAATGAACTTTCCTACAATGCCACACTGAAATTTATCCAGTCGGGAAGAGGGGTTCTGTTCGGACATGATTCGGTAGTGCAAAACGCAGCCCAGAGACATCCGTGGCTTGCCAGATTTGGCGAACTGCTGGGACTGAGCTTTAATTCCAATGGTACGCTGGATGGCGGTGGGAACAAGGTGGATATCGTAAAGGAGGGACCCCTTACCAGTTATCCATGGAAACTGACAGGAACCCTGAACGTACCCTTTTCCCATTCATCCAGCCAGTATGTGGATAAAGAGTTTGGAAAAAATACCACCATATGGATGCGGTATCAGGGAGAACCAAAAGCCGGAAATTATTACCTTCTAAGCAAAAACTCCGTTGCAATGATACAAGCAGGCCATTCCGGCGCTTCCAACGACGATGAGAAAAAAATCCTTGCAAATACCCTGTGCTACCTGAAGCAGTACACCATTGACGATTATGCAAAGGACCCCACCGCATATGACATGGAAGCGCCGGAGGTCACAGGTACGGACGCCTATTTCACCAGCACGGACTTTGATAAAATGGCGCTGCGCATAGAGGGAAGGGACAAAGGGACCATCTACAAATACTTCGTCCAGACCGTGCCCAAAGAAGAATACAGCCGGATAATAACCTCCAATGAAGTAAAGGAGGAAATGAAAACCGGAATAAAGGGATTTGCGGTTCTGGTAAATGACGATTCCGCCCCGGTTCCGGAACTCTATGAAAAAAGCCTTCTGACAGGCGAAATAAAGAACTTTGTAAAAGCAGTGGATGACCAGTCATATATCGACATCCCTTCCCGGTACATCGGTAAGGAATGCTATGCCCACATCTGCGCCGTGGACAACTCCGACAACGTAAGCGGGCAGTTTACAATAAAGCTGGACACCACATCAAATATATATGACATACAGCAGTTCCTTCAGGAAGAAGCGGACTACATTGTCTTAGACCTTGACAGGAAAGAATGGGACCTGTCCGAATGGGCAAATATAGAAAAGGCCCTTGTGGAGACAGGAGCGGAAGTTCTCCCGGCATCCGGGCAGATAACCGATCAAATCCTTGCCGGAGAAAAAACAAAACAGTCAGCAGGGCACAGCCACGTATTCCCGGGACAGAAGATTTCCATTGAAACCTGTTACTCTGATGCGGAAAGCGACCCATGCCATCAACAGGAAATCACCGTTTCAAATGGAGACAGCACTGAAAAAATCATGATTTCCCGGGAGGAAGCGGCAGCAGGAAAAGCCCGGAGCACATATACCGTTTCAGAAAACGGCACCTACCATATTTCCGCAAAAGCCCAGGATGACCCTGCCTCAGGAAATGAAAGACTTTCGGATTACAGGGCATGGTCTGAGTCCCATACACTGACAGATGGGCTTGTATGCTCCGAAAGACCCGTATTAAAAGACCTTGCCATAAGAGAATCAGAAGAGGCGGAAGGAACGTTTCGGATAACATATGACGCATACGTTCCCGGAAAAGAAGCTTTGGAAAACAAAGGAATTTCCAGGGTTTCCTTGTGGTGGAGAAAAGCAGGCGACAGCAGCTGGAATCAGGGGGAACTGCCCAAAAAACCGGATATCGGCTGCGTCTATCTGTTAAAAGCCGTTGCAACAGACCAGTACGGCATGGACTCCCTTCCAAAAGCAGTCCTGCTGGATGCCCAGACGTGGGCCATGACAGAAACAGACAGCAGCTTAAAGGTTCAGAATTCCGTAGAAATACTCACCTTTGCAGGCACGGAGGAGACCTGTAAGGAGGGACTGGAAAAAGTCAAAAAGAGCTGTGCCGCAGAAGAATGTCCTGTTTCCATAAGGAAAGCCACTGCTGACAGCATTGATTTTCAGGAGCCGGAATCCATCAGATTTGTCATCCTTCCGGACAAAGCATATGAAAAGAACCTCCTGGATGATCCAGTTCTGGAAAAGGCCCTTATCCAGTCAAATGCTGTCGTAGTTTACGCAGATGACACAGAGCCCCTTGCCGAAACAATGAAAAAGAACATCCATCTGCTGAAAAGAGATGTATATACAGGCATGTTCTGTGGAATGGGCGTGGATTATGCCGGAAAATATGTGGAATTTTCAGAAAATGCCGGCTACTCCGCAAGGCTTGTTGTGGAATATGAAAATGCCCTTACGGGAAAACCCCAGACCGGCACCTATGAACAGCCGTTTACCCCCGAAAGGCCCGGAACCTATCACATATATTTCCAGACTGCACCCAGATATAAAAACGGAGCCACCGGAAGATATCAGGGAGAATACCCCATTGTGTCCGGTTTCCATGTCTACAAAAGGCCGGTCTGCAAAACTACTACCTTCCTTTCCTATGACAGAAGAAACGTCAGCAGGATAAATGCGGTGACACATCTGGAAAAGAAAGCCTTTGGAAGGGCAAACTACATAAATGAAGTAACCTGCCAGTGGAAGCAGGCAGGCGGACAATGGAAAAACGGGGAGCTGCCCTCCGTCCTCACAAGAGGGGAAACCTATCTGCTGAAAACAACCGTCACGGATGCAGACGGTATTTCCTCCTGCCCATATGTGGAAATCATCCGTACCGATGACGTTCCCGTACCGGACGTAACGGCACCGAAGGTTACCATTGAGTCCCCCTCACACGGAGCCAGAATAGCAGGTCCTGTGGATATCGTGGGCAGCATCCATGACGACACCCGGTTAGCAGAATATTCCATTTCCTATGATAATGGTTCCGGCAAAAAAGGAACCATGACATATACCGATACAGAAAACAAGAGTTCGCAAAAGCTTGGGGCAATTGACTTTTCCGACCTTCCGAACGGAGCCTATACCATCATGGTAACTGCAACAGATGAGTGGGATAACAGGGCGAGTACCAGAGTGCGTATTATAAATGAATATCCGCTTATCAAGCTGACAAATATAAGTGCAGACGAAGAATACGTATATGTCCATGGCAAAACAAACCAGATCAGTGAGGTGACAGGGACAGCATATGCCTATAAGAGTCCCGGGGAGGATAATGAAATTCCTATAACAGGAGAGGAAGAGGCGCAGGAAAAAGGAAAATACATCGGCATTACAAAGGTTCTGGAGATTCCGGAACCAAAAGACAATGGCTATTTTGACGGGAATATCATGTCAGAGGAAGAAATCCTGTTCCGGATTCCCTTAGACCGGATGGAAAGCGGTGTTTATACCTTCCGTGCCAGGGCAAAGGAGAAAAAAGGAACTTCCACAGCCGCAGCCATAAAAGCAGAGCTTATAAAGAAGAGCAAAGAGGAAGATGAAACTGTTACAGAACAGACATCTTCTGTTGTGCTGCAGTTCAACAGCGTGGAGCTGGTGGATGCAGATGAAGGAAGTATGGCTGGAGAGCAGCCTGAGGAGGCAGTAAAACAGGGTGCGGCTGGAGAGCAGTCCGGGGCATCAAACCAGGATGCAGCAGTGAACCAAAGTACGGCAGGAAAACAGGCTGGGACAGCAAATCAAAAAGCCACAGAAAAGCAGTCTGAGGCAGCAAACCAAAGTACGGCAGGAGAACAGGCTGCGGCAGTGAATCAAAGTACGGCAGGAAAACAGCCTGTGACAGCAAACCAGAATACAGCAGGAAAGCAGGCTGAAGCGGCAAAGCAAGATACGGCTGCAGAACAGTCTGAAACAGCAAACCAAAGTACGGCAGGAAAGCAGGATACAGCAGGAGAACAGTTAGCTGCAGCAAACCAGCCGGAGCCCCGGAGTGCTGGGACTGTATCAGACAATAGCACCGGGTATCCGGAAGCCCCGGCAACAGAGGAATCTGACGGGGAAATCCCGGCAGTACAAAAGGAACCCTGTGTCCGCATACAGGGAACTTACGAATCAACAGATGAAATCACAGAAAAAACTTTTGAACTGAAAAATACAAACACAAATGCGCCCATTCCCTTTGAGCTCCGGATGGAGAACGGCAGGGTGACCCTCACTGCAAAGACATCCCTTATGGGACAGGGGGACTTTACAGCCACAGGCCGCCTGAAAAACAGCCATGGCTGTGAAGCATATGCAGCCACGTCCTTCCAGCTTTCCGGAGAGGAGGGAAACAAAGACATCACCCTGGAAGAAACTCCCGGCCAGAACCAGGGGACGCCTCCTTCCATTTCCGCCATCCTCTTCAACGAAGACAGGACCCTTGTCCAAATCCACGGTGACAGGGCAGGCCATGAACACACCACCCTTACCTGTGAAAATATCTCAACCGGAAAGAAAATAAACGTAAAAGAATGCGACGACAACGGAACCATAGGAACCATGTATTCCTCCGACTTTGAAAGCGGCCAGTATAAAGTCACCCTTACCGCATATGATTCCAAAGGGACAGTCCTTGGCATGGCAGCCATGCTGTTCACCTATACAAAAGGCGGACAGGGCGGATCAGTCTCTGACAACACCGTTTCCGATAATACCGTCTCAGGCAACCAGACGGACAGGACTGCGCCTGTTATTGAACTGGACATAGAGGATGACGACTACATCCTTACGGAAGCTTCAAACCTCACAGGAAGCATCCACGACGAGACCGCCCTGAAGGAATACAGGGTGACCATCATCCCGGAAGGGGAGGAAAGCGGAAAAGTCATAAAGACCGGAACCGAAGAAATAAAGGACGCCGCCATTGCGTCCATTGACCCCACCACCCTTGCCAACGGCAGATACAAGGTACAGGTGGAGGCAGAAGACAAAGCCGGCAACCGGAAGACCGCAGCCCTCGCCTTTACCGTGGATTCCCGGCTGAAAGTGGGAAACATGAACATCGGCTTCACCGACCTGGTGGCAAAGCTGCCCTCCGGCTCCCTGAACCTGCAGAGATTCTACAACTCCAACAACAAGACCTGCGGCGACTTCGGCTACGGCTGGACCATGGGCCTTACCGGTATGACCCTGCGGGAAAACAGCGACATATCCAGAGGCTACAGACAGGAGGCGTCCGGCATGGGTCTGTCCACCAGCTACCACATCCGCCAGACGGAAAACCATGACGTAACTGTCTATTACGGGGACGGCACAAGCGACAGGTTCAGACTGACCCTCTCCCCGGACACCAGCGGCCTTGTGCCCATCCGCCTTGTAAAAGTAGGCTTCACCTGCCAGACCAGCCGGGGAGTGAGCCTGGAGTTAGCCGGTGACAACTCCGCAGGGCTGGAAGGGGACAGCCTGCTCTGGGAAGACGAAAGCAAATATGACGGACTGACATACATACTCACCATGAAGGACAAAACCAGGGCATACCTGACCCCGGACAAAGGAGTCTTCAAAATCGAGGACTCCCTGGGAAACACCATCACCGTGGACGAAAGCGGCTACCACGGCGAAGGAAACAAAGGCATCACCCTGACCCGCAACGAAGAGGGCCTCATCACCGGCGCCACCGACGGAAACGGCAGAACCGTAAGCTACGGCTATGACGAAAACAAAAACCTGACAAGCTTCACCAACCAGGCAGGCCACACCGTCTCCTTCACCTATGACGAAGAACACAACCTTGCCACCATCACAGACCCCATGGGAGTGGCGGCGGCACGGAACGAATATGACGAAACCGGAAGGCTCACCGCCACCACAGACGCAGAAGGAAACCGGATGGAATACACCTACGACGTTGAAGGAAGAACCCAGGCCATACAGGACCGGCGCGGTTACACCACCGTCCACACCTATGACGAAAACGGGAACATCCTGAAGACCGTGGACCCCATGGGCACCGCCACCTACAATACCTACGACAGCTATGGAA
>CANCYR010000039.1 GCA_947382355.1 uncultured Lachnospiraceae bacterium
AATATTGCCCGTAGTCTCGTTTCCGTCTCGGCCGTCCACAGTTCCTCCGGCACCGCCCCCATCCCAATGCCCTCCCTCTGACGCGTCCCCCTCCAACCATCCCCCACCCAAAAGAAAGGAGCCCCAAACACATGGAAAACAACCTCCACCTATACTACATCTTCTACACCGTCTCCCTCCACAAAAACATATCCGGCGCCGCCAAAGAACTATTCATCAGCCAGCCCGCCATATCCAAAGCCATCTCCAAACTGGAACAAAACCTAAACACCAAACTCTTTACAAGAAGCTCCCGTGGCGTCACCCTGACCTTTGAAGGAGAGCTTTTATTTGAGCAGGTCAAAAAAGCCTTCCTTTCCATTAAATACGGCGAACAACAGCTGAAAAACGCAGCAAGCCTGGGAGTATCCACCCTTTCCATCGGTGTGAGCACCACCCTTTGCAAATACGTTCTCCTTCCCTATCTAAAAGAGTTTATAAAAGACAATCCCCATATCAAAGTAAGCATTAACTGCCAGTCCTCTTTGGAGACGATTACCGCCATCGAAAAAGGAACATTGGATATCGGCCTGGTAGGAATACCTGCCAGTCATGAGAATCTGGTTTATGTTCCCATTGCAGAAATTCAGGATACATTTATTGCAACAAAAACCTATTTGAAAAACCTGAAAATCCGTGAAGGAACAGATAAAAACCATCTATTTCAAAACGCTGCTTTCATGATGCTCAATAAAGAAAATATGTCAAGGAAATTCATAGACAGCTATCTTTCTAAAAACCAAATTGAAATTGGAAACCTGCTGGAAATTGATACAATGGATTTATTGATCGAATTTGCCAAAATTGATTTGGGCATTGCATGTGTCATCCGAAATTTTGTGGAGGAGGAATTACAGCAGGGAACTTTGGTTGAGATTCCATTAAAGCATTCCATTTCCAAACGAAAAATCGGCTTTGTCTATGAAAATTCGGAGCATGTAACCGACAGTATGAAGCATTTTATTTCCTATTTTACAAAGTAGAAAAACCGGACCCCGGGAAATTCCCGGGGTCCGTCTCACTGTCTGTAATTAATATCCGTTATAAAACTGCTTCCAGTTTGATATTACTTCTTCTGCCGCTTCCCTTGTACAATTCAACAGCTGACACAAAGTATCTGCAGCGGAATCTTTTAATCCTACCAGCAAATATTTATCTACTAAATCCAAATCCGACTTCTGACAAGCCGTTCCGTTTATAGTAACAATATTCTTTGCAGCTTCATCCGACTTGTTTTCTGATTTGTCCTTCTCCGAATCTGCTGTCCGCAGTCTTCCGTCTCTTCCTATCACATTCCCACCATAATACATGCTCATTTGATAATCTGTACCGGAGCTTTCCTGTCCCAGAAAATCATTATCAGAATTCATCTGACTTGTATTGTCAGTCCGGCTACTGTTAATCTGCATATTGTTAGTCTGCATATTATTAATCGGCATATTATTAGTCTGCATACTGTTTGTATATGTCCCCTGTTCCTGCACTTCCGGCCCATTGAAGAAAGTATTTGCATTTGGATTGTACACATGCTCTCCATAACCATTAAATGGGCCATAAGGAGCAGCCACCCTTTGAGCCATTTCCTGTCTTTGTACATTTACATACTGGTTGGCGGAAAGTACTCCGACTATTGTATAAGCAAATGCCAATACAAAGTAGAAAAACTGTGCAAAAGTAGTGGGCACAACCGTCAGATATACCTCAAATACAAGACCTGCAACCATAATTGCAGCATATGTATAAATGCCAATCCGATATATATGGCCTCCGGACAATCTTTTTCCAAATATTGCAGAGAAAATCAATGCAAGTAATGCTAAAAGCAAAGATGCTATAAAATGAACAATCCCAAGAATCGGAAATACAAAAAAAGATAATATAAAGGCTGCCTTTTTCATATAGGATACACCGGAATCAAAAAGTTCATCTCTGGTGTATCGCCTGGTTTTAAAATCTGAAAACTCCAGATGATTGTATTTCTTATCTGTATAAATCAAAAGATTTGTCTTGCTGATAAGCATAATTCCGTCATATCTTTTTGAATCCAGCAAATATTCCAAATCGCTTAACTCAAACTTTTCAACATCAGAATCCGCACAAATAAGGGTATCTTTAGTAGCAAGATTATAAGGCTTTTCTAAATGAAGCTCTCCATTTTCCAAATAGAAATCCGGCACTTCTTTTGCTATTATTTCTTTAATGCCGTCTAAGTCCAGCGTCAACATCAATGAACCCATCCAGATAATTGTGTAAATGAGAGAAAACAGGCACACAAATCCTACCATTCTGCCGGTTCCCAATGTAACAATCCTTCCGTACTGGTCCGGTCTGAACAACGCAATCCACAACTGCTTAAAAAAATTCAACTTTTCTTTTTTCATTTTATAATAACCCCCGCTTTTTATCTGACTGGAAATCACTTCCAGTCCAAATACAACTATATCAACTATAACAAAAAAACGGGAGTGCGTCAACAAAAAATCATTAAGCTTTCGGTTAAGCTTGCAAAAGTGTTTCCAGCTCTATTATCATAGTATTCAATTCATCTACCTGATGGGTAAGGGTTCCGATTTCCTCCGTATTACTTTGAACCATCTGGGTAATATTACTGAACTCTTCATTTTCACTATGGATTCGTTCCGCAATATCTTCATTAACTGCTACCGTTTTTGAAATTACATTTTCCTGCTGTTTTTGCAAATAGTCTACAGAAGCTATAGCTTCCGTGGATTTCTTTAACAATTCCATCATGCTGCGGATTCCTTTTACCGTTTCAGCCAACACATTGCTCTGATTCATCATCTGTTTCGCATTTTCATTCATAAATTCCGCAACCTCAGAAGTTCCGGACTGTACTCTGTTTACCACTTCATCAACCTTTAACAGAGATTCCCTTGTATTATTTGCCAGATTTCCTACTTCCTGTGCCACTACTGCAAATCCCTTTCCTGCTTCTCCTGCCCTTGCGGCCTCTATAGAAGCATTTAGCGCAAGCAGATTGGTTGATTCTGCAATTTCATTTATGATATTTAAAGTTTGTCCAATTTCGTCAGTTTCCATTAAAAGCTTTTTGGTTACTTCCATTGTTTTCTTATTGGATTCGTCCACTGTTTCACTAATGCTTAACAAATGATTCAGGGCATTTTCATTAGAAGCTGAAATTTCAGAAAGATTCTTGGAAATCTGGTCAGCAAGCTGCATTTTCTCCGCCATATCACTGCCTACCTGCTCTAAATCGGCAAGATTCACGCTGCTTTCTTTTGATTTTTCCAGCATGGCGCTGTTACTATGTAATAAGCTTTCACTAATTGCAGATAACTCTTCCGTGGAAGCGCTTTCATTTTCAGCAGTGGCAAGCAGCGCCTGACTGGCGTCTCCAAGGGATTTGGTCAATTCTGTTACCTTATTCAGTACCTGCTCAACCCGGTTGTTGTTCTTTTCCACTTCATCCTTCTTGGCATTTACCAAAAAGTAGGAAACAAAATAATTTAATAATAAAAAGCCAACCATTGTTAAGAAAATGATAACAATACGCATGAGTATTTCCTGAAGCATAATAGATTTATCCGGCATATTATACTCTGGCCTGATAAACCAGGCAGCTATACTGGAAACGCTCAGTCCTCCTATAATAAATATGCTGAATTTAAAATCCAAAAAGAAAGAGGCAAGAATAACAAAATAGTAGGCAACATACCAAAATTCTCCGGTAGGAACCAAAATAGTGAATCCAAAATAATTTATAAATATTGCAATGCCCACTAACAGCTTGACTCTTCCGTAGCTTTTATAGTTCAATCTGCCTGTTTCTTTATCTACAATGGTGCGATACTGGAGAAACAATATAATTTCTTCCGGTAAAGCAATACATGCAAAAAAAATGAAAGCATGGAACCATTTCATACTTTCAAAACAGCCCAAAAATTTCATACAGGGAAACGCAATAGAACCAACCGCAATGCTCAACATGACTACGATAACTACCAACTTACTTGTCTTTACATAATATTCCTCGACAACACCCATTTTTTCATTTTCCATGAAAAACTTCCTCCATTTCGTAATAAACTTAATAAGTCACCTTCCACAAAAAAACGAAAGGAATTATATTTATTATACAAGCTAATTTATGAATTTTCAATAATATTTTTTCAAAATTTCTTAATAATTATTTTATTATGCACAATACTTGTTTTCCCGTTTTAAAATAGCATTGTCCTATTTGCACAAAAAAGCTGTAGCATTTTCCTACTATGCTACAGCTTTTTAACATCAGCCAATATATTTATATAACCAATCATTAATTATTAATCAGCTTATCCTCACCATTCCAGCTGTAAAGCTTGCGGATTTCTTCGCCTACGATTTCGGAAGGATGCTCTGCCGCCAAGTTGCGCATTGCCCTGAAGTGAGCCTGTCCGCCTGCCGGAGACATATCCAGTAAGAAATCCTTTGCAAAAGTACCGTCCTGAATATCGGATAAGATTTTCTTCATGGTCTTCTTTGTTTCTTCGGTGATAATCTTAGGTCCGGTTATGTAATCGCCGTATTCTGCTGTATTGGAAATGGAATATCTCATTCCTGCAAAACCTGACTGGTAAATCAGGTCAACAATCAGCTTCATCTCATGAATACATTCAAAGTAAGCGTTTCTCGGGTCATAGCCTGCTTCTACCAATGTTTCATAGCCTGCCTGCATCAATGCGCATACGCCGCCACAAAGCACTGCCTGCTCGCCAAATAAATCTGTTTCTGTTTCTGTACGGAAGGTTGTTTCCAGAACGCCTGCTCTTGCGCCGCCGATTGCAAGGGCATATGCCAGCGCCATATCCTGTGCCTTTCCTGTAGCATCCTGATGAACTGCTACCAGACATGGAACACCTTTTCCAGCCTGATATTCGCTTCTAACCGTATGTCCCGGTCCCTTTGGCGCAATCATAGTAACGTCAACGTTCTTAGGCGGAACAATCTGTCCGAAATGAATTGCAAAGCCATGGGCAAACATCAACATATTGCCTTCTTCCAGATTGGGCTCAATGGATTCTTTGTACATAGCTGCCTGTTTTTCATCGTTGATTAAAATCATGATGATATCTGCTTTTTTAGCAGCTTCTGCAGCAGTGTATACCTCAAAGCCCTGTGCTTCTGCCTTTGCCCAGGATTTGGAGCCTTCGTAAAGACCGATGATTACGTGGCAGCCTGATTCCTTTGCATTTAAAGCATGGGCATGTCCCTGGCTTCCGTAACCGATTACTGCAATGGTCTTACCCTCTAACAAGGATAAGTTGCAATCTTCCTGATAAAATATTTTTGCCATTTTTATCTCCTCCTGATATGTTAAAATAATTTTTATTGAAAGTTAGTATTTGCTAACTAATCATACGTTTGTAAAATTAATGTCTGTTCAACTTATGAAACATATTTGAATCCATATTTACAAATAAGTAACATTTTCAATTCCCCTGCCAAGCCCTGCAATGCCGGTCCTTGCCAGCTCCAATATCTCATAGCCGTCTAACAGACCGATAAATGCCTCAATCTTGTCCTGGTCTCCGGTAAGCTCAATAATCAGACTTTCCTTGGAAACATCGATAATATTGGCACGGAAAATATCCGCTACAGCTATAATTGCCTGCCGCTGCATGGGGTCTGCCTTTACCTTAATCAGGCAAAGCTCCCGGTACACGCTTTCCCCCTGCTTAAGCTCCTTAATGTCCCGGATGTCCACCAGCTTGCCCACCTGTTTTTCAATCTGGTCTAAAATCTCATCATTGCCGCTTGTAACAATGGTAATCCTTGTAAATTTGGGATCCGCTGTCACCCCTGCGGTAATGCTTTCAATATTGTAGCCCCTTCTGCTGAACAGACCGGATATACGGCTTAAGACGCCGGGGGTATTGTCCACTAAGAGCTGAAATACTTTTTTCTGCATAATACTACCCTCTTTCCTCTGGGTTCTTTCTATTCTAACAGTAGATAAGTACCCTTGTCAATGTATGAAAACTGCTCATGTTTTTTATAACTCACAGTTATGGATAAAACTCTTATTATTCCTTTTCGTTTTCGGAACATTTGGGAAGCGCCAGGGTTCCTGTTCTGGCAACCTCCACAATGCTCACGGATTTGAACATAGCAAGCAAAAGCTTGATTCTGTCCGGCGTGTCGCAAATCTGAATCATCATAAAGGATTTGGACATGTCCACGATTTCCGCCTTCATAATGTCGCAGATTTCCACTATGTCCCTGCGGTTGCTTTTATTATATTTTACCTTCATGAGCATAAGCTCCCTGGATATGCTGTGAGGCTCGTCAAAGGTCTTTACCTTGATAATATCCAGTTTCTTATTCAGCTGTTTTTCTATCTGCTCTAAGGTCCTTTGATTGCCGCTTGAGACAATGGTCATGCAAGAAACGCTGTTATCGTCCGTTTCTCCCACTGCAAGGGAATCAATATTAAAACATCTTCTGGAAAAAAGACCGGCAACCTTGCACAAAACGCCGGAACGGTTTTCTACTAATACGGAATATATTTTTTTCATCTTACACCTCTATTTTACTAAATCCATTGGATCGATTAAACACTCCATCAGTACGCATTCATCATAGGAAAGGAACTTATCCACCGCCTCTTCCGCCTCCTGCATGTTATGCACTCTTATAAAAGGCATTTCATAGGCTTTTGCAATATGCTCCAAATCCGGGCTTCCGGATAAATCCACTACGGAATAATGGTCTGCATAAGTATAATGCTGGTATTCCCTTACCATTCCCAGATAGGAATTTTTCAGCACAATTACTTTTGCCTTAATGCCATGCTGACGCATGGTGGCAAATTCCATCATGGACATCTGGAAAGAGCCGTCGCCGCATACGGCAATGACCTGTTTATCCTTTTTTGCATATTTGACGCCCATTGCCGCCGGAATGGAATAGCCCATTGTCCCCATGCCGCCGGAGGTTAAAAACTGTCCGTCCTTTACCACATGATAACCGCAGGACCAGATCTGGTTTTGTCCCACATCCGCCACATAAATGCCGTCGTCCTCCATTTTTTCGGAAAGCATGGTAATAAACCGTGCCGGGTCTACAAATTCCGGCTTTGGATTTCTCTTTGGCTCCATAGTCTCCTTATAGCCCTTTAAGGTTTCAATCCACTCACTGTAATCCCCTTCGATTTCATGCTTTGCAAAGTCAAAGAAAATGTGCTTCACATCTCCTACGATTGGAATATGGGGGCCTACATTTTTTCCGATTTCCGCCGGGTCCACATCAATATGTACCAGTATTTTATTATTGGTAATTAAATCCGGCTGGCTTACCGCCCGATCTGCCACTCTTGCGCCAATCATAATCAATAAGTCCGATTCATTCATGGCACGGTTGGCATAAGGCTTTCCGTTGTTGCCCACCATGCCGAAATACATTGGATGTCTGGTAGGCATGGCTCCGATTCCCATCATAGTAGAGACTACTGGAATCCGATGCCTTGCGGCAAAATCCCGAAGCTCTCTTTCCGCATCCGATAAAAGCACCCCGCCTCCTGCACAGATAATGGGGCGTTTTGCCTTATTAAGCGCCGAAACCACTTTGGCAATCTGCACTGCATGTCCCTTTACCGTAGGCTTATAGGTTCTTAAATTCACATCGGAAGGATATTTAAATTTATTGATGGAGGCATTTTGCACATCAATGGGCACATCGATAAGGACCGGTCCTTTTCTGCCTGTGCTTGCAATATAAAAGGCTTCCTTGAACACTCTTGGGATATCCTCCGGGTTTTTCACAAGATAGCTGTATTTTACAAAGGATTCTACTGCTCCGGTAATATCCGCCTCCTGAAACACATCGCTTCCTAACAATTCACTGTTTACCTGTCCCGTAATGCATACAAGAGGAATGCTGTCCGCAAAAGCAGTGGCAATTCCCGTAATCAGATTGGTAGCGCCGGGGCCTGAAGTCACCGCACAAACCCCTGCCTTGCCGGTAACTCTTGCCACACCGCTTGCCGCATGTGCTGCATTCTGCTCCGTGCGTACTAAAATACTTTCTATTTTGGAATCTAACAGGCTGTTATAAAAAGGACAGATTGCAACGCCCGGATATCCAAATACTGCCTGTACTCCTTCTTCCTCTAAACATTTTATCATGGCATCTGCGCCTATCATAGTTTCAACATCCTTTCTTTTTACTGTGATTTAATAAAAAAATATTTTTTTAAATCACTCTTATAAAATCATTTTTATAATAAATATTTGAAAATAACATTATTTTTTTAAATTTTGTACTTATTAAAATTTTTTATAATTAGTCTTTTATATTGAATGTTTTATATTGAATCTTTTATATTCAATCTTCTAAATTTAAAATCCGCTTTGTAAGCTTTACTGCATCCGCAGCATCCCTTGAATAACCGTCTGCACCGATTTCATCCGCATAGTCCTGGGTAATGACGGCTCCTCCGATTATCACCTTTGCATCCACCTGCTTTTCTTCTTTATAGGCGATAACATTTTTCATCTCCTGCATGGTGGTGGTCATAAGGGCGGACAAAGCGATTATCTTTGCATTCTCCTCCATGGCAACCCGGATGATTTCCTCCTTTGGAACATCCTTGCCAAGGTCAATGACTCGGAAACCGTAATTTTTCAGCATAAGTGCCACCAGATTTTTCCCGATATCGTGAATATCCCCTTCCACAGTGGCAATGACGATGGTGGGCATTTCTTTTTCTCCGCCTGCTTCCAAAAGATAGGGCTCCAGATATTCAATGGAGGCTTTCATGGCTTCTGCGCTTGCAATCAATTGCGGAAGAAAATATTTTCCTTTGTCAAATAAATCTCCCACCTCATTAATGGCGGGAAGGAGCCAGCGGTCCAGTAAGTCCTTTGGCTCATTGCCGGCATCCATTGCCTTTTTAGTAATGCCGATGATGGACTTCTTATTTCCCTTTAAGACGGCTTCATACAGCAGGGCAGTTTCTGCTTTTTCCTCTGCCATTGCTCCTGAGTCCTTTTTCTGCCCTCCTATTTGATTAGTAGCTGCTAACTCAGCCTTTTCCTTCAGGGAATTCATTCTTTCTATATAAGCAATATCTGCCCCTTCTTTATTTAAAAGAAGGTCGGAGGCAAATGCACTGTTCACCAAAAGCTCCTGGCTTGGATTTGCAATTGCCATGGTAAGCCCCTTTGCAATTGCCATAGTAAGGAAAGCCGTGTTCACATAGCTTCTTTCCGGCAGTCCAAAGGAAATATTGGACAGTCCGCATATGGTGGCAAGTCCCATTTCCCTGCAATATGCAATGGTTTCCAGAGTTTCCAGAGCAGCAGTTTTATTTGCTCCTACCGTCGCCACCAGACCGTCCACCACAATGTCCTCTTTTGTCATGCCAAGCTCTAATGCTCTCTCTAAAATCACCTGAATGATTTGCTTTTTTTCTTCCAGATTTTTCGGAAGCCCTTCATCCGACAGAGGAAGAAGGATGAACATAGCGCCGTATTTTTTTGCAATGGGCAGAAGCTTTTCAAATTTTTCCCTTTCCAGGGAGATGGAATTTATCAGCGCCCGTCCCGGATATTTCCGAAGGGCGGATTCAATCACATCCACATGGCTGGAATCAATGGCAAGAGGAAGGGAGGTGATGTTGCCGACGGTTTCCAATACCTTTAACATCATTTCCTTTTCGTCTATGCCGCTCATTCCCATGTTGATATCAAGTATGGAGGCGCCGCACTGTTCCTGTTCCCTTGCAAATGTCTCTACCAGCTCCAAATCTCCTTCCCGAAGCTTTTCCTGCAGCTTTTTCTTGCCGGTAGGGTTAATCCGTTCGCCCACAATCATAAAATTATCCTGCAAAGAAAAGCTCAAAGCCTGCCTTTCGCTTGCCAGAAATCTCAGGTTCTTTTTTTCTCTCTTTCTTGTGGACAAATGTCCTGTAGTCTCCACCAGCTTTTTGATATATTCCGGAGTGGTGCCGCAGCACCCTCCCAAAATGGATGCCCCTGCTTCTATAAGCCCAACCATTTCCTGTGAGAAGGTGTCCTTGTCCATATTGTAAACAGTGGCTCCTGTCTGGTCCAGTACAGGCATTCCTGCATTGGGCTTTGCAATAATGGGCAGTTCTGTCACCTGTGCCATGTCCCGGATAATAGGGCACATCTGGTCCGGTCCTGTGGAACAGTTTGCTCCAATGGCATCCGCTCCGAGGCTTGCCAGTACGATTGCCGCGCTTTTGGCATCCGTTCCAAATAAGGTTCTGCCGTCACTTTCAAATGTCATGGTTGCCATAACCGGCAGATTGCAGGTTTCTTTTGCTGCAATTAAGGCTGCCCTTGTTTCCTGAAGGCTCATCATGGTCTCCACTACAAGCAAATCCACGCCTGCTTCTTCCAGATATTCAATCTGCTCCTTGTATATGTCAATCAATGTTTCAAATTCCATGGTTCCCATAGGTGCAAGCTGCTCGCCGGTCATAGTAATATCCCCGGCAACTAAAGCTTTTCCTCCGGCGGCTTCCCTGCTTAAAGAGACAAGCTCCATGTTCATTTCACGGCACTGCTCTTCCAGTCCGTATTCCTTCAGCTTAATCCGGTTCCCCGAAAAGGTAGGAGCATATAAAATATTAGTGCCGGCTTCTACATATTCCTTTTGAAGCCCTATTAAAACATCTTTATGTTCCAAAATCCATTTTTCAGGACAGACTCCTGCCGGCATTCCTCTTTTTAATAAATTGGAGCCGGTGGCGCCGTCTAAATAAATGGTTTTTTCTGTTATATATTTTCTGAATTCCTGCTTTGTCATTGCCTCATCCCTTATTCCCAAAAACACTTTCTAACTATAGTATCACGAAATCCCTTTCCCTGCAACGAAAAGCAATAAAAAAACGGCTGTTTATCAGCCGTTTTTTATTATGTAGATTATTTAAGAATCTTAATCTTTCCAAGAAGTGGAACTTCTTTTTCTTCTTGATTAATGGCAGCAATAAGCCCTATGATCCAGCAAACAAATACAAATATGCTTCCTATTATACCTACAATCCAACCAATAACCGGAATGACCATAACAAATGAGCAGACAATCTGTGCAATAATAACAACAAGTGCCTGATTCAGATGAAACTTAGCTCCTTCCTTATCTCCTGCAACAAAAGCAATTACAGTACCAATCCAAGTAAGATAGGCCACAATACTCGTAGTTTTTGTATCCATTTCTTTCCCTCCTATAAGTTTTTCTACCGCTTTATTATATCGAATAATATAAAAATATGCAATACAAATATTAAAAAATAATAAAAATTGTTAAGATTTGTAGAATATTGTCGATATATTCCGCTTTTGCTATTTTTCTGTGAAAGGAATTTCCGTGTCATCAATCCGGTCGATATCGTTTATGTACCTTTTGGTTTCCTTTACAATAGTATTGGATAAAAACAATAAGGCAATCAGATTAGGTATTGCCATCAGGGCATTAAAAGTATCCGCCAAATCCCATACCAGATTTAATGTAATAAGCGGTGCTGCCACAATGGATATTACATACAGCACACGGTAAGGAATCAGTATTTTCCTGCCTCCTAAATATTCTGCACAGCGTTCACCATAATAAGCCCATCCTAATATAGTGGAAAAAGCAAAGGATACGATTCCTACCACTAAAATAGCTTTCCCGATATATGGAATCTGTGCAAACGCCAGTGAGGTCAGCTCGCCTCCATCGCTTATATTGCCTACATCAATACCGGGATTTTTCATAATGCTGCTTACCAATACAATTCCTGTCAGGGCACATACCACTACTGTATCCCAAAATGTGCCTGTAGAGGATACAAGCGCCTGACGGACCGGATTCCTTGTTTTGGCAGCTGCTGCTACAATAGGCGCTGAACCCATGCCGGATTCATTGGAAAAAAGACCTCTTGCAATACCATATCTGGCAGCCATCATAATGCCCGAGCCTGCCAGCCCTCCTGCCGCTGCTCCGGGCTTAAATGCCAGCATACATATTGTCCTGACAGCCGGAACAATAAAGTCGTAGTTATAACATAGTATGATAATGCATCCAATTACATAAAAAAACGCCATAAAAGGAACCAGCTTTTCACAGACTCTTGCAATTGCTTTTACTCCTCCGAAAATTACTGCCATGGTAAGCACTCCGCATACAATGCCGATAATCCAGCCCGGCACATTCAGATTTGTTTTCCATATGCTGGCAATGGCATTTGTCTGTACCATGGAGCCGATTCCAAAGGATGCAATCAGTGCAAACAAGGCAAACAAAACCGCCAGCCATTTCATATGAAGCCCTCTTTCAAGGGCATACATGGCGCCTCCCTGCATGCGTCCGTCCTTTGTCTTTACCCGGTATTTTACAGCAATCAATGCTTCCGCATATTTGGTGGCAATACCAAACACACCTGTAAGCCAGCACCACAATACCGCCCCTGGTCCGCCCAGGGCTACTGCAGTTCCCACTCCGATAATATTGCCGGTGCCGATGGTAGAAGCCAGTGCAGTGGTCAATGCACCAAACTGGCTGATATCCCCTTCGGAATCCGGGTCTTTTGCCACGGAAAGCCTGATGGCTTTTAAGGTTTTTCTTTGAATGAATCCTGTTCTAAATGTAAGAAACAGATGTGTGCCAAACAGAAGCACCAGCATAGGCGGTCCCCAAAGCACAGTATTTACAGATTTTACAATGGACTGAATCGTGTTTAAAAGTTCCATATCAGCATTCCTTTGCAAGGTTTATCAGTATATCCAGACTCTTTTCTATTCCAAGCCTGGAAGTATTTAAAGTAATATCATAGTATTCCGCCTTGCCAAATTCTGTATTTGTATAGAAGGTACAATATTTCCTTCGCATTTTATCAATAGTGCGTATTTCCTCGTTTAATTTTTCTTCCGAAACGCCGGGCATTTTCTTTTTCATCCGTTTTAACCGCCAGTACGGGTCAGCGTGAATAAATACATGAAGACAATTATCGTATTCCTTTAAAATCTGATTGCCGTTTCTTCCGATTATAACGCATTTTCCCTTTTCACCAAATTCACGGATTACGTTCTTTTGTGCTTCAAAAAGCGTTTCACTTAAAGGGCGGTTATAAAACTCAAAAAGGCTCTGTCCAAAACCAAGCTCTGTGGGTACCTTTTCATCCCATTTAATAATACTTTGCACATCCACGTTGGATTTGGCTGCCGCTTTTAATATAAGCTCTTTATTATAGCACTCATAGCCCAGTGCCTTAGCAAGCTTTTCTCCGATTTCACCGCCTCCGGCGCCAAATTCCCTGCTGATTGTAATAATTTTTTTCATGAAATCCGTCTCCTGCCATTATTATTTTATAAGCCTCCTGTACATTTTATGCTTCCTTTAAATATTTGGAAAACTCCTGTACAAGCTTTTGTATCTGATTCAGTAATTCTTTTGCCTGCTGAGCCTGAAGCTGGTTATCCTGACTGTATTCCTCTACCTGTTCTGCGCTGTTTGAAACTGCTTTGCTGATAGCGGATAATTGACTGATATTGCCAATAATCGTATCATTGGAATGAACCAGATTTTCTATTTTTCCGTTTATATCTTCCACATGCTTCGTCAATGTTTCCAAATTGCTGCGGACTGCAACAAACGCATCTGCAGCATTTTCCACCATTTGGTTCTGCTGGTCCATGGCGCTGATGGAGGATTGTACCACTTTCGTGGCATTTTGAGCGTTCTGGTTCAATTCCTGAACGATTCCGGCAATTTTTTCCGTAGAAAGCCTGGTCTCTTCCGATAATTTTCTAATTTCATCCGCTACTACCGCAAACCCTCTTCCGGCTTCCCCTGCCCTTGCGCTTTCAATGGAGGCATTCAAAGCGAGAAGATTCGTCTGGCTGGAAATGGAGAATATTACTTCCGTAATTTCCTGTACTTCCAAAGCCTTTTTCTGCAACTCTTCCATAGAGCCTGCCACATGGGAATTGGTTTCTCCGATGGTCTTTGCATTTTCCTGTATCTGATTGATGATTTTCAAGTTGTCTTCCACTACTTTTTTAGAACCGGTAGCTGTTTCCACCATGATTTTGGCATTTTCAGCCGTTTCCCCGATTGCCGTACTGATTGTGGCAGTCATATTGCTTTGTTCCTGCACGCTTTCCGTGGTAGCCTGTATTCTATCGGAAATATCCTGAATAGAACCATGTACGCTGCTGGAAGAATCCTTCAGTCCTTCTAACAGATTGTCTGCATTTTCCACTTCCCTGATTACGCCTTTTGAAATTCGCAGAATATCCTGAAGCATACCATTCTGGATTTCCTTTTCATCCTCTACGGAACTAAGCATATCATGGGTATACTTTATATAAAGCAGCGCTGTAATATGTACTACAACAACAAACACAAAGCTTACAACCGTGCTGATAAGCGCAATTCCATCTGCCGAGCTTAATAAATAACCATTAAATGTCCATATGACAGTCCTGAGAAAAATCGTCGCAAGGACTGTATAAGACACGATTTTTTCAAACTTTAAATCTCTGTATAATATTAAGGCCGCCAATACGGGATAAACATAGGAAGTGACCAGAACGTTTTTTCCGGTTATCATCAGATAGGCCCAGTCGATTAAAAAGCCTGCAAGCATTATATATTTTAACTTTTCACTTGTCCTGTCTCTTTTGTACGTTACCCAGTTGACAATCACGCTGATAATCAATATCACCAAAGGTAAAAGCCCCATTTTCCCATAAGCTGTCTTCACTGCAAATGCCTGAATGACTAATGCAAAAATCAACAGTAATTCCAATATGGTAATGCTGATAATTGCAAGCTGATTGGTCTTTGCATTTCTGTTTTCCAGTTCCTTGTACTTCCGATAATTTTTTGTGATTTGCTCAGTACTTGTATTCCCCATTCTTTTCCCCTTTAATCCCTTTCTCATTTTATTTTATTAGTACTTTATTTATATATCATATCACATTTTGCCTCATTCTTCCATTTTATTTCCTGTGAAATTTCCTGACAAAATTTTCTGATGTTCAAGCCACCATTCAACAAGCGGATACAACTTCTCCTTTCTAAGCTCTTTTTCCACTTCCAAAGTCTCTTTTGACCTGTTCATTTTTAAATATACATTAAGCTTTTCCATAAGAAAATATTGCCTTGCAATCTGCATGTTTTCCTGCATGTTTTCTACAGCAGCCAGATTCCTTTCCCATTTATCTAACAGAGAAAGAGCCTCATCATATCTTTTCCCGATAACCGCCTGCCACAGGGAAACACGAATATCAAAAATTTCCAGCTGCTTCTGATTTTTCTTTCCCCCAATGACTTTTTTTCTGTTTTCAAATATGTGAGGGAGCATTTTCTCCGCCGCCTCTTCATTTTGCCGGATCATTTCTATGGCAATCCGGTTATTCCAATATACAAGTTTTGGCATATTTCCTTGCACTTTAGAGACAACAGAGTCAAGAAGTCCGGCTGCTTCGTCTAATTCTCCATTGACGAAAAGACGTTCTGCCAGATTCATGGTAAAGAGAACCTTGTCGGCTCCCGCTGCCTGTTCCACCAGTTCCCGCCTTGCCATAATACAGGCTTCCAATTCTTCCGGTCCGGCTTTTTTTAACAAAGCATTGTTTTTTCTGTTCAGTTCTTTCCTCAGACGGATATGCTCCATAATTCCCAAGTCCGGTCTGGCTTTTTTTAGTTGCAGAATACTTTGGCAAAATGATAGAAAAAATACTACAAATGCACAATAAGTAATAATCCACCAGGCTTTAATATCTATATCCAGTACAAATCCAAGTACTACAACAAAAATCGATGGAATTACTGTAATGCAATAAATTATTTTGTCAAAACGATTCATTTCTCTATTCCTTTCCATTTGTAAAAATAAGCTTTTCCACTTTTGCAGAGCTTTTAATTAATACGGTTACCTTTGCCTGACTGCCCATATGGCTGCTCCACCTCCCAGCTTACTGGTACTTCATAAATTTTCTGCAATTAGTACATGCTCCGTTGTACTTTTCGTATGAAAAATCTTTGCTGCATTTTTTGCATGTTACTTTCATAGCTTTTCTCTCCGTTTTTCATAAAAGTTTTTCTTCAGTTTTCCTTTGATGCTTTGGCATCCTCAAAGGAAATGGTATATGTAATGCCGGCTGCTTTTCCGATTTGAATGATATAATTCTCAATCAGTTCTTTTGCCTGAAGCTCTGCGGTATTTAATAATGATGAATTATTCTGAATCTTTTCTTCCATTGCAGCTTGCGCTGCCTGTATGGCCCGGGTTTGGTCATCGGCAGTAATGGGGTTTTTCTGAATCCACCGGTCTCCTGATATCACATAAGAGTCTTTTGTCCATGAACCCGAATCCACCCTGCAGGAAACATAAGGCTTTGGGAACTGAATCGTAATATTAGTCCCCTCCTGCTTCATCTTTATGTCCTTGGTCTGAAAACCGATTTCAGCAATCCCCGTATATGAAATCCAGAAGGTTCTTTCCTTTTCACCCCAGTGTAACACTCCCTCGCCTGCTTTTTTTGTTGCTTTGGCAACATTATGATATCTGCATTCTAATGTTGCAAGCTCACATATGCTTTTCACCCTGCCGATTTGCGGTATACCTATTTCTTCTTTTGCTTTTTCTCCCGCCGCTGCCGCCTCCTGCATATCTGTCTGTATATCCGTCTGTATACCGGCAGGCTCATTATTCCTGCAGCCGGATAATGGAAAAAACAGTAAGCATATGAAGAAGGATAAGAACCATTTCGTCCTTTTCATACTATTCCTCCTCCCCATATCCCAATACCCTGACTGTATAATCCTTCTCCGCTTCTACTTGACTGAGCCACGGTTCAATCAAGGCTTTTTCAGCCGCCTTGGCGGCTTCTGTGGCACATGCCTCCAAATCAGGGTCTTTGCTTACTTTATCAGCCAGGTCCTGTTCCGCATTGCGGTATGCTTCTTGTGCTACCGTTTCTGTTTGGTACTTTTCTTTTTGGAAAATATACTCCATTTTTCCGGCATCCACAACCGGCTCTTCTATCTGTACTTTTGGAAGCCGTATAACGATTGTGTCAGTATTCTCATCCATGCTTACGGTTATTTGGGTAACGTCTATTCCTGCTTTTACGTATCCTTCATATGCTACGTAATATTTTACGCAGCCGTATTCATCATAGATGGCTGCATAACCGTTATATGGGTATTCTGCTGTATATAGCTGGTTTTTTCTTATTACTTTTTCCAAGGTGGATTCCGTTACCGTGGTGACTTTTCCTTCTTTTCCAATGATATCTTCCTTCACAACATTGTCTGTTTCAAAAGAAAAAAGGAATGGTATTAAAAGGGCTGCAGCACTGGCTGATATTAGTATCAAAGCAGCCAGTACAATTATTTGAATCCATTTTAATTTCTTTTTCTCCACGGATATTTCTCCAGATAGATTGCCTTTTTCTATATTATGATTTATTTATACAAAATATTTGTCTGCTTTCAAAACTATTATGGATTATGACGGGATGTATAGATTCATCCTCTTATATCATAAATCCCATGCTTTGCAAACTCTTCTACAATCAAATCTGCCTCTTCTTCACCAATACACTTCAAACGAATCTTATTTTTTGTGGTAAATATAAATATGCAATATTCATCAACCACTACATTTCCTCCATGTTGAACGTCCACTTTCTTTTCAAAAATATGTTTTTCCACTTTATATACATCTCTCACATCTCTCACAAAAGCCATATCCCTATGGCACAGTATTACATAATTTGCTCCAATATGTAATAACCCTTCAAATAAATAGCATTTTGTTCCTCCTTTAAAATCCTCATTTATTTTTTCTATATCGTAGCCTTTCATTTTTATCTCATTTTCCAGCAGCTTTGTTGAATTGTCAGAGCTTTTGGAATCAAAAAAACAAATCAATCCGCTGATAATTGGTATACAAAGGAAAAATGCTATCATTTCAAACTTACTGAATCTTCCACCCCAATTTATTTCTATTATCCAAAACAGCAATCCCATTAACAAAAACAAAATTGCTATCATTATGGATTTTTCAAAAATATACTCTTTCATGTACATTTCGCAAACTTTATAGATATTTTTATTCCTGGTTCTTCTTTGAAACATCCTGTATCTTTTTTCCTTTTTTATTGTCTGTCTGGAAGGTCTTATATATTGCCTGTCACCATATTTCTTTTTATAGGTTATAATTCCCCATATGCCAAACAGTATAAAAAGAAGTATACTTATAATACACATAATCCCAAATTGTATATCAATTTTACCAGTGCTTTGAAGATATATCAGAAGACCTGAAAATAAAAGAACAAAAAACCAAATGCCAGCCACCCTTTGAAAATCTTTCTTTTTATCTCCTGTCATAGCTTTCTTCCCCTCTGTCATTTGTAAAAAATGCTTGAATATTTTTAGCTAACATGTTACATTATAGACATGAAAGGAAGTAACCGCCCACAAAGTGGTTAACCTCCGAAATGTAGAAAGCCTACCTTCATCGGTCAAGTGACAAGGTAGGCTTATTTATTTTCGCTTATGATTCCTATCTATGTAGGCAAGCAGTGTAATCAGGAATGAACCGCCTAAAAATAACAGGCTTAAACTTTCATATATATCCATCTGCACCACCGCCCCTCTTTTTCAAGTTTGGGAGGCTTACCACCTTGTAACACGATAACTTCCTGATACTATTATAAGATAAACGTTTCTTTCCGTCAAGCTATGTCAAAATGCCGTAACTCTCTGGAATTACGGCATTTTACTATTTCGTAAAAATATTTTATTAAATGCTTATCTTCTAAAACTTTCCTTCCTTCGCAGCTTCCTCGATGGAAACAGCTACACTTGCTAATTCAGCATTTGCCGCCATTTTTGTTACCTTCATGTTGCCTATTCAACAATTTTTCTCACTTGCGAGCACCCCTCACGGCATTTTTAGCCTAAATAATTAACTCTCTGCACCATCATATACATAGCCGGTTTCTTCCCAAAACTTCATTGGCGATATGTAATAATCATACTGCGAACTGCCCTCTTTTTTGAAAGCCACCCCGAATTTCAGAAATCCGAGTATGATACCCTGACGGATAAACTGCTGATCCTTTTTCATTACTCTTGCTGCCACCGCTACCGGAACATTTTCTCCAGTAAACTCTGGTACTTTTAAATATACCTTATTTTTGTCCATTTTTCAACACTTTCCTTTCCTATTCTAAATCTAAGTAACATGCTATACCGCAATCTGGCATTATCTCACTCTCCATCCTTCCAGCATTTGAATCAAGTTCATCAAGAAAGACGCCGTTTATGCATGAATATCCTATCTGTCTTTCTAGCACCGCCATCCTGTCAAACACTTCCGGGAAATCTTTTCTGATTTTATTCCAGTAACCCATGCCGCCCTTGACGCACCCGATGCAGTTATTGTTTGAATATCCCAAATCATACATTTCTGGCCGTCTTATCCCCAGACTTTCCAAAACGGCGTGTGCATTTTTCTTTGTCAGCCCCCTTTCTATCAGAGGGTATTGATTTTCCACTTCCGGAGTGGACTCGTCTAATCTTTCAGCCCTATGTAGCTCACTCAGGTCGTACCCCCACACATATGTTAAGTTACAGTCCTGGTGATAATATTCCCACTCCTTCCGCACTCTCTTTTTAAGTACCTGTGTGCATTTCGCTCCTTTGGCTCCGTTGATATATCTGAACTGTCTTATAACATTTTCAACGCTACCATAATTTGACCTTAAGACTTTAATCGTTTTTCCTAATGCTCCCTCACAATCCTTTATGAATCTCATGCTATCTGGATGCTGATTATCAATATCAATATAAATATATTCGTCTATCGTTTCCCGCTCCAGATAACCTGCAACAAAGCTGCTTACACCTGCTGATATCCAGCACACTTTTAATGCTTGTTTCATAACACCACGAAACAAATTCCGTTCGTGGATAGGACATCACGCCTCCCATGCTACTTCGGTTTGGCTTTCGCAATGTAGCTCCCACTCATACCTCTTTCACGCTGCTGTCAGTCCTTTTCTTCTCGCCACTTTTCACGCTTTGGCGGTCAACCCGGTTTACCGGGATTCGTTATTACTCCTTTCTCATTAATCCTTCCGGAAACTCCTGTATCAACGGCTCTCCCCATATCTCTGCGAGACTGGATTTCATGAACATTGGAATGTTGTATTTCCTGCACTCTTCCAACAGACTTTCAATCCACGATTTTTTCGGGATAACCTTATCTTTTCTGTTTCCTGTTTCAGCGCCTACGATAATCCACTTGCAGCGTGGAATTTCTACCGGCTCCATAATAGGCTCCACGCTTGCAAAGATATTGTAATCCGGATTCCACCATTGCTTGCTATTCTTTCCTGTATATGAATATCCAAACCACATATTACTTTGCGTCCTTGCAAAAAACTCCGTATGGTTTATCAACTCAACATACCTGCCTGGATTCTTTGTTAAAAACAGGTAATGATGCTGAGGCGCCTTCTCGCAAGCCGCAAACACTTCCTCAATCCACGAATCAGGCACCCACGAACCGAACAAATCAGCCATTGAGCAGACAAAAATGTTTCTGCCTTTCTTGCCTATGTAATCATTCAATCGGTATTTGTGGAATGTCGGGTCGAAATAAAAAGGATATGGAGCGTTTCTTACTGTACTTCCGTTGTCAGAATACCATTTATACGGATAATCAAGAACATGGTTTTGACCGTTTTCTTCGCCTTCAAAAGTCCATAACGCTTCGCCCTCATAAGTCGTTTCTCCGTCATTTGCTCCGCCGAATCTCTTTGCAATGCTTCTCGCATAGCAGCATTCGCACCCATGCAGACAACCAGTAACTGGATTCCATGTGCTATCGCACCAATCAATCCTTGTCTTTTCCATGTTTTCACCTCCTTTCTTCGATGTTCACCCATGCCACAGTTTCCTGTATATGCCGGCATGGGATAGATTTCCTATTCTGTAGGAAATTCAAAAACCTCGTTTCGCTTGTATATTCCTGGCCTGCTGGCTTGTGCTGCCATATCAAAAAAATCTACTGTGTAGCACTCTTCTTGATATGTCTCGCAAAAACCTTTCAGCACTTCCAGACACCTTTCCTTTGTCGGATACTCTGCGATTTCTTCCAGACATCCGTCCGAAATGCAGATTGTATGCCGTATCGTCTCTTTCTTCCCTTTACGGTCTACGTTCTCTGTGTATTCCAGTGCATTGAATGCCTTACCAATCCATAGAACCTTTTCTTTATTCTGACTTACTATCAACATGGCTTTCCTCCTTCACATAGAGTTCATGAGTTCCCTCCATGACCCTATTTTGTTCATCGTCTGAATAAGAAAATCCATACTCACTCAAAGCTTCTGTGATTGCCTTTACTGCTTTGCCTGTCTCTCCCTTATATTGATTGTTGTAATCCGTATAGGCCAGTTCCGATGTTGAAACATGGGCACCAATCATCAACTGATGCAGGGTACTTATTTTCTCCAACTCTTCCATTGCCTTTTTCTTATCCTCGTCTGGTATGTCATACCAGCTTTTTTTTGTATCTGCCAGAAACTTTGCAAGGTTTGTTTTTCCAACATAGCCATTTGAATAAACGATGGCTTTCCATAATCCCGTCATCACTTTTTCGGTATCTTTCAGTGGCTCGATTTTCCCAGATAAAATGTTGCGAATGAAACTTTCCCTTTGAGCTGCCATCTCTCTCGCAATTGTTTTAATTGCTTTGGCATTCTTCTCCTCCTCTCTCCTCTGGCGCTCATACTCCGATACTGGTTCTTTCGTTTTATCTCTCTTCTTGACAATCCTCACTTCACGATAATCCTTATAGTAACAGCCTCCCTCCAACTTTTTCTTCATGATTTTCTTCGGTGCCGCTTCTTCCAGACTATATCTTTTTATCGTTTCCCATCTTCCAGAATACATATCTTTCTCATACTGCTTCGGAGCCGGCTCAATTCCTGCTTCCTTCAATAGTTTAATAATTTCAGCCGCTACCTTTTCTCTTTTGGCTTCATCTGCTGCTCTCTTGGCTTTCCAAACCAATTCTCTCGAACTGCTTGCTTCTTTCAGAATCTTATCTCTGGTCTTTATATCCTCCACCTGCTCTAACGCATACAGGTCTTTCAATGATAACTGAAACCCCTCGTCTTTTTCTTTATTCTGCAACACATTTTGATCGAGCTTTGCAATGTTCAGCCGGTGCTTTACCGTTGTTTTGGAGAAACCGGTCTTTTCTGCAATACTTTCCTCCGTCTCTCCCAAGTCAAGCATCATCTGGAAACCATTCGCCTGCTCCCAAATCGTCAGATCATTACGCTGCATGTTCTCTTCCAGCATTGTAGAAACCTGGTCCTTCTTGCTCATATCATCCACAATCCTGCAAGGTAATTCCTTCAACCCGGCCAGCTTTGCGGCAGCGCATCTTCTGTGTCCGATAATCAGAGTATAACCTTCCTCATGCCAGTCCAGCTTTTCATCCCAATGTCCAGGGATAACCGTGAGATTCTGCATGACGCCTTTCTTTTTTATTGACTCTGATAACTCTGATAACTCTCCCAAATCCTTCCTGGGATTATCTGGGTGCTGGTAGATATTTTCTACCGCAATGCTTACGATTTCTTTATCATTCATTCAAATTACTCCTTTCCCTATTTTCCTTTTCTATACGTTAATGCGTGCTATTCAACTGCTTTCGGCTCGTTTTTGCGAGATGTTGGGGTAAAAAAAATTTACACACCTATCCCACAAAATTCAAGTCCTTACACCGCAACCGCCAGCTGCTTATTCAGCAGAGCAGCAAATAACTTGAATCCATAAATGAACCCCTGCATCTCTGCCTCGATTGCAACCCCATAAAGTGCTTCTTCCAGCTTATTGCTTTCCTGTGCCTTCAGCTGAGTTGATTTCATTACCTCATAGAATTTCTGATATTTTTCCGTCAGTTCTGTAATCTCTCTGCCCTCTACTGCCGGTCCAGTGATAAACCGATTGAACATATTGCAGTATTCCTCATATTCACTTCTCGGTTTTCCCTCCAAAAGAAACCCGCCTCCTACCTCCGCCCTCACATCAACTTTCTTTTCCGGATGAAAATGTTCCTGCATTGCCTGGTCGAACCTCCTTATGCTATCTGCAACGTTTTTGGTTCCTCTGCCATACTTGGTAACCATTCCTCTGTACTCTTTACAGGCATTTTCTGTCATTTCATACATTGGGTACGATTTTCTGTTCTTATGGGAGCAGACGAACGACGTGAGGAAATATCCTCTATCCTTTCCATCCGTTTCTTCCGAACACAGAAACTTTGCAATCTGCTTGAACACTGCGGAATGCGGTCTTCCCATTACATCCGCAATTTCACGGCTTGTCATAATCACACTTGGCTTTTCCTGATGCTTTGTCTTTTCCATTTCCGGAGTTGTCAAAACAATCTCCACAATATCACTTGCTGAAACGCTTCCTGCTATACTTTTGATACAAAAAACAATTTTTTCTGCATCGCCATGCCGCATTTTCAACTTTACACTCATACTGCACTCTCCTTTCTTTGTAACTCCAGTTTTCTTAAATTGCATATACTTTTTCTTTCCGTTCTTGCAAGCCCAGGGTGGCTATTTAAGTATCTATGCTCTTCTGGCAATCCCAATCTCCCTTATCCGTTCCCTGTGTTATGTGGTATTCTTAGTTTCCCTTGTGGTACTTTTGTCTATCTTCGCTTGCATTCAAATAATGTCTACATTTTTTCTGGCATCTCGCTATAATTTTCCGTCAGGAATTCAAGTAACCCAATCTGCCCGGGAATATTTTTATTTTTCTCCATTTTTCTTGTCAGCTGTCCTGTTGCCAAGAGGTGTTTCCTATGCCTAGCAGTTCTGGATTGTCAAAAATGTTGCCGATAACTTCAATTTTATCTTTCCACGGTATTCTCCTATTCTTTGTAAAAAGCATTTGATAGCCTGTCATCAATCTCGTGCAGTGTATAACCGTACACATTCCATTTGTAATTCGCAACATTTTCAACGTTTTCCAGTGAAACAAATTCTTTCCAAACCTCCGGATAAAGCCTTTTTATCTCCCTATGTTCTACCCACTTTGCGTTCGGACAAAACCAACAACCTCCACGCTTTGAATATTTATAGCAGGGGCTTAACAGTCCATATTCCAAGCATTTCCACCTTGCCATTTCCTCTGTATATCCGTATTTTTCAAGCAACGAAATATGATTGACTTTCTTATGCAGGCTTTCAATCCTCTTTGGTTCGTCTGCACATATGCCAACATACTGAATGATTTCATCATCAACAGACTTTATAAAGTCCTTAATCGGCTTTTCCTTGCAATCTCTTTTCACACCACATAATCCATTTGTCGGAAATCCAAACTTCATTCCATTATGTTCCTTATGTTTTGTAGCCTTTTTGATTATCCTGTTAAAGAAACTTAAATAATCCGTTTTTGCCCTTAGAATATGTACTTTATATCCCCAGCTTTCAAACAGGGGTTTTGTATCTTTTATAAATCTTATGTGTTCTGGATTCTCACCACTTATTCCTCGTTTTAAATCGTACATAACCTCAGAAAACAGGATTATGTCCAATGGTTCATTGTTTTCGTGTGCCAAAATGATTGATGCTGTTGAGTCTTTTCCACCGCTCCAACAACAGATATATTTCAACAGAATTACGCCGCATAAACATAATTCTCTGCCTCTCGGCTACGATTAGAGAAACTCGTTTCTCCCCAAGTGTTTTGGCATTTACATCAATCACAACTCACTATCCTGATAAGCATTACGTGTACGCAATCTCCATTCGGTTTTTATTATCAATCATCTTTTTGACACGTCTTTTCTCAACTTTTTCCTGCTGAAGCATCTTTCTCCACTCGGCAACTTCCTGCTCGTTACCAGTGGCAATGTAATAGTTGATCATGGAATTGATTTCTTTTATGGATTTGTCGTATTGTGATATGTCCGCATTTTCATCAATTCCAAAACATTCACAGCTAATTAAATCTGCTATCAGCTGTTTCTGGTTATAAACTGCATCTGATTTGTTCATTCAGTATTCTCCTTTATAGTTTTCTTCATTCACCTGCTCGGCAATCCCGTCTGTATTGTCCGGTTCTGCATAAACAACGAACCAATCTTCATCACAATCTAAACACTCTACGGTGCAGCCACTTTTCTCTAGTATTTTTTTCATATTTTCAGCGGATTTTCTGCCTGAAAATACCATGTGTTTCTTGCCTGTAAGACTTAATATCACTTCTTCCCCTCCATTTCTGCCAGTTTATCCTCGGCTTCTTGGCGTGTTTTGAAGAACCCTTTGCACCAACTTCCATACTGAAAATTCATAGAAATATTTATTCCGTTTTGACAACCAACTACTATATCTTCATGATTATTTGACACTGTTATGTATACGACGGGTCGAATATCACCGTCAGAAAACAAGGCATAATCCCCCACCGCACAAGGTAATTTCAGCAACCGCCTTTGCTCCTCTAAGTCTTCATATTCTTTCAGTCTTTCCCGCAAATCAGCCATTGCCCAAAGGTTCTGATAAAATGCTGCTATAAGTCCAATCCTGTTATTAAGTCCAAACCGCAGGACGCCAGACATGAATTCATCGAAATCTTCATCGCATGCGAATTTGTTTGAAATGCCTGCATATCTGTCTAACAGTTTTATTGCTAATTCCCTGGCGTCTATGTCTGAATCATAGTCCCGGTATCTTGCCCTTTTATCTTTTGTGTAACAACAGTTATGCGCCAGTTCTGTCATGCTCATTCCTGACACGTCCTTATCTGTTGTAAGTCTTGCATGCTTTTCAAATATTTCGTCAGTATTAGTTTTTTTGACTGCTGCCAGTTCCCTACACTTCTCTGCATACAGCCCGTCCATTTCCTCATACTCCTTAACTGCTTTGTATGCTTTTTGCAGCAAGCCGGGACAAGTCACTTCTGTATCTAGTTCATAATAAAGACATTCTCCGCAAGTTTTACCCTCTAAGCACTGTTTTAATTCTTCTGATAATTTCTTTTCCATAGATTCTCCTTTCCTAAAACTTTGCTTCATATTTGACAGCAACTTGCTCTGTGGTGTATTCCACTTTTTCGCACTTTTTACAAGTCCTGCTCCATCTTTTATACTCTACATCACGATACCCCTCTGGCTCTCCCAAAACATCACTTCCTTGTACATTTATTCTGTAACCATACAAGCTTTTGGGTCCTCTGTACACTCATTCCTAAGCACCCTTAATAATGGATGCCATGGTCTCGCACCATGCAGTCGGCTTATAATCCTTTTCAAATCAATATCCTGCTTTTCTACCCGTCGATAATCTGTGTATCTACTGACATTTCCTTCATTTATTGATCTGTCGTGAAATCCGTCTGTAATCTTAAATCTTCCACTTCTCTCTGATTTCTCACTAAATGCCACGTACTGTTTCTTTCCGTGAATATAATAACCAACAATCTGCATATGTTTTATCTCCCTTCGTACCTGTCGTGAATGGAAATCGGGTATTTTGATTTTGTTATCTCTTCAAACCGACTATCCGATGTATAAAGAAAATTCCCGCCTGCCATATACCATCGTTTTTTGAAATATGCTGGCTTACAGTCAATGTACTGTTCTCCGCATATCTCCCGCCATTCGATATATACACACTGTCTTATGTCTTCCGGCTCAAACGGCCCTTTCTGCTCTGACAGGATATACAAATCGCTTGCGTTTGCAGAAATTCCATTATTGGTGCAATCACCAAGCCTGCTATCCCTATACACGCCTGCCATAAGACATTTTTCGATATTAAAGTTTGTTTTCATCCACTTCTGCACTTCATCCCGGTATTTGCATCCAGACCGTATCTCTTCCATATACACCAGTTCGTTGTCAAATTTCTGAATAATCCAGCAGTCTTCGCCCACCGGAAGCACCGCCTGCAACTGGATGTATTCCTTTCTTTCTCCATCATATGCCACTCTCTTCACACATGTCGGATTACTTCTCTCAGATACGCTATGCTGCTGAATGAACTTTTCCAGCACTTTTTCCAGCACTTTTTCTGCATACTCTTCCGGGACATTCTCCGCATCAACTGCCACATTACAATGTTCCAGCACCCCGTACTTATTGGAAATCTCCATCCATGTACCCTCCAGATGCAGTACAAAGCCATTTTTTTCTACCCGCATTGTCATTCCTCCTGTTCTCTCTTTTCTTTTTCCCTTTCTCGCCTTTCTGCTATCACTAAATAGTCTCCGGTATGGTAGCCATTGATGATGTTTACCGCCTCCAGCTCCGTGAGGTTGTACCTGGCCTGTAATTCCATTCTCAACTTTCGTCTATCTCCGATGTCCTGCAGACCGTTTGGAGGCTGAAGTCTCGCCCTGTCTCTGTATTCATTTGCGATTTTTCTGGTAAGAACTTCTGCCATTCCTTAAACCCTTTCCACATAGTCAACACTGTTTGTCTGGAAACCATTTTCAACGCAAAAATTAATCCAACATTCCAGCAATTCCGGCAGATTGTACGCATTAAACTGCGTTTCATTTCCATCGTTAAATCCTATATTATAAGTGCCACCTCCTGTATGGACGATACCTACAGCCGCTTTCCCTAATGTCATACTGTGGCCTCCATATTTTCCAAATGTTCGATTACTCGTTTTAATGAATACCTGGCATTATCTGTAAGCTGTCTCTGCCATGCTGACTGACTTGGCGCCCAGCGGAAACCATTACTTTTCAATACTTCCCGCACTTCCGGCTCCGGCTTTCCGTCAAAGAACAGCTGCAGCCTCATTGACTCTGTGTTCTCAACAATCTTGAAAAACCGGTTTTCTGTTTCCAATGTTCCTCTTTCCTTCGTGGCCCGCAGTTTCCTTATGCGCCCCTCTATCCGGCGGATATTGGCGTTATTGTTCTGCAGAGCGTAGTATGGATAGCCACAGAAATCAGACTCACGCAACTCCTTGATCTGCTCGTCCGAATATCCCATGATTCTCAGCTGTTCATCGCCTTTTTCTGTATCTTTCAAACGGACTGCCTTATTCGCCGCCTTCATGCGCTCCTGCATATCTTTCAGATTTTCCAGCTTTTCTTCCAGCTTTTCGATTGCGTC
Source organism: uncultured Lachnospiraceae bacterium (assembly GCA_947382355.1). GTDB lineage: Bacteria > Bacillota > Clostridia > Lachnospirales > Lachnospiraceae > RGIG3040. Next base: position 28,205 of record CANCYR010000039.1, read on the forward strand.
CTCGTCACTGGACTTAATCAGCTCCTTTCCATGCAGGATGCTCTCCATCTTGCTGAGGATGCCCTGCATCTCATTGAAAAACTGATGGTTCTTGTCCCACGCCTGGTTCTGCTTTTCCTTTTTTCTCACAGGAAAATTCCCGGCTCCGGAAATCATCACAGACGGACACATACACCCGATATGTATATCCCGGTTCATGTATTCCGCCATTCTCTTCGAGTATCTAGCTGCTATGCTATATATCCGGTCTGCCTGGTCCGGTCTGGCTGATGCAATCTTATCTGCCAGTTCATAGGCCTGGTCAACATATCCCTTGTACTCCGTCGTCTTGCTGCCCTCCTTGTAATCGCTAAAGGACATCATCTGATGTGCCGTCCTTGCCGATGCCTCGTTGATACTGTAATAAACTCTCTCCATTATGTTGTTTCCTCCAATCTTTCTGCCTGCATTACCCGGCAGGCACAGGATAAAATTACTGTCTGATATACGTCATCTGTGGAAGTATTGTCTTTCCACTCATAACCGCCGAAATGTTATTATAAAGCTGTTCGGCTTCTGACTTATCTGGCAAAAGCACATTTTCCTTGATGTACTCTCGAAGCTTTTCTATTGCATTTACCGTAAGAACGATTGTGTTAATATACAGCTTTTCTCCCGGCTTCATTTCCTTAACAACTTTCTTTAATGTTCTGATGTTATTTGCATTATACATATCTTTTCTCCTTTTCTCGAAATTGCGTTTCCTGTTTCTCCTTTAACTCTCATTAGCGAGCTTTTAAAGTAAAAAAATATACCTACAAGTATTTTATTTTTCTTTTGATTATATATTTATTATACTTCGCAATTGCGAGTTTGTCAATGATTTTACTTCTTAAAATGCAATTTTTTTCAGTTTTTTCTAAGAATAATCTTGTACCCAAGAGCCTTCGCCATCCGGTAAAAGCTATCATATCTCATGCTCACTGTTCCCCGGTTCAGCATTTGGCTGACATTCTGCCTTACGCATCCCATCTTTTCCGCAAGCTCTTTCTGGCTCACATCTTCCCTCTCCATGATTTGCCGGATAGTGGCCGTTGCGTTTTCTCCGCTCAGCTCACCTTTCAGTTTTTTTACTGCCTCCCGGAGAGCCTCCGTATCAACTCTCCAGACACTTTCCGGATCATCCTTGTCTATCATGCTGTCACAATGTTCTGCCAGGCTTTCCAACTGGCTGATGATTTCCTCTATAGGCATACTCAATTCTGCACCTTCTTTCCTCTCCTTTGCCGTGCTGCTATTTTCACTTTTGCAATCGCAATCCCCGCCTTTGTAAAGTCCGCATTGGAAAACCTCAGATTACTACGATTCAGTTTCAGATTTTCCTTGTCATCTAACAACACCAGATTTTCAATATTACAATTATCCTTATCACCATCCAGAAAACATATTTTTTTCCCTTTTGGTATTGGACCGTTATGTTCTTCCCATACACGCCTATGTACATATTCAAAACGTTCTCGCTGTGTTCCTGTTTCCTTCACCTTTTGAATAAGATAACCATCTGCCGTATGAGTGTACTCACCTATCTCCATGTGGTTGGCTGGAACATTCCCCTTTTTAAACATTGTAGGCGCCACTTTCTCATAGTGCTCTGGAGATATCTTTTTTCCTTTATTTACCGGTACATTTCCATTTTTAAATCTGCAGTCTAATCCACTTACTATTTTATGGTTTTTCATGTATGACTTGCATTTTGATACAGAAAATTCTATATTAAAATGTTCCTCAGTCATTTTTGAAATTTCTTTCGTTGTTCTGCCTTTCGCAATACTTCTTATATACTCTTCCATTCCTTTCGGATATTTATTAGAATACCCTCTTGGATTTCCTCCCGGCGTTCCGCTTTTAAAACTATACCGCCTCTTTGCGTTCTTAACCATATCCTCTGTGAACACCATGCCATACTTCTTGTCAAATCCTTGCTGGTTTATAAAGGCTGTTAAATTCTTTGTGGTTCGTCCTGCAGTATTATCACGCATCCAGTCCACTACTTCTACCGGCCATTTACTCATTTATCATCTCCCCCCCTCGAACTTCCAGCATTTCCGGAACAGTTTTCTTTCTCTCATACCCATACTCGTCCATGTGCTGCATGGCTTTCAACTGGAGTTCACCATTCTTTATAATCTGCTCTCCAACCTTTGCTATTGCCCCAGACCGCTTTATCTCCGCTTCCAGTTCATCGCCTTTCAAATCTTCATCACCCAACTTCTCCAGCTGAGCAAACAGATGATTATTCAAATCTCCCAGCGTGTTCTTCACTTACGACACCCCCTCTGCCTCTGATAATCCAGGAAACTGCTGCATCAAGAAACTTTTCATTGCCTCCGCATCATCCAGAGGGAGTATCTCCGGCCCCCGCTGGATGCCGAAAAGAACATCACCCGCTATCGTGCATCCATGAAGATCGGCTCCATACAGATAGGACGCTGCCGAATTGTCCGGACGATTCTTGATAAGCCCTGACTCGTCCACGATCATCACAACATAATCCTTGAACAAATAATACATGCGCTGCGTCTTTACTGTTTCCGTGCAATCGGCTCCGATCATTTCTCCTTGCGCCTCTACATCCCATGGAACTTCCACAACCGAAATGCGGTTATCCGTGGTAATTTTAACTGTTTTAGCCATACCGCCTACCTCCTTTAATCCATCCCGTCATACAGGCTTTCTCCGGTGACAATCTCCTGCT
>CANCYR010000040.1 GCA_947382355.1 uncultured Lachnospiraceae bacterium
CATTTTCTGCCTGCAGCCGGTTCTGATTCCTGTGTGGGAAGGCTGAGGGCTGAACTGTTACACACCTTATGCAGGCTAAACTGCTACATATTGTCTTTTATAGCTACTATAACGGTTATCTTTTCTCCTTCATCTGAATAGGTATCCAAAATATACTCCTGTTCTCCAAAAGGAAATATTTGTGAAGCAGCGGTTTTTGCCTCTTTTTTCAGCCGGAATAAAAGATGTGCTTTTCCGTTTTCAAAATCATATCCGTATAAGCAGTTTTCACTCTCATAATTAACATCATAATCAATGCCGGATTTAAAATTTCCGGTAAAGTTTCCCGCAAGCTTTATTTTCTGCTCTTTTGAAGGCTGAAAGGTTTCATCATCTATTTCCTTTATAGAATAACTGGAATCTGCGCTGGTCAGATATGCGACTCTTCCGTTTTTTAATGTTACAAGCCCTTCTACGGGTTCTTGCAGATTTGCAAGTTCATTGAAATCCGAATCCATTATATGCAGTCCGTTGGATGCTCCGAAATAGTATCTGCCTTCCTTATCCACCTGTATATAGAAAATTGCCCGGCTGTCGTTTCGATATTCTATAGGGAACTCCTCATACAGTTTTTCTCCATCAGCTGAACGAATATAAAAAATATATTTCTGCCCCCGAAGTCCTAACGCATAGATATCATTATTTTCTGACACTACAAAGTCAATAATGGAATCGTCCAATAAAACCTCTAAAGACTCCGCCTTGATTTCATAACCATCCAACTGATAGGATATCAGTCTTCCTTTGGTTCTGCTTTCTTCTAAATAATTATCTGCAGCATAAATCATTCCGTTTCTTATTGTTATCTTACCACAGCCCTTTAACAAATATCCGTTTTTCAGCTTTGTGATTTCATAAGAAGCATTCCCGGTATGGTCAATTACTTTGCTGCAACCGGTCATGCAAATGGTTACCATAAGGAAAAGCAACAGCATACATGCAAGCTTTCCTTTTCTTTTATACTCGCTCATCCGAAACAATCCTTCCATCTTCCAGCCGGATAATCCGGTCCGTCATATTTGCTATATGCTCATCATGGGTGACTACCAGAACGGTCTTGCCCTTTTGGTTCATCTCCTTTAAAAGCTTCATGATTTCCTGTCCCGTTGCCTGGTCCAAAGAACCGGTTGGTTCATCTGCCAGAATCAAATCATTATCGGATGCCATGGCGCGGGCTATGGCACAGCGTTGCTGCTCGCCGCCGGAAATATGTCCGGGAAATTTCCGCTTTAAGTGCCCGATTCCAAGCTGTTCTAAAATTTCATCTGCCTTTTCTTTCCGTTCCTTTCTATTTATATTTTTGGCACGCATGGGCAGCTCCACGTTTTCCCTGACCGTATAGCCCTGAATCAGCTCAAATTTCTGGAACACAAATGCGATATTGTTTTTACGGAATTCATTTAACTGCTTGCTGCCGTATTGGGAGACCTCACAATCTTTAAACTGATATGTACCTTCCGTGGGCACATCCATTGCGCCCAAAATGTTAAGCAACGTGGTTTTCCCTGAGCCGGAAGGTCCCATAATGGCAGTGATTTCTCCCTGCTTAATATGTAACTCTATATGGTCTAACACTCTTGTCTTTGCTTCTCCCATGCCATAATCCATGCAGATGTCTTTTAAATCTATCATAATGTTTCACCTCGTATATAGTCCATTGGTTTTCGGTTTCTTACCTGCACTGCTTTTAGCCAGGTGAGCATAAGGCAGAGGATCAGAACGACGATTGCTAAAAGCAGGTAGCTTTTGCTGTATATGCCTATCAAGTCGCTTATGCGTTGTTTTCCTATGTATATATTCAATTGCTCATATTGAGTCTGTAAAGCAAAAAAACTCAAAAGGACGGCAATCCCCGCTGAAAACAGGATTGGCAAAATGCTGTCCAAAGCTTCAATGAAAAAAATGTCTTTTTGCGAAAAACCATTTGCATACCAGATGCCGATAATATTTCCGGTATTCATTTTTTCTGCTAATGTATTGCAAAGAAGAACGCTGATACAGATGAATATGGTAACCACAAGAAAATAGCTTATATTTTTAATTAGTATCCAATTTTCCTCTTTCTGCTCCTTTAATATTTCCAGCCAGTCGGATTTTTCGATTTCTACTCCTGTTTTTTGGGAGATTTCATCCAATATGACATTGATTTCCTCGCTGGTTTTGCCGTTTGCCAAAAAGTAGGTTTCTATAGCAATGGGAACATTGTCAATCATGACCACTTTATCATCCAGGGATTCCCCGTAATGGAGGTTAAACAATGCTCTGCTTGTTAATATTTCATCGCTTAAGACCCGGCTTCCCTTTTTCATATAACCTTTTACGACATATTTTATGTTCTTTTCCTCACCGCTAAATGCGGCATAATTTTTATTATAATAAACCGTACCAATGGGAATGTCTTGAAATTTAGAACCAAGATAGAGATATCTTTCCTCTTCCTTTGGATTCGTTTCCCAATTTCCCTCCGATAGCTCCACACCGCACAACTGCGGAAAGTTTCCGTAAAAAGGAATGCATACGATGCTGTCACTGTCATCTGATGAAATATAATTGTTTTTTATCAGAGTCTTCTTAATGTCAAATTCATTTTGCTGTGATGCTAATTCCTCAAAACCACTCATAATTAATTCTATATAATATCGTTGTCCGATATAGGAGAAACCTTTCTTTTTCAATTCCTCTATAAAATCAGTTCCTTCTTCGTCCGTGTAAAAATTAATACGAACTCTTGCCAAATTGTCATTTCCGCCTACTATCATCTGGTCGGCAGCATCTTCTCTTTCGTTTACGATAAAATAGACAAAGCCAGTGATGATAATGAGCAGAAATGATGTGCAAAGCAGAAAGAAATTGATGAAGCGTTTTAAGAGATTGGTTCTGCAGTTTAAATATACATAATAAATATGGTTTTTTCCTTTCATTTAAATTACCTCGAACAGATTTGTTCCCATTTTTCTTATGGAACGATTTTGCAATATATGAATGACTGGCACTATAGTGGTCAACATAAACAAAAAAAACAGGCTGGCTGCCGGTAAAAGCAGCTTTAGGTTTTTAAATACAAGCAGGGCTCCAAGAATTCCAATTCCATAACACAGCCATATTTTATGATAAAAATACCATATAATCTTTCTGTCGCTTAACCCGAAAGCGCGCATGATAATCAAATCTCTCTTGTATCGTTCAAATAACAGTTTTGTAATAATGCAGGAATTATACAGTGCAAAGATAATCAGCCCCAATATAAAGTATTTCAAGAGCTTCGTAAAATCTCCAAAATCCCAGTCATTGAGAGCATCACTTATGCTCACCTCAAAATTGGGATAATATTGCCCATACCATTCTGTTATCGTTGCCAATTCTTTATCCACATCCGAATAATCAGAAACAAAAAGTGATGTTGTTACTCCGGAAAAGCTTTCAGGACCGCAATAAGAGAGCTTTTCCCTTAAAGCCTTGTGAATCCATTGATAATTTACAAAAATCCGGGAGTCCGCTTCATTTCCGGTAATATCTTCCAAGATACCAATCACTTCATAAGGCTCATCATCAATAAGCAGGTATCTCTTTTTTTCACTTAAATAAGTGCTTTTCAACACTCCTGTTCCGATTATTACAGTATTTTGATTATCGCTGTCATTTTCCCAATATCGTCCGCTTTTTAAAGGATATTTAATAGCTTCATTCTGCGTAATCAATACGGCTAATCCATTCCCAAGTGCAGCTTTTCCCAAACGGACATTTCCCAGATACATAAATAGATTACCGGTTTCCAATTCACGTAATGTTTCCAGATAGTCGGCATAATCAGCCCCATCCTTTTCTTTGTTATAATCCACGGTCATATCCATAGCTGCCGGAATATCTTCGTTTCTATTATAATCGATACGTTTTTGAACAGTATATGTATTTTGCATCCTAATCTTTCTGACACGGTATATTTTATCTGCTCCTTGAAATACAAAGCAGATAAATGCCAAAGTAAGTATTAAGGAGATACCGATCATAAAGTCAAAATAAAACTGTTCTTTTTTTCTGACGATTGTTTTCTTCATAACATTTCCTTATGTGCCGGCTCTTCACAATTCATAATTGGAGAGCCGGCTTCTTGATTTTGAATCTTGTTATTTTGCAACGGCTTCTGCTTTTTTGGTAGTGCCATTATATAGGACAATTCTACTTTGCGTACCTTTGGCAGTAAAAGATACACCTCTGTATTTGTCCCTGTTATCAGGATATGTTAACAGTGTTCTGGCTTTTACATCTACTTCACTTGTACCGTTTCCCACTGAAAAATAAGCTTTTGTAACCGCACCTGCATTAGAACCTGCAAGCCATGCGCTGTAAACTCCGGCAGAATCAGTTTTATTAATGATTCCATAAGAATATGCCGAGCTATCAAATGAATAAGAAGTAGATGCCGCCTTTGCAGGCACAGCGCACATTACAACCATAGCTCCTGCCAAAACAATTCCTAATACTTTTTTATTTTTTATCATTTCTTTTCTTTCCTCTCTTTTTTCTATTTTGCATACAGCCATAACCCGGGTTTATAAAAGCTGTTTATGCCGACATCTATTCCACCATTGATTTAATTATAATCTTATTTGTTGCAATGTCAATGCTTAGTTTATAAATGTTTTACTTTTGCATTAAATATTTATATATTTCGTAGATATATTATTCAAATATTTTAAAACATTATTCAACATACTGTGACAGAAGAATAAGCACTTCTTCCAGGTTCCAATTCCACACTCATACTCTCCCAATATCACGCAAAAAAAATTTACAAATTTTTTCCCCATTCCTGACTTTTCAACCTGCCAAAACATCTATACTATAAAAGAAAGAAAAGAAAGGAGTAAAACAGCCTTGAAAAAACACAATTACGATATTCTGGCAGACTACATCACCGGCAATCAGGATAAATTTTACAGGCTTGCCTTCACCTATGTGCACCAAAAGGAAGCCGCATTGGATATTGTACAGAATGCAGTGGTAAAGGCACTGCAAAGCTATGAAAGCATCCGCAACATATCCTTTATAAAAACCTGGTTTTACCGGATACTGGTAAATGAAAGCCTGTCCTATTTAAGAAAAGCACAAAGGGAATATCCCATGGATTTATCTTCTATTCTGGAAACTGCCTATTCCGGCAGTGACGGCACTGAAAAACTGGAAGTATTCCAGATTGTGAACCACCTTCCCGAGCCCGGGCGCACCATTATATTTTTACATTATTACGAGGGCTTTACCATAAAGGAAATCAGTCAGATTAAGGAAATGAAATTAAGCACGGTAAAATACCATTTATATGCTTCACTTGAGAAATTAAAAGAAATGATAAAGGAGGAAACAGCATGAAGGAAATCAAAGATTCCAAAGATATTTACGATGCAATCAAGGTTCCGGCTGAGCTCTCTTCTGTAATCGAAAAGGCAATTCAAACGGAAAAAAAGGAAAGGAGTGTTACTATGAAAGAAAACAGATTTAGAAAAGCATGGATACCTGCAGCTGCGGCTGTTTTGGTAATCGGAATTACCATTGGCTTAAATACCAGTGAGGCATTTGCCAAGAGTGCCGAAAACATCCCTATTCTCGGTACAATTGCCAAAGTACTGACCATAAGGGACTATGAATCTGAGGATAATGTGAATATAAGTATTGAACAGCCGGAAATCGTGGTGGACGATAAGGAAGCCCCTGCAGACTCGGATATGGCTGCTTCCCCAGATGAAACAGCTGACAAGGCGCAGGCAGATGCTTCCGGTACAAAAGAACCGGCAGACTCCTCTTCCAAAGACTATGTGGCGGATGTAAACGCTGCCATTGAAAAAATAGTATCTGATTATAAGGCAGACGCAACAAAACGAATTGAAGAATACAAGCAGGCATTTCTGGAAACAGGCGGCACCGAGGAAGAATGGCTGGAACGGGGCGCAGATATTGATGTATCTTATGAGATAAAATATCAGTCTGACAACATTCTTTCCCTTGCCCTCACCACCAATGAAAGCTGGGTGGCATCCTATGGGGAGCAATACTTTTTCAACATGGATCTGGCAAAAGGAAAAGATATTACGTTAGAGGAAATTCTCGGAGAAGACTATGTGGAAAAAGCCAATGCTGTCATTTTGGAACAAATCAAACAGCGCAGCGAAACAGAAGGCTATGTATACTGGGGCTATGAACAGTACAACAAAGAATATTCCGAAGCAAATCCCGATGACGATTTTATGATAGACGAAGGCTTTAAGACCGTAGGCCCGGAAACAAAATTTTATATTAACCAGGCCGGAAATCCGGTTGTGGTATTTGACAAATACGAAATCGGCCCTGGCTATATGGGCAGTCAGGAATTTGAAATTGAAAAGTAATAAGCCGCCATCTGGCTTCTGGAGGAGAATTCGTGGGTTTTTAACAGCCCGCGAATTTCTTCTTTTGTATAAAACCTTGCGGCAATTTCCTCGTTTTCCGAAGTATGGTCTGAAAAATCCCCTTCTACTTCCACATAGGCAATGTATGTTTTAATATCGGAAATCCCCACTGCTGAATAAGAAGGAGGAAGAATAGTCTTTATCTCCTTTACGGAAAGACCGGTCTCCTCATACAACTCCCGCCTGATACATTTTTCGATTGTTTCCCCTTCTTCTATCATCCCTGCACATAGATTAAAAATCGTTTTATTAATGCCCATGCGGAATTCCCTTAATAAAAGAAGCTCCTCTCCTCTTGTTGCCACAATGGAAACGCCGCTTACGCCCTGTCCCAGGTCTTCTTTGGAATGCAGTTCCTTGCGGCTGACGATTTCATACTTTTTCTCCCTGCCTGCTTTATTCAGATAAGTGAGCTCGTAATTTTTTAAATATTTTCCGTCTCTTACTTTTTTTAATTCTAATAAATTCATATTTGTTTTCTCCTGTTTTGTAACAGTTCAGACGGCAGCTCCCCTGCAGGAATCGGAGTGCGGATTTGGCAGAACATGATTTCTAAAGGAGTCCTTATAAAATCGCCAGCGCTTAGCGAGGTCTTTTCGAGCTTAGCACTGCTGCGTTTTTATCAGAGCGGGAGCGGGGCGACGTAGAAACATGTTCTGCCAAATCCGCACTCCGATTCCTGCAGGGGAGCTGCCGTCTGAACTGTATCCTGTTTTACGATTCTTTGAAAAGTCCTCTGCATTTTTCAGAAAGAGGCGCCGCTATTTTCTTTCTTGTAATCTCTACAAGTCCAAGCGGTGTTATGTCAACCAACGTGGTAGGTACAGGGTCTTTCCTGCATTGTTCCCTGAAAAAAGAAATCAATTCCTCTTCCTTTTCTTTCTCTTCCAGATTGATAAAATCCACAAGGATAATGCCGGAAAGGTTCCGAAGCCGGATTTGCCTTGCAGCTTCCATGGCGGCTTCCTTATTCACTTTAAAATGCATTTCCTGCCGTTTCTTTTTCTCCATGCACTTTCCCGAATTTACGTCAATGACTGTCAAAGCCTCGGTAGGCTCAATGATCAGATAGCCTCCGGATTTTAGCCAGACCTTTTTTCTAAGTGCCTCCTCAAGCTTTCCATTTAATCCGTACAGATTTTGAAGGGGGAGCAATTCATCTTTATAAAAAGAGACTTTTTCAGACAGCCCGGTATCCAAAAGCTGTCCGTATATTTCTTCATCATCGGTAATAATCCGGTTTATATGGGACATATAAGTATCCTGAGATTTTTTTACGGCAAAGGGCTTATCCTGATATAATAAAGTAAAAGGAGTTCTTGTTTTTGCTTTGTTAAAAAGTACCTCCTTTTTTTTCATAAGCTCTTCTATTTCCTCCCACAAAAGAGCTATGGTTTCCTCTGTGAGATTTTCGGCATTGGTACGGAAAATCAAGCCAAACTGCCCTTTTCCATTTCCAAATTGGCTTGTATCAAAAGCAGTCTTTAAAAAGTCCTTCTGCTTTTTGGAAAGCTTATTGGAAAATCCTATTTTCCGGCATTCTGTAGACAATACGCAGTAGGTTCCGCTAAAAGTCAGATTGGTGGTAAGTACCGCATCCTTTGTCTTTACAGGCTCTTTTTCCACCTGTACCAAAAGCTCATCACCCTGGGATAAACCGCCATTATAGGTGCGGTTGAGCAAATAAGGTTCTCTCACTGTTTCCATGGACAAAAAGCCTATGGCTCCCGGCTTATATTCCACAAATGCCGCATTCAGGTTCTTGGCAATATTCCGTATTTTTCCAATATAAATATTGTTTAAAATACCGCATTCTTTTCCTTCTTCATCCAAATTTGCCATATCTGCCTGAACCAAGGTATTGCCTTCCAGATAAAAGCTCATGGGAATCCGGTTTATTCTGGTAAAAACCAGTTTGTTTTCATATGCGGAAAAATCTTCCTTTTCTTTAAAGGGGGCTATCATAATCGCTCTACATCTCGCTTCCTACTGCATCTAATGGAACAAATTCAGGATTTTCTACTGTTCCCAGATTGGTATACGTATCTTCCCGTGTAATGATAAAATCGAATTCAGAGGGAATCTGTCCGTTTTCCTTATAAAATGCCTCCATTACCAGAGACGGCTTGATATTTCCGGAACTGCTGGCATCTACCAGCATGTAAATCTGTCCGTTTTTTATGGAAAGCTCATAAATACAGGGCTTTAAATCCAGCTCTTTTTCACTTTTCTTTGTTTTCTTCACTACTAAAATCTGTTCCTTTAAAAAGAATTCAGACAGCTTTTTCTCATAGTCAAAGGCTGGCTCATGCCCTTTACGGAAAGACACCAGATAGCCGGCAGCGGCTACGCTTGCCATGGCATTTCCGGCAGTTTCCGGTAATTTTTTTACGCTTAAGATGTTAATTCCTTCTACCATGACCTGGTTAAGTCTGTCCATCATCAGGCGGCTGTTCATAGGCGCATTCATTTCGATGTCCAGATATTCCCCGTTGCTGTATAGGCCAACGCCCAGAGGGGCGGCAAAGGACATGATTTGATGGGGGTTGAAGCCGGCGGAATAGGATATGTCGATGTCTGCCCTGCGCATGGCTTTTTGGAAATAGCGCATGATGTCTAAATGGCCTATGAAAATCATGGGGGTGTGTTTGGAAAATTTTATGCGTACTTTTGTGTGTTGGTTTTGGTTTGTCATGAGGTATTACTCCTTTGGGGTGGGTGATATTGTTGGGGTAAAAAGGGGTATAAAGGGTGTTGGGGGTGTGGAAGGGGGGGACGCTTCAGAGGGGTGTGGGGTTGAGGGTGGCGGGCTGTGTTTTTGATGGCGCTTTTTCTAAACAGGCTGGTTTTGGTTGTTGGCAGGGGTCGGGTCGTCCTATAGCGCCGTCCGTGGCGCAATAGGACTAAAATTGCCATCCGTGGCAATTTTCCTCTGGGTGGTGGGCAGCCTGTTAAGAAAAAGTGCCATCAAAAACAATGCCCGTCACCCTCAACCCCACACCCCTCTGAAGCTGTTTTATGGCTGGCACTACGGTAAGGATTTTTGGGATGTCGGTCTCCTTTTATGTCGTTTTCATAATCACAAAGTATGAGTGCGTGCAAATCGGAGATGAAATTCCTGCCAGGGGCATTATGAAGAAAGATTGCTTCGTCTATTTTTGCATTTACAGTCATATATGTGGTGGCAGGAAAGGAGTTATGCCGGGGGAATAATTTAAGTGAGCTCTTTTTTGTTACATGTTACTCATTATCTGTAATTTCCCAGTGCCCGCTGAAACCGCGTCCGATGAAACTTACGTTATTCATTTCTTTTATGTGGCGTTTAATTGTTTTGGAACTTACGCCCAATGCAATTGCTATTTTTTCTGTACTGATTTTGCTGTCTTTACGAATCAGGTCTATAATCTTAGCCTCTAACTTGTCTTGAGGGACATCTTGAGGGACATCTTGAGGGACATCTTGAGGGACATTATAGTTTAAGTTTGGCATCACTACAGTAAATTGGTATCTGTCTGAACGGAATGACGGTCTTTTGTGTTTACTATAATTTATTTGAAATTCATATCCACTGATAATTTTTCCAAATCCACTTCCTTTTCGCTCCATATAGCCAAGTCGGTTGAAGATATCAGCAAGAACCGGATTTCTTCTGGTTGAAGGTACGGTAAGCGGATCTCTGTCCTGAATCATGGAACCATCCGGCATTCCTCCCGGAGAATAGATTTCCAGCCTGTCATCATATATATCAATATGGACTTCACTTCCATTGATCAGATAGTCACGGTGTGCTAAAGCATTTACAAGTGCTTCATGATAGCTTCGCTCTACATATTCCGGCATTTCTTCTCTGGAATTTGCAGTCTTGCGCCATTTTGTTTTATAATTTCGTTTTATGAATGCTTCTCCATTTTCAATCAGGGAAATAACACTGCCTGAATACTCCGCATCATCCAATGCATCAACTGCACCTCCGCTTTTGTTCAGCCCATTCCACCTTGTACAAAATAATCTTGAGCAAAGAATCGGACTTTCATCGGCAAGTAATGCACCTGCATTTGTTAATTTTCCCTGCTCATTTGCCAGTCCAAAGGAAATCAAGTCTTTATCATCAAAACTATTTCCTGTCCATTTTTTATATCTTTCTTTAAGCTTTGAAAATGCATAATCTTCCACCAAATAGGTAGAATTCCGGGAATCATATGATGTATTCTTTCCTCTAAGAACAAGGCGCTTTAATTCAACCGCAGTTGCCTTTACACTTTCATTCCCTACACGAACATAGGCTTCCAATACGCCATCTCCTGAATAGTAATAGGGTGTTTCATCCCCTTTATATACATCCAGTATGACCAAAACCTTTCCTTCATCAGATTTATGGAATTTAAGCTTAAATTCCGGAATGGGGTCTAATCTTGTTTTTACAATTTCACTTATTTTTTCAGCAACACTTTCAGAATCATCAAGTCCAACAATCTGCCCTTCATCAGAAATACCAAAAACCAGCGCCCCGCCAAATGTATTAGCAAATGCACTTACACTTTTACACCAGCTTTTTGGCTTCTTCTCTTCCAGCACCAGTTTTTTGTCATATTCAGTTGCTTCACCAATTAAATCCTTTATATTCATAACAAACATCCGTTTTCTGCTTTTTGTTATATTCTTTGCTTAATTCGTGTTTTCATACAACTCTCAACCTTTTCCAACTACAAGACAAAAACGTAAGGCATTTCGATACACAGTAGGAGCAGCCGGATAGAAGTCTTCCGGTGCCTTGATGAAGGCGCCGGTCCTTACGCACCGTATTTTGGTGCGTTAGTACCGCTGCGTCTTCATAGAGCGGGAGCGTGCCCGGAAGACTTCTATCCGGCTGCTCCTACGTCCTCTTATCCAACTCCCCTTCGGTTTCTTACTCCCTGCTCTGAAAGCAAATCCCCCCGCCAAAGCGTGCCGCCCCGCACCCATTGCACTTCTCCTTACAATTCGGCGTCACCTGCTCCGCCATGGCATTTTCCCATTCCTTCTTAAGAAACTCCTTTGTCACGCCGCAGTCAATAAAGTCCCAAGGAAAGATTTCGTCCAGAGAACGCTCTCTGGTTGTGTAAAAATCTATATCAATACCGCATTCCTTAAAAGCGCACATCCATATATCATTTTTATAAAATTCACTCCATGCATCAAAGATACAGCCTTTTTCATAAGCTTTTAAAATAACCTGTCCCACTTTCCGATCGCCTCTGGCAAAGACGCCCTCCAATACGGAAACGTCGGCTTCATGCCAGTTGTATTTGATGCTTTTTTGATTGAGCTGGCTTAAGACCGCCTGTTTGACGGTATGGGCTTTTGACAGGAAGTCTTCCTTGCTGCCCATCTTTGCCCATTGGAAGGGAGTGAAGGGCTTGGGGATGAAAAAGGAAGTGCTTGTTACGATTTGCACCTTTCCTTTTCTTTGCTCCTTTGGAACGGTTTCATAATACAGTCTGGCGATTTTGTCGCTTAGGACGGCGATTTCCTCTATGTCTTCTTTTGTCTCTGTGGGAAGACCAAGCATAAAATACAATTTTACACGGCTCCAGCCTCCTTCAAAGGCTTCTTTTGCTCCTTTCAGAATGACTTCTTCGGTCAATCCTTTGTTAATGACGTTGCGCATTCGCTGGGAACCGGCTTCCGGGGCAAAGGTAAGGCTGCTTTTCTTTACATCCTGTACCTTGCTCATCACGTCAAGGGAAAAGGCGTCAATGCGCAGGGAGGGAAGGGAAATATTGATTTTTTTCCGGCTGCACTCTTCTATGAGAAAATCGATTAACTCAGGAAGCCTGCTGTAATCGCTGGAACTTAGGGAGCTTAGTGAAATTTCCTCGTGGCCGGTGTTTTTCAGCATTTCAATGGCATATTCTTTTAACATTTCTACATCCCGTTCCCTGACGGGACGGTAGAGCTGTCCTGCCTGACAAAAGCGGCAGCCTCTGATACAGCCTCTCTGGATTTCTAACACCACCCTGTCCTGGGTTACCTTGATAAAGGGAACTACCGGCTTTTTCGGGTAATAAGTGTGGGAAAGGTCCATTTCGATTTCCTTTAAAATTGTGGCGGGAAGTCCTTCTTTTACAGGGAAAAAGGAAGCTATGGTGCCGTCTTCTTTATAGTCTGTCTGATAAAAAAGGGGACAGTAAATGCCGGGAAGTTTAGCGGCTGCTTCCAAAAACTCCATACGGCTTCCGCCTTTATCCCGAATGCTCCGGTAGAGCTCCATCATGGGCGCATACTGGGTTTCCCCTTCGCCGATATAGAATAAATCAAAAAAATCTGCAATGGGCTCCGGATTGTAGGTGCAGGGTCCGCCACCGATGACAATGGGGTCCTCTTCTGTCCGCTCCCTTGCAAGCAGGGGAATCCGGGATAAATCCAGAATCTGCAATATATTGGTATAACACATTTCATATTGCAGGGTCATGGCAAGAAAATCAAATTCCTTTACCGGGTCCTGGGATTCCAATGCAAAAAGAGGAATATGCTCCTTTCTCATAATGGCATCCAAATCCACCCAGGGCGAATAAACTCTTTCACACCAGACTCCTTCAAACTGGTTCAACATATCATACAGGATCTGGATGCCTAAATGGGACATGCCGATTTCGTATACATCGGGAAAACACATGGCAAAACGGATGTCCACCTGTTCCTTTTCCTTTATGATGGAATTTACTTCGCCGCCGATATACCGGGCAGGCTTATCGATTTTTAATAGTATTTCATCTTTCAGTGCTAATGTTCTCATACTCTAAAGTATACGGGAAATCTTCCATAAAAGCAAACAGATTGTTTGTAAAATCCTTTGCAATATAGGTTTTCACCATGGCTTTTTCCAAAAGATACTGTTCATCGGTCATGGAAAGGAAGGTCATATAGCCTCCCAACAGAATAACAGACAGAAACAGCCGCACCTTAAAAGTAAGGATTGGCTTCCTGCCTGTAAAAAGGTCCTCTTCCGAGGGAACCGCATCATTTCTGTTATTTTTATCATAATTTTTGTCCCATTCCCGGTTTTTCTCTCTTACGGTCATGGGCTTGCCATAAAGAATGGTCTCTCTTCGATTCAAAGCAGCTAAATTATCTTCCTGGGCCTTTCGTATGGAACGAACCAGTTCCAGTTTTCTTTCGGTATCTATCCGGTTATTTTGCTTTGATAACATGTCTGTGCACCTGTGCGGAGTTCTTGGTACAATATATGTATAAGCTGTCTGGAAAAGAACTTTCGGGTAAAATAGAACTGAACTTGAAAAAGAATAAAAAGCTGTTAGCGGTTTGCCAGCTCACTGGTTATCTCTTCCCAGGTCACCCCTTTTTCCACCATAAGCACCATCATATGATAGAGAAAATCAGAAATTTCGTATTTAATTTCATCAGGATTGGGATTTTTGGAGGCAATGACAATTTCCGTAGCCTCTTCACCCAGCTTCTTTAAAATCTTATCAATTCCCTTATCAAACAGGTAGTTTGTATAAGAGCCCTCCTTTGGATGTACCTTTCTGTCCGCAATAACGGACATGACGCTTTCAAATACTTCTAAAGGATTTTTTTCATTTTCTTCACAGGGAATCAAATCCCTGTAAAAGCAGCTGTAATTTCCCGTGTGGCAGGCAGCCCCTACCTGGGCAACCTTTGCTAACAGCGTATCGTTGTCACAGTCCACGCTTAAGCCTTTCACATACTGGAAATGGCCGCTTGTAAGCCCTTTTACCCAAAGCTCCTTGCGGCTCCGGCTGTAATAGGTCATCTTTCCGGTCTTTAAGGTTTTTAAATAAGCCTCTTCGTTCATATAGGCAACCATAAGCACCTGATTTGTCTTGTAATCCTGCACCACTACAGGAAGCAATCCGTTATTGTCCAATTTAAACTCTGAAAAATCCATAACCGCTTCAAAGGTATGCACTTTGATACCCTTCTCCTTACATATTTGCTTTATCGCATGAATTTCTTTTGTGTTTTCATTGACAATATTTCCGGAAACGCCGGAAACGTTTTCCTTTTCCAGAATGGTAAGCATTTTATCCAGAGAAATATCAGGAAGCAGCGTGATAATAGGAAGCCCGCTTGCGCCCAGGCAGTTTTTCAGGGCATGTTCATCAATTAAAACCAGCTCATCCGCATATTTTTCCAAAGCCTGTCTGTTAATGGCAAGGTTATCCGCACTGGCAATGGAAGCGGCAATTTTATCTTTTCCGAATTTCAGGGAAACTTCTTCTAAAATTTCCATGCCCTCCGGCTTTCCGAAATTCAGCACTGCCTTTTTACAGCCTGCATAAAGGAGCTTTTTCACATCCTCCATGCGTTTGATATTTCCGGCGCCGTATACGGGAATCTGTACCCGCTCCGCAATCCGTTTGATAATGCCGATTGCCTCCTCATGGGTGGCATCGTTATAGGATAAATCAAAAATCAAAATGCCGTCCACATCCTCTTCCCCATAAGTGGCGGCTAACTCCACCGGGTCGCCGGAAAGGATGGTTCTGTCTGAAAAGCTCCTTACCGCCTTTCCGTTTTCCAGATAAATACTTGCTATAAAGCTTTTACAATTCATTTGTCTGACTCCTTGCTTTTTTCAGGCTACAGAGTGCCTTTTGTGCTCAATACTTCTTTGATTCTTTCGTCCTTTGAAACTGCCTGTTCCAACGCTTTGGCAAATGCCTTGAACATGGCTTCTATTTTGTGGTGGTCGTTGTGTCCGGAAAGCATTTTTAAATGCAGGTTCATGCCTGCGCTGTAGGAAACGGCATAAAAGAACTCCCTTACAAGCTGGGTATCCAGATATCCCACCTGTTCCGAGGCGAACTCACACTCAAAGGATAAATAGGGTCTTCCTGATAAATCCACTGCACAAAGGGCAAGCGCATCATCCATGGGAAGGATAAAAGAGCCAAACCGCTTTATGCCTGCTTTGTCTCCAATAGCTTTTTTGACAGCCTCGCCTAACACAATGCCGGTATCCTCCACCGTATGATGTCCGTCCACGATTAAATCCCCCTGCACCTTGCAGGTAAGGTCAAAAAAACCGTGCTTTGCAAAGCCCTCCAGCATATGGTCGAAAAAGCCGATTCCTGTTTCAATCCGGCTTTTTCCGGTGCCGTAAAGCTGTAAAGAAAGAGCGATATCCGTTTCCTTTGTTTTTCGTTTTACCTCTGCCATACCAGACATAGTCTTTCCCCCGTTCCCCTATGATTCATTTTCTTCAAATCTAACCTTAATGGAATTTGCGTGAGCCGTCAAGCCCTCTTTTTTTGCAAACAGCTCAATATCTTTATGTACTTTGTTTAAAGCGCTTTCCGAATAGGAAATAATGCTGGATTTTTTCATGAAATCATCCACATTTAAGGGCGAAAAGAATTTTGCGGTGCCATTGGTAGGCAGCACATGGTTAGGCCCTGCAAAATAGTCCCCCAAAGGTTCTGAAGAATATTCTCCTAAAAAGATAGCCCCTGCATGACGGATTTTCGTCATAACGGAAAACGGGTCTTTCGTCAGGATTTCCAAATGCTCGGAAGCAATCTCATTGGCTGCTTCAATGGCTTCCGCCAAGCTTTCTGCCACCAGAATATAGCCGTAATTTTCTATGGATTTTTCTATGATTTCCTTTCTTTCAAGCTGTTTTGTAAAGGTATCCACCCACTTAGAAACCTTTTCTGCCTGAGACTTGTCCGTTGTAATTAAAATAGCGGAAGCCAACTCGTCATGCTCTGCCTGGGATAACAAATCGGCGGCAATGTATTTTGGATTTGCCGTCTCATCCGCCAGCACCAGTATTTCGCTGGGGCCTGCAATGGAATCTATGCTCACATAGCCGTAAACGGCTTTTTTTGCCAGTGCCACGAAAATATTGCCCGGTCCCACGATTTTATCCACCTTTGGCACGGACTGGGTGCCGTAAGCCATTGCCCCGATTGCCTGCGCCCCGCCTGCTTTGTACACTTCATCCACGCCGGCAATCCTTGCAGCCGCCAAAGTGCCGGGATTTACCTTTCCATCCTTTCCCGGAGGGGTCAGCATAATGATTCGGTTAACCCCTGCTACCTTTGCAGGAATGATATTCATCAGCGTGGAGGAAGGGTATGCTGCCTTGCCTCCCGGAACATATACCCCCACCGTATCAATGGGAGTGATTTTCTGCCCCAGAATGGTGCCGTCCTCTTTTGCGTCAAACCAGCTGTTTCGTTTTTGCTTTTTATGGTATTCCTCAATGTTTTTTGCAGATCGTCTCATCACATTGAGAAATTCCTCATCCATTTGTCCAAGAGCTTCTTCAAACTCCTCTTCCGTAACCCGGATGGTTTCTTTTGTAATCTGGCATTTATCGAATTGACTGGTATAGTCAAACAGTGCCGCATCCTTTTCTTCCTTCACTCTTTTTAAAATATCCGCCACCATATCTTCATATTGTCCGTAATTGTTGGGACTTCTTTTCAGCAGGCTGTTCAATAAGTCCTTTTTTGCGGCTTCCGTTAACTCCACTATTCTCATGACAATCGCTCCTTTAAATCTCCAATCAGCTTTTTAATACGCTCCGATTCCATTTTCATGCTTACCTGATTTACAATCATTCTGGCGGAAATGGGACAGATTTCTTCTAACACTTCCAAACCGTTTTCCTTTAATGTGGAACCGGTTTCCACAATATCCACGATAACATCGGAAAGCCCTACAATGGGACCCAACTCCACGGAACCGTTCAGCTTGATGATATCCACGGTCTGGTGCTTTTTATTGTAGAAATAATCCTTGGCAATCTTCGGATATTTACTGGCAACCCGAATCATTTCATGGTGCTTTAAAAGCTCTTTTGCGCTTTCCTGCCCGCATACACACATCCGGCATTTTCCAAAGCCTAAATCCAATACCTCATAGGCTCTTTTTCCTTCCTCTAATAAGGTGTCCTTTCCTACCACGCCGATATCGGCGGCACCGTATTCCACATAGGTAGGCACATCCGGCCCTTTGGACAAAAAGAATTTCAGCTTCAGCTCTTCATTGACAAAAATCAGCTTTCTGGAATCCTTGTCCTTCATTTCTTCACAGGTAATGCCGATTTCCTCTAAAAGCGCCAGCGTATTTTTGGCAAGCCTTCCCTTTCCTAATGCAAAGGTTAAATATCTCATGTCTTCACTCATTTTTTATCCTCGTCTCTTATCTTTACTTCTTACTTCAATTTGTTTTATCAATTATAAAAACAAAACCTGCTCCATCCGGTTATCCTTTGCAAAGGATTCATAGGCTTCTTTTGACTTGTCCTCTGCCTTTTCCATCAGCTCTACGAAGCTGCCTGCTTTTCTAAGCTCTTTTGCCTTTAAAATGGCTTCTTTTCGTCTGATATTTTCATAAACTACAAGAATGCCTGTATCCTGACAGTGAATTTCAATTTTCTGGCTGGACAAAGCTACCATCAAATCATCTACAATAATCATAAACCCAATTGCCGGGGCATTTTTTCCGAAATAGGATAACAACTGGTCATAGCGTCCGCCCGTTAAGACGGCATCGCCCACTCCATAGGTATAACCTTTAAAAATCACACCTGTATAATAATTATACTTGCTCAACATTCCAAGGTCAAAGGAAACATAGTTTTCCACTCCGTAAAGGCAGAGAATTTCATAAACCTGCTCCAAATGTTCAATTGCTTTTCTGGAACGCTGGTTTTTCACGGATTCCTTCATATCCTTTAATGCCTCTATGGAACCAAAGGCATCGGATATGGATAAAAGGATGTTGATTTTATCCCGTTCAATTCCTTTTAATAAAAGCAATTCTTCGGCGCCGAAAAAATTTTTGGTGGAAATAAAATCCCGCAATTCATATTCCGTTTCCTCGTCCAGTCCGGCTTCCTGGCATAGACCTTTGAAAAATTCGATCTCGCCTATGCTGATTTGGAATTCCTTTAGTCCTGCGCTTAAAAGACATTCCACTGCAAGATTTATCATTTCTCCATCCGCTTCCGGGGAGCCGTCATTAAACAGCTCCGCCCCCATCTGGGTGGTTTCCTTTAATTTTCCCTGCAGATTGGATGTGTTGGTAAAAGCATTTCCGGAGTAGGTGAAACGTACCGGAAGGGTTTCATCCATAAAATATTTTGCTGCGCTTCTTGCCATGGAAGGGGTGAAATCCGGCCGGAGAGCCAGTGTATTGCCTTCCTTGTCAAAAAACTTGTATAAATCCTTGCTGGCGGTTGTGCCGATTTCCTTTCCAAATACATCAAAAAATTCAAAGGAAGGGGTTTGAATGTCTTTATAGCCGAATTCCTTGAATTTATTATGTAAAAGCTCCTGCACTGCCAGCTTTCTTGCGTATTCCAGTCCGTAAATGTCCCTGACGCCTTCAGGTGTATGTACTAATTTTTTGCTCATGGTGTTCCTTTCTGTTAGGGGGTGTGTTTAGTATATTAAAACCGTAAATAGTTTTTTGAAATAAATTTTGATTTTTCCACCCGGTACTTTGCTGCTGTGAAGTGCTAATTCGGTATCGAATTAGCACAAAAAACTATTGCAAGTATACTAAAAGCAGGAGAATTTGTCAATAATTTGTTTAGATGTCATTCACATCCTTATTAAAAATTACTTTTTGCCATTTTTTAAACAAAAAATTCATATTGCTAATATACCAGTGCATTAGAATATGATAATAAATATATTTCACTATGACTCATCCCACAACAATTGCATATCACTACTATACTTATTTTGCTTTTCGATAATATCACAAACTTTATCAAGCTGCTCCTTCGTTAGATTATTTCTTTGAATGGTAACCATACCATTCCGGTTAATTCCAATGTATTCACCGTATCTTTCATGAAATAAATATTTATATGGACTTTTGTCATTATTTTTTACAATGTTATCTAAATGCAAGTCAATCAATAATCGTTCATCTGCCCTTTTTTCGTTTTCATTCATAAGGTATGATATGAACTCTTCTCTGGAAGTTCCATAATTAATCATTAAAAAGCCAAGATTGACTTCGTTTGCAGTATCCTTGCACTTTTCATTGATTTTTTTATGTTTTTACCTACCTGCCTTATATTACTTTTTAGTCGAATACTTTTATTGCGTATTTCATAAGGGACTATATCATCTGATTGGGAGAAAAAATAATTTTTATAAAATTTTGTTCCATCCTGCATCCCTATTATATCATATTTATCCGAAAGCTCAGGTGCACATTCCAATGCCTTTACTTCAACATTTATTCTTCGTTTGGTAAAGATAAATGAAAATACTTGAAAATAAGTAAAAGAAAATCACAAATTCACTACAACCTTCATTGAACATTTTCCAACTAAAACATTTGCTTCTATCAGCACAAACCAATTTTCTCTCCGGCATATCTTTCATCATCTCTGTATTGTGAAGATATTTTGGAACGATGAAGCTGCAATATGCCAATGAAAAAAATATTGCATCAAAAAATATTGTATTTTGTCTTAATACATGATTATCTGGATAGTGCATTCTTGTATAATTATCAATTTTTTCATATTCTTTATACAAATTTGCAGCTAATTTCTCCTTTGTCATGGAAAAAGCAAGGTATAATTGCGGATACTCATTTAACTGCTTAATAATATTGCCTTTAATCAGATTACTTTGCAGTGATAAAAAACCTTCAGCCTTTGAGTACTGCTTAGAATAATCTTTAAGTATTAATGCACCAATTCCTTGTATTAACTTTTCCTTACCTATTTCACACTGATAAACACAGATAGCCTTGCTCTCTTGAAGCCTCACTTGTGCAAATGGCGACAGCATTTTTTTCATTTCAGATATATCTGCCAATTTACAATAGCCATTTTTAATCGATGCGCTGAAATTGTTTTTTAAAAGGTTTGGATAATTTATGTCAATAAAGGCAGAATACTTAAACCCTACAACATTTCTTATATTTATATTAGACTCCAAATCTTCCACATAATTCATGCACTTAATAATTTCTTCTAATTTTGAAGGCAAGAGCTATACCTGAATGTTAGATAACAGTTTTTTCACTTTAACTAAATCTTTCTTTTTTAAGCCAAATTCCAGTTCCACTGTGTTGGGGGTTGTAAGCGCTGCTGAATTATCCCCCTGTTTATCAATCAAAAAACTTATAAATTGCAGTATTTTTCCATCTGCATAATGTAACCCAAATGCATCTACTTCTTTGCCCCTTTGGTATTTTATACTCTTTTTTGAAAAATTTAAGCTCTTTTGAATCATTAAAGGATATCATAGGCATCCTATCGCACAAAGCATCATATAAAAAATGGTTCATTCCATAACTTTTGAAATAATCTTCTGCTATTTTCATATTTTTATCATTCCCTTAGCTTCTATAAATAAAAAGTTTTAGCTGTTACTATAAATTTGACTTTTTAATCCCTCTGTCATTTTTTATAAGAATATATGCAACAATATTTTCCTGCAAACTATTTGGTTTCGATTTAAGTATATTTCACCTTGCCACGTGTTTCATTTTTATGGTGTTTCTTTGAAGTGATTACATCTAAATTTGTTTTTTCTATTTTTCAATTGCTTTATGTCATTTTTATTATTTATTTCTAATAACAGGTTCCTATTACTCTATTTTGGTTGACATATAATCTTTTTTATATTATTCTAAAATCAGACTAAAATTAGTAAATATCGAAAGAAGATTTCAAAATGCTTTATGCTTCAAAAGAACAACTGGTTATCGAATTTAAAAAGCTGCTGCTTGATAAACAAATAAGCCAACGTGAAGTAGCGCAAAGACTGAATATTACACCTCAGGAATTAACGAAAATCATAAACAAACAAAACTTCAGCTTTGATGATATGGAGAAACTTTTATCAGCTGTAGATTATGGTATGATCGTACAATTTGTACCTGTTGAAGCAAACATGGAATAGCAGTCAGCAACCCACATACAATAAATAAGAAAGGATGTGTTTTTATGAGTAATCGTGAATTTGCCAAAAATCTCATTGATCAAATACCAGAAAGTAAGCTGTATTATATTATTGCATATCTGCAGGGCGCTGCTGTCCCGGATGAAACACCAAACGCTGAAACCTTAGAAGCTTTTGCAGAGTTAAGCAACGGAGGCGGTATTTCATACAACGGCACTACAGAAGGACTTTTTGCTGAATTGCTGGAGGATTGAGAATGCTAAATGTCAGATACTCCACTAAATTCAAAAAGGACTTCAAAGCCTGTGTAAAACGTAATTATAAAATGCTCCTATTACAACAGACAATTGATATTTTACGAATTCCGGATAAACTTCCAGTCAAAAATAAGGATCATTCGCTTAGCGGTAATTATTCCGGTTATCGTGAATGACATATAGAACCGGACTGGTTGCTAATATATAGGCACGAAGGTAATGAGCTTTTACTTTATCGTACCGGTACCCATTCTGATTTGTTCGGATTATAAACATACCCGGGCTAAGCATCTGGGTATTATTAAGCAAATTACGAATCATCTGTCCTTAACTCACTCACTATCCCTCATCTTCAAATCCATCTGTAGCGCATCCAAATAAGGCACAAATAACCCCTGCTTTGGCACAATCTTATACTGCAAATCAAGCTCCTCAAACCGAAAGCTTTTCCTTCCCCCGTTTTTCGCCCTGTCCCAAAACACCTTTAAATTCCGAAAAGGCATATAATATAGAAAATCCTTATGAGTATAATGAATAATAAAGAAAGAAACTCCCTGCTGCTTTTCAAAATCCTCCATAAAAGCAATCTGATGCTCATGGATATTTTGCAGGGAAAAGGTATCGCTGGCACATTCCTTTGCGTCAAAGCATACAGGAATCCCCTGAACCGCCCCGATATAATCTACCGTACTCTTTTGGTCAAAATAAGCAAGCGTAATATGCCTTTGCTCCTTATCAATCTTAATAGGCGTAATGGGCGTAGGCACCTTTTGAATCAGCCCAAGCCCGCTTTCCCTGTATTTTTCATTTGTCCGGTTAATCAGGTCTTCCAAAGCAGAACCTCTTAACCCTCTTGAATTCCATGTTGCCATTTGCTAACCTCTTGTTTCTGGTGTACGGTTTCCCGTCAGTGCAGTAACCTGTTTATTTTGTATTGTCACTATTTCAATCTCGCTGGGTAACAGTGTTGTTTCTGCGATGAAATAGTACAAAAACCGTCCGGGCAATACATTATCCTGTATCCACTCGTTTTTTAGTGCATAACTGATTTTGATTGCATTTATACATGGAAAATCATCTGAATGGTATACTCCTGATTTTGGGTTGTAATAAAATAGTCCCCGCCATATTTTTCAAGAATATCATGCACATTCTGCAGTCCGATACCATGATTTTCCTTTTCTGTTTTTGTGGTTAGAATCCGGTTGTTTTCCCTCTGAAGGCTTCCGTCCATTGGATTGCTGATTTCCAGATAAAATAACCGTTCTGTTTTCTTTGCCGCCAGCAAAATATAATGGGGAGCGTTTACCTTTACATTTGACTCAATTGCATTATCTATCAGATTAGAAAAAAGGATACAGCCATCCACATATTTCATAAAATTAAATTCTGATAATACCCCTTTGCATTGAAGGGTAATTTCGTTCTCCTCTAACAGCTCCATTTTCGTGCTTAAAACCATGTCTAACAGTTCGTTTCCTGTGGCTATCTTATGAACTGATTTGGGTGTGGCGGCTGTCAGCTCCTTAAAATAGCCCTCAGCCTTCTCATATTCTTCTTTTTCCAACATCTCCTGCAATAACAGCATATGATTCTTCCAGTCATGGCGGAATTTGATGGTATCTTCCTGCTGTTTTTTATAGCTCTTAAAAAAGGAATATTCGGCCTCGAACTCCTTTTTATAATTTTCTGAAAGCTGTCGGTAATATGCTGCCATTTTCCTATGGGCAATGGCATAAACCACCGCCACATTCAATATAATCATAAAACAAATCCAAACTACCTTATAAACATCATCATGTATCATACCTTCAAACCACTCAAGTCCCTTTATAATAGCGGGACTAAAAAAACAGAACAGAGAAACTACAAAACCCTCTCCAATTGTCAACTGTATGGATTTCACTTTTGCCGCCTTTGTTCTGCTAAGCCACATCAAAATAACAAATAATAACAGGTCTGATATGAACATTGTCAATGTGTACTTATCTACACCAAAATAGTATTGATTCAGCCCCACAATTCTTTCAATCAACTCAAGAACTAATCCAAACTCCGCATATACAAGCAATGCAGGGATTGTCAGCAACAGTGTTTTAATACGATTCTTTTTTGTTAGAATAAAAGTCACCAGCACATTATATGCAAACATAATCATAACCGCTGTCAATTGTTGCTTTTGAAAAAAATACATAAGAATAGACTCTGCAAAAATAAATACTCCTGACGCTACAGTTAAATTACGCAACGTCAATTTCATATCACAGCCAAACAGCAGGCTCAGAATGAACCATATGTCCAACATGGCAAACAGGTTCGCAAAAAGAGAGATTATTGTTATTACTTGCTCCGTCATATTAAGTCCTCTCTCAAAAAGTGGAACAATTGCTGCCGATATTCTGACATACGTTTTTTGCTGATTGGCAAATTTCCTCCCTGTGACAGAACAATCTTTCCGTTTTGGGTTTCCTTATGATGATACAGGTTTACAAGGTATTTCCGATGAATGCGATAAAAACCATATTCCTTCAACTGTTCCTCATACTTTTTCAAGCTATAGTCACTGATATAATGATTTGACCTTGTATGCAATACCGCGTATTTATCTTCTGCACTAATATATACTAATTCCTGCAATGGCAGTATCATTTCTCCATCTCTGGTTTTGACGATTATTTTTTTCTTTTTTGAGTATTCTCTCTGTATATCCACCAGTAAATTGCGCATTATCTGGTATGATAACGGTTTTAACAAATATCGAAAAGCATCTGCTTCATATCCTTTTACTGCATACTCAATATAAGAGGTAATAAAAACCAAAAATACATCCGTATTCATCTTCCTGATTTGTTTGGCCAATGTAATACCGTCCATCCCGGGTAATTCAATATCCAATAAAACTAAATGTGGAAACGTGGTATTTTCCTGCTGTAAATATTCTAAACATTCCAACAGTTCCTTTGCAGATTGAAAAGCCGTTACCTTTAACGAATATTCTTTTGCTAATAACGAACAAATTTCTAATATTTTTTTGCTGTGTTCTTTTATATCCTCGCATATATAGATTGCAAATTGCTGTGACAAATCTGTATGTTTCATCTATAAAGCTCCTAAGTTTATAATTAATATACCATGTTTGCCGGATAATATTTTAACAGATATCCTATCCTTTTTCTATATTTCAGATAAAATAAATTATTTTCCTGACAAAAAGGTGCCGCTCCAAAACCTGTATTTTGGGGATTGAAGCAGCAGTCTCTCTTTAAATCTCCGATTTGTTCTTACTTGGGAAATTTATAATATTTACTTTTTCACCTTCATAGTCTTTTTTAAAAATCCAGTTTTTGCTGTCAGCATTTTCTTATATGCTTTATACTTACTATTTGGAACCTTAAAAACAGCTTTCTTATTGATTCCCTTAAACGCATCCTTACCGATAGAAGTAAGATACTTTGACTGAATCGTAACCTTCCTTACCTTGCTTTTTTTGTAGAATGCCTTGCTGTTAATTTTAACAACCTTGTAGCTTTCTCCCTGAATGATAACCTTCTGCGGAATGGTAACAGAGGATTTTGCGTTCACCATTCCTGTTACCATTACAGTTCCTGTTCCGTCAAATCCCTCTTTCACCAGCTTATACTTTAAATTATTGGACTTGTAGGTAATGCCCTTTTTAGCACCTTCACTAATACCGGTTACATTCACATATACATAGTAATCAATTTCTTTATTAAATCCTACTGAACTTTCACTTTTTAAATGTACGGTATACCATCCATTCTTGTCAACTGTAAAGGAATTGGTTTGATCAAGTCTCTTTGAACTGTATGGCATATTTATACTTGTCCGTTTTCCTTCACACCACTCTGCTTCTCTAAGCTCTGTTGCAAATTTCTGGGTTACTGTTATTGTCATTTTCTTTCTGTCTGCACTGGCTGTCTGGTGCACTTCAACTGCTTTCTCCTCCGGCACTGCTCCAATCATAATTTTGGTAGAATGTTTGGAAGTGCCGCTCATATATAACTTACTGCCGCATTGAACATAATAGGTACCTGATTTCAGGAGAAGATAGTCATCACCGTTACCATGTCTTATATCATTATCCGTTATTGGAACTGCCATGGTTTGGTTTCCGTATAATCTGAAATAATTATCCGCCCCAAAGCCACTTTCATTTTCCGTTGCCATTTTAATACGGACAATGGAATCCTTTGGCAAAAAAAACTTTGCATAATGGCATTGTTCTGTTACACCTGCATCTACGTTTAAATCCCAATCAAGCTTCCATGACAGGCCGACTTTCGTGTCATAATCCCTCATATCATCCACAACATATACCGGAATGTCTTTAAATACTGCAGCCTCTGCTTTCATTGGCCGCAACATTGCAACACATAACAGCACAAACATAACTGTTACAAAATACTTTCTCAATCGTTTTTTCATACTTTTTTCCTCCGTGTCTTGTAAATTATTTCACACTATTTATACAATGATTACAAGATTTAGAGTATCATATTGTACGCACATTATGTTTTCTTTTCCGACAAAGACCGGCATTTTGGCGATAAGGAACCCTCTTGAATTCCATATGATTATTCTTTTCTAAAAAGCGCTCTTCATTGAATTTCTGAATTAACAGTAAGATGCAAAAAACGTTCCGGCATTCCTGTCTGAAAGCTCTTTCCAGACAGTTCCTCAAAAGGCGCCTCCATCATTGGAAATACAAGCCGGTAAGCATGAAGCAGCTGCTCCTTTACATGATATTCCGCCTTCATCCTATCATTCAGTCTTCTGTCCCCATATTTATAATCGCACAAAATCGGATGTCCGATAGAAGCAAGATGGGCACGAATCTGATGAGTCTTTCCCGTCACTAAATGAACCTCTGCCAGAGTGCAGGGCTGTCCTGTTTCTCTCCGCCCCCTTCCTTTTTCCGTCTCATTAATTGCCACATTTCCGGAAAACATAGAAAAAACCTTTAAAGGCTTTATATCGGTTATAATCTCCGAAGCCCCTTCTGCTTTTTTTTCAGTCAGCGCTGCCTTATTGGAAGCAGAATCTTTTTTCAAATATCCCTTTAAGGAAACCGGCTCTTTTAACCTGCCCTTTATGACGCATATATAATATTTTTCCAACTCTCTCGTTTTTAAAAGCTCATTCATTTTCTGAAGTCCTGCCAGGGTCTTGCCGCATATGACCATGCCGGAGGTATTCCGGTCTAAACGATTACAGACAGAAGGCTTGAAGGTATGGAATTCCTCTGGTGCAATCTGCCTGCTTTGAAGCAAATAAGCTAAAAAATATTCATTTAAAGAAATATCCGCATCCTTTGCCTTTTGGGAAAGCATGTTCACCGGCTTGTTCCATAATAAAATATGCTTATCCTCATAAATGACAGACAACTCCTCAGGTATGCTTAATTGCAACAGCTCCTCTACTGCCTGCTTCCAGCCCGGTTTTCCATTTTCCACTGTTATAGCTTTTTTACCGGAAAATTTTTCATAGGTTTCCGGTGCCAGATACAGCCTTACCAGATCCCCTTCTGCCAGCTTTTCTTTTCCTTCTGCCTTTTTCCCGTTTAAGGTAATATTCTTTTTCCGAAGCATTTTGTAATAAAAGCCGGAAGGCGCATGATTTAACAGCTTTCCAAGATATTTGTCAAATCTCTGCCCGGCTTCATTTTTCCCAATCAACACTTCAATCATAAACCGTTTTCCTCCCAAATAATAACCGTTCAGCCATGCTATTCATAATTTGCCAGAATGTACAAAATAAACAAATAATTTATGGATTGGCTGAACTGTTACCCCAAATGTCTACAAGGAAATCTGCTTAAGCACCTGCATGATTTCCTTATCCTGGCTGCCTTTTCCGCCTTCCAGCTCATTTAACTGCCTGATTCTGGCAAAATAAGGCTCTATTTGTGGGAAAATCTTTACATTTGCCTTATATCCGTTTTGGGACAATATCTGGGTAATATGCTTGTTTAGTTCATTTAAATCGACGCCCTTCTTTTGACAGATACCGCACACATTCCCGCCTTTTACAACAATGGAGGGCACCTCATAATTTACCTTATAGGTAGTAAATACGCTGTCATATCCATGTAAGACCTGCTCAAACTGCCCAAACTCTTTTGTAAGTTTTTCATAAAGCTCGCTGCTGCAGCCATGATATTTTAAATACATAATCATGCTTACTGCGCTTTTGCTGGAAGGAAGCATTCCAAGCACCGCAACGACCGTCAGCACGTTTGCCTTACTGCCTGTTACATTATAGCCTGCAAAAAACAGGGAAAATGCAACCGCAAACATCAAAATCGTCTTTAAAATCTCCCATGCTCTTTTCTGTTTGAAATAACCATAGCTTCCTTTTTGTAATCTTGATTGCATCATGTAAGTTCTTCTTTCTGTAAATTGATAAAATCTAATAACCGGAATCCGATTGTGAAATTCAACAGATATTTGTAAAACACACCTTCAGGCTTAATGGATACTTCTTAAAAGCTTCCCATAAATATCCAAAGTTATCCTTTGGGGGAAAAGTTTCCCAAGCCCGTGAAGGCATTTCATACTGATGCCATGGGTAATGACTTCTTTTTTTGCAAAGCTTTCCCGGATAGCCTGTGCTACCACCTTTTCCTTTTCTGCCATAAAAAACTTCTTTAATGCAAAAGGCGAGCCGGTCTCCTCAGCAATGCTGAAAAACGGTGTATTCACCGGACCCGGACAAACAGCAGAAACCCATATGCCCCTGCTTCTTACCTCTCTTCTAAGGGCTCTGGAAAAGGACAGTACATAGGATTTGGTAGCCGCATATACGGCAAAATTAGGCTGGGGTAAAAAAGCCGCAGAGGAAGCCATATTTATGATGTAGCTATTCTTTGTCATATAAGGCAGTACCTGATAGGTAACCTTCGTAAGCGCCGCACAGTTTAATGCTATCATGCCGGTATTGTCCTCTTCCAAAATGTTTAAGAAGGGACCGGTTTTTCCGTAGCCTGCGCAATTGACCAGTATTTTCACCTGTGGCTTTTTCTGTTTTAGTTCTTTTTCCAAAAGGGTATCGTCTTTACATAAATCCATTGGAATATAATTCAGCTTTGCCTTTGTAGCTCCTTCCAGCTCTTTCATGGCATCTTCCCGTCTTGCAATCAGCCAGAACTCATCCAGCCCTAGGCATTTTTTATCTAATTGTCTTACAAATTCCTGCCCCATGCCAGATGAAGCGCCTGTAATAATTGCGATTTTCATAGATAGACCTTCCTTTTCTGTTTCCATTTTTTATATAATAAGTTATTTAGCTTTCTGTTTCAAAATAATTTTGCTGCTACTGCCGTTATCTTTACTTGTGCAATTTAGCAACCAGCCTTTTTCTCTTTTAACAAAGTCCATTGCTTTCTTGTAACTGCATAAACAACTGTCACTTCGCCCTCATCATCCGCAATTTCATCAGCCTTACGTTTTTCATTTGCCATCACAGTAACGGAAGAAGCAGTGTTTTTTTCTTTCATATAAGAACACAAAATGTTAAAGGGTGTATTTTCAAATGCCCAGTCCCTGCATTTTTGCACTGCTTCTATCTCATACTCTTTTCTTCGGAATCTCTTACTAATATGATAACTCACTTCCGGTTTTATACTTCCATGAATATTTTGCATAGTAATACCGCAGTCACCACTCATTTCCCCCGTTTCTTTCAAAGCAACAGTCCAAATCCAAAAACCTGCTCTCTCCCATTTACAAAAGATTTCCTACAGTACATTTATCTGGGATATGCAAATTCCATGCAAAGCGAATAAATAATATTGTACGCTTCCTTTGAAATAAATTTGTTGTTTTTCGCATTCCTGCACAAATCCGAAAGCTCTTGGCAATCTCCCCTTTCCCTGCCAATTTTTTCTATGGCAGCTCCTGCGTCCTCTTAACCAAACTCCCTCCCTTTTCCCCGGCTATCCTTTACTTCTTCTTATGCACATTCCGAATCGTCCGTTTCTTCCGCTTCCCCTTTTCCTTTTTCTCTGCACTTGTATTTGCATTCATACCTGCCTTTGTCCTTTTCCCGTTCCTTTCCCCTGACACCTGCCCGTTTCTCTTCCCATCTCCAAACCCTTTCCTTGGCCTGATTAAGCATTTCTTATCAAATCCAATCAAATCTTCCCGCCCTGCCTTTTTAAGGGCTTCCAAAACCAACTCATAATTGTTTGGATTACGGTATTGAATCAACGCACGCTGCAATGCCTTTTCATGAGGATTTTTCACCACGTACACCGGCTTTAAGGTCCTGGGGTCCACTCCGGTATAATACATCACTGTGGATATGGTGGAGGGCGTCGGATAGAAATCCTGTACCTGCTCCGGCATATAACCCAAATCCCTTAAATATTCTGCAAGAGACACCGCCTCCTTTAAAGTGGAGCCCGGATGGG
Organism: uncultured Lachnospiraceae bacterium; assembly: GCA_947382355.1. Lineage (GTDB taxonomy): Bacteria > Bacillota > Clostridia > Lachnospirales > Lachnospiraceae > RGIG3040. The sequence continues at coordinate 30,080 of CANCYR010000040.1, forward strand.
AGGACATCAGGTAGGGAACTACAAACTGGTTTTTCCCCATCTGCTTATTGAGCCGCCTGTATTTTTCCAGAAAAGCTTCATATACTGCATTTTCCGGTTTTCCCATTTTGGAAAGGACTGCATCGCAAATATGCTCCGGCGCCACTTTTAACTGGCCGCTTATATGATGTTCCACCAGCTCTTTAAAAAAGGTATCGTCCTTGTCCGCCATCATATAATCAAAACGGATGCCGGAACGGACAAATACTTTTTTGATTCCGGGAAGCTTACGGAGCTTCCTTAACAGCGATAAGTAGTCCTTGTGGTCCACGTACAGGTTCCGGCAGGGCTTGGGAAACAGGCACTGTCTGTTTTTGCATACTCCTTTTGTCAGCTGCTTTTCACAGGAAGGATGGCGGAAATTAGCAGTTGGTCCGCCCACATCATGAATATAGCCTTTGAAATCCTTATCCCGGGTAATCAGCTTTGCTTCCTCTAAGATGGATTCGTGGCTTCTTACCTGAACCGTCCTTCCCTGATGGAAGGTAAGGGCGCAGAAGCTGCAGCCTCCAAAGCAGCCCCGGTTGCTGATTAGGGAAAATTTAATTTCATCAATGGCAGGCACGCCTCCGGCGCTTTCATAGGAGGGGTGATAAGTCCGCATAT
>CANCYR010000041.1 GCA_947382355.1 uncultured Lachnospiraceae bacterium
AAAACAGACTGCTGATATTTTTAATGATTGTTTTGGTAACATTGAGCTTCAGTGTTTTAGGATTTGCATTTAAACAGGGGAAAACAGTAGAAGAAAATATAGCAGATTATTCCGATACTTATGGAGCTATGACCTATTATTTTACGATAGATGGAATGTCTGATATACAATATTACCAATATGTGGATGATAACAATATAGAGATTTATAATAAATTAAAAAATTTTTATGATAAGTTAATTAAAGAAAAGAAATTTTTATTTATGAGCATAGTAGAACAACCAGTTGAAATATATGGTACAGTAATTTCTGATATTTTTTTAGAAGGATATGAGGATGGAGAAGCAGAAAGCAGTATCTTTGATATGGAAGGACAAGACTGGTATCGGACAAAATCATTGCAGGTATCAGATGAATTTTTTTATCATTTTAATATTCAAATAGCAAAGGGAAACGGATTTGAGGAAAAAAATTATGTGTACCATAAAGGAGATGAAATTCCGGTTGTATTAGGCAGTGAATATGATGGAATATTTCAAATTGGTGATAAAATAACGTGTAATTACCTATTTGAAGATGTGGTGTTGAAAGTAACAGGAATATTAAAAAAAGAACAATTTTTCTATGATGAGATGGAAAAGGAATTTAAATCATGCGGAAGATATATGATTTTACCTGCCTTTACTTCATCAGACAGTGAATATTTTGATAAAATCAGACAGCTTTTACAAATTGGGGGAGTGATAGTTTCTGATTCAGGATATCCGGAGGTAGAAAAAGTTTTTTATGAATTAGAAAAAGAAGCCGGTGTAGAAAAATATGGTATGTATCTGGAAGACCCGGAAATGGCAAAAAGGACAACTGACTTATTTCAAGAGTATTCTTCCATGACGGAAGAGGTATTAAAACAATTTAAAATAATTGCAGGAATTTTATTATTTTTTGTAATTATCAGCCTATCCAGTGTTTTATGCGGGTTTATCCGGGAAAAGAACAGAGAATATGGGATTCAGTTATTATGCGGGGCGCAGCCTGTTCAAATTTTAGCAGATATATTTTTGCTTAATATTTTAATTATTATGACAGGAAGCTTTTTTACAGTCGTATTTTTCTTATGCAATCAGTATTCAGGAAAAAATATTGTAATTATTTTATTAACTGGTCTTGCAATAAGTATTATTGTTTCTATCAATTTATTCGTTTATTTGTTAAAAGTGAATATAAGTGAAATTATCGGAGGAAAAGAATAATGGCTCTTATAAAATTAGATACCATTGATATGATTTACGGAAACGGCAATTCTGCCGTACATGCTTTAAAGGATATTAACATGGAAGTGGAAAAAGGCGATTTTACAGCAATTGTGGGAAAAAGCGGCTGCGGTAAATCCACATTGCTGAATATTTTAGGAGCAGTTACGAAACCTAAAAAGGGAAAATATTATTTTGAGCAAACGGAAGTAAATCAGTTAAAATCAGGTGCAATGGCAAAATTCCGTAATAAAAAGATAGGCTTTGTAGTGCAACATTTTGCCTTGATTAAAGAATTAAAGGTAAAAGAAAATATCAGCCTGCCTTTGATATATCAGTCCTGTCCGAAAAAAGAAATAGAAAACAGAGTAAAAGAAGCTTTGAAATTATTGGAAATTGAAGATAAGGAAAATAGTTATCCCACAGAATTATCCGGCGGACAGTGCCAAAGGGTTGCAATAGCAAGAGCCATTATTGCCAATCCGGATGTGGTTTTAGCGGATGAGCCGACGGGCGCATTAGATGAAGAAAACGGAAGAAATATCATCCGTATTTTTGAAGAGCTGAATAAAAAGGGAAGTACAATTATTTTAGTTACTCATGATATGGAGATAGCAGAAAAATGCAGGAAAAGGATATATTTGAAGGATGGAAGAATTGTAAAAATTGATTGTTGATAAAAACTATATAAAATAAATGGTAAAGTATAAGGTGATAAATAATCGGTAACTGGCCCAAGTGGTTAACTTCTCTATAAAAGAAGGAGAATCCCCGAAAGTACTCACGATACTTTAGAGGATTCGTTTTTTTGTCTGTATGAAACTATTCTGTCCTGCCTAATAGGCATTATAGCATATGCGGTTATTGATTGCAATATGTCCCCCTTCGGAAGATTCCCGAAGATTTTTATATAAAATTCACTTTTTTACAAAAAAAATATATTGAATTTACGTTTTATAAAAGATATAATCAAAATGTATAATTGAAAAGAAGGAGGATGTGGCTTTCCGATTGTTAGATGCCCTCTAGTTTAGAAGGAGGGTGATGCCTTATGAATACATTAGAAGTGCTTACTTTGGTGTTAGTAATTTTTGCGGCTCTGTCATACATAGACAATCATAAAAACAAAAAGAAATAGCATCCCGAACCCAACAAAGTTTAGATGCTATTTCTTTTTGCTTTAAATTTTACTGAGGGCGAATCGGAGTCATATCCGATTGCCTTTCTGATTAGATTATACATCAGGGTGGCTGAGAAATCAACCACCTTTTTGATTTGCCCGAATTTGCTTTAAAATATTTTTATGTTGACAAAAAAATAAAAAACTATCTAATATATTAAAATAAAACACAAATACCACACCATATAACATATGATTGGAGAAAGCACATGAAAATTTTAATAATCGGCGGCACCTATTTTTTAGGAAGAGTATTTACCATAGTGGCAGCCAGAGAAAATCATGAATTATTTTTAATTAACAGAGGCACTTATACCATGAATATGCCCTCTGTAACAGAGTATCACTTAGACAGGCATGATACAGATTCTCTAAAAAAACTGCCTTATCAGGAATATGACGCAGTTGTGGATTTTTGTGCATATCTGCCAACGGATGTGGATAATCTGCTTAAAAACATTCCGGGAAAGGTAAAGCAGTATATTTATATCAGCACCTGCGATGTATACAAAAGAAACATAGACGGATTAAAGGACGAATCCACAGAGCTTTTGGATATCCGCTATCCCGGCGAAACGGGTGAATATATGTACAATAAAATGCTTTTGGAAAAGGAAACAAAGAAAACCTGTGAAAGCCTTGGTATTGCCTATACCAGTATCCGTCCCGGAATTATTTACGGTCCTTTCAATTATGCTCCAAGAGAATCCATGTTTATACAGTGGATTATAAAAGGACAGCCTCTGCCTTATCCTGTTGATGCGGACGGCAGATTCCAGTTTGCCTATGTAAAAGATGTGGCAAGGGCAATTCTAATCTCAGTTGGAAATCCGAAAGCCTATAATCAGGCATTTAATGTTTGCGGGAATGAAGAAATCGGCTATAGCAGGTTTTTTGAAATATTAAAAAAAGTATCGGACAGACCGTTTCTTTTGCAGGAAGTCACAGTAGAACAAGTAATACAGCAAAACATTCCCCTGCCTTTTCCTTTAACAAAAATGGAAACAGAGCTTTATGATGGAAATAAACTTGCAAAAGAACTGGATTTTACCTATACGGATTTTGAAGAGGGAATGGAAAAGACTTATCAGGCTTTTAAAAATGTATATGATGGATAAAAAAGTATATAAAGCAACGATTCAGCCCCGGCTTTCCCACACAGGAACCAGAGCCGCAGGGAGATAGAAAATGATTTCTAAAGGAGCCCTTATAAAAACGCCAGCGCTTAGCGAGGTATTTTCGAGCTTAGCACTGCTGCGTTTTTATCAGAGCGGGAGCGTGGCGACGCAGAAACATTTTCTGTCTCCCTGCGGCTCTGGTTCCTGTGTGGGAAAGCCGGGGCTGAATCGTTGCCTGACATGCCTTTTACAGCTTCACCGAAAAAGTGCTTCCTCCTCCTTTTGTATCTGAAACAAGAATGGTCCCATGATGTTCTTTCATAATTTCCAAAGCAATGCAAAGTCCCAGTCCGAAATGGTCTTTTTTGCTTCTGGAGGTATCTGCCCGGTAAAAACGTTCAAAAATATGTTTCTTTTCCTCATCAGAAATGCCGATTCCGTTGTCGATTACATAAAAATAATGGTGGTTGTCTTTGTATTCAACCTTTAATGCTACTCTGCCTTGTCCGGTTGCAGGGTTACCGGATGTTTTCTTTTTTTCGTATTTCAATTCCGTGTAGCTTAATGCATTATGGACTAATATGGCAAGTACCTGGGCAATACGCTGGGGGTCACATTTGCACAGGGGCATTCTTGTATCCGGCAGCAGGATGGAAAAGTCAATTTTCTTTTTCTTTGCCATTATTTCAAAGGCTTCGTAGCAGTTTAAAAGAAGAGTATCTGCCTCCGTTTCCTTTAATTGAACAGAGTAGCTTTGATTATCTCCATTTGCTAATAGAAGCATGTCATTTACCAGCCTTGACATGCGGTTTGCCTCCCCTTCTATAATCTGATAGAAGTTTTTTTCATTCAGGGAATCTTCTTCAAAAGAGAAGTTAGAAACTGCTGACTGCTCTGTATTTTTATCCGGAAGCTTTTTCAAGGCGGAAACAGAGGACAATATGACAGTCAGGGGTGTACGAAGTTCATGGGAAGCAGCAGCAACGAACTGAATCTGCTTTTTCTGGTTTTCTTCAATTGGTTTTAAAAGCTTTTTTGTAAAATAAAAGGAAAAGAAAAATAAAACCGCCAGGGCAGCAAGGTTGATAAAGGCAAATAAAATTCTTTGCATATAGATTTGTTTATATAAATCTGTAAGGGAGCAAAGAATGTATGCCTTTATAAAACCATGTTCTTTCGGAATTTCTCCGTAGGACACATAATATTCCTGTCTGTTAATAGCAAAAAAACTATCTGCCCCTGTATAGGTGAATTCCAGATGAAAAGACAACAGAGAAGAGGCATTTGTATTTTCCACTTCATGAAAAGAGCTGTATTCCTTTTTTACATTGGAAAGAAGATCTTCTCTTCTTTCATTTTTCACAATATTTCCATAAAGAACAGGCTGGTCGTTATCTTCTAAAAAAATCAAGTACCTGCCGCCGGCTTCCAGCTTTGAAAGCCATTCATAAGAAATGACAGTCTGTTTTTCCAGATTATAAATGATATTTTGAATATTGCTTTCAAAAGAATGATAATAGTTATTTTTTAAGTTAATCTCTGCTACCAACAGGTAAAAAAATGTCATGCATATTAAAATAATGCCTGTAATTCCGGTACAAAGCAGAGTCAGCCTTAGGTGTACTTTTTTAAACATCCTGATTCCTCAAAAATTACTGGATTTTTTGTTTCATTCTGTCAGTTTATACCCTACTCCCCGTACAGTAGACAGTGTAAGCAGGCTTCCCACAGATTTTAAGCGGCGGCGCAGAAAGTGGATATAGTTGTCCAGATTTCCTTCCTCCACTTCCGCATCCGGTCCCCAGACTTTGGACAATAACACCATCCGGGGCATTGTCTGATTTTTATTCACTAAAAACACTTCTAACAAATCGCATTCCCTTTTGGAAAGGGTGCAGGAATTTTCAGGACCTGTCAATATTTTTTCTTCCGGGGAAAGAGAAATATCGCCTAAAGTCAGCATATTGTTTCCTTCCCATTTCCGGGGCCTTCTTTTTATACAGCGGATTCTTGCCAGAAGCTCTTCAAATGCAAAGGGCTTTACCAGGTAATCGTCTGCTCCCGTATCCAGCCCGTCAATCTTATCCTGAAGCTGTCCCAAAGCTGTAAGCATAATGACCGGAATGGTAATTCCCGCTTCCCTTGTTTTTTTCAATATGGCAAGTCCGTCCATTTCCGGAAGCATCCGGTCTAAAAGGATAATGTCATGGGCATTTTGGGAAATGTAATACATGGCGTCCCCGCCGTTATTACAGCAGTCTACCTGATAACCCTCTTTTTTGAAGGAAAATGCAAGAAGCTGCAATAATTTTTCATCATCTTCCACTAATAGAATTCTCATAATTTCATGATTCTCCCAACATCTGTAATATGAGCAATATGCTGTCAGTTTTATTGTAACAGAGAATTCTTAAAATAATCTCTAAAAAGTAATTGTGCTGTTAATAATTTTATCATAAAAAGAATTAAACAGCTATGAGACTACCAGACTTTTCAATATGTATTTGTACATCCGGCAAAATTTATGATATAATCAATTAAATATACATTATTGTAAATGTTGCATATTATAGTTGATGAATCATATTTATAAAACAGTATTTCTCAAAGGAGGCTTTTATGGAAAAGGAAAAAACAATTTTAATTGTTGATGATATCGAAATTAATCGCGGTATTCTTTCAGAAATATTCAAAGAGGGTTATAAAATAATAGAGGCTTGCGACGGGGCTGAAGCTATTGAGATAATAAACAGCGATGAGGAAATTTCTGCCGTGCTTCTTGATTTGATTATGCCTAAGGTAGATGGATTAGGCGTTCTTAAAGAAATGAACAGGAGCAAAAAAATTGAAAACATACCTGTATTTCTCATAACTGCGGAAAACAGCAGGGAAATGCTGTCTGAAGGATACGAACTCGGTGCCGTTGATGTAATTACCAAGCCCTTTATGGCACATTTTTTAAAATGCAGAATCAGCAATATCATTGAATTATACAGCCATAGAAATGAATTGGAGCATATTGTAGAGAAACAGGTGGAGCGCCTTAACAGGTTCAATAAGTCAATGGTGGAAACTCTTGCAACACTTATTGAATTCAGGGATTGTGAGTCGGGAGAGCATGTAAAGCGTATATGCGGGCTGACAAAAATTTTAATGACAAAAGTAAGTGATATGTTTCCCGAATATCATTTATCCAAGGGCGAAATCGATAAAATCGTTACATCCTCTGTACTTCACGATGTAGGTAAGATTTCCATACCGGACAGGATTTTAAATAAGCCGGGAAGGCTTACAGATGAAGAATTTGTAATTATGAAGCAGCATACGGTTAAGGGCTGTGAAATTCTTCAAAATATACCTAACATTATGGATGAGGGAATTTATAATTACAGCTATGATATTTGCAGGCATCATCATGAACGCTGGGATGGAAGAGGTTACCCGGATGGTTTGAAAGGTGATGATATATCCATTTGGGCACAGGTAGTATCTATCGTGGATGTGTACGATGCCCTGACCTCTGACAGAGTATACAAAAAGGCATTCAGCCATGATAAAGCAATAGAAATGATTCATAACAATGAGTGCGGCGTATTTAATCCCAAAATTCTTAAGGCATTTGAAGCTGTAATGGATACAATAAAGAAAAGAGAATACTAAAATGAATAAGAAGATAAAGAATTTCTTAAGTTTCAGCTTTGTGGGACTGGTTGCCATATGTATTATAGCTTTTACCACTCTTGTCCTGCATATGGCTGGCAAGACAAAAATGTTGATTTCAGAAATAAGCGAAATATATATGTCTCAGATGAATATTCAGTTGCAGCAGAAGTTTACTTCTATTATTTCCTTACGATTAAGTCAGGTGGAAGGAATCATTAAAATCATTCCGCCTGATACGTCTGAATATAACGATGAAACACTGGATGAATTAAAGGAAAATATTATACTTCGGGACTTTTCTTATTTGGGCTTTCTGGATGAAGAAGGACAGTTGGAAACTGTTTACGGAGATAAGGTTAAACTTAAAAGCAGCAGTGAGGTTCTTAATTCTTTAAATAATGATGGAACAATAGTAGAACAGGGTATAAATGAAGATGGCGATAAGTTTCTTTTATTGGGAAAAAGGGCTGCATATCCTATGGAAAGCGGTAAAAAAAGCAGTGCCCTGGTAGTGGGAATATCCATGGAGTATTTAAATCAGGCTCTCTTTTTATACTCCGATGAATCTAAAATTTATACCCATATTATTGACAGTGACGGAATGTTTGTAATTAGAAATGGAAGTGCTTACAGGGACAGTTATTTTCGGCGGGTAAAAGATGAATTCCAGACAGTAGATAAAACGGATATTGAACAGTATATACAGGAATTGAAAGATTCCATGAGCCGGAAGAAAGATTATTTTTCGATTATGCTTGTAAACGGCGATAAGAGATATATTTATTGTTCTCCTATTTCTGAAAATTCTACATGGTATTTGGTAACAGCCATGTCAAGCGGAGTCATGGGAGATAATGTAACCAAATTAGACAAATCCCGCCTTATGACAATGATGGTATCGATTCTTTTTGTTTTGTTTGCCATGTCATTTGTCTTTATAAGGTATTATAAAATGTCACAGCTTCAAATGAAGGAATTGAATGAGGCAAAGCAGGATGCCGACCGGGCAAATATGGCAAAAACGGATTTTCTTTCCAGTATGAGCCATGATATTCGTACTCCCATGAATGCCATTATAGGTATGACGGAAATTGCATTGAAAAACAAGAACGATGTGGTGCGGGTGGAGGATTGTTTAAGGAAAGTAAAATTATCAAGTAAACATCTGCTTGGCCTGATTAATGATGTTTTGGATATGTCCAAGATTGAAAGCGGAAAAATGGTTTTGAATAGTAATCCTATGTCCTTAAGGGAGACGATGGATGATATTGTCAACATTGTACAGCCTCAGATTAGGGAAAGAAACCAGTATTTTGATATTTTTATCCGGGATATCCTGTCAGAAGATGTTTATTGTGATGATGTGCGTTTAAATCAGGTGCTGTTGAATATTTTATCCAATGCTCTTAAATTTACGCCGGAAAAGGGCAGGATTGATGTACATTTATATCAGGAGAAATCTCCATTGGGAGATGAATATGTAAGGACTCATTTCATAATTGAGGACACTGGAATCGGAATGTCTGAAGAATTCCAGAAAAGAATATTTAATACGTTTGAAAGAGAAGAAACGGAGCAGGTGCAAAGTATTACCGGTACCGGCCTTGGCATGTCCATTACAAAACGTATCATAGACCTTATGGGAGGCACTATTGAATTACAAAGCGAAAAAGGCAAAGGAACCAGATTTCACATTATATTGGATTTAAAGAAGACAGAAATAAAAGCAGATGATATGAAACTTCCTGAGTGGAATGTGCTGGTAGTAGATGATAATGAACAGCTGTGCCTTAGCGCCGTATCCAATTTGAATGAGCTTGGAGTTCATGCTGACTGGACTTTAAACGGCAGAAAAGCAGTAGAAATGATAGAAAAACAGCATAAAAATAATGAAGATTATCATTTTGTGTTGATAGATTGGAAAATGCCGGATATGGACGGATTACAGACGATAAAGGAAATCCGGAAAAAAGTAGGTAAGGAAATTCCGGTCTTTCTGATTTTTGCTTATGACTGGAGCGATATTGAAAATGATGTGAGCATTTCCGAAATAGAAGGATTTATTTCAAAGCCATTATTTAAATCCACCTTGTTTACCCGCCTTATGCCCTATGCAGGGGAAGAAAAGCTGAGTGCAGAGCAAAGCGGAGCACAGGAAATTGATTTTACCGGAAGGCGTATTCTTCTGGCAGAGGATATTGATTTAAACTGGGAAATTGCATATGAAATCTTAAGCACAGTGGGATTAGTTCTTGAGAGGGCAGTTGATGGTCAGGAATGTGTGGAAATGTTTGAAAAATCAGAGACAGGCTATTATGACGCAATTCTAATGGATATCCGGATGCCCAGAATGAACGGTTATGATGCCACAAGGACCATTCGGGCACTAAGCCGTCAGGACAAGGACCTGCCTATTATCGCAATGACAGCGGATGCTTTTTCTGATGATGCCCAGCGCTGTTTTGAATGCGGCATGAATGCTCATCTGGCAAAGCCCCTTGATATAAAGGAATGCATGCGTACATTACAGAAATATTTAAATTAGGCTTATTATTACAGGTGGCATACCGGAGTTTAAGTTTATCTGATATATAGCGATTTATAAAAACAGCCCTTACAGGGGCTGTTTTTCATAGAAAAAATATAAATATGGAAGGGAAAAAATGAAAGATTACATACTAATTGTGGAAGATAATAATGATATCAATCATATGCTGAAAGAATTGCTCAGCCGGAACGGATATGAAGCTTGTCAGGCATTTTCAGGAACAGAAGCCCTTTTATATATAGAAAAGAAACGTCCGGCAGCAATGATTCTGGATTTAATGCTGCCGGGAATAAACGGAGAAGATTTGCTGAAAAAAATAAAGAAAGAGCATCCCGAAATAGCAGTGATTATATCATCAGCAAAGGATGGGACCCGGACAAGAGTTTCCATGCTTCGGGCAGGAGCAGACGATTATATTACAAAACCTTTTGATACAGAAGAGCTGCTGGCACGTTTAGAGGCAGTATTAAGGCGCAGCGGGAACAATGCCGGAGCTTTGGGAAAGCAAAGGACAGAAGAACCAGAAGGCGCCGGAAGAAAATTAAAATACAAAGACATTCTCCTAGAACCGGAAGAATTCCGGGTTACTATTGCGGAAACCGAAATCCGCCTGACACGGAGGGAATTTTTGATTTTAGAGCTGTTAATGGAAAATCCGGGAAAAGTATTTACAAAGAGCAATATTTATGAATCCGTATGGAATGAAGAGTTTTTGGGAGAGGATAATGCAGTAAACGTCCATATCAGCAATATAAGACAAAAGCTGGCAAAGATTAATCAAAAGGAAACCTACATTGAAACAGTGTGGGGAATCGGATTTAAATTAAAATAAGGGAAAAGAGAAAAACTTTATGATTTCTTTATACTTTTCCTAAGCTTTCTAAATTGCTGCCTGTTATGCTATATACAGAAATACAGCAAAACGGCAGGCAGAAAGGAAACAGGTAATACAATATGGATTATGTATTGAAAACAGAAAATATCACAAAGGTATATGGAAATCATAAAGTAGTCGATAGTGTATCCATGCATGTAAAAAAAGGTGCAATTTACGGTTTTATCGGAAAAAACGGCGCTGGAAAAACTACGTTTATGAGAATGGTAGCAGGGCTGGCAGCTCCTGAAGAAGGTGAAATTGAGCTATTTGGTTCCGGGGAACTGGAAAAGCAGCGCCTTAGAATAGGAACTCTCATTGAAAATCCCGGTGTGTATGTAAATATGACAGCAAAGGAAAATCTGGAGGTAATCCGAAGAAACTTTGGCATTGCGGAAAAACAGGCAGTGGATGATATGCTGGAATTTGTAGGGCTGACCGGAACAGAAAAGAAAAAGGTAAAAAATTTTTCCATGGGCATGAAGCAAAGGCTGGGAATTGCCATTTCCCTGTTCCGCAATCCGGATTTTCTTATTCTGGACGAACCCATTAACGGCCTTGACCCGGAAGGAATCATAGAAATCCGTGAACTGCTATTAAAGCTGAATCAGGAGAAAAGAATTACGATATTGATTTCAAGCCATATTTTAGGCGAGCTTTCTAAAATAGCAACTCATTACGGCATAATCAAAAATGGAGCGTTAATTGAAGAATTTGATACCGGGGAGCTGGATGAACGATGCAGGAGATGTCAGAAAATTTTTGTGGATAATGAGAATCTTGCAGCAAATATTCTGGAAGAAAAGCTGCATATTAACAGTTTTGATATCCCGGGGAAGGGAGTTTTGCGTATTTTTGAACAGTTAGATGATTTAGAGCAGATAAACAGAGAATTGATTATAAACGGTGTAAATATAAAGGAAAGCTATCTGGCGGGACAAAATTTAGAAGGTTATTTCATGGAATTATTGGGAGGCGGAGCAAATGATTAATTTATTAAGCGGAGAATTTTATAAGTTGCAGAAAAGTAAAAGCTTATATATATGTTCTATTGTAATGATAGCATTTGTATTGTTTGTATATAGTACTTTAGTGATGGTGGATAAAATCCAGCAGGGAGAAGTGGAAAATGGCTCTATGGGAGTGGTAGTATCAGAAGAAGCAATGGAAGAAAATGAGGAAAATCCGGTTTCTATATTCGAGCAAATCGGCATTTTGGATGTGTTGGAGCAGATGTTTGGAGTTTTTGCGGGTATTTTTACTTCTATTTTTGCGGCAATCTTTGTATGTGGAGAATATGGAAACGGAGCGATTAAAAATGTTACCGGAAAAGGCTATGGCAGATGGCAGATTTTTAGTTCCAAATATATAATGACAATAATAGCATCCATTTTGATGATGATTGCAATGATAATAGCTACTTTTCTGTTTGGGCTTGTTTTCAGTGGTACAGGGGGATTAGACGGAGAGTTTTTTAGAAATCTTTGCAGCTATACGGCAATAGAGCTTTTGCTTGGAGCCGCATTTATAGGATTGATTGTTGCTGTAAATGAAATTTGCAGAAATATAGGGGCAGGAATTGCAATCAGCATTTGTATCGTCTGTTTTTCCGACTTGATTACCGTGGGCATTGACCTTGTTTTAAAATACTTTCATTTTGATTTTAAAATTTCTGATTATAACCTTTTGAACCTTATGGCTGACTGTCCCATTAAAAATATTGATAAAAGCTTTGCTGTACGGGCAGTTGTCATGGCAGTTCTTTGGATAATATTTTCCTTTGGAATCGGAGTATTACATTTTAAAAAAGCAGATATAAAATAGTAGGAGATTTTATGCAGGCACAGTTGACAGCAGCAATTATTATATTGATTTTGACCGGGATTATTTTATCCTTTCGCTTATGGTGCTATAGAAAGCAAATCCATCATATAAAGGAAGAGATTGCCCTTATGGAAAAAGAGGATACTAATTATCAGTTATCCTCTTTTTGTCCCATAGGGGAAACAGAAGAAGTAATTTTAGCAGTTAACAGGCTGCTTGTACATAATAAGGAAGAAGAAAACAGGCTGAAAAGGGAAAACAGAATTTACAGGGAAAGCATTACAAGTATTTCCCATGACATTCGCACACCGCTTACTTCCGCTAAAGGTTATCTTCAAATGCTGCAAAAAGCAAACATGAAAGAAGAAAAGAAGCGGGAATACTTAAAAACGGTGGAGCAGCGTTTAGACAATGTGACGGATATGCTGAATCAATTGTTTGAATATGCCCGGATTGAAGCGGGAGAAATGGAATTGGAACCGGAAATATTTCAGGCAGGAAACCTGTTTGCAGAAACCATATCCATGTTTTATGAGGATTTCCTGAAAAAAAACTGTGAGCCAAAGGTTACCATTACCGGAAAGTCTTGTAAAATCAGGGCAGATAAGCACGCATTTGTCAGAATCATAGAAAATCTGATTAAAAATGCGCTGGTTCATGGCACAGGCGGATACCAATTGTCTTTCATACAGGAAGAAAATCAGATTAAAATCCGGGTTTCCAATATGACGGATAGCATAGATGAAAAGGATATGGATAAAATATTTGACCGCTTTTATACTACAGACCAGTCAAGGAGCAGGAAAACAACGGGATTAGGGCTGGCGATTGTAAAGGGGTTCACCATTCAGATGGGAGGAACGGTAAAGGCGCAGCTTAAGGATGAAAGGTTTACCATAGAGGTTTGGGTTCCGATTGTTGCAGATGAAATATTTTCATAAGTCAGAGGGAAGGTCATGCAGTATCTTAATATCCGTAAACATCACATTTCATATAAGCAATCTGAAATCCTTTCCACTTTCTTCTGGAAATGGGAAGCTTTTCCCCATTATTTAAAGTGCAATAGCTGCTGTCAAATTCCTTTACATGAGTCAGATTAACAAGATATTTCTTATGGCACCGGAAAAAAATATTTTCCGGAAGCTGCATTTCCCATTGAAGCAGGCTTTCCTCGCAGCAGAACATATCGGAACAGGTCCATAATTCCGTTCCGCCGGACTGGGCGGAAAAATATAAAATATCCTCAAGAGAAATTTCATGGACAATTCCCCGTTTGGATAAGGAAATGGTCCTGGCAAGCTGCAGCTCCTGACGGCAGGCATGTAAATTTTCAAATAATTCCTTTTCCTCAACAGGCTTTGTCATAAAACGAAAGACCCGGGCTACATATCCATCCTTATAACGGGATTCATAGGCAGTCAGGATAATAATAATAGTTTTTGGAAATTGTTTTAAAATTTTCTTTGACCATTCAATTCCATCTTCCGAAATATCCTCAAATTCTAAATCCATAAAAATCAGATCAACCTTTTCCGTCTGCATATAGGAGTAAAGGGCTAAGGGAGTGGAAAAGGAAATTAAATTGTCCTGAAATTGATTTTGATGATTAAATTTTCGGACTAACTGGTCTAATTCTTTTATAATAGCTTTCTGGTCGTCACAAAAGGCAATGCGCATAATATGTCTCCTTTTTAAACAAGCAATTCTTATTAATTTAAAGCGGAAGATAAATGCCGGTAATTAAGGTCTGTCCATTGATATATTGTTCAAAGGAGCCGTTATATTTTTCAGTTACTTCCTTTATTTTATTTAAACCAAGGCGGTGATTCCGGTCCCTGTTCTGCTTCATTTTCTTATAAAAATTTATCTGTTCATTTTTACGGATGCTGTTTGATACTTCAATGGAAAAGTATTGTGTTCCGGATTGAAAACGAATGGTAAGCTCCGGCTTATTATCGGCAGTGCATTCATTGGCAGCAGCAATGGCATTGGAAAGAATATTGGAAAATAAAGTACATAAATCTTTAGAGGTAACAGTCCGGATTTCAGCCAGAGAGCCAAATATTGTAATTTTAACATAGTCAGAACAATTGCGGGACAGGTCATAATTCAAAATTGCATCAACTATATGGTTGCCGGAAAAATATAACTTTTCCTGAGAGGAAAAAGATTTTTCCAGGTCCTGAAAATAGGCATTTAATTCCTCTATATTACCATCCTTAAGAAGCTGTTCTAAACAGATAAAATGATTTTTAATATCATGCCGGAATTTTCGTAATTCTATATCCATCAGTTCTGAATTTTTATAATATTCCACCTGTTTTTCCAATAAATGTATATTTTCTTCTTCATTTGCCAGCGCCTGTATAATAAAATGCTCCGCAAAATAAACAATCAATAAAATCAAAAGAGTAATAAGGGACAAAATCAATATCCGGAACGCAATGATTTCTATATAATTCGGCTCGTTTAAAGGAAGAAAAGCATCAGGATTCAGAATTTGAGCCGCTAAAAGAAATACAATATAACAAATAACATGGATAACCATCATTTTGCTGTCAAAGAAAAAAACCGAAGTTGCAAAAAAGAGAAAAGTACATTCCCAGACATAGTCGGAAGGAAATAATGTTAAAATAAAAATATATTGTATAAACAATGCGGCGCTGATAAAGCATTTAATATAAGCAATATGGTTTGAAATATAAGAAGGGTCTTTTTTGCTGCGAAAAATAAAATAAATAGAAAAACCCAGATGAATTATCTGACTAAAATCAAATATTCCAATTTTTATCCACGAAAGATGGGGATAATATCCCAATAATTTAAAAACCGTCCAAAAAATGCCGGCACAGTTACAGGTACATGGTATTAAAAGCAATATGTAAATGTGTACAGAATCCCAGTATTTTTTTAGAACATTCATTTTTTGCCCCCTGATTCTATCTTTTCTATTTTTTCACAATTTTTTTAACAAAGCAATAACCAAATAATGGGCAAAAGCCACCGTTGAATGGATTTATGTTATTTTTATAAAAATTATCATGTACCATATAATAGTAGCATAAATATGACAAAATACCACAAGAAAACAAAAAAGCCGGAAAATTTTACGAAAAATTCAGTTTCCAATAAGCATTGTCTGATGTATAATAAAAACAGTGAAAGAAGATGATATTTTGAGTATAACAGCACAGATACATAAACAGGATTTAGAGCGTTTGAAATTGCTTCGATATATAGATGACGATTTTATGACTGTCTGTCTTGCAGATAATTATGAGGGTGTGGAACTGATACTTCGGATTATTTTAGGGCGGCAGGATATAACGATTAAGTCGGTTAATACACAGGAACTAATGAAGAATTTGCAAGGGCGTTCTGCTATTTTAGATGTTCATGCGGTTGACAGCACCAAGAAAGAATTTGATATAGAAATCCAAAGGTCAGACGCAGGAGCAGGCGCTAAAAGGGCGAGGCATAATAGCAGTCTTTTGGATGCCCACATATTAAAACCGGGAGAGAATACGGAAAATATTCCCGACAGCTATGTTATTTTTATTACAGAAAATGACGTTATGGGAAAAAGTCAAGCCGTATATCACATACAACGATATGTGGAAACCAACCAGGGAAAGGAATTGTTTGATGACGGTTCGCATATCATATATGTTAATGGCAAATACAGGGGTAATGATGAAATCGGAAAGTTAATGTACGATTTTTCATGTACCAATCCCGATGATATGAACTATGAAGCACTTGCTAAAAAAGCAAGGTATTATAAGCAGGATGAGAAAGGAGTGGCTACTATGTGCAAAATTATGGAAGATATGAGAAAGGAAGCGGCAAGAGAAGCGGCACAAAAGGCAGAACAGAATAAAGCAAAAAAGACAGCTGTTCATTTAATAAAATTAGGCAAGATGACTTTAGAGGAAATAGCAGAAGCTACGGAATTACCTCTTGATATAATTAAGGAGTTAGAAAACCAATCAATGCAGTTAGTATAATATTCAAAACAATTTACGGCAACCGAACTGCCAATTTTCGATTATATAATATTAGAATTGCAGTGTAAAGACGCATGGAACAGTAAGCTGTAAACCCATGCGTTTTTTTTGTGTTCAAAAGCCTTTCACTTTTTTTAAAACTTAGAGAAAACTTAGAGACTCCCATGCTATCCTATAAAAGAATCAAAAAAGAAGATAGACAAGGTAGACAAAAGGAGGAAACATGAAAAAGATAAAACAGTCTCTAAAAAGAGTAACAGCCTTATTGCTGGCAGTTATGCTGTTTTCACTTGCCGGGTGCAAAAACAGTGAAGAGCCGGTTACAAACGAGGGTTCCGGAAGTGAAGTTAAGGAAAATCATACTGACGAAGAAACAACAGGCAATGCCAAGGGAAGATATTTAGAATCGGAAGTGTCCCTTCCTGAAGATTTAAGTATGTTTCTGGCCATGGAAAAATTAGAAGACGGCTCCATAGTTATATTGGATGCGGAAAAGGGCGCTTTTATTTCTGGGGATGGAGGAGCTTCCTTTCAACAAAAGGATACTTACCTGCGGGATAATTTAAAGGGCGCCTATGTGATGGAAGCTGTCATAGGAAAGGATGGAAGCTATTTTGTAAATTATCTTAAAAGTTCAACAAGTGAAGATGGTACAGAAGATGACACGAATATATATCGCACGGAAGACGGTACATTTGTAGCAACGGATGGAACGGATGAAGAAAAAGCTTCTGATGGCGAAGGTGATTCTGCAGATTCGCAGGAGACGGACACTGCAAATTTTGTTGAGGCTGAGGGAACAGAAAATGAAATATCGAACGGCAGCAGCCTTCTTTATATAGACAAGGACGGAAATGCCGCCAATATAGAGATACCGGAATATGCCGGCTGTCTTGGAGTATTATCCGACGGCACTCCTTTAGTCCGTATTGGTGAAAAAATATGTGCTGTAGAAAAAGCCTCCGGAAATCTTACTGATTTTTGTCAGGCGGATAATCAGGTTTATTATATGCAGCAGATAGGAAACATATTGTATTTGGTAGGCGGTAAAATTATGCAATATGATTTGCAGGAAAAGGAATTTATAGAAGACCCGGTTCTGGATGATTTTTTTGCAGATAAGCTGACGCAAAATTTCGGAGATACGGACAGCGCAGCAAGAGAGGTTCTGCTTTGTGAGGGTGATGATGAAAATTCCATTTTCCTGGCATATTCCGGCGGTCTGTATCGTCATGTAGTGGGCGGAAATGTAATGGAAGAGGTTATGAAAGGAAATCTTTCTTCTCTGGGAAACCCAAACTTCAGCCGTTTTTATATGACAAGAAAAGAAAACGGAGAATTTCTGATTGCGTATTATGACTATTCTAATCGGGAAGTTTTGTTAAAAAATTATGTATATGACAGTGAAGCTGCTGCCATTCCGGAAAAGCTGTTAAAGGTATACAGCCTGGAGGAAAACAACAGTATCAGGCAGGCAATTTCAGAGTACCAAAAGAAAAATGCGGAAGTTTATGTAGATTATGAAATCGGCATTACTGATAAAAACGGCATGACTCAGGAGGATGCCATACGGAATTTAAACACAAAAATATTGGGCGGAGAAGGCCCCGATATTATTTTGCTGGATGGCATGTCGGTTCAGACATATGCGGAAAAGGGAATTTTAGCGGATTTAAGTCCAATGCTTACAAAAGACTTTGAGCAGGGTGCATTTTTTGATAATATTCTGGGCGCTTATAAAAAAGAAGATAAAATATATGCTATTCCAAGCAGATTTCGGATTCCCGTTTTATATGCAGAAGATTCCACGGTAAACGGAATTACAGATTTGATTACTTTGGCGGATACGGTGGAAAAGCTCCGGGAACAAAATGAAACAGGCACTATTCTGGGCGCTTTTAACGAAAGAGAAACTCTGAAAAAGCTGTATGAAGTAAATTCGCCTGCCTGGATAGCAGAGGACGGCACAATCAAAAAAGAAGAATTAGCCGACTTTTTAACGCAGGTAAAAAGGATTTATGAAGCAGAACAAAAAGGTATAACGGAAGAGGAAAAAGAACGGCATGAAAGAATGGCAGCTTTTCAGGAAGAGCTTTATGGCAATGATGATTATTATCTGAATGCGGAAAAGGATTCCTTTACTTATTGGGATGGCAAACAACAGATGTGCCTTGGAAGAGCCAGCTGTGCTTCTCCCAATTATGCAGATTATTGTATGGTTACTTCTGTGTTGAACCAGATAGAAAAGGATAAGCAGATAGAACAACAGATTAAGCTGCTGCCGGGACAGGTAAAAAATGTTTTTGTGCCGGGTTCTATCATGGGAATTTGCGAAAATGGCGCTGGCAAAGAGCTGGCAATGGATTTTGTTTCATATATGCTGTCAGAGGAATTGCAGGCTATGTCTATAGATACGGGATTTCCTGTCAATAAAAAAGCATTTAAGGACTCTTTGGTAAGTCCCTTTAGCAGCCCGGAGGAGGACGAGGAAAATGGTGTGTGGATGAGTTCATCCTCTGAAGATGGAAAAGATCTGAGTTTGCATATAGCATGGCTGAATGAAGAAGAAGCAAAGCATTTGGAAGAAATGGCAGCTTCTTTGAGCGTAGCCTCCAATATGGATCAAGTAATAGAAAATACAATACTTGAGCTGGCTCCCGCTGCCTTAAACGGAGAAAAACCCGTAGAAGATGCGGTGAACGATATTATAAACAGAATACAGATTTACCTCTCTGAGTAATCAGATATCAAATAAACAGCCGCCGGTTCGTTCATATATCGGCGGCTGTTAAACCAAACAGCTCCCTGGAAATGGTTGTTAAAGATATATAAAACGCAAAGAAAAGAGTCTTTTATGAAAGCTTATCCAAAATTATCACTGAAAAAAAAGAAAAAGAAAGAAATGATGACGGCATTTCTGTTTCTGGCACCGAGCCTTTTAGGAGTAAGCATTTTTATTATGATTCCCTTTCTCGATGTGGTCCGCCGTTCTTTTTTGACGGCAGTTACCGGAAAATTTACAGGAGTGGGGAATTATAAGCTGATATTTCACAATCAGGCATTTTTGCTGGCAGCAAAAAATACCTTTCGGTTTGCAGCAGTGTGCCTTCCTCTTTTAATTGTCATTTCCCTGTTTATTGCCGTATTGTTAAGCAGAATGAAGCAGGTACAGCTTTTAAAATCCGCCTATTTGTTTCCCATGGCGGTTCCCGCAGCTACCGTAGTGCTGATTTGGAAGCTGCTTTTTCATAAGCAGGGATTACTAAATGCCTTTTTAGAGAGGATTTTTGGAAATACCATTGATTTTATGGGAAGCAATACGGCATTTTGGGTGCTTGTAATCAGCTATATATGGAAAAATCTGGGCTATACGGTGATTTTATGGCTGGCAGGGATTCTTGGCATATCGGAAGCCATACTGGAAGCGGCAAGAGTGGACGGCGCCAGCGAAAGTGTTTGTTTTTTCAGGATTATCCTGCCCAATTTAAAGCCTACCCTGTATACCATTACAGTATTGTCCTTTTTGAATTCCTTTAAAGTATTTCGGGAGGCATATTTGGTAGCAGGCTCTTATCCTCATGAAAGTATGTATCTTTTGCAGCATTTATTCAATAACTGGTTTCTGAATCTGGAGCTGGATAAAATGGCGGCGGCAGCTGTGCTTCTTGCAGTAGTTTTAACCGGATTTATTTTCTTGCTGCAGTTTTTATGGGATGACAGGGGAGAAGATGAAAAACCTGAAAAAAGAAAGAAAAAGGAGAAAGAGCCATGAAAAAAATATGCAGCAAAATTGCAAAAGGAGTCCTGCTTGGCAGTATGGCGCTTGTTATCTGCTTTCCGGTTTATCTGCTGTTTATCGGTTCCTTTACGGGAACGGCGGAGCTGACAGAAAATCTTATGCCCGTTCTGGCAGAAGTAAAAGGAATGGCAAAGTTCAGCCTGTTTCCCCAATATCCTACTTTGCGCAATTATCTTGAGCTGCTTTTTGACAGACCCGATTTTTATGTGGTTTTTTTTAATTCCATGAAAATCGTTTTTCTTACCCTGGCAGGACAGTTTCTGGCAGGAGTGCCGGCGGCATGGGCATTTGCAGGATTTCGCTTTCCCGGAAAGAACCTGTTGTTTACCTTATATATTATTTTGATGATGCTGCCTTTTCAGGTAACCATGCTTTCTAATTATCTTGTACTAAATCATATGGGGCTGATTGATACAAGCTGGTCCATAATTCTGCCGGGCATATTTTCTACGTTTCCGGTATTCCTGATTTACCGGGCTTTTTCCGGTATTCCAAAGGGACTTTTGGAAGCGGCAAGAATTGATGGTGCAGGAGAATGGCAGCTTTTTATAAAAATCGGACTGCCTCTTGGTTCCACCGGAATTTTATCGGCGTTTGTGCTGGGATTTCTGGAATATTTCAGCCTGATTGAACAGCCTCTGGCATTTTTAAAGGATAAAAGCTTATGGCCGTTATCTTTATATTTGCCGGAAATCGGTCTGGCGGATTCGGGATATGCCTTTGCTGCTTCCGTAGTGGCTCTGATACCTGCAATATTTGTATTTTTGCTGGGGCAGGATTATCTGGAAAAGGGAATCGTGGCTTCTGCCATGAAGGAATAATGGTATAAATGGCAATTAATGCGTATTGGAGTGAAATTATGAAAGAAAAAATAAAAGAATTTGGCAGATTTTTAACATATGGAAGGTCTGGGGAAATAGAAGATGAAAAAATAAGGGGGAGTTTTCAGAGAAAGGTGCTGAAAGCGGTTTTCTGGTTTTTTTTAATTTTTTTTATCTGTGGACTCATATCCAGAGGAATGTATGGAGCCATGCTTCCAAGGGTGGGGGTGGAAAGTCCTCGGAAAATGAGCCTTACCCACAGAGTGGAAGCAGAAGGAAACGTTGTGGAAAATAAAAGGGCAGCAGTCTTGGCAAAAGAGGGAATCCGCATAGAAGCGGTTTTGGTAAAGCAGGGGCAGAGTGTAAGCAAGGATGAGCCATTAGTGCAGTTAGACCTGAATGATTTGGAAAGTCTTATAGAGGATAAGGAAATAGAAATTGAAAAAATCCGCATACAAATAAAGGCTATGGAAAAAAACCAGATGCTGGCAGCAGGTGAAAAGGCGGTAAATCAGAAAAGGGCCAATGAAGATTATGAAAACACCAGACAAAAAAGCGATATCAATCTGGGCAAAGTTCAGGATAAAATAAATGAAGCAAAGGCGGAAAGAGACAGATTTCCATCTTGGAAGGAGTATGTTGCACAGGCAAGGGAGCAGGATGGGGAATATCAGACCCTGTTAAAAAGTATAGAGGAAAAGAAACAGCAGCTTGAAGAAATAAAGTCCAAAGAAACTGCATCCGAAGAAGAAAAAGAAGAAAAAAAGAAAGAAATAGAGCAGCTTAAACTGGAAATAGAAGAAGCAAGACAGGCACTGGCAGGCTATAAAGAAAGCCTGACAGCTTCTTTAAAACAGGAGTGGGAAAGAAAGAAAGAGGAACTGGAGCAAAACGTGAGCAGCTGGGAAAATGAAAATAGACAGGCTTCTCTGCAAAAGGAGGAGGATATGCGCATGGCAGGCAGGGCAGTGGAGGATGCAAACAGAGAAGCTGCAGCGGACAGTTCTTTAGAGCTTGCAAGGCTGGAAAAAAGAGAACTGGAAAAACAACTGGAGGCTTATAAAAAAGTAAAAGAGCAGGGCGGAAAAATACTGGCGCCTATGGAAGGGGATATTGTGGAAATCCATGCCATAGAAGGAGAAAGAACAGGAGATAACGCCCTTCTCCATATGACGGACAAGGAAGAAGGATATCGTTTCAGGGCGGAAATCACTAAAAAGGACAGAAAATATATGAACATAGGAGATTTGGTAGAAGTGAAGATTGGTAAGGATGAGAAGGTACTTTCAGATATTCCTGTGGAGACAATTGAAGAAAGTGAGGAACAGGAAGATATGTATGTTGTTTCTTTTCCAATCACAAAGGATATGGGAAGGCTTGGAGATTCCGGCGCCATGAAGCTGTCCGTGGAGAAAGGGGAAAAAAGTCTTTGCGTGCCACTTTCCGCCGTTCACAGCGACGGAATGAAAAATTATGTATTGTTAGCAACTACTAACTGGACTATTTTGGGAGAGGAATTAAAAGCAGTCAGGCGCGATGTGACAATACTGGATAAAAATGAAAGCACTGCTGCAATTGATTCAGGAGCCATAACAGAAGAAGACCGGATTATCGTAAGCGCTACCAAACACATAAAGGAAGGCGATACGGTCCGCCTTCTGGAAAATTGAAACAGTGGAGCAGATGGGTCCTTTTCCTTCTTTTATGGATTGGTATCGTGGTTTATCTGCTTATTGGAAAAAATGTACTCAGGGAAATTTCCGTTTTAAAAAAATATACGGAGTGCTCCATTGAAAATATTCAGTCACGGGAAAAAGAGCAATGGGGTATTTCTCCAAAGGAAGCGCTGTTTTATTTAAGCAGGGAAGAAGAAAAAGAAGCGCCGGAAGCCTTTCTTTTCTGGAGAGAAAAAAGATATCAGACAATTGAGAATACAGAGCTTTCCAGAAAAGGAAACTTTCCTGTAATGGAAATCTGCGGCAATTCTGCTTTGCTTTTTCCCGGTGAATTTCCTTTAGACAAGGAAAATGTGGAAGGATGTCTGGTTGGAGAAAGTATAGCGTGGGAGTTGTTTGGAAGCACGAATATAATAGGAAAAACGCTTATATATGGGAGAAAAATGTATTATATACAGGGAGTGCTGCCAAAAAAGGATATCTTTTTATGTCAGGCAGAAAGAGACAAGGATATACTGTTAAATAAACTGACCTTTTATGCGGACAGTTATTCGGAAAAAAACAGAATCAGAGAGCAGATTGGGAATGAGTACAGTCTGATGTTAAGGGAGGTTCCGGGATATTGGAGCTTTATTTTGAAAAGGGCGGCGCTTTTCTTTTTCCCTGCCTGTATTCTTTTATGTTTCTTGTTTCGGGTAAGGAAGAACAAGCTGCTATTTAGGAGTATGATTTTTATTGCTTTTATTTTTTTCATGGGAGGCATTGTGTTCATATTTGATATAACTCCTGACAAATTACCCAATCGCTTATCGGATATTGATTTCTGGATAGAAACCTTTCAAAAGGGTAAGGAGGATTTTTTTTCTTTGTTGTAACTTTTTTTCTGTTTCAGGTATCTAATAAATGTAAAGCAAATGAGGAAAAGAAACTGCCGGCATTAACATTTGATTACAAAAAGAAATATGAATAATAATTATAATTTTATGGGGCCCCATAATAGATTTACCGGAGGTGGTTAGTACAAATGAATCAACAGGAAATAGAAAAGCTGGTAAAAAAAGCCATAAAGGGAAACCGGAAGGCATACGGGATTTTAATTGAAGAATATGAGACATATCTGTATAAAACGGCTTTTTTGTATGTAAAAAATGAACAGGATGCTCTGGATGCAGTGCAGAATTGTGTCATGAAAGGTATGATAGCTATTGACAGGCTGCGGGAACCGGCATTTTTTAAGACGTGGCTTACCAAAATACTGATTAACTGTATTTATCGGGAAAAAGAAAAACAGGCTCCAATGCTTTCTCTGGAGGAGTATCAGGAAAAAACAAGGGAAAATTTTTCTTCTTACATAGAAGAACGCATCGATTTGTATGAAGCAATTGATTTATTAAGACCCTTTTATAAAATGGTTATTGTACTGTATTATTTTTCGGATATGAAAATAAAGGAAATTGCCCGTATTATGGATATTCCCGAAGGAACGGTAAAAGGGTATCTGGCAAGGGCGAAAAAGGAGCTTAAAAAAAAGTTAATGGAGGAATCTTACCATGAAGAAAGAAAATCAATATGATATTCATAAATACCATGAAATAAAAATCCCTGAAAAATTGTCCCAGGCTGTTAAAAAGGGACTGGAACAAGGTGAAGAAATCTGTAAAAAGAGAAACAGAAGAAAAAATATTATAAAATGGGGAAGAGTGGCAGCAGTAGCGGCTGTTACATGCAGCATTGTTGTGGCCAGTCCGGTTTTAGCTGCCAAGGTACCTATTATAGGACATGTTTTTGAAATGCTGCAAGGCTCTTACAGTTTTAAAGGAGATTATAGTGCACTGGCTACTCCCCTGCAGGAAGAAAATACAGATACAAAAGAAGAGGATTCTGTTTATACAAAGGAAGCGGAAGGAGTGAAAGTAAGCTTTTCTGAAATATATTGTAACGATCAGGCAATTTATCTTGCTTTATCCATGGAAAGCAAGGAAGGCTTTCCGGATACCCTTATTAATTTGGATGGAAATCCGGTTATAAGTGTGCAGACTAAAGAAAAGTACAGCTTTAATCCATCGGAAGTAATTGCATTGAGATATCTGGAAGGAAAGATGATAGATGAAAATACTTATGCCGGAATTTTGCGCATCAGTCTGGATGATATTAATAAGGATAGTTCAGAACTTGATAAGTATTCAGGGGAAATAGATGTTGAGACAGCAGAAAATCTTATAAAGAAACTGGATATACCAGAAAGCTTTACAATGGATCTTTCCATCACACAGATTGTTGGAGAAAAGGCAGTGGCGGAGACAGGCTGCGATTTGACATGGGAAGAGTTGAAAGCAATGAGTGAAACCATGTCGGATGAGGAGTATTTTAAATACTTGGATGAACATCTTCCTGCAGATTATTATGATTTTCCTAATCAATATTCAAATTACTGGTTTGATGGAAGCTGGAGCTATGAAATCCCCATTTGTGTAGATAATTCAAAAACCCAGATAGTGGAAATCAACGGAACTAATGAAAACGGGATAGGTATTGCATCTGTAGAAAAGACACCTTTTGAAATAAAGGTAAATGAAAAATATGATTCCAGAGAAGATCTTGCTTCCATTATTACGGTGGCACTGGATGCCACTGGAGAGCCGCTTCCAAATGGAGGAACTGGGGCCACTGCAAATGTCTATGCCATTCAGGACAGGGATATTTCAACCGTCTACCTGTTTATTTGCGACTGGGAAGAATACATGGACTTCAAAGGCTACTATTGGTCTGATGATTATGAAGAGAAAAAGAAAGAAAAAACCTTTAAACAGCTTTTGGAAGAAAAGGCCCTTTATCATACAGAGGTACAGTTTGCCCGGTAAGATTTTATTTCATATAGCATAGGTGGCTATTGTTTTTTGGAATATTCATTAAGACAAATAGAAATATACAATTGCCTTTATGCATGAAAAGTTGTTACAAGCAGTGCAGAAAAGAGTGTGGATGTAAGGTTCATGCTCTTTTTTCTTGCCAATTTTTAGGAAAAACAGTATATTTATATAAGACTAAGTATAAGTTAATATGTATGGGGAGACAAAAAAATGAAAATTGTAGTATTAGAGAGAAACAGCGTAGGGACAGATATAGATGTTGCCTGTTATGAAGATTTTGGCGAGGTAATATATTATGCAAATACTGTGGAAGCGGATACGGCGCAGCATGTGGGGGATGCGGATATCGTCATAGCCAATAAAGCGCCTATGAATGAAAGCACTTTAAAAAACTGTCCTAATGTAAAATTAATTTGTGAATTTGCCACAGGCTTTGATAATGTGGATTTGGAATATTGCAAAAGCAGAAACATCAAGGTGGCAAATGTGGTGGATTATTCTACGGCAGCAGTTGCACAGCATACCTTTGCCCTTGCTTTGTATGTATTGGAAAAGCTGAACTTTTATGACAATTATGTGAAATCCGGCGCTTATGCAGGTCAGGACCGTTTTTCTAACTTTGACGAAACTTATACGGAGCTTCAGGGTAAAACCTGGGGCATTGTGGGAATGGGAAATATCGGGCGGAAGGTGGCAAAGATTGCCGAGGCCTTTGGCTGTAAGGTAATTTTTTATTCTGCATCCGGCAATAGTACCTGCAAAGATTATGAAAGAGTGGATTTTGATACGTTATGCAGGGAAAGTGACTTTCTTTCCGTTCATTGCCCCCTGTCTGAAAAGACAAAAAATTTAATTGACTTAACTGCTTTAAAAAAGATGAAAAAATCTGCTATCCTTATTAATGTGGCAAGAGGGCCTGTTGTAAATGATAATGATCTTTACACAGCTCTTACAGAAAATATGATTGCAGGAGCAGGTCTTGATGTACTTGGGAAGGAGCCCATTGCTAAAGATAATCCGTTAGGAAAGATTCAGGACAGCAGAAAATTAATTATCACTCCCCATATGGCATGGGCGAGCACGGAATCCAGAAAAAGGGTTGTAAGTGAGGTTTATAAGAATATTCAGGCATTTCTGGAGGGGAAAAATAGAAATGTAGTAAGCTTATAAATAATAATAAAAAAAGAATGACCTATAGCCATTTATTTGTTATAATTTATTTGTCGATTTTTAAATGACTGATTTTGCAGGGAGGTTAACATGAATCAAAATTCATATGTGCATAAATTTATTAATCAGTTAGTACAGGATTTACCCAATGAATCAAACCATTATCTTTTTGTAAAGCATTATGATGCCGTAGTTCTTACAGAGGAGCTTTTGGCTTCTTCGATTCCTATGGATTCCGGCATTTTATTATTGTGCCATGAATATGCCAGCACCCAGATGCAAGGTGCATATGAGCCGTTTTTAGACTGGATTCGGAACTTGTATTTTACTTATTACGAGGATATGACGCCGGAAGATTTTATTGATGCCTGCAATGTTTATCCTTTACATAAATCATTGTTTGTTTCTTATCTGAAAAATAAAGTCTGCCAACGGGGTGAAGATATTATTATTTATGAAATGGATTATGAACGAATTCGAATGAATCAATCGATTCTTTCTATTTTAAACTATCTGGCTGCCAGTCGTCCTTTGGTATTTGTTTTAAACAGCGCCCATTTTGCACCAAAATCAACCATTGATTTGCTGCAGGCACTGATTGATTCTGCATCTGTCAGGAATTTAGGCGTGATTGTAAGCTATAATGAGGTAAGTCAGCCCACGCCTTATGCTGCAGGAGAATGGAAGACTTTAATAAAGCAGGTTGATAGCAGACATCGCTTGATTGATTTTGGAATTACCAAACGGAAACAGGTTATTGAGCCTACTATTCAATTTAGCCCTCATGTGCCTTCTTTTACAAGTTATATTCCCATGCTTTATAACATGGTGCATGCACTTGCCATTGAACAGGCTAACTATTATCTGGATATTTTGTATCATAAGCTGGAAGTGGAGCATTCTTTTGTAGCAAAGGAATTAAAAGAACAGATTCTCCATTTGTATTCTCTGACAAATATATATTCAGGGGATTATTCCAAAGCCTTGTTATTGCTTGATAAGTTAAAGGAGAGCATCAGCCCGGATACAGATCCGGTCATGTATTTTGAGTGCATTTATCTTTCCGGTATTGCCCATACCCATAATGGCTTGTATGATTTGGGCATGAAGAAGTCAAAGGAGTGCCTTGTCCATATACCAGAAGAAAATAAGGACTATTATACGTTTAAAGCGCATTTGTTGGAATATATTGCTGTTTTCAGAGGCTGGACTACAATTTTTCTTCAGGATTTCCATTTGGAACATATAGATTTATTTTTTGAAGAAGCCAAGAAATATCAGTATCTCAACCACCTTGCCCATATTTATACTTTTGCTTACGGAAACAGCATGGAATCTGAGCTGGGATTTTTACAGCAGGGGATTGATTTAGCTCTTCAGCTCGACAATCTTTATTTTGCCATAGAGATTTACAAAAAAAATATATTGGTAGTTTCTGCATATGGTCAGTTTGATTTAGCGGAAGAGTATTACAAAAAATGTATAGATTTGTTAGCTTTTTGTAACAATCCAATTGAGGAAGCCAATACATATGCCGGACTGGGATACAACAGTAGCGTATCCGGTGATTTTGAAAAAGCAAATGATTATTATAACAAGGCGATTGCTATTTATTACCGTTTCGCCTCTTTGGATTCTATTTCTGAAATGCTGTATAACAAGACTATCAATGCCATATTAGCTCAGGATTACGAGAATGCTATTTTATATGTTACAAAATGTATAGAGATTCTTGAAAAGATGAAGGAATTTAAACTGAAAGTCTGCAATACATCCAAGTTATACGGCTTGGCGGCATTATCTTATTTTCGGCTGGATTCAGAATATAATTGTTCTTTGTGCCTTGCATCAGCCAAACGTTATTTAAGTCATCTGCTGGATTGCAATGATGAGTCCAAATTTTATTTATGGGATGATGATTTATTCCTTTATTATTTTGTAACCGGGCTGCTAAACAAAAAGTCCAATGAATATTCGTATGCTCAAAGTGATTTTGACCATGCTTATTTCTTTATGATGCGTTCTAAGGGCAATTTATTTTTCAGCTATCATCAACTTGCCATTGAACAGGCTGATTTGTATTCCGCTCTTGGAAAAGAGAAGGAGGAAACAGATATTTTAAAGGAGTGTCTGGAATATGCCGAAGAGCATGCATTGAAAAGACAATCCTATTTTACCCGTTGCCGTCTGGAAAAAGAAGTACAGGAGGATTCTTCCATGAACCTTGCCATGGGAGAAATCACCATAGAAATGATAGATGAACTGACGAATCATCTTGCAATCCAAAAGGAATTAGAGAGAAAGGAAAAGCATATTCAATTTCTTTCCACATGTCAGGACATGATTAGTCAGGAACAAAAAAGGAATTCATTGATTCAAACCACAACAGTACATATTCAGAATCATTTTTTATTAGACCAGATTATTTTATTTACCAATGACGGCCAACAGCTGCAGCCATTTTATTTTGCTGAGGAGTTTCCTCTTACGGAAGAACATATTCAGTTAATTACTACAAAGCTTTCTTACTACCAAAGAGGCTTTATTGTATCAAGAATGGAAAAGCGTTATGAGGAATTTTATGAAATTACTAATATATTTGGTCATGATGAAATCTCTTATTTTATCTGCATTCCGATTATTATGAATAATAAAATACAAAATGTGCTGATTGGATATACCAGGTTAAAAGACAATTTTGTTTCTAATTTTTCCCCTCTTACAGAGGGTGAACTGACGGTTATGCGTTTTTCCTTTAAACAGTTGGTCGATTCTATCGACCGCATGGATTTTAATAAAAAAATTATGGAATACAACAATGAACTGCAGGATGTGAATAATAAATTGCAGCAAAGCGCTGTCACAGATATCCTGACCAGCCTGTTGAACCGTCAGGGATTTATGAAGATAGTGGGCACAGATTCCAATGACATGAACAAGAAAAGACAGGAAAATGGTAATTTGACTATTCTTTATATTGACTTGGACAGTTTCAAGTATTATAACGATACCTTTGGTCATGCCGTAGGAGACTATATTTTAGTAAGATTTTCTGATATTTTAAAGAAGATAGCAGGAGACACCGGATATGCTGTTCGTTACGGCGGAGATGAATTTTTACTGGCGCTGCCGGATACTTCCATAGAACTGGCGAAGACCACTGCCAAGTCTATTTATAAGGAAATAGAGCTTCAAAATTATTTTATAGACGGCATTCCGCGGCAGGAGAATGTTGTTATAGACATTCCAAAGGAAAATTATATTTCCTGTTCTATTGGTATTGCCTGTACGGATTATGAGCGTGGCTGTGATATCAACGAAACATTAAAGCATGCGGATGAAGCCCTTTATGATGTGAAGAAGCATGGAAAACGGACATATCGGATTTGGCAATAATATTGTTAACAGCCGGTTGAACTGTTATGTAATAAGAGAATCATAAGCCGGAGTGTAGGTTTGTCAAACATTTGTTACACTGACCTCTTATAATCCTCCAGTACCTGT
>CANCYR010000042.1 GCA_947382355.1 uncultured Lachnospiraceae bacterium
ACCTCGCTAAGCGCTGGCGTTTTTATAAGGACTCCTTAAGAAATCATGTTCTGTCAAATTCCCATCCCGATTCCTGTGGGGGAGCTGCTGTCTGAACTGTTACAAAAAAACTTGTTACAAATAAGTCTTAATTCAAAAAACGGAGGCCATTATGATTTTTGAAACCCATGCCCATTATGATGATGAGGCATTTCATCAGGACAGAGAAGCGCTGCTGGAAAGTCTGAAGGAACATGGAATTGAATACGTTATCAACGTAGGAGCCAGTCTGCAATCTACAGAAAATACAATCAGGCTTATGGAAAAATACCCCTTTATCTACGGAGCGTTAGGAGTCCATCCAAGTGAAACGGAAGAATTAAACGAAGAAAAATTTCTTTGGCTGAAAGAACAATATGCTTTAGAAAAAGCCATAGCAGTGGGAGAAATCGGGCTGGATTATTACTGGAAGGAGCCTGACAGGCAGATTCAGCAGAAATGGTTCAGAAGGCAGCTTAGGCTGGCAAAGGATGTAAAACTTCCGGTCGTGATTCATTCCAGAGAGGCGGCAAAGGATACGCTGGATATTATGAAGGAAGAAAAGGCAGAAGAAATCGGCGGAGAAATTCACTGCTTTTCCTATACAAAGGAAATGGCAAGGGAATTTTTAAATATGGATTTCTATTTTGGGATCGGAGGAGTGGTAACCTTTCAAAATGCCAGAAAATTAAAAGAAGCAGTGGAATATATCCCCCTGGATAAAATATTGCTGGAAACCGACTGTCCCTATCTGGCTCCGGTGCCCTTTCGGGGAAAGCGTAATTCCAGCCTGAACCTTCCCTATGTGGCGGAGGAAATTGCCCGGATTAAGGGAATCAGCAGAGAGCAGGTGATAGAAGCCACCAATTACAATGCAAAAAAGCTGTTTTCCATTCCGTAAGCAAAAGTCAGGACATGCTTAAAAAATTTCCGAAATTATGTTACAGTATACAAGACATATGGGAATTGTCCTGCAACCGCAATGCTGTTCTGCAGGATAGGCAATATTACAAGCAGGACATTTCACAGCCCGCTAAATACAATAAGAAGGAGACATTATGGCAACACTTGGAAATCCCACAAATACCATTGCAGTTTTGCAGAAATATCAATTTACTTTTCAGAAAAAATACGGACAGAATTTTCTGATTGATACCCATATTTTAGAAAAAATCATTAGGGAATCAGACATTACAGAAAATGACCTTGTTCTGGAAATAGGGCCGGGAATCGGTACCATGACCCAGTATCTGGCTGAAAATGCAAGGGAAGTGGTAGCGGTGGAAATTGATAAGAACCTGATACCCATTCTAAATGATACCTTGTCTGCATATGATAATGTGACAGTTTTAAATGAAGATATATTAAAAGTGGATATATCCAAAATTGCAGAGGAAAAAAATCAGGGAAAACCCATTAAGGTAGTTGCAAATCTGCCTTACTACATTACTACCCCTATTATTATGGGACTTTTTGAAAGCCATGTGCCTTTAGACAGCATTACCATAATGGTACAGAAGGAAGTGGCGGACAGAATGCAGGTAGGCCCCGGCACAAAAGATTACGGCGCACTTTCCCTTGCAGTCCAATATTATGCAAAGCCTGAAATCGTGGCAAATGTGCCGCCAGGCTGCTTTATGCCAAGACCTAAGGTGGGCAGTGCTGTCATTAAGCTTTCCCGGTACGATAATCCGCCTGTTTCCGTAAAAAATGAAGCCTTTCTATTTGCCCTTATCAGAGCATCATTCAATCAGAGACGGAAGACTCTTGTAAATGGATTGGCTAACGGGGATATAAACGTTACAAAGGAACAGATAACAGAAGCTCTTGCCAAAATGAATCTTCCCCCTGCCATCCGCGGAGAAGCGCTGACCCTTGAACAGTTTGCAAAATTAACTGATATTTTATATTCATAAGTTCACAAAAAGTTCAGAAAAAAACGCATAAACAGGTGATAATTTATGCGTTATTTTTTTGACATTACTATGGTCCTATGATAAACTAAAGGGTGTGAAAATAGGGAATTTAGTGAATTTTGACTACGAGGTGAAGGAACTTGGATAAGTATGAATATCGTATCCGGGCAGAGGAAATCAATGCCCTGATTGATAAAAAGAAATTTGCAGAAGCGGTAAAAATTGCGGATACTATTGATTGGCGCAGGGTAAAAAGCGTCATGATGCTTTGCAAGATCAGCGAGCTTTATAAGGTTAACCGCCGTTACGAGGACAGCAAGGAAATTTTGCTGCTGGCATACGACAGAAATCCCGGTTCCAGAAAAATAGTATATTCCTTATGTGAATTAGCCATTAAGCTTGAAGAAACCGTTCAGGCAGTGGAATATTATAAAGAGTTTGTTCAGATTGCCCCGAGAGATACGGGAAAGTTTATTTTGCAGTACCGTTTATATGAGGCCCAGGATGTAAGCCTGGAAGAGCGGATTGCGGTGTTAGAAGAATACAAAAAAAGAGATTATAGAGAAAAATGGGCATATGAGCTTGCTTATTTATATCATAGAATCGGACTTGCAACCAGATGTGTGGAAGAATGCGATGAACTGATTTTGTGGTTTGGCGAAGGGAAATATGTAATAAAGGCAATGGAGCTGAAAATGCTGCACTGTCCGCTGACTGCCAGTCAGCAGGAAAAATATGACAGACGATTCCAGACACAGGAACCTGTTTTGGAAGAAAATGCGGAACCGGAAGAAGAACAGGAGACTGAAAAAAGCACTCTTCCCATCCAGATTAAGGCAGTGGAGCCGTCCAATGCTCCCACTACCAGAATTCCTTCAAAAAATTTTGCTGAGAATGGAACAGAGGAAGAAGGAGAAGAGCGGGAGGATAATATTCCCAACCAGCCGGAAGCAGAAGAACCGGGAACAGAACAGGTAGAGACGGCAGAGGAACAGGCGGAGGAAGACATTCCGGTAACTCAGCCGGATGATGATTTGGATATAAAAGTGAAGACGATAGATGTTGATAATGAATACAGCACTATTAATCTTCAGCAGGAACTGGCAAAAAGCCTTGCAAAATTTATGGCGGAAGAAGATATGGTTGCCAGTGATGCCACCATGGCAATGCCCTTTGCCAGTCTGGCAGAGGCAGCCACCAGCGATACTATTATGGAGGCCATTACGGATGATTCCATTAAAAATGCTATTATTGCACCGCTTCTTCAGGATACTGCAGAGCTGACGCCTATCACAGAAGAAGACCTGCTGGCATCCATGGAAGAGACTGAAGAAGGCAGGCTTCAGGAGGAAGAGATTAAAGAAAGCCCCCGGCAGGAGGAAGAGGCCGAAGAAAGCCTGTATCAGGTGAAAGAGGAAAAAGAAAACCCGCCGCAGGAGGAAGACAGCAGGGAAAGCCAGATACAGGAGGATGAAAAGAAGCCTTCCATGGAAGACATTCTGTCCGCTCCAACCATACAGATTCCCTCATCAGTGCAGAAAGTTCCGGTATCGGTTCCGGTGGGGGCATTTGAAGAAGAGCCGGACGAAATAACAGAGCAATTCATTAAGGCTTTGGAAGAAGAAGCAGAATCAGTTGAGCCAGAACAGGCACCGGTTCAGTCAGAGCAGATACCAATTCAGCAGTCAACCGGACAGGCAGGCTTTGGGGAAGTCTCAGCAGCAGAAGTCCGGCCAGAGGAAACAGAACCGGAAGAACAGCCGGATGACGGACAGATTACCGGGCAGCTTAGCCTGGAAGATATTATGGCGGAATGGGAAGAAACCAAGAAGGCTAATGAAGAACGCCGCATGCAGGAAATGCGGGAAAGAGTCATCCAGCAGACAGGTCCCATGTTCAGTAACTTTGATGCCATGGCAAGGGCAAGTGTACAGGCTGATTTGGATTTAATCAGTCCGGCAGAGGATGTATTCAGTCATGAACATCTGCATGAAGAGTCAGAGAAACAAGAAACGGAGCAGGTTGTTGAGGAGCCTGTTCAAGAGGAAATAACAGAAACAGAAGAAAAGACTTTGCCAAAAAGGGAGCAGACTTCTTCAGTTACTTTTGACACGGCAGAGATTTTTGGTCTGGAAGAAAAGCTGTTGGATGCATTAAACAGTCCTGAAATAAGAGAAGAGCCGGTTTCTATTGAACCCATTGCCATTGACAGTTCCTTTTTTGAGGAAGAAGAAAAAGAAGCACCGATTTCAGAAGAACCTGTGGTATCTGATTCAGAGCTGTCACTGGAAACACCGGTAACGGAAACACCAGAAACACCGGAAACATTTCCGGCTTCGGAACCGCCAACACCGGAACCTATGCCGGCAGCAGTGCCCATTCCGGAAGAGCCTAAAGCAGCGGTGCCGGAATGTCCAGCAGAAGCCCCGATTCCGACAGTACCGGATTCCCCGGCAGAGCCTCCCATTCCAGCAGAACCTGTTTCGGAGCCAGTAATGGAAATACCAATACCGGATGAGGCAGCCTCTTCCCCTGATGTTTCGGCAGAAAAACCGGTAGATTTAAAAAATACGGATTCCGTTCAGACATTTGTGCCAAAAGATGAACAGCCTGCACGTTCTTTGACGAAAGCAGAAAAAAGCTGTTTTGCTCCTTTTGCTCCCAATAAAGAGGAGCAGGGAAAAGTTGCAAGAGCTTTGGATAATATGGACCTTTCCGCTGCAACAGGCAATATGATGATTACCGGAGAGCATGGAACCGGCACTTTACAAGCAGCACAAAGTGTTGTTGTACAGTTAAAAGAAAAATATCCGGATTTTTCCGGAAAAATGGCTAAGATTACCGGAGAGCTTTTGGCAGAAAAGAATATTGGAGCCACGCTGGAAAGTCTGGAAAACAGTGCACTGCTCATTGAGCGGGCCGGTGACCTGCCTGCAGATGCCCTTGGAAATCTGTTATTCCATCTGGAAAGATTAAAGGAGCATAAAGCCTTTGTAATCATGGAAGATACAAAGAAGGAAATGGAAAGGCTGACCTTGCTTTATCCGGATTTAGCAGTAAAATTCAATGCAAGAATTGACATTCAGGTATTGGATAATGACGGGCTTGTAAATTATGCCAAAGAATATGCAAGAGAACAGGAATATGCCATTGATGATATGGGCATATTGGCGTTGTATACAAAAATCTCCGATATGCAGACAATCGACCATGCCGTTACCGTTGAGGAGGTAAAGGAGATGGTGGACAAAGCAATCGTTCATGCAGAAAAAAAGAATATGTCCCATTTTATGGATATCATTTTTGCAAAGCGATATGACAGGGAAGATATGATTATACTTAGGGAGAAGGACTTTCTAAATTAAAAAGTAAGAGAGGGAAATAATATGGTACAAAACAAAAAAAATGAAAATAATGTTTTTGTTTCTGAGTATGACGAGTATTTATTTACACAAGGAAATCACTATGAAATTTATGAAAAATTAGGCGCTCATAAGGCAGTGGCAGACGGAGTGGAAGGAGTATATTTTGCAGTCTGGGCTCCCGGTGCCATGTATGTCAATGTGGCAGGTTCCTTTAATGACTGGGACATTTACAGGCATAATATGAAAAAACTTCCAATCAGCGGCATTTTTGAACTGTTCATTCCGGGGGTGCAGGAAAACGACTTATACAAATATGTAATAACCACTAAGGATAACCGTAAGATTTATAAAGCGGACCCCTTTGCAAATTATTCTGAATTAAGACCGGGAAATGCCTCGAAAGTAACGGATATTACCGGATTTAAATGGACGGATAACAGCTGGCAGAGTGAAAAAGCAACAAAGGACTGGAATAAAGAGCCGGTAGCTATTTACGAATGCCACATCGGTTCATGGATGAAGCATCCCGCTTCCCGGGAAGAGGATTCCTTTTATAACTACAAGCTTTTTGCAGACCGTATCGTGGAGTACCTGAAGGAAATGAAATATACCCATGTGGAGCTTATGGGAATTGCAGAATATCCTTTTGACGGCTCGTGGGGCTATCAGGTAACCGGCTATTATGCGCCTACCTCCAGATACGGCTCTCCAAAGGATTTCATGTATCTTGTAAATACGCTGCACAAAAATAAAATAGGTGTTATTTTGGACTGGGTACCTGCCCATTTTCCAAGAGATGAATTTGGTCTCAGCGAATTTGACGGCACCTGCCTCTTTGAACATCCCGATAAACGAAAAGGAGAACATCCTGACTGGGGTACCAAGATTTTTAACTATGAAAAAACAGAAGTTGTAAACTTCCTCATCGCCAATGCCCTTTACTGGGTAAAGGAATATCATATTGACGGTTTAAGGGTTGACGCAGTTGCCTCCATGCTTTATTTAGACTATGGAAAGAAAGACGGACAATGGGTTGCAAACAAGTACGGCGACAATAAAAATATTGAAGCAATTGAATTTTTCCGCCATTTAAATTCCATTGTCCCCAAAAGATTTCCGGGCACCATGATAATCGCGGAAGAGTCCACTGCATGGCCTAAGGTGACGAAACCGGCAGAGGAAGGTGGTCTGGGCTTTACTTTTAAATGGAATATGGGCTGGATGCATGATTTTTGCGATTATATGAAGCTGGACCCGATTTTCAGGAAAGACAACCATTACAAGATGACATTTGCAATGAGCTATAACAGTGCTGAAAACTATATTTTATCTCTTTCTCATGACGAGGTGGTACATTTAAAATGCTCCATGTTAAATAAAATGCCGGGCTTTATGGTGGATAAATATGCCAATTTAAGGGCGGGTTATACGTATATGTTCACCCATGCCGGCAAAAAACTCCTCTTTATGGGACAGGATTTTGCCCAGGAGTGCGAATGGAGCGAAGCAAGGGAACTGGAATGGCATTGTCTGGAGGACCCTCTTCATTCCGGAATGAAAAATTATGTGAGAAGGCTTCTTGAAATATACCGCCAGTATCCATGCCTGTACGAAATAGATAATGACTGGGCGGGCTTTGAATGGATAGAAGCAGATGATTTGGAAAACAGCACCTACAGCTATTTCAGAAAAGCATCTAACGGAAAGAACAACATATTAGTAGTATTGAATATGACTCCGGTGGAAAGAAAAGCTTTTAAAGTAGGCGTACCCAAAAAGAAAAAATACAAGCTGCTTTTAAACAGCGATGCCAAAGAATTCGGCGGAAACGGAGCGGAGATACCAAAAGAAATCGCTGCCAAAAAGGAAGAGTCAAGCGGAAGGGATTATTCCATCACTTTTGACTTACCTCCTTACGGTGCGCTTTTGTTCACATTTTAGCATTTTATGATAAACTGGAAAAAGAAGAGCTGGAAGCCAATGAATATGCTCGTACATTAGTCATTGGCCCCCGGCTCGTTTTTTATATTTTCGTATACTCTATATCTGTTGCTTTGTCATTAGTTCTTGTACCAGCTCATGATTGCTTTTTTCCGGACTGCTTTCCAGCAGAGCTATTATATGTTCTATATCATCTTCCGGCTTATCCAGCAATTTTGCTATTTCAAAAGCCTCTACTCCTTTTTCAGACATCCTGCGGATTATTCGAAGCATTTCCTCTAACTGTCCTTCCATCCTGCCTTCATTTCTGCCCAATATCCTTCCTTCACTTCTCCCATCCGCTATCAATGCGGTTAATGCCTGACACATATTTATTTTTCCTCCTTCCTCATGAAACTTTTTCACTTCAAGCAGTTCTTTTGCCCCGGTAAAGACTGCGGCTGTTTCGTAGGCATCTTCTTCCATTTCCCTGTAAGCAGGGTCATGTTCTACCAGTTCTCTCAATTTTTTCTTATCATTAGAATAGCGAATAAAATCAAACACCTGCTTTAAATCAGTCTGAAATACCTCCGTCTGGGACAACTTACGTATCTCAAGCAGCTGAATGCGGTAATCGTTTACCATGTTTCTCAGTTCTCCGGGTATGTCCGTGAAATCCAAAATACCATGAAGCCCTCTGCTCCCGTCCCAGTGTTCCCCATAAAAAAGCACTAATGTCATGCAGGGCATTAGCCGGCTGTTTTTGGTAAAGCCTGACAGAAATTCTGCTCTGCTGATTCCTTTCATCTTTCTGACTGTTTTCCGGTGGCCTGCTGCCTGATGCTCATATTCTCCTGCATCATAGCACATGACCCGCAATGGCATGAGATAATCCACTTCCGTCTGGTTTTCTACCCCGATGACTGCAAAATTTATACCAAATGCAGTTTTCCGAATCAGATCCCTGTATTTCTGATGCCTTTTCCTGCCTTTTCTAATGAAGCCGGGCAATCTCCGGCTTCCGGTCTGAGTATCCATATCCGTTAATTGACTGGCGGATACTACCTGTCTGCCGGCAAACAGGAAGCCGTTAATTAAATCTGCATACCGTTCATTATCCGACAGATAACGTTTCTGTAAGGTATCTTTTTCCATATTCTTTTCCTTCCTGCAGGAAGTCCCATTTTGGAAAACCCCTGCTCTTATTTGATTTTTGGATAAAGCATAGATTTTCTGAAATGGTTTAGAATCATAGAATGTAATGATTAAAATTTAGATATATGCTTGAAGGTATGATAGCATATATTTGGTCGGTTTGCAAGGATAAAATTGACGAAATAGAGTTATTGGTGATGTTTCAGCCATTTGGTCAGTCTGTAAACAGTCTGCAAACGGTTTTAATTTCGGGGTTGGCATACCGGACGCATTAGAGAGATAAGAGCGGATTCCATGCGGTGTTTTTGACGGCGCCTTTCCTAAACAGCCTGATTTAAGGTGCTGGTACCGTCCGGGGCGTCATACAGCGCCGTCCATGGCGCAGTATGACTAAAATTGCCGTCCATGGCAATTTTTCCCTGGGCAGTGGGCAGGCTGTTAAGGAAAGACGCCGTCAAAAACAATGCATGGAATCCGCTCTTATCTCTCTAATGCTGTTTTGTTTCAGCTTGTAAGGTTTTCTGTATAAGCTGTATAATATATTGAAGGATATTTGAAGGAGAGAGGGGTGGGGCTGAAAATGAGGGTTGGAACAATTAGTGTTTTCAGGAATTTAGTGGAGGCGGTTAAGAATCGTGTATAATCTGCCGAAATAAAAGGTGAATATTCAATTATTTATCTTTTTTCTGGCATAAGACGTCAGGAAAAAGCAGAAAGGCAAAATGCGCTACATGGAGAGTTGACATGAAGGTAAATTTAGAGGGAATGAATCAAAATCAAAATGTAGACAACAGTAAAATTACATACAGCGCTCCCTATACCCCCAGGATGCGGGCTCAAAAGGGATTTCGTTTAGACATTTCTGGTACTGTTATGGATAACAAGGCTTATGGAGGTCAGGGAAAGACCACAGAAGATGTTATGAAAGAAGTTGCGAATATGGATATTACCAATATACGCAACTACATGGCCATAATGTCTAATTCTATGTCCGGGGAAGATTTTTCCAATCTGATGAAGGAAGGCTTCCATCCCGGCAGCGTGGACGTGGAGACGATTGTTACTGTTGTAGACCAGATAAAGGCGAAGCTTGCGGAGGCAGGAATTGAGATTGCCGGTTATACGGATGATATCAGCATGGATAAGCTGAAAAAGATTACCGGAAATGCCGGTTATGCCATTTCCATTGCCCAGAAGTTCAGCCAGTATGATGTGCCTGTTACAAAGGAAAACGTGACAGAAGCAATGAAGGAGTTTGAAAAGGCAGGAAAGATACAGGAGCTAAGTGATGGCGCCATAAAATATATGGTTACAAATGGAAAAGAACCCACCATTGATAATTTGTACAGGGCTCAGTTCAGCGCCGCTAAAAACGGAGACATACAGGGAACCGGATATTTTGAAGATGATTTTACAGGATATTACAGCAAAAAGGCAGACGACATTCACTTTGAGCGGCTTCAGGAACAGATGGAAAAAGTCATCCAGGACGCAGGACTTGTAGTATATAAGGAGACAGTCAATCAGGCTAAATGGCTGGTGGAAAAGGGAATTCCTTTAACAAAGGATAACCTGCTCTTATTAAATGAATTAAAAGAAATTTCTTTTCCAAAGGAACCGGAAGATATCATTAATTCCATAGCTGCAGCTTTATCAGAAGGAAAGCAGGCAAAAGATGCCCTGCTGTCCAATAAGGAAAGCGCCCTGGAGCAGGCGGTTTCCCTGAAAGAGGCAGTAGATGCCGTTACAGAGGAAGCTGTGGAAAAGGTTTATGCGGAAGGAAAAACCTTTACCATCAAAAATCTCAGCAAAGCAATGATAGAGATTTCCTTATCCGCCACCACTCCCGGCATGACATATGAAAGAAAAAGTCAGGAAAGTCAGGCGTTAGTCACTGCTAAAAGGCAGTTAGAAGAAATCAGGCTGCGGATGACGGTGGATGCCAACTATAAACTGTTAAAAAGCGGATTTGCCATTGAGACTACAGAGCTTGAACAGGTGGTGGAAAAGCTGAAACAGCAGGAGGAAGCAGAACAAAAGGTGTTGTTTGGTCAGGGAGAAGATGTTGCTTTCGGAGAAAGAGCTTCCCTTTACAAGGAGGTAACCCGAAAAGTAACAGCCATTCAAGACATGCCCGCCGCTGTTGTGGGGAAGGTTGCTTTTACCCGTTCTGTATTTACTCTGAATTATGTACATACACAAGGTACAGTATTAAAAAATGCTTATGAAAGCGCCGGAAAAAGCTATGAAGCGCTTATGACGGCTCCCAGAGGGGATTTGGGGGATTCCATCCAAAAGGCATTTGGCAGAATCAAGGTGCTGCTAGAGGATATGGACATGGAATACAACGATGCCAATGCAAAGGCAGTCCGTATTTTAGGATATAACCAGATGGAGATTACCGAAGAAAATATAAATGCAGTGAAAAATGCAGAGGAAGCCCTTACCAGAGTAGTCCGCAAAATGACGCCGGCGGCAGTGCTCCAGATGATTCGGGAAGATGTAAATCCACTGAATATGAACGTGGAACAATTATATGATTATCTGAAACAAAAAGAGTCTGAGCCTTCTGAACAGATGGAGAAATACAGCAAGTATCTGTATAAGCTGGAAAAGAGCAATGGGATTTCAGAAGATGAAAGGAATGCTTACATTGGCATATACAGACTGTTCCGCCAGATTGAAAAGGGTGACGGGGCTGCAATCGGAAGCCTGTTGCAGTCAGGAAGGGATTTGTCTTTGTCAAACCTGCTGGAAGAAACAAGGATACGAAAACGCGGCAGTTTTCAGGCGGTCATTGATGATGATTTCGGCGGTCTGTCCGCTGTGAATAAAAAGGGAGCCTCCATATCCGAGCAGATTCACGGATATTATAAAAAGAAAGCAGACCATATTTTTGAAGAGCTTTCCCCGGAAAAGTTCCGCACGGTTGATTTTACGGGAGATACTACCTTAGAACAATTGGATGAACTTTTAAGGACAAAATCAGAGGATGTTCTTTTAGAAAAAGAATACCTGAAAGAACAGCTGGATGATATGCGGAAAATCCGTAAGGTCGGGAATCAGGTAATTGAAGACCTGCTGGAATACGGTCAGGATATTTCGCCGGATAATCTGTTAGCAGCAGATTACCTTATGAATTATAAAGGAGCAACGTTTAAACAGATTGCCTCCTATGCAAAGAAAAACGATAGGAATACCAATCGTGCCACAACCAGTGAGCAGACACTGACTGCCCGTCTGGAGGATGATATAGGTCAGATAAAAGAATCCATGACGGATAAGGAAGCCATGGAACAGGCATATGACAGGTTTATAGAAACCACAGAGGATATATTGGAAAACAGCTCCTTTGAAGAAGGAGCAGCCGCCATAGACGTAAAGAGCATGGCTATTTTTTCCAAACAATTAAGGCTGTTGAAGCATATGGCAAAGGAAGAAAATTATCAGGTGCCCGTATCCATAGGCGGCGAAATTACCTCTATCCACGTGAAAATTCTCAGGAATAAAGGAGAAAAAGGAAAAGTAACAGCTTCTTTGGAAACAGAAAGGTTAGGAAAGGTGGAGGCATGTCTGGAAGCAGAACAGGGCAGGATTTCCGGGTATGTGGCATGCAGTTCCAAAGAGGGCTTTGAAATATTGAAGGCTCAGAAGCTGAGTCTGCAGGAAAAGCTTTTGGCAGAAACGGAAAAAGAGGCAGAGGTTCAGATAATTTATGAAAGGAATACGGATGTGGAAGGTTTTTCCCACAAAAAGGAAACCGATACAGCCATACCTACAAAAGAACTGTATCATGCTGCAAGGGCTTTTATAGACTTTATAGAAACATGTTGACACTCATTATACAAATAAAAGGAAGGTGCATTTATGAAAGTTAATTACAATTTACAGGCTATTATCGCCAATAAATCTCTCAGTACAAGTGAAAATAATCTTGCCGTTTCCAGCTCCCGTTTATCTTCTGGCTTCAAGATTAATGAGGCAAAGGATAATCCTTCGGGAATTGCCATTGCAAAAAGAATGAACGCACAGTTAAAAGGATTGGATAAGGCAATCCAGAATGCCACCGACGGCATTTCCGTAATACAGACGGCAGAAGGGGCTTTATCCGAAATTCAGGAAATGATTCAAAGAATGAGCGAGCTGTCTGTAAAAGCGGCAACCGGAACTCTGGTAGATGGTGACCGGGACCTGGTCATGGAAGAGGTTTCCAAGTTAAGGGATGAAATAGAAAGAGTAGCGGCAACTACTGACTTTAATGGACAAAAGCTGTTAAATGGAGAATGTGATTTAAAAGGCTACACAAGTGAACCGGGAGCCGATATACAATATTATTCCGACAATATTCCTTTAGGAAGATATGCTTTGTCTATTTCACCTGTATTTGATGCAGACGGCAATTTAACAGATGCCACATCAGTGAATTTCGGCGCTGCCGGACCGGCAGGGGATGAACTTCATTTTGATGCTGCCTGTGTTACAAAAATAAATGGGAAGACTGTCACCATAATAGACGCATTGCAAAATGAGGTGAGAATTTCTATCGATCAGGATACATTTGCCGGCGCAGGAACAGCCATGACTTTAGATTTAACCGGAATCGGCGCTATGCGTTTCCAGATTGGAGCCAATGAAGGGCAGGTTCTTCCAATACGTATTCCTGCCATTACCCTGTCCAATATGGATATAGAAACACTGGATGTATCCACTGCCGAAAATGCTTCCAAAGCAATTGCACAGTTAGCAAATGCTAATGATTATATTTCTTCTGTCCGTTCCAGATTAGGCGCTTATCAGAACCGTCTGGAGCATACGGAAACAAATCTGGAATCATCTAGCGAAAGCGTAACTGCAGCATATTCCGGCATTATGGATGTGAATATGGCAACTGAGATGACAGAGTATACGAAACTTCAGGTGCTGACTCAGGCTGGAACTTCCATGTTAGCGCAGGCTAACGAAAGACCTCAGCAGATTTTGCAGTTGTTACAGTAACTGCCGGCATGCTGTATGTTAGCGAAAAGTAACCGCTGTCAGACTGTATATTAGCTGAAAGTAACCGGAGGTCGGAATATGAATGATGAGTTAAAGCAGCAGTATAAGCTGCGTATCACAAGCGCCAATAAGACCCAGTTAGTAGTCATCCTGTACGAAATGTTTTTACAGTATATGGAGGAAGCAAAAGAAGCCCATAAAAAAGAGAATGTGAAAGACTTTAAAGATGCAATCCGGTATGCCAGAGGATGTGTAAAAGAATTGATGCAGTCTCTGAATTTTGAATATAAGCCTGCAAAAGAACTGATGCAGTTATATGTGTATGTAAACAAGGAGCTTGTCCATGCAGATGTACAAAACAAAACAGAGCCCTTAGAGTACAGCATCGCAGTTATGAAGGAGCTTTGGGAGGCATATAACCAGATAAGCAGCATGGACCAGTCTCCGGCTGTTATGGAAAATTCCCAGAAGGTTTATGCAGGGCTTACCTATGGGCGCGGTGATTTAGTGGAAAACCTGAATCAGGTCGGTGAAAATAGAGGATTTTTGGTTTGATTCTTCAGGCAGCAGATTTAATTTTGCTGCCTGTTCCAATAAATACTTATATCGTTTTAAACTGGAATTTACCTCATAAATATAGCAGTCAATTAAATCA
Organism: uncultured Lachnospiraceae bacterium; assembly: GCA_947382355.1. GTDB lineage: Bacteria > Bacillota > Clostridia > Lachnospirales > Lachnospiraceae > RGIG3040. The sequence goes on from CANCYR010000042.1 coordinate 14,025, forward strand.
GGCTCTGTTACGTTGTCAAAGTTGGAATAGGCACATTCCAGAGCAAATTTTGTCTTATCGATATCATCTAAAAGCTGTAAACGTTCTTTCTTTTTTTCAATATCCGTTGCCCCTCCCGTTTTCATATCCGTCACCTTTCCATAACAGTTCAGACAGAAGTTCCCCCACAGGAATCGGAATGGGGGGTTGGCAGAACATGATTTCTAAAGGAGTCCTTATAAAAACGCCAGCGCTTGGCGAGGTATTTTCGAGCTTAGCACTGCTGCGTTTTTATCAGAGCGGAAGCGTGACGACGTAGAAATCATGTTCTGCCAAGCTTCCATTCCGATTCCTGTGGGGGAGCTGCTGTCTGAACTGTTACACCTTTCCTATATTTTCCTTTTTAGTAAGTATAGTCACAACCTGAAAAAAATATTCATATTAATTTCCGCTTAACCATATAATGTAAAAAAATCAGATACAAGCAGGGGAAAGAAATATGAAAATGGAAGAAATCTGGGGCGCCTGTGCCATTATACTTGTATGTATTCTGGTGCTTGCCATTTTGTTTTTTAAAAATAAGCTGGAGGTCATTATGGGATTTTTTATGAGGGGAGTCATTGGCGGGCTTGCAATATATGGCATAAACCAATTATTATTATCCTTTGGGATTTCGCAGGGGGTGGGCATTAATCCTCTTACCTTATTGACAAGCGCAATCCTAGGAATACCGGGGGTTTGCGTGCTGTTTGCACTTATATTTATATGATTCATTGTAACTTTTTCACAAAAAAATATTTATTTCTCAAAAAGCTATAGACAAGTAACAACACATGCTTTATAATCCATTTTACAAGTCAGTCAGACAACAGACTACATATTACACATTCATATCTATTGTGTCAGTTCAGGCAATCTATTTAGCATGAACGTCCATTTTCGGACAACTTTCCCAAGACAGAAATTTGACAAGGAGGAATGATACATTTACTATTTTTTAAGTTGTTTTTTATTGATAGCCGCAGTTTCTGATATTTGCAGCTACCGGATAAAGAACCAAATACTATTATCAGGCTATATTATCGGAACCGGAATACTTATATATGAAAATAATGCCGGGGCGCTGATACAGGGATTTTTCAATATGCTGCTGCTTCTCATATGCCTTTTTCCCGTTTTTGCCCTGCAGGTTATAGGAGCCGGGGATGTAAAGCTGTTTCTGCTGCTTGCCATGCTGCTTGGCATTAAACCCTCCCTGTACTGCATTTTCATTTCCTTTCTGATAGGAGCCGTCTACAGCCTGATTCAAATGCTTTATTATAAAAACCTGATTCAGAGGTTTGCCTATTTTTTTCAATATTTAAAAGATGTTCTAAACACAAATCAAATTCAGCCATATCATAAACGACAGCCTGACAAAAAGGCAGTGATTCATTTTACGATTCCCATATTTTTAAGCTTTTGCATTTATTGGATTGGAGGTACTTTATGGATACCCTTTTAGCAATTTGTGATTATGAAAGAAAGTATGTATATAAATTAGCCCAATACCTGTCCGGAAAAAAACATTTTCCTTTTAAGGTCATGGCATTTGACAATCTGGAAAAGCTTGCCGCTTTTTCCAAGGAACACCCCATAGAGCTTTTACTCATAGGGGAGGACATGGAAGAAAAAGAAACGGCCGGACTGGCAGCAGGACGAATCCTTTACTTATGTCAGGAAAATAAAGAAAATGAAAACAGCCGTCCTTATATATACAAATATCAGTCAGGCACAGCCATTATGAAGAAAATCATTGAGTATTATGCAGAAGGAGAAGGGCAGCAGGCGGTGCCGGCAGCAGGAGGCAGAAAAAGAAAAATGGAGCTGATAGGAGTGTACAGCCCTATCGGCAGATGTCTGCAAACATCCTTTTCCTTGATTTTAGGACAAATCCTTGCAAAGAAAAAAAGATGCCTGTATTTAAACTTTGAAGCTTATTCCGGCTTTTCCATGCTTTTAGAAAAAGAGTTTCATCATGACTTTATGGACCTGATGTATTTCTTAAAAGAAGGAAACGGAAAATTTGTATATAAGCTGGCAGGTATGGTGGACTCCATCGGCAGCCTGGATTTTATCCCTCCCACCGCTTCCTTTCCGGATATATTGGAAATGGAAGGGGAACAGTGGCAGCTTCTTTTAGATGAACTGGAAAGGAATACGGATTATGAAGCAGTGATTCTGGACTTGTCCGACCATGTGCGGGGCCTGTTTGAAATACTGGAAAGATGCAGCAGGATATATACCATTACAAAACAGGACGGAATGGCATTGGCAAAAATAGACCAGTATGAAAAACTGTTGGCATATATGAAAAAAGAGGAGCTTTTGAAAAAAACCATTACCTGCAGCATTCCGGTTTTCAAGCAGGTTCCCTATAAGATGATTTATTTATCCCACAGCCAGCTGGCTGATTATGTAAAAAACCTTTTAAAGGAGCAGGGAGCATGAGCAGAAAAGTAAATTATGAACCCCTTAAAAAACAATTGAAAGCAGAGCTTTTTCAGGAAATTGACTTTTCCAGAGAGGTAAAGGATGAAGAAATCCGGGAACTGATAGATGAAAAAATCATGGAAACAGGAAGGGGCACCTATATCCCCCTTGCAGAAAAGAAAAGGCTTGGAAAGGAATTGTTCTTTTCCATAAGAAAGCTGGATATCCTGCAGGAGCTTATAGAGGATGAGGAAGTGACGGAAATCATGGTAAACGGACCTGACAGGGTATTTCTGGAAAAAAGAGGAAAGCTGTACCGGTGGGAAAATAAATTTGAATCCAGAGAAAAGCTGGAAGATGTGATTCAGCAAATTGTGGCAAAATCCAACCGGGTGGTAAATGAAACCAGTCCCATTGTAGACGCCAGACTGGAAAACGGCTCAAGAGTCAACGTGGTGCTGGCTCCCATAGCATTAAACGGTCCTATTCTTACTATACGGAGATTCCCGGATAATCCCCTTACTATGAAAGATTTTATAAAAATGGGCTCAATAACAAAAGAGGCGGCTGACTTTTTAAAACATCTGGTGGAGGCAGGATATAACATTTTTATAAGCGGGGGAACAGGAAGCGGGAAAACAACCTTTTTAAATGTATTGTCCGGATTTATTCCCAGACAGGAGCGGATTATTACAATTGAGGACAGTGCAGAACTGCAGCTTTCAGATACCCCTAATCTGGTCTCCATGGAAACGAGAAATGCCAATGTGGAAGGCTGTCAGGAAATCACCATAAGGGATTTAATCAAAACATCTTTAAGGATGAGACCAGACAGAATCATTGTGGGAGAAGTAAGAGGAGGGGAGGCCCTCGATTTGTTACAGGCGTTAAATACCGGCCATGACGGAAGCCTGTCCACAGGCCACAGCAACAGTTCAAGGGATATGTTAAGCCGGTTAGAGACAATGGTCTTAATGGGAATGGAGCTTCCCCTGTCCGCCATCCGCAGGCAGATAGCCTCCGGAGTGGATATTATCGTACATTTGGGCAGGCTCAGGGACCATACGAGAAAGGTTCTGGAAATTGTGGAAGTAACAGGCTTTGAACAGGGAGAGATTTTAACGGCGCCCCTTTATGAATTTAAAGAAGAGTTTACAAAGAAAGAAGAGGCTGTAAAGGGCTCTTTGGTGAAAACAGGAAAACTAATGCACAGAGATAAGCTGATGCTTGCAGGAATGGGAACCTGCGCAGATTAAGGGAGTGACATATATGAGAAAGTATCATGGGAAAAAACAAAAGAGTCTTGGGAGAAGGCAATATGAACTCCTTAAGGATATGGTTGGCGGATTGGCGATTCTTTTGTGCATTAGTTATTTCTTTTATCATTCTTTTATTCCCGCGATTTTCTTATCCCCTTTATTAATCGTTTATCGAAAGCTTTGTGAAATAGAGAGAGAGCGTTTAAGAAGGCAGAAACTGAGCTTACAGTTTAAGGATGGCATTTTAGCAGTTTCTGCTGCCTTAAAAGCCGGATATTCCATTGAAAATGCTTTTTATGAGGCATATAAGGACTTGTGCCATTTATATAAGCCGGAAGATAAAATCCTGCAGGAGTTTTTATATATAAACAGACAGCTTGCAAACAACATGGTTTTAGAATCGCTTTTGCAGGATTTTGCCGAGCGTAGTCAGGTGGAAGAAATAAGAGACTTTGCGGAAGTGTTCTCCATTGCCAAGCGCAGCGGAGGAAATCTGAATAAGATCATTGAACACACCGCACTTTTAATTGGGGAAAAAATTCAGGTGAAACGGGATATACAGACTATTTTAGCGGCAAGAAGATTTGAACAAAAGGTTATGAATGCCGTTCCTCTGTTTATTTTGTTTTACATAGATATGACTTCACCGGGGTTCTTTGAGCCCATGTATGGAAACCCTGCGGGCATCTGCATTATGACAATCTGTCTGATAGTATATTTTGCGGCTTTTCTTTTATCAAGAAAGATAGTGGCAATTGAAATATAGGAGTATAAAAATATGATATTAAGTTTCATTTTATTTGCAATATATTTGTTTCTTTTTTTCCAGGGCAGAAAAGAGCCGGGTAAAAACCTGTTTATGAAATCGGCAGGTTATCTGGTAAAAAAGTCCCCCATCAAAGAAATCAGAAAAGAATCTGTCATGGAAAATTTGAAAATCTTACACCCCTTAAAGGCCGTGGATAATCAGGTTACCGCCTATTATCAACAAAAGCTGTCTTTTGTACTTGTCGTTGTTTTTTTAGGAAACTGTCTTGTGCTTCTTTCAGGAGTGAGTAATTGGCAGACTACAAATTTAAAGAACAATAGGATTACAAGGAACTCCTACGGAGAACAGGAACGATACGTAAAGCTTTTGGCGGCTGTAGGGGAAAGTAAGAGGGAGCTGATGCTGCAGGTAGCGGCAATAAAATATGACCGGACCCAAATAGAAAAAATATTTTTGGAAATGGAGCAGGAAATAAGGAAGGAAATGCTTTTAGAAAACGAAAGCTTTGAACAGGTAAAAAGCAGCCTGTATTTTCCGGAAAAAATAAAAGATTATCCGGTGGAAATAGATTATGCAACCGACCATTATGATTATGTGGATATTACAGGAGAGGTAAAAAACGAAGCATTGACGCAGCCGGTTATCGTGGTGGTAGAAGTAACCCTTTCTTATGAGTCCTTTAGCAGGCAGTTTTTTGTGCCTCTGACCTTATATCCAAAGGAGTATACAGAGGAAGAGGCGTTGTTTCAAAGGGTTCAGCAAAGAATTGAAGAGCAGGATAAGCAGCAGGAAACAAGTAAAGAACTGATACTTCCGGAAAAAATAGGGGATGAAGAAATTGTATATAAAGAAATCAAAGAAGAAACAGAGCTTCCCCTTTTTCTTCTTACATTAGGCGCAGGCATTGTAGTGTATTTTTTGGGGGATAGGGAATTGAGCAAAAAGGTAGAAAAAAGAAGAAAGGCACTGCAGTTGGAATATCCGGAGTTCGTTAGTAAGTTTACGCTGCTGACCGGGGCCGGAATGCCTGTAAAGCCGGCATTAAACAAGTTGGCAAAGGATTATAAGGACAAAAGAAGGGCGGGGGCAGTAAAAAATTTCACCTGCGAGGAGCTGCAGACAGCCGTTTATGAAATGGAAAGCGGTATATTGGAGGAAGCTGCCTACGAGCATTTTGGAAAAAGATGTGAAATTCCTTGTTACGTGAAGTTCAGCGGACTTTTAATACAAAATATGAAAAAAGGCTCTAATGATATGTTTTTACTTTTGGATAAGGAAGTAAAGGAAGCCTTTGAAGAAAGAAAAAGCAATGGAAGGAGATTAGGAGAGGAAGCAGGGACAAAACTTCTCTTACCTATGATGCTTATGCTTGGAATCGTTATGGTTCTTATTATCGTTCCAGCATTTCTCTCTTATCAATTATAAACACATAGATAATTGCGGCGGCAAAATGTTCTGCAATTATCTGCAGCAAACACAAAAAGAAAGGAGAAACAGCTATGAAAGTATGGAATGTACTGAAAAGATTATGGCATGGGGAGGAGGGAATCGGGACGGTGGAATTGATACTTATACTGGTAGTGCTGATCGGGCTTGTTATTATTTTTAAAAAGCAGCTTACAGACCTGGTAAACAGTATCTTTAAGACAATTACGTCTAAAAGCAAAAGTATTACAAAATAGTTCAAGTATCGTTTAGGAGGAAAAAATGGGAAAAGGTCTTATTGGAAAAAAAGGTTCTGTTACAATTTATCTGGCGCTTACATTGTCAGTCATGCTGTCACTATTTCTGACCTTAATAGAAGGGGCAAGAACAAATGCAATTCGCATGCAGACCGAATGCGCTATGGATATCAGCCTGTATTCTGTTTTTGCAGAATATAACAGGGAGCTTTTGGAACAATATGACCTTTTCTTTATAGATACCTCCTATGGAAGCGGAAACAGCGCCATTGAAAATACCGCGGCACATTTCAAAGGATATATGACGGATAATACAGAACAGGATTTGGGAATCGGCAATTATGTTACAAGGGATTTGCTTGCAATGAGGCTGGAAGAAGCACAGATTAACCGGTTTACGCTGGCAACAGATGAGCAGGGAGAGGTGTTTAAAAGACAGGCGGTTTCCTATATGAAGGATAAGTACGGCTTGTCTTATATTAAGGAAATGCAAAAATACATGGATGAGGCAGCGGATGCAGACCTGTTAAACAGAAATGTCACAGAAGAAAGAAATGCCAATCAGAAAGCCATTGATGATACTGAGCTTCCTCAAAAAAAGGTGGGAGAGGACCAATGGGAGGAAATCCCTTTGGAAAATCCGGCAGATGAGGTAAATGAAACCCGGAACAAAGGAGTTCTTGCTCTGGTGACGGAAAAGGATGCCGTCCTTTCCAATGAGACCATTGCAAAGGAAAATTATGTTTCCAATCGAAAAAAAAGCAGGGGCGCCGGGCTGTTAGAAAGAAAAGGCTGCACTCAGACAGATGAATTATTTTTTTACGGATATATTCTGGACAAGTTTGGCACCTATGTGGAGCCTCTTGAGAAAAGCCGGCTGAAATATCAGATAGAGTACATATTGGCCGGAAAAGAAAACGATATGGACAATCTGAAATGGGTGGTGAACAGACTGCTGTTGATACGAGAAACCGCAAACGTGGTATATCTGTTTTCCAATGAAACAAAAATGGCGGAGGCAGAAGCGCTGGCGCTTACTTTGGCGGCAGTAATACAATTACCGGAGCTGGCAAAGCTGGTGCAGGTGGCAATTTTATTTGCATGGGCATATGCGGAAAGCGTTTATGATGTAAAACAGCTTTTGGCAGGCAGAAGGGTACCACTTTTAAAAACAGACGAAACATGGCATTTCGGACTGGAAGGAATGCTGTCCTATGAAGAAGGGCTTGAGGATTCTGAAGAACAGGCTAATGGAGAGACAATAGCGGACGGCTTGTCCTATAAAGAGTATCTTATATTGCTGCTGGCTACTGTAAAGAAAGATACAAGAACCTTTAGAGCCATGGACTTAATGGAAATGGATATCCGGAAAACTGCCGGAAATGAAACATTCCGCATGGATGGCTGCGTGGATTATATAGAAGCCACTGCATTTATATCAAGCAGGTTTGGCTATAGCTGTGATATTACAAGAGATTATTGTTACTTTTAAAGAAAGGAAGGTGCCGGGGGATGTCCTTTTTGGGAATTTCTAAAATTACCACAATATTCACATCAAATTTAAAGAAAGGTTATGCTCTCCGTACAAGTCCAAAAAAATCAAATATATTCCCAAAAAGGATGTCCCCCGGAATCTTCCTAAACAGGGATAAAAGCAGGGGAAGCGTTACGGTGGAAGCTTCTCTGGCAGTGCCCTTGTTTTTGTTTTTTGTATTGAATTTATGCTGTATGTTTGATATTCTGGCAATCCATATCCGACTGGAAGGCGCCCTGCACCAGACGGCAAAGGAAATGGCTGTATACGGTCATGCCATGGATAAGGTGGACAACAAGGAAGTCCTTCCCTCCTTGTTAGGTTCGGTTGCCTTTAGCGAAGCCTATGTGAGAAGGCAGGTCAATAAAACAGCAGGACGGGAATATCTGGACAATTCCTGCATTAAAAACGGCAGCAGAGGGATTACTTACAGCTTTAGCAAAATTATGAAGGATGACAGAATTGAACTAACAGCTCTTTACCAGGTAGAGCCTAAAATGCCATATATAGGATTTCAAGGCTTTACCATGGTTACCCGATGTACTGCCAGAGCCTTTACCGGATATGATAATGCGGGAACGGATAAAGAGGAAACGGACGAACAAATTGTATATGTGACGGAAACAGGCAGGGTTTATCATACAAGAAAAAACTGCACCCATCTAAAGCTTTCCATATCTAAAGTATCCTATAAAGGAATAAAACAGCTTCGGAATAAGGGAGGGGAAAAATACAAGCCCTGCGAAAAATGCGGCAAATCCCCCGGAAGCACAGTTTATATTACAGAAGAAGGAAACCGCTATCATACTGCCATAAGCTGTTCCGGCCTGAAAAGGACCATTGACGCAGTTCCCATCAGCAAGGTGGGAAACAGGAGCCTCTGCAGCCGGTGCGGCGGCACATAAGTATAAAACATAGAAATATAAAGTAACAGTTCAGACAGCAGCTCCCCGCAGGAATCGAGATTTGACAGAACATGATTTCTACGTCGTCACGCTCCCGCTCTGATAAAAACGCAGCAGTGCTAAGCTCGAAAATACCTCGCTAAGCGCTGGCGTTTTTATAAGGACTCCTTAAGAAATCATGTTCTGTCAAATCCCGATTCCTGCGGGGAGCTGCTGTCTGTACTGTCGCGACATAAAAACATCATGGAGAAAATAACCGGGAGGAATTAATTAAATGGAAGAGCTTGTAAACATGACACTTATTATGGCATTATTGGGAATTTGTTCTTATTTTGACTTAAAAGAAAAGAAGATACCCATTTTTTACATAATTTTATTTGCCGGAATCCATATTGCTTTTTCTGTAAATCAAAACTGTTTTTCCATTAAAAGTCTTTTGGCAGCATTGTTTTTGGGAGCCGGATTCTGCCTGTTTTCCATGGTTTCAAAGGGAGCGCTGGGAATGGGAGACGGAATGCTTGCGGCGGCATGCGGGATTGGCCTGGGATTTTATAAAACGCTTGCCTTATTTTTTTATGGATTTCTGCTTACAGGGCTTACAGGATTTTTACTTTTGGCAGGGAAGAAGGTAAGCAGAAAGGCAGAAATGCCTTTGGTTCCGTTCTTATATCTGGTTTATGGGGGCATGTGTTTTCTGGGAATTTAAAGAACACTTATTTTGTTATTTATTCCTGCGAGCAACGAGCCAAGTGACTGCGTGCAAGCATTTGACTTTCGTTAACAATGAGGAAAACAGCCAGCCTATATAGCTATTTGACAAATGCCGCAAGGGTTAAACAGTCCGTCCATGGTGTTTTAAGTACGGTGCTCCTCTGCTTGCGGCAGGGGCTTTGGCTTCTATAATGATTAGGGATAAGAAGAAATGAAAGGAAGGAATATATGGGAAAAAATAAGGAAAGTAAAACAGGAAATATTGTTTTTCTTCTTTTTAAAATCAAGGTAGGAGGCAGCAGCACAATAGAATTAAGCCTGATTATGCCAATGCTGCTTACGCTATTTACATTTTTAATCTATCTGTCCTTTTTCCTGTATAACAGAGTGGAAACAACTGCAAATGCTTATATTTGCGCATTGCGGGGCAGCAGGCTGGAGCAGGAAACGGCAGAAAAGACATATCAGCATATGAAAAAGGAAAGCAGCAGGCTTATGAAAGGCAATCTGCTGTCCCTGCAGGAATATAAGGAGCAGATAGAAGTGAAAGGCAGCCACGTTCAGGTTACCTATGGAATAACCCAAAAGGTTCCGGGGGCAGTGATTTTAGCTGATTTATTTGCTGAAGATACATGGGAGTTTCAAATAACCCGGAAGGCTCACAAGCTGCAGCCGGTATCTTTTATCAGGAACTGCAGGAAACTTAGCAATTTAAAAGAAAAACAGGGAAAGGATGAGGAAGGTGCAGGGGACTTATAAAAGAGAGCTGAACTCTAGTTATTTTATATTGGAAGAGCAGGCTATGGAAGGGACACAATACTATCAGATGAAAATGGTGACAGAAAATAAAATTTCCCATTTGCTGCCGGTTTCTATACATCATTTTAACGGGGAAAATCAATTTTATTATGATATCAGCGGAAAACAGACACTGGCATGCATTTTTGAAAAAAGGGAAATAGAAGCAGGGCAGCTTATGCAGATTCTTTCCGGTTTATCAAAAGCTCTGACAGAATTGGAAAATTATTTATTAGACGAAAATTATCTATGCTTACAGCCGGAGTATATGTATATGAATGTAAATACACAACAGCTGTTTCTCTGTTTTTATCCCTTTGAAGAAACGGATTTCTGCAGGAGCATACAAAAGCTTTCGGAATATTTGTTAAACCATATCAATCATCAGGATGAACAGACCGTGAATATGGGCTATCAGCTTTATCGCCTTACAAGAGAGGATAATTTTGTATTTCTGCAGATTGCAGGGGAAATTTTACAGGAAAATGAAAACTCTGAAAAAGAAGAATTTTACGAGAAAAGCATGAATGAAGGAAATGTCCGTGAAAACAGGTTAGAATTTCCTGATACCTATATGCCCCGTCAGCAGTGGGAAATGGAAGAAGAGGAAGAAGGCTGTCAACCGCAAAAGAAAGGTAGCAGTGTTTCTGTAAAAAGGGAATTTAAAATTCCGGCTCTTTGTTTTATGCTTCTTATATTAGGAGGAGCAGGGTATATGATTTATCAATACATGAGCCTGCAGCAGGAAAGCACAGCTTCCCTTTCGGTATTTCTGGGCACAAGAGATATGATTTTGGCAGCAGGCGCCGCTTTCGTCGGATTGACAGGATTCTTTTTGCTTTTTTTGTATAAAAGGATATTGGAAAGGGGAAAGGTAAATGAGACAGAAGAAAGGGAAAGTATGGGAAAGCAGATGGAGCGGGAGTACTTTGCCATTCGTGAACAAGCTTATGAGGAGGAGCAGGCGCCGTTTGAGGACATAGAAGAAATGCCGGAAAAGCCGCTGAAATACGAAGAAACTGTTTTGTTACAGGAAAACATGTATAAGGAAGAAGGAATATTAGTTGAAAAGCTGAAAAGATTTGACAAAAAACCGCCCGTCAAAATTGTTTTAAATAATTTCCCTTTTATTATAGGAAAATTGGAAGGAGCTGCGGATTATGTGCTTTCGGATAAATCCGTAAGCCGTATGCATGCAAAATTTATAAAAAACCCAAATGAGGATATGGTGTATCTCATGGATTTAAACTCCAAAAACGGCACATTGAAAAACGGGATTCCTTTAGAGGCAAACGAGCTTGTGCCATTAACGGCAGAAGATGAAATTACCTTCGGAAAGGTAACCTTTACCTATCATTGACACCGGAAAAGATAAATGATACCCTTTTACATAGATACTTTTCGCAATTATCCAACATACTTCTTGGAAGTGAAAGGGAAAAGGTATGCATGTATAAGGCAGTCAGTTACTTTCTAAAAACGATGAATTATATCCAGCTGGATACAAGCCTGCAGGAATTTACAGTGTTTTTCCAGTTGGAAAATTCTTTTGTAAATGTGATTCATGTGGTGGATATTACAAAGAACCCATACGTGAATCCGGATGAATACCGGCACATTCTGGAAAAGACGGAATGGCAGTTTCGTGACAGGGGATTATCAGAGGTTCATTCCCTATCTTTTATTATCAGCGAAGACCTTAAGCGGGCAGAAGCCTTTGCCGGGGATGTGGCATTTAGCTGGATTCTCTGTCAAAACAGCCTCTTTATACCAAAGGATCATGCAGAGGATTTTTACGGCATCCGGAGGAAGCTGGAGGAATTTTTACAAAATCCGCAGGTTCCGGAGGAATATGAAGAAAATAATGTAAAATATGACTGGACAGGGAAACGCTCTTATAAAAGTATAAAGGACAGGCCCTTGGCCAATCATTTTTTCTTTCTTTTAAATGTTTTTGTATTTACTTTGTGTACATTTACCGGTGATTTGTTGTATACTAAGGGTGTTATGGGCGTAGAATCCGTTATCCATATGAAACAGTGGTATCGGTTGTTTACTTCCATGTTTCTCCATGCAGGCATTGACCATCTGGTCAGCAACATGTTGATTTTGTTTTTTCTGGGAGATATTGTAGAGCGGATTTTGGGACATGGGAAATATTTTTTCCTGTATCTTCTGGCAGGGCTTGGAGGCAATCTGCTTTCTCTTTGGTTTAGCTACAGCATTGGGGACTATACCAATTCCCTGGGGGCAAGCGGAGCTGTTTTCGGCATGATAGGAGCTCTTTTGTGGCTGCTTATCCGTAACAAAGGCCGGTTGGAGACTATGTCTATTCCCAAAGTATTATTTTTGATTGGATATTCTGCTTATTACGGGCTTCAAAGCACCAATGTGGACAATATGGCACATTTAGGAGGACTTGTATCAGGATTTATTCTGTGTGTGCTCCTTTATCATAAAAAGTCAGCAAAAAACAGAAAGGTAACAGCAAGATGAAAGTAAATATATATTATGGTGGAAGGGGTCTCATAGACGACCCGACGTTATATGTACTTGGAGTTATGCAGCAGGTGCTGGAAGAATTGAATGTAAGGGTGGAAGTGTTCAATCTGCATGAACTGCGAAATGGCATAACTGCCCTGCCCCGGACATTAAAGTCTGCAGACGGCATTGTTCTGGCGACTACGGTGGAGTGGCATGGAATCGGAGGATATATGCAGTCCTTTCTGGATGCCTGCTGGCTTTACGGCGATAAGGAGAAGATGAGCAGCCTTTATATGTGCCCGGTAGTCATGAGCACTACTTACGGGGAACGGGAAGGCAAGCTGGACCTTGCCGTATCCTGGGAGATTCTGGGAGGACGCCCCTGCAGCGGAATATGCGGATATGTAAAGGAAATGTCCCAGTTTGAGGCAAATAAGGAGTACCGGTATATTATAGAAAAAAAGACAGAAAATTTTTATCGTTCCATCCAGCAAAAGATGACTATCTTTCCTACCAGCAATCAGGAAGTAAACAATATTATTGCAGTACCTAAAAATATAGACCTGACGCCTCAGGAAACAGAACAGTTGTCTAAATATGCTTCTGATGAAAGCTATGTACAGAAGCAGAAAGAGGACATTCAGGAGCTGGCAAGCTATTTCAAGGAAATGCTCGGGAATGAAAACAGCGTTGGCAGCAATGAATATATAGAAGCTTTTAAAAGCCATTTTAAGCCTCAGACTGGCAGCAGGGGCGCCTATAAATTTACAATAGAAGGAAAGAAAAAAGCCCTGATTATTCAGATAAACAATGGAGAGCTTCAGATTGATTATGGCAAAGAAGAGAATACGGATGTAGAGATTCAGATAAGCTCTGGGGTCATGAATGAAATTATATCCGGAAGAATGACCTTCCAAAGAGCATTCATGGCAGGAAACATGAAGATGAAGGGTGACTTTAAGCTTTTAAGGCTATTAGACCAGGTATTTAATTTTGGGGAGGAAAATTAATATGAAAGACGAAACATGTATTTTTTGTAAAATAGCAAACGGGGAAATTCCTTCAAAGTCCATATATGAGGATGAAGAATTTCGTGTAATTCTGGATCTGGGACCGGCAACAAAGGGACATGCGCTGATTCTTCCCAAAAATCATTATGCCGATTTATTTGAGCTGCCGGAAGAAACTGCAGAAAAAGTAATGGTTCTGGCGAAAAAGCTGGGAAGCCATATGATGGATAAGCTGTATGCAGACGGGTTCAATCTTGTGCAGAATAACGGTGAAACAGCAGGGCAGACTGTATTTCACTTTCATATGCATCTGATTCCCCGTTATAAGGATGATAACCAGAAAATCGGATGGGTGCCCGGAAAGCCCGGGGAAGAAGAGCTGGAAGAGACTCAAAAGCAGATAATATACGAATAAAGCCGGGTCCAAAAGACAGCGGAAAAGGAGAAAACATGAAAGAATCAGCAGAAAATTATTTGGAAACCATTCTTTTATTGCAAAGGGACAACAAAATGGTACGTTCTATTGATGTTGCAAGGGCATTGGGGTATTCCAAGCCCAGCGTAAGCCGTGCCATGGGAATTTTAAGAAATGAAGGTATGCTGGAAACGGGAGAAAACGGAGCCCTTATTTTGACGAAGGAAGGCTCTAAAAAGGCAAAGGCACTGCTGGAACGTCATGAGACCATTACCCGGTTCCTTATGATGACAACAGATGTAAGTCAGGAAATTGCAGAACAGGATGCCTGTAAAATGGAACATTTTTTAAATGAAAAAACATTTAAGGGAATTAAAAAATTTATTAAGGAAGTAGAAGAATACAATCAATAACCGGTATGAAAATAAAAGGATTAAACGGTAATACATTAAAAGTAATAGCGGCAGTTACAATGATGTTGGACCATACAGGGATGATTTTATTTCCCCGGATAGAGGTTTTCAGATTAATAGGAAGGATTGCATTTCCCCTGTTTGCATTTTTTATAGCGGAAGGCTGCCGTTATACCCATAATAAAAGAAAATATCTGGGAACGATTTTGCTTCTGGGGCTTATTTTTCATGCAGTATTTGTTCTGGCAACCGGTCAGACAATGTTTAATATTTTTATTACATTTTCCTTTTCCATTATACTGATTTACTTTTTACAAAAGGTAAAAAAGGAACTGGAGGAAGGAACATGGCATAACAAGATTTTGTCCGTAATCTTATTTTTTGGAATGCTTATTTTCACATATTTATTTACCGGCTGCTTTCAAGTGGATTACGGCTTTTCTGGCATAATGCTTCCCGTAATCGTCAGCCTGTTTGACGGTTTGTGGAAAAGAAAAGCAGCCTTTCTTGCAGGAACTTTTCTGCTGGTAGTATCTATACATACGTATTTTCAGTCTTTTTGTCTGTTGGCGGTCCCCATACTTTTTTTATATAACGGAACAAGAGGAAAATATAAGATGAAATATTTTTTCTATGTGTTTTACCCTGTTCATCTTACTATTCTGTTTTTGTTGGATATAATCATATAATTGTTCACCTATAAACGGAAAATAAAAATGTTAAGTTTGGTTGACAGATTTCAAGAGCTTATTGGTAGAAAAAAACCGGAAAAAAAGTTAAAGTTCTATTAGTACATTAAATTTAAAGGCAATTGCCGGGTCAGGTTTCAGGAGGAAGGAGAATCAGAAAATGGAATTTAGCAAAAAACTAATGGAACTTAGGAAGGAAAAAGGCTGGTCACAGGAAGAGCTTGGAAATAAAATCGATGTTTCCAGACAGACAGTATCCAAATGGGAGCTGGGGCAGACCACACCGGAAATGAACAAGCTTATAGAAATCAGTCGTTTATTTCAAATTACGGTAGATGAGCTGATATGCGCCAACAGTGACTATGCTGGAAGACAAGAATCTCCGGCAAGGGTACAGGATGGTGAATATAAAGCCGGGGCCAGACAGTTTCATTATGAATACATTAGTGAAAAGAAGATAAAAGGTATCCCTCTTGTTCATGTAAATGTTGGAGTTGGAAAATGTAAGGCAAAAGGGATTATTGCTGTCGGAAATGCAGCAACAGGAATTATTGCCATAGGTTTTGCGGCATCGGGCATTGTTTCGATAGCCTTAGCCTCCGTGGGATTGTTTGCTTTTGGCTGGTTATCCGTAGGTCTTGCAGCTTTTGGAACTGTTGCAGCAGGAGCTCTTTCCTTTGGCGCAGTTGCTGTAGGGATAGTAACCTTCGGAGGACTTTCTGTAGGGGTATATTCCATGGGAGGGATGGCAGTTGCCTCCCGGATTGCTGCCGGAGGTTCAGCCAATGCGCCAATTGCCATCGGCGATACTGCACAGGGTGTCATTACCTTCCTGCGTTCGGAAGCATTTACAAAGGAAGAGGTAAGAGCTGCTATTTTAAGCAGATATCCGGGTACATGGGATATTATTATCCGACTGATTTTGCTGGCTGCATTCTCATAACAGTCCGGTGTGCCTTGGGGATATGGATTCGGGCAGGGAATCGGGATGGAAAT
>CANCYR010000043.1 GCA_947382355.1 uncultured Lachnospiraceae bacterium
TTCTATCTACCTTGCCCCTCCTGCGTCCTCAAATCCAAAACTTGCAGGCTGAACTGTTACACAAATTTCATAATCTTTCATTTTCTCACTTGCCAAATCTTGTGAAATTATATATAATAGTCCTCGGTAGCTTATCAGAATATGGTAATACTTCATATTTTGATAAGGATATTAGGCTGAAGTAGCTCAGTTGGTAGAGCACTTCACTCGTAATGAAGGGGTCGTGGGTTCGAGTCCCATCTTCAGCTTTTATTTAAAATAGCCGCAAACCCTTGTAAATGCTGGGTTTGCGGCTATTTTGCTGGGTTGCTGTTATATGTCGTTTCAGGCTGTTTTTGACGATAATAATTATCGTCAGATAATTCACTGAAGCAAATGACAGGCGTTTTTCCCCAAAATTATCGTCAAATAATCGTCAGAATCATTTGTGACGGCAGACAGATTTTTCATTTCTTACATAAACTCATTAAATCGTCTTTTCATACCATTTTTCAATCAAAGTAATTCCCTGATACAAGGAAACGGCAACCAGACAGAGGATGACGATACTCATAATCACCCAGTCCAGTTTAAATACCTGGCTGCCATAAATAATCAGATAGCCAAGTCCTTCCCTGGCGCCGATAAATTCCCCGATGACCACGCCGACTAAAGAAAGACCGATATTCACCTTCATATTGCTTAAGATAGTGGGCAGATTGGAAGGAATTACCACCTTGGTCAGCACATGCCATTTTGTGCCGCCAAGGGTGTGAATCAGCTTGATTTTATCTTCGTCTACCTGCTCAAAGCCTGTATACAGGTTAATGATAGAACCAAAAATTGCCACGGAAATGCCGGCAACAATAATGGTCGGAATGCCTGATCCAAGCCATACAATGAATAAAGGCGCAAGGGCAGATTTTGGCAGAGAGTTTAAAACAACTAAAAAGGGCTCCACAATTTCCGAAAGCTTTTTAAAATACCAGAGGAGTATAGTAACCAGCAGACTGATGAGTATCACAAGTAAAAAGCTGGCTATCGTTTCAAATAAGGTAATGCCGATATGTTGGAAGATAGTAAAATCTTTTGCCATGGAAAGAAAGCACCCTGCAATTCTTGAAGGCGAGCTAAAGAAAAAGGCGTCAATCCATTTGGCGGAAACGGCATATTCCCATAAAAATAAAAAGACTGCCAGAATAAAGATTCGGGCAAAGATAATGTGCCTTTTACCGGCCTTTATTTTATTGATGTAATTTCGCTGGAATTCGCTTGCTTCCAGTTCGGCAGTAGGAACGTCACAGGCATATAAGTCATATTCTCGAAGATCTGTCATTGATTCAGCTCCTTCCATAATAAATCGAAATACATGGGAAATTCTTTTGCTTTTCTGGAAGAAAGCGGTTTGTCCGGGTCTTTTGTCAGATGAATCTCCATAATGGTGGAGACGGTAGCGGGGCGTTTGCTCAACACCACAATCCGGTCTGACAGGCTGATGGCTTCCGATAAATCATGAGTGACCAATATAGCGGTCTTTTTTTCCTCTTTTATGATTTTGCCGATATCATCGGCTACAGACAGTCGGGTCTGATAATCCAATGCGCTAAAGGGCTCATCTAACAATAGCACCTCCGGATCCAGGGCAAGTGTTCTTACCAGGGCAGCCCGCTGGCGCATGCCGCCGGATAATTCATTTGGCTTTCTGTCCTTAAAAACCGAAAGCCCGTACTTTTCCAGATACATAAGCAGCTTTTCTTCCCGTTCTTTTGTAAGGGTATGATTGATTTCAGGACCAAGCGTCACATTTTCCCAAATAGTCCGCCAGGGAAGCAGATGGTCCTTTTGGAGCATATAGCCCATTTTCGGATAGGAGAGGGAGCCGTTGGGGTTGTGGACAAGAATGGTTCCTTCCTCCGGCTCTAACATTCTGGCGATAATGGATAGAAGCGTGGACTTTCCGCAGCCGCTTGGGCCTACGATTGCCAGAAACTCTCCGGGATTTACATGAAAGGATATATCCATGATGGCAGGAATCTCTCCCTGCAAAGTATGATAGGAATATTTAATGTTGGATAATTTTAATAAGGCTTCCATAAAAACTTCCCGTACTTTTTTTATTATAATATGTAGAATGTGGGAGAACTCTACCGTTTTTTTGAGATTAGGTGGAAAATTGGGTTAAAAATCTCACCTATTTTCTTGTAAAGCCTCTAAATTTGTGATAATATCAAATTTAGATTTAATATACTTTAACAATTTACTGGAGGAAACAACATGGCTCAGTTATGGGGCGGACGTTTTACAAAAAATACAGATAAGCTGGTGTATGAGTTCAATGCGTCTATTTCATTTGACAGACGTTTTTTTAAACAGGATATAGAAGGCAGCATTGCCCATGTGGTAATGCTGGAAAAACAGGGCATTTTGACAAAGGATGAAAAAAATGCCATTGTAAAGGGCTTGACGGAAATCCGGGAAGAGGTGGAAGCCGGAAACTTGCTCATTACAGAGGAATACGAGGATATTCACAGCTTTGTGGAGGCGAATTTAATAGAGCGCATTGGAGATGCCGGAAAGAAGCTCCATACAGGACGCAGCAGAAACGACCAGGTGGCTCTGGACATGAAGCTTTACACACGTTTAGAGGTGTTGCAGACAGACTTGCTTGTAAAAGAGCTTTTGCTTGTGCTGCAGGACATAATGGAGAAGAATCTGGATACCTATATGCCGGGCTTTACTCATTTACAGAAAGCTCAGCCCATTACGCTGGCACACCATATGGGAGCTTATTTTGAAATGTTCAAAAGAGACAGGCTCCGGTTAAAGGATATTTATTTCCGTATGAATTACTGTCCATTGGGTTCCGGCGCCCTGGCGGGCACAACTTATCCTCTCGACCGGAATTATACGGCTTCCCTGCTGGGATTTGAGGGACCTACCTTAAACAGCATGGATTCGGTGGCGGACAGGGATTATGTCATTGAGTTTTTAAGCGCCCTTTCCACTATTATGATGCACCTTAGCCGTTTTTCAGAGGAAGTCATTATCTGGAATTCCAACGAGTACGGATTTGTGGAAATCGATGACGCCTATTCTACCGGAA
The DNA here is from genome assembly GCA_947382355.1 of uncultured Lachnospiraceae bacterium. GTDB lineage: Bacteria > Bacillota > Clostridia > Lachnospirales > Lachnospiraceae > RGIG3040. The sequence goes on from CANCYR010000043.1 coordinate 3,083, forward strand.
GCAGTATTATGCCCCAGAAGAAAAACCCGGATATCGCAGAGCTTGTAAGAGGCAAGACCGGACGGGTATACGGTGCCCTTACTGCCATACTCACTACCATGAAAGGGCTTCCTTTAGCATATAATAAAGATATGCAGGAGGATAAGGAGCTGACCTTTGATGCAATTGATACGGTAAAGGGATGTCTTGCTTTATTTACCGGCATGATGCGGACCATGACATTTAAAAAGGATGTGATGGAAAAAAGCGCCATGATGGGCTTTACCAATGCAACGGATGCGGCGGATTATCTGGTAAATAAGGGAGTTCCATTTCGGGATGCCCATGGCATTATCGGCAGACTGGTGCTTTACTGCATCGATAAAAATACATCCATTGATGCCCTTTCCATTGAGGAACTAAAGGAAATCAGTGAGGTGTTTGAGCCGGATGTATACGATGCCATCAGCCTTGAAACCTGTGTGAAAAAACGGCTTACCATCGGGGCTCCCGGCATGGATGCCATGAAGGAAGTGCTAAAGAGGAACAGAGAATATCTGGATAATGAGTGGCAGGATGATGAACCTACGGAATAGGCAGTGTGTGCTGTTTATCATAGAAAAGAACAAAAATGAGGAGATTGATTATGAGTGAAAAATTGAGAGTTGGAATTTTAGGCGGAACCGGAATGGTTGGACAAAGATTTATCTCTTTACTGGAAAACCATCCATGGTTTGAGGTGACAACCATTGCAGCAAGCCCACGTTCAGCAGGAAAGACATATGAAGAAGCGGTTGGCGGCAGATGGAAAATGACCACGCCCATGCCGGAAGCAGTAAAGAATATTGTAGTAATGAATGTAAATGAAGTGGAAAAGGTAGCTTCAGAGGTGGACTTTGTATTTTCTGCTGTGGATATGACAAAAGAAGAAATCAAAAAAATAGAGGAAGAGTATGCAAAGACCGAGACACCTGTAGTTTCCAATAATTCCGCACACCGCTGGACGCCGGACGTGCCCATGATCATTCCGGAAATCAACCCGGAGCACACAGATGTGATTGAAGCACAGAAAAAACGCCTTGGCACAGAAAGGGGCTTTGTGGCAGTAAAGCCAAACTGCTCCATACAAAGCTATGCACCTGCTTTATATGCATGGAGGGAATTTGAGCCCTACGAAGTAATCGCAACAACATATCAGGCAATTTCCGGAGCAGGCAAAACTTTTAAGGACTGGCCGGAAATGGTGGAAAATATCATCCCTTATATTGGCGGGGAAGAGGAAAAGAGCGAACAGGAGCCTCTTCGTATTTATGGAAAGGTGGAAAACGGTGAAATAGTAAAAGCAAGCGAGCCTGCCATCAGCTGCCAGTGTATCCGTGTTCCGGTATTAAATGGCCATACTGCCGCAGTATTTGTAAAATTCAGAAAGCAGCCTACAAAAGAACAGTTAATTGAAAAACTGGTATCTTTCAAGGGTGCGCCACAGGAATTACAGCTTCCAAGTGCTCCAAAGCAGTTTATACAGTACATGGAGGAAGATAACAGGCCACAGGTATCTCTGGATGTGGACTTTGAAAACGGAATGGGTGTTTCCATCGGAAGAATCCGTGAGGACTCCATTTACGATTACAAATTTGTAGGGCTTTCCCACAATACTGTCCGCGGTGCAGCAGGTGGCGCAGTATTATGTGCAGAGCTGTTAAAGGCTAAGGGCTTTATCAACAAAAAATAAATAGAAACATGGAAACAGATTCTTAAGGGACAAGGGAATTGATTATGAAGGAAGCGCAATACCAACTGGACCTGCTGTTGGCAATGAACAAAAAATTAGCAGGCAATGAAAGAATGTACCGCATGATATGCGGTATGTCCTCCAATGCTTTTATATATTATCATTTTAAAGAAAAAAGAATAGAAATGCTGGGCTGTTTTGAAAAGTTCTTTTCCTTTCAGATTCATTCCCTAAAGGATTTGTCTCATTTACTTGAATGTGTGAAGGATGAGTTTCATATTCCCTTAAGAGAAATTGTATTTGCTGAAAAAAACGGCATGGAATATGGGGAATGCGAGTGTTGTCTGTTAGATGAAAAGACCTGGCTGAAGTTTGAAGTAAGCATTACATATGATGAACAGAAAAATCCTTTGGAAAAGGCAATCCGCATAAGGGATATCAGCAAGCTGAAAATGCAGAATGAAGAATTGCTTTACATGGCTTATTATGATACCATTACCGGTTTATATAACCGCAATTATTTTGTGCGCATGTTAAGCGAATGGCTTAGAAAGGCAGAAGAAGAACAGGCAGTGGTATCTGTTCTGTGTATTGATATTGATGATTTTAAAAAGGTAAATGACGGCCTTGGAATGATTGCAGGGGATGAATTGATTCAAAGCTTCGGGTTGTTCTTAAAGTCGGAATTTAAAAATGAACATACTTTGATTTCACATGTAAATAATGATTTGTTTTATATGGCTATTTATGACCCGATGGGTCAATACAGCGTGGAAACTATTTATAATACCATTCGGGAAAAGTTAAAAGAGCCTTTTGTACTGTCCAGTACACTATCCTTAAAAATAACCGTGTGCGTAGGCGTGGCGGAGTATCCGGAAGCAAGCAAAAATTCCCTGGAGCTTATGAATTGTGCGGAAATCGTTATGTTTAAGGCAAAGTCCATGGGAAAAGATAATATCCAGTATTTTGAAGCGCCGATTCTGACCAACTTTAAAGAGACAATTCAATTGGAAAATAAACTGGAAAATGCTTTAAACGGCAATGAGTTTGAATTGTTTTATCAGCCCCAGTATGACTCCAAAACGAAAAAGCTAAGAGGTGTGGAGGCATTGATACGCTGGCGGGATGACCTTGGAAAAATGATCAGCCCGGGAGTTTTTATTCCCATTGCAGAACAAAGCGGCATGATTGTACCCATTGGAACATGGGTATTAGAGGAGGGCATCAGCAGGTTTGCAAAGTGGAAGGAAAAATATGACATGCCACTGGTAATTTCTTTAAATATTTCCGCTATCCAGTATAAACGTCCGGATTTTGTATACAATCTTCTGAGTATTTTAAAGAAGTATCAGGTGAATCCGGAAGAAATAGAACTGGAAATTACGGAAAGCGTGCTGATTGATGATTTTGAAAGCGTATTGGAAAAGCTTCATGTATTGAAGGAATACGGTATTAAAATATCCTTAGACGATTTTGGAACGGGCTTTTCTTCCCTTTCTTATTTAAAAGGTCTTCCAATCGATACATTGAAAATAGACAAATCCTTTATTGATACGGTTATCTGTGATGACAGCACAAGGGTCATTACAGAATCCATAGTTTCCATGGTAAAGAAGTTAGGCTGTGAAACGGTGGCAGAAGGGGTAGAGACAGAGGAACAGTATGAATATTTAAAGGATATTAATTGCGATAATATTCAGGGATATTTGTTAGGCAGGCCTATGCCCGCTTCTGAAATCGAAAAGATAATTGCAGGTTCTTTTTAGTCAAAGACCCCGCCGCAAGCAGCAGGGCGTCAAACTTGAAATGCCCCAGGGGGCGGGGGATTTGACCCTTGCGGCAGTCGCCAAATGCTTGCACGCAATCACTTGGCTCGTTGATCGCAGGAATAAACATTATGAGGAAAAGCTATGGGAATGGAGCGTCAGAGTGAATTAGAATATCTAACAGGCTTTTATGAGAAAAATCAGCCGAGCCTTTTAGTGGTGTACGGACAAAAAGGAATCGGGAAGACCACTATGCTGAAGGGATTTATGAAGGATAAAAACCCTGTTTATTATCTGGCAAGGGAAGCTTCAGAGCGGGAACAGCTTTTCCAGATGGCAAGGGAACTGTCTCAGGCAGGCTATGAGTTTTCTTCTGAGTTTCCGGACTATAGGGAAGTGTTTGGAGAAATTGCCATAAAAATAAAGGACAGAAAAAAGGCTGTTCTTGTTTTTGATGAATTTCAATATTTGATAAAGGGTCAGAGTGCCTTTATGGAAGCATTGGTAGGATTTTTACAGGAAGAAGCCAATGCTTTGATTATATTGGCAAGCTCTTTTATAGGTTTTATTGAAAACAGCATGGTGAAAAAAATGGGAAGGTCTGCTTATTCCATTTCCGGCTTCTTAAAGGTAAAGGAGCTTACATTTCGGGAAATTTCCCGTTATTATAAGGCTTATACTTTGGAGCAGTTGATTGAGACCTACAGCATTTTAGGGGGGATAACCGGATATCTGCCAAGATTTGATAAAACCCGTTCTACCAGGGAAAATGTATGCGAGTTTATTTTAAAGGAAGGCACTTTTTTGCATCTGGAAGGAAGCAGGCTGTTAGAAGAGGAACTCAGGGAGCCGGCAGTGTATCATTCCATACTGGCTGCTTTGGCTTCCGGTAAAAGAAAGCTGAATGATCTATATAAGCATACGGGATTTTCCCGGGCAAAAATCAGCGTCTATCTGAAAAATTTAATGGAGCTGGAATTTGTGGAAAAGGTATATTCCTATGATACAAAAGGCAGGGAGCATGTACAAAAGGGGTTATATCAAATCAGTTACCCCTATATGAATTTCTGGTTCCGGTTTGTTTTTCCCAATTTAAGCAGTCTTTTTCTTATGAGGCCGGAGGAGTTTTATGAAGCTTATATTGCCGGAGGCTTTAAAGAATACTGTGGATTTTATTTTTCCAAAATCTGCAGGGAATATATGGAATATTTAAACGAAGAAAGAAAACTTCCCTTTCATTATGACAAAAGCGGCATCTGGGCAGGAAAGGACGGCAGCATTGACATGCTTGCCTCTAATGGACAGGGAAAGGTTCTGGCGGTATTTACCAAATACGATAAAGGCGGAATGACCTATGAAGACTATCAGCGGTATATGCATAGTCTGAATCAGGCAGGTATAGCGCCGGATGACTGCTATTTATTTGCCATGGGAGACTTTGATGAGCGGCTTAAGCTGGAGGCTAAGGTAAAGCTCCATCTCTATTTAAAAAATGTGAAGGAAGAACCGATTCGTTTTTCTTAAAAATAAAAAGTTAGGAAATCATATGAGTAAAAGTATATTTATTGCAGAAAAACCAAGCGTTGCCAGAGAATTTGCAAAGGCTTTGAAGTTGAATGCAAAAAATAAGGACGGATATATAGAAGGGGAAAATACCATTATTACATGGTGTGTGGGACATCTGGTTACCATGAGCTATCCGGATGCCTATGACGACAGCTTAAAGCGCTGGTCTTTGGACACCATTCCTTTTATTCCGGAAACATTTAAATATGAAGTGATTGAAAGCGTAAAGAAGCAGTTTGCAATCGTAAGCGGCCTTCTCACAAGAGAAGATGTTTCTACCATTTATGTGTGCACAGACTCGGGACGGGAAGGGGAATATATTTACCGGCTGGTGGAAACCCAGGCACATGTAACCGGCAAGGAACGGAAGCGGGTGTGGATTGATTCCCAGACAGAGGAGGAAATCAGAAGGGGAATAAGGGAGGCAAAGGATTTATCCTGTTATGACAACCTTTGTGCTTCCGCCTATTTAAGGGCAAAGGAAGATTATTTGATGGGAATTAATTTTTCCAGGGCGCTGACTTTAAAATACGGATTTTCCATTAAAAATTATCTGAAACAGGAGAAAAACGTGGTGGTTTCGGTGGGACGGGTAATGACCTGCGTGCTGGGGATGGTAGTGAACAGGGAGCGGGAAATCCGAAGCTTTGTAAAAACCCCTTTCTACCGGGTAATGGCAGGAATTTCCATGGAAGGAAAGGACTTTGAAGCGGAATGGAAAAGCGTGGAAGGCTCTGCTTACTTTCAATCCCCCATGCTTTATAAGGAAAACGGCTTTAAGGAGGAAAAGGACGCTAAAGAGCTGATAGGACGCTGTCAGGAAGGAACCATGGAAATCTTTTCGGTGGAAAAGAAAAAGGAAACGAAAAATCCACCGCTTTTATACAATCTGGCAGAGCTGCAGAATGACTGTTCCAAGTATTTTAAAATCAGTCCTGACGAGACTCTCAGAATTGTGCAGGAATTGTATGAAAAAAAAATGGTCACCTATCCGAGAACGGATGCAAGAGTGTTGTCCACAGCAGTCAGCAAGGAAATATACAAAAATATAAACGGGCTGAAAAACCACCCGCTGGTGGGGCAGTTTGCAGAGGAGGTCCTTGGCGGGGAAAGCTATAAGACCATTGCCAAGAGCCGCTATGTAAATGATAAACAGATTACAGACCACTATGCCATCATTCCTACCGGACAGGGCTTAAACAATTTAAACGGGCTTGCGCCTACTGCGGTAAAGGTTTATGAGATTATTGCCAGAAGATTTTTAGGCATTTTCTATAGGCCGGCAGTTTACCAGAAGGTCAGCCTTGTAACGGTAAATAACACCGTTCAGGCGCCGGAAAAGTTCTTTACTTCCTTTAAGGTGCTGGCACAGGAAGGTTATTTAAAGGTCATGGAATTTTCCTTCGGAAAGAAAAAAGAAGGGGGAAAAGAAGGAGCGGAAAAAAATAAAAGCGGCGAGGAAGAGGATGTGAAATGCGACGCCTCTTTTTTGGAAACCATATCCGGGCTGAAAAAAGGAATGACTGTGGGAGTCAATGAATATTTTGTGAAAGAAGGGGAAACCTCCCCGCCAAAACGATATAATTCCGGCTCCCTGATTCTTGCCATGGAAAATGCCGGGCAGCTTATAGAGGATGAGGAGCTTCGGGCGCAGATTAAGGGAAGCGGTATCGGCACATCTGCCACAAGGGCGGAGATTTTAAAGAAGCTGGTGAACAACCAGTATTTAAAGCTGGCAAAGAAAACCCAGATTGTCACGCCCACAAAGCTGGGGGAGATGATTTATGAGGTGGTAAATGCGGCAATAAGACCTCTTTTGGACCCAAAGCTCACTGCAAGCTGGGAAAAAGGGCTTACCATGGTGGCGGACGGTACCATTACAGAAGGGGAATACATGGGAAAGCTGGATGATTTTGTGCGAAGGCGCACAAATTATGTAAAGGGGCTGTCCAATCAGGGAATGTTATACAGACAGTTTGACCAGGTAGCAAAGGCTTACGAAAAATAAGCGGACGATTGCGAAACGCAAAGTAACCGTTCAGACAGCAGTTCTTCCTCTGCGGGAGTCGGAATACGGATATGACAGAACATGTTTCTGCGTCGTCACGCTCCCGCTCTGATAAAAACGCAGCAGTGCTAAGCTCGAAAAGACCTCGCTAAGCGCTGGCGATTTTATAAGGACTCCTTTAGAAATCATGTTCTGTCATATCCGTATTCCGACTCCCGCAGGGGAAAAACTGCTGTCTGAACGGTTACTTTGCGTTTCGCAACTGACTAAAAAATAAAAGAAAGAGAGGAAAAGATTATGAGGGAAATGGCACCGGAAAATCTGGTGGATTTGGAAAAAACCATTGCGGCAGAGCTTTTTGAAGGAGTGGAAGCAATCTGGCAGGTACTGCCCGGAATCAGTGATTTTATTATAAAGCTTGGAAATACGCTTCCGGCGGAGTTGTTTGAAAAAAGGGGAGAGAATATCTGGATTGCAAAATCTGCAAAGGTAGCGCCCACTGCCTTTATCAACGGTCCCTGTATCATTGATGAGGAGGCGGAAATACGCCACTGTGCTTTTATCCGGGGAAATGCCGTTGTTGGAAAAGGGGCAACCGTAGGAAATTCCACGGAATTAAAAAATGTGGTACTGTTCGATAAGGTAGAAGTTCCACATTATAATTATGTAGGGGACAGCATACTTGGCTTTAAGGCACATTTAGGAGCGGGAGCCATTACCTCCAATGTGAAAAACGATAAGACAAATGTGACGGTAAAAGCTGGTGGAAGCAGACTGGAAACCGGACTTCGGAAATTTGGAGCCATGGTAGGGGATTATACTCAGGTGGGCTGTAACAGTGTGCTCAATCCGGGCACGGTGCTTGGCAGGAACGTAAGCATTTATCCCTTAAGCTCTGTAAGAGGCTTTGTAAAGGAAAATACCATTTATAAGACAAACGGAAAAAATATGGAAATTATGGAAAAGGAACAGCATTGACATTTTTTTGTTTATAGTGTATATTTTCAGTTGTTGACAAACGATATATCATGTGATGAGGAAGTCATAAAAAAATGGAGGAGACATTATGAAAAAATTAACAGTTTTAGCATTAGCGCTTGCTATGACTACTACTCTTTTGGTAGGCTGCGGCTCTAATGAAACAACAGATGTAAATTCTGATGTGGAAACAACCGATGAAGCAGAGGATGAAACAGCAGAGGATGCAGAAGGCGAAGACGCAGAAGAAGGTACACAAGAGGATGCGGACACAGAAGAAACAGCAGAAGGAGACGGCACTGTTTATAAAATCGGTGTCATCCAATTGACAGAGCATGCAGCATTGGATGCTGCCAACGAAGGCTTTGTAGCAGCATTAAATGATTCCGGTATCCAGTATGAAATAGACCAGCAGAATGCACAAAACGACCAGTCTGCATGTCAGACCATCGCTTCCAAGTTAGTAGCGGATGGAGATGATTTGATTCTGGCAATCGCAACTCCCGCAGCACAGGCTGCAGCAGCGGAGACAACAGAAATCCCTATTATCGGCACTGCAATTACAGATTTTGCCGATGCAGGTCTGGTAAATGACAATGCGGCGCCGGGGACTAACGTAACAGGTACATCAGACCTGACTCCGGTAAAGGAGCAGATTGATTTACTTAAAAAGCTTCTTCCGGAAGCAAAAACAGTAGGTATCTTATATTGTTCCGCAGAATCCAACTCTGAATTTCAGGCTGATCTGGCAAAAGCTGCCTGTGACGAAGCAGGTCTTGCTTATGAAGTATTTACAGTAGCAAGCTCTAACGAAATTCAGACAGTAGTGGAATCCATGGTAGGCAAGGTAGATGTTATCTACACCCCTACGGACAATACTATTGCAGCAGGCATGTCCACAGTAGCCATGGTTGCCAATGACAACAACCTTCCTACAATCTGCGGTGAAACAGGTATGGTAGAAGCAGGCGGACTTGCCACTTACGGCATTGATTACTATCAGTTAGGTTACCTGGCAGGCCAGCAGGCGGTTGCAATTCTGAAAGGAGAAGCACAGGCTTCTGAAACTCCTATCGGATATCTGGCAGCGGAGCAGTGTGAATTGTCTACCAATGAAGAAACTGCAGCAGCATTGAATATTGATTTGTCTGTACTTGACTAATATATTCCATAAGAGATAAAGAAAAAAAGACCCCTGTTTGTGCAAAAGGAGCACGGGCAGGGTTCTTTTTTTGTAACAGTTCAGCCCCCGGCTTTCCCGCACAATAAAAAAATGTCTTTTGACATAGTAGTAGTAGAATGGTAAAATAAAAGCAGAAATTTTTAGATAAGTCAGGAGTGTGAAGAATGACAGCAGAAGACAGAGCTATGTTGGACAAAATCAACGTATATGCGGACAAGGTGCTTGGCGACATTGATCCTCAGAAAACAAGAGTTTCCTTCCAGTTACAGAAGCTGCAGCCCGTTATGGAAGAAATCGCAAAGGAAAAGGGAATGGAAATAGAAGATGTTTTTATAAAATATATGGATCTGGCAAGTGAAGCAGCCGTGGAGACGGAAAGGAAATTTCAAAGCACTGTTGGCAATATGACAAAATACGGGGATATAGATACTATTTGAAAAAAGCAATAAGAAAAACAGGGGGTAAAAATGGCAAAAATAATACCATTTAAGGCAATCAGGCCCCAAAAAGGGCTGGAAAAGAATATTGCGGCACTGCCTTACGATGTGTACAGCAGGCAGGAAGCAAAAGAAGAAGTAAAAAAGGAACCGCTATCTTTTTTAAGAATCGACAGGGCGGAAACACAGTTTGACGACAGCGTGAATACATATGCTGACTGTGTATATCAAAAGGCAAGCGATATTTTATGGGATATGGTAAGGGAGGAACAGTTTATAACTGATAAGGCTCCCTGTTATTACATTTATGAATTGACTATGGAGGGCAGGAGCCAGACAGGGATAGCAGCTTGTGCCAGCGTGGATGATTACATAAATGAGACAATAAAAAAGCATGAAAATACAAGAGAGGACAAGGAACTTGACAGAATCTGCCATATAGATACCTGTAATGCACAAACGGGTCCAATCTTTTTAGCGTATCATTCCAATGAAATAATCAATGGAATTGTGAAGAAGGTTAAGGAAAGAGAAATGCTTTATGACTTTGTGGCAAATGACGGGATAAGGCACAGAGTCTGGGTAATTGATGAAAAGGAGGATATGGAAGCCATTGAAAAGGCATTTTCTTCAATGAACTCCATTTATATTGCAGACGGGCATCATCGCTGTGCTTCCGCAGTCAAGGTGTCTTTGAAAAGAAGAAAGGCAAATCCCCGGTTTACCGGAGAAGAAGAGTTTAATTACTTTCTTTCTGTGTTGTTTCCGGATGACCAGTTGATGATTATGGATTATAACCGGGTAGTAAAGGACTTAAACGGTTATAGTGAAGAGGAATTTTTGGAAAAGGTCCGGGAAAATTTTGTGGTTGAGCCCTCTCAAAAGGTGAAGCCTGACCATAAAGGAGTTTTTTCCATGTATCTTGGGAATACTTGGTATAAGCTGACTGGAAAAGAATATGTGTATTCAGATGATGTGGTAGAGGGGCTGGATGTGTCCATTTTACAGAATTATCTGTTACAGCCGATTCTTGGAATCAACGAACCTAAAACGGATAAGCGCATTGATTTTGTAGGAGGCGTAAGAGGGCTCTCCGAGCTGGAAAGACGGGTTTCTAAGGATTGTAAGGTGGCATTTGCATTACATCCCACATCGATTACAGAATTGTTCGGGGTGGCAGATGCAGGCCGTCTTATGCCTCCCAAGTCTACATGGTTTGAGCCAAAGCTTCGAAGCGGACTATTTATACACAGTATTAAATAAAGAACAAAAACGGAACCAGATTATAAAAACAGCAAATTTCCTTGAAAAAGGGATATGGGAAGGAGCATTCATGACAAAAAAATTATATAAATTAATGAATTGGGCAGAAATTGAAGGAATCGTATATTCAGAAGAGGATAATCCGCATAAGCTTCTTGGAATCACGCAGGTTACAGGAGGTACTCTCGTTCAATTTTTTTATCCGAATGCGAAAAAGGCAACTGTGGTTACGAAAAGCTCTTCCATAAAAATGGAGCAGGTGGATGAAGAGGGATATTTTGCAGCGCTTCTTCCTAAGGTTCAAAAACCGGAATATCATTTTTCAGTAGAATTTCAGGATGGCTCCAAAAAGGAAATCATAGACCCCTATCAGTTTGAGCCGGTTATTACAAAAAAGGATACGGAAAAGTTCAATCATGGAATCCATTACAGCATATACAAGATTTTAGGGGCTCATCCCATGAAAATAAACGGAATTGCGGGCGTACATTTTGCAGTGTGGGCGCCAAATGCCATGCGTGTCAGCGTGGTAGGGGATTTTAATAACTGGGATGGCAGAATACATCAGATGCGAAGGCTGTGGGATTCCGGTATTTTTGAAATATTTATTCCGGCTGCAAAGGAAGGGGATAATTACAAATTTGAAATTAAGATTAGAGGCGGGCTGACCTATTTAAAGGCAGATCCCTATGCCTCCTGTTCCCAGCTGCGTCCTGAAAATGCTTCTGTAGTTGCGAATCTGGAAGGGTTTGCATGGGAGGACGAAGAATGGCTTTTGGAAAGAAAGAAATCAGATATAGGAAAGGCGCCTATGAGCGTATACGAGCTTCATTTAGGCTCCTTCCGAAAGCCTGAGGAGGAGGACAGGGATTTTTATAATTACAGGGAGCTTGCCCCCATGATTATAGAATATGTAAAGGAAATGGGATATACCCATATCGAGCTTATGCCTGTAATGGAACATCCTTTTGATGCCTCCTGGGGATATCAGGTGATTGGTTATTATTCTCCAACTTCCCGTTATGGCTCCCCTGAAGATTTTATGTATTTCATGAATGAAATGCATAAAAATAACATTGGGGTGATTTTGGACTGGGTTCCGGCCCATTTTCCAAGGGATACTCACGGGCTTTCCAATTTTGATGGCACCTGCCTTTATGAGCATGAGGATCCGAGACAGGGCTTCCACCCTCACTGGGGAACTTTAATTTTCAATTATGGAAGGCCGGAGGTAAAAAATTATTTAATTGCCAATGCACTTTACTGGATCAGGGAATTTCATGCGGATGGCATCCGAATGGATGCAGTTGCTTCCATGCTCTATCTGGATTACGGAAAACAGGATGGGGAATGGATACCAAACATTTATGGCGGAAAGGAAAATCTGGAAGCCATTGAATTTTTGAAGCATTTAAACAGCATTGTTCATAAGGAAAAATCCGGTGCCCTTGTAATTGCAGAGGAATCCACCGCATGGCCGAAGATTACAGGAGATTTGGAAGAGGACGGGCTCGGCTTTGATTTGAAATGGAACATGGGCTGGATGAATGATTTTACCAACTATATGAAATATGACCCGTTTTTCAGGGGACAGCATCACGGAGAGCTTACGTTCAGCATGATTTATGCATATAGTGAGAATTTCATGCTTGTGCTGTCTCATGATGAAGTGGTACATGGAAAGGCATCCATGATAGGGAAGATGCCGGGAGAAATTCCGGAGAAATTCAATAACTTAAAGGCTGCCTACGGTTATATGATGGCACATCCGGGGAAAAAGCTGTTATTCATGGGACAGGATATCGGTGAATTTGATGAATGGAATGAGGAGCGGGAAGTGGAATGGAACCTGCTTGAAAAGGACAATCATCAGGGACTGAACCGCTTTGTAAGAGAATGTAATTACTTTTACAAGAATCATCCTGCCTTATATGGTACGGATTTTGACAGCGAAGGCTTTGAATGGATTAACAATATTTCTGCAAATGAAAATGTAATTGTCTTTTTAAGAAAGTCGGATAAAGAAGAGGAGACTCTTTTAGTTGTCTGCAATTTTGCAAATGAGGAAAGAAAAAATTATAAGATTGGTGTACCTTATCCGGGAAAATATAAGGAAATTTTAAATAGTGACAGTAAGGAGTTTGGTGGTAAGGACTGTATTAACAGCAGGGTTCTAAAGAGTGAAGAGTCAGAATGCGATGACCGGGAAAATTCCATCCAGATTAAGATGCCGGCTCTTTCCGCACAAATTTTTTCCTATACGCCTTTTACCAAAAAGGAGCAGGAAGAAATTGCTGCAAAGAAGGAAGAAGCCAGAAGAAAAGCAATCGAAGAAGCAAGAAGGAGAGCTGAAAAAGAAGCAAGGGACGCTGCCAGAAATGCGGCAAAGGAAGCAATGCGAATTGCAAAAGAAGCGGCAGCAAAAGCAAAGGCAGCAAAAGCAGAGGCATTAAAGGAAGAAAAGGAAGCTGAGGCTTTGATGAAAAAAGCTGAGGAGCTGAAGAAACTGGCAGAACAGTCAGGAAAGCCAAATGGTGACAAACAATAGAAACAGACTATTCATAAGAAACGGAAAGGAGCATAAAATGTAATGAATCAATCCGGAGATGAAGTCGTGGTAGAAAATATTGAAGAGAACATCGGACTGTTACAAAGCTATTTAAAGCAGTTGCCGGAAAAAGCATTGGATTTAGGCTTAAGAGTGCTTTTTGCACTAATCTTTCTGTTTCTTGGAATGCAGGTTATTAAAATTATCCGTAAGATTGTAAGGCGTTCCTGTAAAAAGGCAAATGCCGACCCGGGCGTGATGCAGTTTCTGGATTCCTTTATTAAAATGGCACTGTATGTATTGCTGGCATTTATGATTGCCTCCGGCTTTGGACTGGACGCGGCCAGCGTGGTGGCAGTGGTAGGTTCTGCGGGAGTTGCAATCGGTCTTGCCCTGCAGGGAAGCCTTTCCAATCTGGCAGGAGGAGTCTTAATTCTTTTGCTGAAGCCTTTCCGTATAGGTGATTACATTATTGAAGACAGCAAGGGTCATGAAGGGACTGTTACGGAAATCCAGCTTTTTTTTACCCGGCTTACAACAGCAGACGGGAAAATCGTGGTGCTTCCAAACGGCACTCTTGCCAATACTAGCCTGACAAATGTAACTATGGCAGCGGACAGAAGGCTGGATGTGTTGGTGGGCATATCCTATGAGGCGGATTTGAAAAAGGCAAAGGAATGCGTGCTGAATGTACTAAAGGAAGATGAAAGCACGTTTAAGGATATGGAGCTTATCTCTTTTGTGGAGTCACTTGGAAGCTCCGAGGTGGTTATCGGCGGAAGGTGCCATGTGAAAAATGAAGATTATTTTCAGGCAAAGTGGCGTATTACGGAAAATATAAAGCTTGCAATGGATGAAAATGGGATTTCCATTCCGTATCCCCAATTGGATGTTCATTTTCCTTGACTTTTCCATAAGCCTGCCATATAATGAATAAGATTCGTAAAAAGACAGCACTCTCTTAAACGAGTGGTGTCTTTTTTTGGGCAATTTGGCAACAGTTCAGACAGCAGTTCCCCTGCAGAATCGGGATGGAAATCTGATTGAACATGTTTCTACGTCGTCACGCTCCCGCTCTGATAAAAACGCAGCAGTGCTAAGCTCGAAAATACCTTGCTAAGCACTGGCGATTTTATAAGGACTCCTTAAGAAATCATGTTCAGTCAGATTTCCATCCCGATTCTGCGGGAGAACTGCTGTCTGAACTGTTATGGCAGTCATAATGTGAATGTTGTCAGGAATAGAAAAACAGAAAGGAAACAGTAAGTAATGGAACAGCAACAAGTAATGGAACAAGAATGTATTCGATATAAAGATTCGGAAATTGACCGCAGGATAATAAAAGCGGTGGAAGAGATGGGGTTTGAACATATGACGCCCATTCAGGAACAGGCAATTCCTGTCTTATTAGAAGGAAGAGATGTGATTGGACAGGCCCAGACCGGAACGGGAAAAACAGCAGCCTTTGGAATTCCGGTTTTACAAAGCATAAATCCGGAAAACAAAAACCTTCAGGCCGTGGTTTTGTGTCCTACCAGAGAGCTTGCCATACAGGCGGCAGAAGAAATGCGGCGTTTTTCCAAGTATATGCATGGTATTAAAATCCTGCCTGTTTATGGGGGGCAGGAAATTTATAAGCAGATAAAGAACTTAAAATGCGGAGTGCAGATTGTTGTAGGAACGCCGGGAAGAGTTATGGACCATATGCGCCGTAAGACTTTAAAAATGCAGGATGTGAAGCTGGTAGTATTGGATGAGGCAGATGAAATGCTGAACATGGGCTTTCGGGAGGATATGGAAACAATCCTGAAAGAGATACCGGAAGGTCATCAGACGGCTCTTTTTTCCGCTACCATGCCCCAAAGCATTTTAGACATTACAGATACTTACCAAAAGGATGCGGTACAGGTAAAGGTAGCCGCCAAGGAGCTGACTGTACCTCTAATCAAGCAATATTATTATCCTATAAAAAAGGAATACAAAGAAGAGGCTGTAAGCCGATTATTGGAATGCTACAATGTAAAGCGTTCCCTGATTTTCTGTAATACAAAAAGAATGGTGGATGAATTGTCAAAAAGCCTGAAGAACAGAGGCTATCTGGCAGAAGGTCTTCATGGGGATTTGACACAGGGACAGAGGGATATGGTCATGGGCCGTTTTCGGAGCGGCAATCTGGAAATCCTTATTGCCACGGACGTAGCAGCAAGAGGAATTGATGTGGATGACGTGGAGGCAGTCTTTAATTATGACGTGCCTCAGGACATAGAATATTATGTGCATAGAATCGGACGTACCGGAAGGGCAGGAAAAGAAGGAAAAGCCTTTACTTTAGTGTGTGGACGGGAAATTTACAAGATTCGGGAAATCGAAAGAATCTGCAAAACGAAAATGGAAGAAAAAAAGGTGCCTTCTGCAAAGGCTGCTATTGCCAAAAGAGCCAATAAAATCATGAACAATGCATTAGAGGGCGCATGGGATGAAAAAGAAGCTCAGACTATGAGAAGGATGGAGAACTTCATTGAAAAGAAGCTGGAAGAGTGTCAGATTTCCCCGCAGCTTCTGGCAGCAGCCCTGTTAAAAATGAATATGGGCGAAGATATTTATGGAATCACGGAAGAAATCACTGTGGAGCTTCCTAAAAAGAAAATGGGAAAACGCAGCCTGAAGCAGCCGGAAAAGAACCGGGAAAAATCCGGAAAATCCCAGGGAAGCAAAAAGGGCAGGGGTGCGTTTTTGAAAAAAGGGGAAAAGGAAGAGGCAAAGTGGCTGAAAAAGGATAAGAAGGCGGTTGCCAAGGAGTGGTTGAAGAAGGAGAAGAGACATTCTAAGAAGAAGGTGAAATAGAGATATATAGAGGGGATTTAGATAAGGGGGCGCAGGAGCCGGTCTCTTATTATAGAAGTCTTCCGGGCACGTTTGCACTCTATGAAGACGCGGAGCGAAAGCGTGCTCATAAGACTATCCTGTTTTTGCCAGCTCCCACGTCCTGTTATTCAAAGCATCCAGTGTGGAAAATCTTTTGTATGAACTGTTACTATTATATATTTTTTTACCCAAATCTTATAGAAACCTATCTGAATTTCCGCTATAATAAAAATCATAATGTCAGGCAACACAAAACAGACAAATATTCCAATTATAATATTCCAAAAAATCCTTAAAATATTAAAAATAAGAAAAAGCAATAGAAAGCAGGGAGCAAAAGAATATGGCTGCATTTGTGGAATTTAGTAATGTAAAAAAAACATATCAGACCGGAGAAGTTAAGATTGAAGCGTTAAGGAATGTGAACTTTCAAATAGAGAAAGGAGAGTTCTGTGTTATTGTGGGCGCTTCCGGAGCGGGAAAGACCACTATTTTAAATATACTCGGGGGAATGGACACTTTGACGGCGGGAAGCGTCACGCTGGACGGACAGGACATTTCAAGGCTGAATAAAAAACAGCTGACTGCTTACCGGAGATATGACGTAGGCTTTGTATTCCAGTTTTATAATCTCGTGCAGAACTTGACGGCTCTTGAAAATGTAGAGCTGGCGGCACAGATTTGCAGGGAGCCATTGGATGCAGCAGTTGTATTGGAGGAAGTGGGATTAAAGGAACGAATGGGGAATTTTCCGGCACAGCTGTCCGGAGGGGAGCAGCAGAGAGTTGCCATTGCAAGGGCCCTTGCCAAAAATCCCAAGCTTTTATTATGTGACGAGCCTACCGGGGCGCTGGATTATAATACCGGAAAAGCTGTATTGAAGCTTTTGCAGGACACCTGTCGGAATACGGGGATGACTGTTGTGGTCATTACCCACAATCAGGCATTGACAGCAATGGCAGACCGGATTATTACCGTAAAGAGCGGAACCGTTCAAAATATCCGATTAAATGAGAACATAACTGATATAGAAGAAATCGAGTGGTAAGCATTGAGGGAGTGTACCGGCATGTCAGTACACTAGTGTGCTGTACCATTGACATTCAGGCAAATCTGCTTGTCTATTTGCCCGTCTGCTGCGTTGGATTTTCTAGCTGTAGACACCGCTACACCGTCGAAAATCCGCCTTGCATACGAACAAATATCCTGCGCAGATTTACCAGAAGTCAATGCTACAGCACACTAGGCGGAAGAAGGTAAGTGGTTACGGAAGCTGTTTCCAGAAGATGAATTTCCGTAGCAACGATGGTGAAAAACAGCCGAAAGGATGAAGGAAAAAATGAGATCCATGATGAAAAGGACCACCGTAAGAGAAATTAAACAGAGTCTTGGAAGGTATCTGGCCATATTTGCCATTGTTGCTTTGGGAGTGGGTTTTTTTGCAGGCTTAAAGGTCACAAAGGAAGCGATGATACATGCTGTGGACCAGTATTTAAAGGACACGGATTTTTATGATTTGCACCTTTTGTCCACTTTGGGTTTTGAAAAGGAAGATGTGGCGGCATTTAGCGGCAGGGAACAGGTAAAAGCTGCAGAGGGCGCTATTTCTGAGGATGTTTTATATATCAATCAGGAAGGAAACGAGGCGGCTGGAAAGGTACATTCCATTACGGAAGGGATCAATAAACTGGTATTAAAGGCGGGGAGGCTGCCGGAAAATGCCGGGGAATGTGTTGTGGATTCCAATTTGTATACAGAAGAAGCAATAGGGACGGTGGTTGCTTTTTCCGATAATAATTCGGAAGATACAAAGGACTTGTTTCATCAAATGGAATATACTATTGTAGGAATCGTCCAGTCTCCGTATTACATGAATTTTGAACGGGGCAACACCTCTATTGGAAACGGAAAAATAACGGGATTTTTCTATTTAGAGGAGGCGGCATTTGACTGTGACTATTATACAGAGATTTTTGTAAAGCTGGACCAGGATTTTCAGATTTATTCTGCGGAATATGACAATTTTATGGAAAAAGCGGAGAATGAATGGGAGCCGGCCTGCAAAGAACGGGTGGACAAACGATACGAGGAAATTCTTAAGGATGCCAATGAAGAAATCAGAGAGGCGGAAAAAGAGCTTGCGGATAAGGAGAAGGATGGAAAACAGGAGTTAACGGATGCTTATAAGGAATTACAGGATGGACAGCAGGAAATTGACGAAGGAAGACAGGAAATATCAAAGAACCAGAAGAGTATAGACAGCCAGAGGAGCAGTTTGAATGCTCAGGAAAAAGAATTAAACAGGCAAAAAGAGGAAATTGCCATGCAGATACAACAGCTTGGCATGGAAATTCCCCAGTTAGCAGAAGCGAATCAACAGATTGAGGAAGGGCTTTCCCGGATTGCGGCGGGAAAAGCACAGCTTAACCGGGCGCAGAAGACTTTGGATGAAAAAAGTGAAGATCTGAAAAAGGCAGAAGAGGAGTTAGAAAAGGGAAAAGCCGATTATAAAGAAGCACAGTCAGAATTTGATGAAAAAATAGCGGAAGCGGAGAAAAAAATAGAAGATGCCAGAAAAGAGCTTAGGGATATAGAAGAACCGGATTCCTATGTGCTTACAAGAGACGCCAATATCGGATATGTGTGCTTTGAAAGCGATTCCAGCATTGTGGAGGGCATTGCAAATATTTTTCCGCTGTTTTTCTTTCTTGTAGCCGCCCTTGTGTGCATCACTACTATGAACCGCATGGTGGAAGAACAGAGGACCCAGATTGGGGTGCTAAAGGCTCTTGGCTATGGAGAAGGCGCCATTATGGGAAAATACATGTTTTATGCAGGAAGCGCAGCTGTTTCGGGCTGTATTCTTGGCTTTTTTGCAGGAACCTGTTTGTTTCCGGCAATTATTTGGACATCCTATCAGATTATGTATAATACATGCGGGATTTCCTATGTATTTAACGGGGGGATTCTCATAGTATCGCTTGTGGTATCCCTGCTTTGCTCCATGGGAACAACCTGGCTTTCCTGCAGATACGAACTGTTTTCCGTGGCGGCTGAGCTTATGCGCCCTAAGGCACCGAGGGCAGGAAAAAGAATTCTGTTGGAAAAAATCCCCTTTTTGTGGTCAAGGCTTAAATTTCTTTATAAAGTATCCCTTCGGAATCTGTTCCGTTATAAAAAGCGGTTTTTTATGATGATAATCGGTATAAGCGGGTGTACGGCCCTTTTGGTAACCGGATTTGGAATTAAGGATTCCATAGCGGATGTGGCAATCCAGCAGTTTGAGGAAATCCAGATTTTTAATATGGGCGTTTCTTTGAAGGAAGAAATGGGAAAAGACGAAGATACAGAAAATGAAAAGGAACGTTCTTTGAATAAGATTTTAGATACATGGAGCAGAGGCTGTTGTCAGGTACATGAATCCTCCATGGATTTGATTGGAACCGATAAAATCAAAGCTGTCAATCTGGTAATTGCCAAAGAAGAGGAGCAGATAGGGGATTATGTAAACCTTCATACTGTCCATAACGAGCCGGTTTCCTATCCGGACAAGGGAGAAGTTATTATTTCTAATAATCTGGCGGAGTTATTTCATTTAAAGAAGGGAGATGTTGTGACCCTCCGTGATGAGGAATATAAAGAAATCAAAGTTAAAGTGTGCGGGATTTTTGAAAATTTTGTATATAATTATGTTTATTTGAATAAAGAAACTTATAAAGAATGCTATGGAAAAGAGCCGGAATATAAAACCTTGTATATAAACATAAAAGAAGGAAGGGACACTCATGAAGCGGCGGCAGCCCTTATGGAGTTGAATCAGGTTTCGGCAGCAACCATCAATGAGGATACCATGGAAAGATTCAGCACTATGATGGAAAGCCTGAATTATATTGTACTTTTGATTATCGTGTGCGCCGGCTCCCTTGCCTTTATCGTGCTTTATAATCTGACCAATATTAATATTACGGAGCGCATTCGTGAAATCGCTACCATAAAAGTGCTGGGCTTTTTTAAAAATGAAACGGCATCCTATGTATTTCGGGAGAATATGGTTCTGACTGCAATAGGGGCTTTGCTTGGACTGGTTCTTGGAAAGCTTCTTCATGCTTTTGTCATGCACCAGATACAGATAGATATGGTTTCCTTTGATGTGCATATAAAGCCCCCAAGCTATGTATACAGCCTGTTTTTTACTTTTGGATTCACTGCTGTTGTTAATCTGTTCATGTCCTTTAAGCTGGAAAAAATCAATATGGCGGAGTCATTGAAAAGCGTGGACTAAGCTTTTATCAGCAATATGCCCTGTCGATTTCAATGACAGAATAGTATTTGGAGTCCAGGGCGGTTATTCTGCTGGATAAATATTGTTTTACTTCCAAATCGGTTTCTTTGAATTCCATGGGAAGAAGCACGTCAAAAATAATATTTGTATGAGTAGGGCCTTTCACAAGGCGGAAATCATGAAGATTCAAGTCCGGGTTGTATTCCTTTAAGAAGGCGGTAATCTGTTTTTTCAACAGATTGGTTTCTTCATCATCCTCCACGATAGGGTCCATATGGATGACTGCATCGCATTTCAAGACTTTTTTTAATGTACGCTCGATGTTGTCGATAATATCGTGGAGATTTACCAAATCTCCATGGGCGGAAACCTCTGCATGAAGGGAAATCATAACCCGCCCAGGTCCGTAGTCGTGGACTATTAAATCATGGATTCCCAGAATTTCATCATAAGAAGTAACGATTTCCTCAATCTGCTTTACAAATTCCCGGGAAGGGGGCTGGCCCAATAAAGGATTGATTGTGTCCCTTGCAGCCCGGATGCCTGCAATGAAAATGAAAATGCCAACCAGAGCTCCGCAGTAGCCGTCTATCAAAAGTTCGGTATATTTCCCTATGACAATTGCAAACAGAACAAATGATGTGGCAATCATATCGCTAAAGGAGTCGGAAGCGGTGGCGCACATTGCCGTGGAATTTAATTTCTTTCCAAGCGCATGATTGTAAAAATACATATACAGCTTTATCAGGATGGAAAGCAGTAAGATAGCAATAACTAACAGATTGCCGGTAACTGCCTGTGGATGTATGATTTTTTTAATGGAAGAGCTGATTAATTCATAGGCCATTAATATAATGGCAATGGAAACTAAAAGCCCGGAGATATATTCAAATCTGCCGTGGCCGAAAGGATGGCCTGGGTCCGGCTTCTGCCCGGCCAGCTTAAAGCCGATCAATGTAATCAGGGAAGAGCCTGCATCGGATAAGTTGTTAAAGGCATCTGCAGTGATGGCAATGGAATGGCTTAAAATTCCTGCCAGAAATTTTACTCCAAATAAGAATACATTTAAGAATATGCCTACAGCGCCGCATAATACACCATATTTGCGGCGCACGTCGGGGGAAGTGATATCGTCTTTGTTTTTTATAAATAAATTTGCCAATAAAGAAACCATAATTATTACCTCATTTTTGCATAATAAAATTTATCATATCATCCTATTTTAAAGGTGTTTTTCTAAAAATACAACAGTTTTTCCTGATTTCTGTGCTTGAAATATAAAAATAAAACGTGTATAATTCATAAAGGTGTCCGGATTATGATTTTTAGCAGGAAATATGCGGGAAGAACCATAAAAACGGCAGTTTCCCAGCAGAATGTGCATATGATTATGAATAATCGAAAAGTGATACGATAATATATGATCAGAACACAGGAAAAGTGCAGATGGAAGCAGAAAATAAAAATCAGATAAATAGTAAAAAGCAGTAGGTTATATAATAGAAAAGAGAAAAGAGGAGAATGAAAATGAGCAAAAACCCAACAGTATTGATGATTCTTGACGGATATGGACTGAATGAAACCAAAAAGGGAAATGCAGTAGCACAGGCAGACACTCCTGTAATGGACAGGCTGATGAAGGAATGTCCCTTTGTAAAAGGAAATGCATCCGGCATGGCAGTAGGACTTCCAGACGGACAGATGGGAAATTCCGAAGTGGGTCATTTGAATATGGGCGCAGGACGTATCGTATATCAGGAGCTTACCAGAATTACGAAGGAAATCAACGACGGCACATTCTTTGAAAATGAAGCTTTATTAAAAGCTGTGGAAAACTGTAAGAAAAATGATTCTGCATTCCATGCCTTCGGTCTGTTGTCAGACGGAGGCGTACACAGCCATAATACACATCTTTACGGTTTATTGGAGTTAGCAAAAAGAGAAGGGATTTCCAAAGTATACGTTCATTGCTTTTTAGATGGACGTGATACGCCGCCGGCATCAGGAAAAGAATTTGTGGAAGCGTTAGAAGCAGAAATGCAAAAGATCGGCGTGGGACAGGTGGCTTCCGTTGCAGGGCGTTATTATGCAATGGACAGGGATAACAATTATGACAGAGTGAAATTAGCATATGATGCGCTGACAAAGGGAGAAGGACTTACAGCGGAAAGCGCTCCGGCTGCTGTACAGGCATCCTATGACAGGGAAGAAACCGATGAATTTGTAAAGCCTACCATAGTGGTAAAGGACGGCGCTCCGGTTGCTGTTATTAAAGAAAATGACAGCGTGGTATTTTTTAACTTCAGACCTGACAGGGCAAGAGAGATTACAAGAGCATTCTGCGATGATGAATTTACCGGTTTTGACAGAGGGGCAAGGATTCCTTTGGTTTATGTGTGCTTTTCCGATTATGACCCCACCATTCCCAATAAGGAAATTGCCTTTAAGAAGATTGCAGTTACCAATACATTTGGCGAGTGGTTAGCAGCAAATAACATGACCCAGGCAAGAATTGCGGAGACAGAAAAATATGCTCATGTTACCTTTTTCTTTAACGGCGGCGTGGAAGAGCCAAACAAAGGAGAAGACAGGATTTTAGTAAACTCTCCAAAGGTTGCCACCTATGACTTAAAGCCTGAAATGAGCGCTTATGAGGTCTGCGATAAATTATGCGGAGCAATTACTTCCGGAAAGTATGATGTAATTATCATAAACTTTGCGAATCCGGACATGGTTGGACATACCGGCGTGGAGGAAGCAGCCATTAAAGCAGTGGAAGCAGTGGACGAGTGCGTAGGCAAAGCAGTAGAAGCGCTGAAGAGCGTGAATGGAACTATGTTCATCTGTGCAGACCATGGCAATGCGGAACAGCTTGTGGACTACGAAACAGGCGCACCTTTTACAGCTCACACAACCAATGAAGTGCCATTTATTTTAGTAAATTACAAAGAAGGCTATGCATTAAGAGAAGGGGGCTGTCTTGCGGATATCATTCCGACTCTGATTGAAATAATGGGAATGGAGCAGCCGGCTGAAATGACAGGAAAATCCCTTCTTATAAAAAAATAATTTCTAAAACAGAGAAGATTTTCTGATACGTTTATTACCGGATAAAGAATTTAAGGCATTTAAAAAAGGAACCGCAGGTACGACAAAGATTGTGCCATAATGTCCCTTTTTGGATGCCTTTCATTTTTAAGGAGTTTGTATAATGCATGTGAATATTTACAATAAATTACCAAAAGAAGCACGGGAAATTCGAGAAACAGTTTTTATAAAAGAACAGGGGTTTTGTGATGAATTTGATGAAATTGATACTTGTGCAAAGCATTTTGTTTTGTTTGACAGGGAAATACCAATAGCAACATGCCGCTTTTATAATCGTGAGTCGTTTGAAGATTATTACATCGGACGTATTGCGGTTATGAAGCAGTATCGGGGTCAGGGTATAGGCGCATATTTGTTAAGGCTGGCGGAAGCCGAAGTGAAGAGGGTTGGAGGAAAAAGAACATTTTTACATGCACAGCAGAGGGCAAAAGGATTTTATGAAAAACAGGGTTATATAAGCTATGGAGAAACGGATTTGGAAGAAAACTGTCCGCATATATGGATGTACAAAGACCTTTTAGCGAAACGGAATAACGGTTTGGACAGCAGTTCTCCTACAGGAATTGGAATGCGGATTTGACAGAACATGTTATAAAAATTTTGCATAAGCGAAACTTTTAACGGACATACTAAGCGAAAAAGATACTGAATTTTAAACAGGTAAAGGAGCTTAGTATGAACTTATATTTAGAAATAACGGATGTTAAAGGAAGGGAAATTTTAGACTCCAGAGGAAACCCAACGGTAGAAGCCGAGGTTACCATAGAGCATGTGATTACCGGAAGGGCGGCTGTTCCTTCAGGAGCCAGCACCGGAAGGTTTGAAGCTGTGGAGCTAAGGGATGGAGAAACCAGATATTTTGGACTTGGCGTACAAAATGCGGTAAAAAATATCAATACAAAATTGAAAGAAGCGTTAATAGGGAAAAATGCTCTGGAACAGGGGCTGATTGACAGAATCATCATGGAAACGGATGGAACGGAAAACAAAGGGAATCTGGGAGCCAATGCAACCCTTGGCGTATCCATGGCATGTGCAAAAGCGGCTGCCCTTGCTCTTGACCTGCCATTATACAGGTATCTTGGCGGAGTGGACACCTGTATCCTGCCGGTTCCCATGATGAATATATTAAATGGAGGCAAGCATGCGGATAATACTGTGGATTTACAGGAATTCATGATTATGCCCATGAAGGCGGACAGCTTCCATGAAGCACTTCGGATTTGTGCAGAAATCTATCACAATTTAAAAAAGCTTTGTAAGCATAAAGGTCTGTCCACAGCAGTAGGAGATGAAGGAGGATTTGCTCCTGACCTTCCCGGCTCAAGGGAAGTGCTTTCTCTAATTGTGGAAGCAATTGAAGCGGCAGGCTATGAACCTGGAGGGGAAATTAAGATAGCCATTGACGCAGCGGCCAGTGAATTATATTCCGAGGAAACCGGCATGTATCATTTTCCGGGAGAAAGTGAAATGACCGGAACGGATGTACAAAGAGATTCCAATGAAATGATTTCTTACTATGAAGAGTTGATTGAAGAATTTCCCATTGTTTCCATTGAAGACGGCTTATTTGAAGACGACTGGGACGGTTGGAAGGCAATGACAAAGCGGTTGGGAGATAAAGTGCAGCTAGTGGGAGATGATTTATTTGTAACCAATACGAAAAGGCTGGATGCAGGAATTAAGTTAGGCGCTGCAAATGCAATTTTAGTAAAGGTAAATCAGATTGGAACACTGACAGAAGCAATGGACGCTATAAAAATGGCTCAGAAAAACGGCTATAAAGCAATTGTTTCCCATCGTTCCGGAGAAACGGAGGACACTACTATTGCAGATCTGGCAGTAGCCATGAGCACTGGTCAGATTAAGACGGGAGCGCCCTGCCGGACGGACCGTGTGGCCAAATACAACCAGCTTCTTAGAATAGAAGAAAATTTAAAGGAATTTGCCAAGTATATGGATCCGTTTATGAAAATATAGAAAAATGTAGACTTGCAGCTAACCCAATCCGTTGTACCCATAACAGGATTGGGTGGCTGCTTTTTATTTTTTCCGTATAACGTTATCAAATAACCATTCAGGTAAATTTTTAATAAAAATAAAAGAAAAGCTTCATTGTAAAATGAAATGCGACAAGAGTTAATAAACTCTATCGCATTTCATTTTTTATACGCTTTTATAGGGAATGTGTCAAGGGTTTAGGACTTTTGGCACATTCCTTTTTTATTTTGGAGCGATAGGAGGTGTAGAAAGCGTGAGAAAAGGTAATAGGCGATTGAACTATGAGGACAGGAAACGGATTGAAAAAATGAAAGAGCAGGGGGCGAGAGTGATTGTAATTGCTGACACTATCGGGGTCCACCGTGCGACTATCTACAACGAGTTAAAGCGTGGAGGTACACCCTATCGGGCGGAAGTCGCACAAAGGACGGTGTAGGTATGGAAATGACGGCGGAAGCGTTGCAGGAAAAGGCTAGGGAATTGGCGGATATGGTCGGTAGCGTGGTAGTAGATGAAGCGTTGCCGTTGGAAACATTGGAAGCCGTGGCGGATTGTCTGAAAGAGGATTGCAGGCAGATTAGGCAGGCGGTACAGGATATGCAGGAAGAGCAGCAGGCAATAGAGAGAATGACCGCAGGAAAGGAGGGGTAGCGTGGCAAGCAAAACGGAAAGGCACACGGTAGCGTATAGGAACGTGAAAAAGTGTGAGTTTCATAATATCGGGTCGTACATTGTGGCGACAAGCGTAATCGGCGGTACTACGTTTTGTGCGTTCTTTGATTCGGGATTGCATACCGAGGAAAGCATAAGGCGGAGAGGAAGCATAAAGTTACATTCAATTTATTCTAAAAAGTAGGAGGAAAAGAGGAAATGAGCGAAGCAATCAAGCACAACAATGTAGTGATTTTTGATGATAGGGGGATTCCCTCTATTATGGTCCGGTTTGAGAATC
>CANCYR010000044.1 GCA_947382355.1 uncultured Lachnospiraceae bacterium
ATAAGCTGTCGCAGACAGGGGATTCATCCAAGACGCTGACGTTAATGCGTTCCAGTGCGGCGGCGAGGACAAAAACAAGAATGATTGACTCTCATAGAGTGCGATGGGAACTGAAAAAGCATATTTTTTCAGTTCCCCTATGTTTATTAGTACACCATGTAATAAGTAACTGCTTATATTGCACCGGATAAATTTTCAAGAGTATATGATAAAAAAACGGAGGCGTACCGGAGTGCATTGAAAATCTCAGCGGTGCAAAGCCTTTATTAGTTCGGGTGGTAAAGTATAAGAGGAAAAATGTTTTAATAGAGCGGATTGATATGCCAGAAGAAAAATGAAATCAGGAGGATAAGTTATGGCAATGGAAATTACAAACAACTATAACGCTTATGAGAATGTCTATGCAACACAGAAACAGCAGACAGAAAAGAAACAGGCTGCATCAGGAAGGGAAACATCAGAAACGGCGGCTGTACAGAAAAATTCTGAAGCAGGAAATGACAAGGCGAAAAGTGTGGCAGGCTATGCGAAGGAATTGGAAAAGCTTGTGCCAAGTGTGGAGTTCCGTGTAGGGAATGCCTGTGTATCTGCCCAAAGCGGCAAGTCTCTGACCGTTGATCCCAAACTTTTGGAAAAAATGCAGAATGATCCTAAAACAAAGAAGGATATGGAAGACATGATAAAAGGCGTTGAGTCTATGTCTAAATTGGCAGAAAGCTTAACGAAAGCCAGTGGCTGGACTATAGTGTACCAGCACAGTTATATTGACGAGAACGGAAAATATCATTGCAGAATGCAAACCAGAAACGATGGCATGTTAAAGCTGAGCGATAAGCTCCGGGAAGAAAGGAAGAAAAATTCTGAAAAACTGCTTGAAAAGACAAAAGAAAAGGTGGCAGAAAAGGAAAAAGAATTAGAGGAAGCGTTAGAAGAAAATAAAATGGAAACAGCGGAACAGATGCTTTTAGAGAAATTGGAAAATTCCGAAAACGGAGAAATTTACCTTGATGATGACGATATGCAGAAAGTGATTGAAGCAGCAAGGGAACAGGAAGAAAAAGAGGCTGTCAAAAAGCAGGGCAATCATGCAAATTCGGTCGGTGCAAATCTTGATTTGCAGATATAAGCTAAAGATGGCTGCAATTCAGCCACATAAATATAAAATAATCGTTATTAGTGATGGGTTGATAAGGATTGAATAACAGTGCATTGGTAATAAGGGTATCCATACATTAGCATATATAGGGAGGAATGAATATGCAAAATATTACAAATAAGTCAGCTTGTCAAAGGTGGTAATACCTTTGTGAAAAAAACGTCTTCGGGCAGCACGCTGGATATGAAGATATAATCCAAGCTCCTTATTCAGCAGAGGCGCAAAAGTCATGCGCTATATTACCTCTGAACTGGAAGGATAGCAACCGGAAAAAGAAAAAGCCGGAAACTATCTTGTAGAGTCCGGCTTTTTTTGATAATATATTTATATGGGTACTGCCATAACGGTAGGCGGCTAGTCCTTCTGCGGAGGGACTGTGACCCTCCGATTACATAGAAACCTGCTTGCAGGAATCTGGGAAAGGAGGGGCAAGGATAATAATAATAAACCACAAAAATAGCCGCCCAGGTCTAGAAAACTTAGCGGCTATTTTTGTAACTAATAATCTGGACTAGCCGTCTATCGGCAGTACCTTTATGTAAGTATATCTTAGCAGATTTATACGGAATTGTCAAATCCAGCGGAGTGTTCTACAGGCATTTGGCAATGGACCGGCAAAAATGAGAAAGCAAGAGGATAAAGGATACATGCAGCTTAGGGAATACATAAAACAGAACAGGATATTGATGGACGGTGCTTTCGGAACGTATTTTGCAGGACTTTCGGGCGAGGACATGCTTCCGGAGGCGGCAAATACTGCAAGGCCGGAGCTGGTAAAGCGGATTCATAAGCAATATATAGAGGCGGGAGCGGTGATGATACGCACCAATACCTTTGCCGCCAACAGGGAAACGCTTCACTGCACAAAGGAAGCGCTTTTGGAAAACATAAAAAGCGCCTGCCGGATTGCAAAGGAGGCAGCAAAAGAAGCGGAGCATACCGTATTTGTAGCAGGGGATATCGGTCCCATTCCCGGTGGGGCGGATATGGGAGAAGAGTTCGTTTTTGCAGAGTATAAAAGCATTTGCGATACGATGCTGGCAGAAGGAGTGGATGCGTTGGTATTTGAAACCTTTTCGGATTATGAGCCAATCAGGGCTGTAATCCGGCAGGTGAAAAAAGAACAGAATCCTTTTATTCTGGTACAGTTCAGCGTGAACCAGTTTGGTTATACAAACAGCGGTATCAGCATAAAGCGTATTTTTGAAGAGCTTTCCCATAAAGAGGAAATAGACAGGATTGGGATGAACTGCGGTGTGGGGCCGGGACATCTGTACCGCATTATCAGTGAGCTTTCCCTGCAGACGGATAAATACATTTCGGTGCTTCCCAATTCCAGTTATCCAAAGCTTATCAAGGACCGGATGGTATTTCTGGAAAACAGGGAGTATTTTGCAGACAGGCTTTCAAAGCTGGCGGATATGGGAGCGGATTTTATTGGAGGCTGCTGCGGTACCTCTCCGGAATACATAAGGAAGCTGGCAGAAAAGGTAAATTTCAAAAAATCTGCTTTTGCCCCGTCCATGTTCGGGGAAAAAGGAAAAACGGAAAAGAAAACTTTGGGAGAAAATGCAGCCGGCAGGAAGGCAGAGCCGAAACACGCTTTTTATGAAAAAGTGCAGAAGGGCCAAAAACTCATTGCCGTAGAGCTGGCGCCGCCCTTTCAGGCAGATGATGAGAAAATATTAGACGCTGCTAACTACTTAAAGGTACACAGGACGGATGCGGTTACCTTTCCGGATTCCCCTTCGGGAAGAACAAGGGCGGATTCCATTTTAAGCGGGGTAAAGGTCATGGAAAATACGGGAATCTGTCCTATGCCCCATATTTGCTGCAGGGACAAAAACGCCATTGCCATCCGCTCTCAGCTGCTTGGGGCTTATATGAACGGGATCCGGAATTTGTTAGTGATAACGGGAGACCCGGTTCCCCAGGTTATGCGCAGGGAAATAAAAAGCGTATACAATTTTGATTCTGTGGGACTTATGCGCATCATTCAGGAGATGAATGAGGAGGAATTTGCAAAGGACCCGATGGTATACGGAGGCGCCATCAATTATAACCGCCCCAATATGGAGGTGGAAATCGGAAGGATGAAAAAGAAAATGGAAGCAGGAGCCAGCTTCTTTCTCACCCAGCCCCTATTTACAAAGTCCGATAGCGACAGGCTTAAAGAAATGTGCAGACAGGCCCCTGCCAGAGTCCTTTGCGGTATCATGCCACTTGTAAGCAGGAAAAACGCCCTTTTTATGAAAAATGAAATGGCAGGCATTTCCGTAACGGAGGAAACCATTGAACGGTACCGGGAAGACATGACAAGAGAGGAAGGGGAAACGGTGGGGATTTCCATTGCAAGGGAAGTGATGGAGTATACAAAGGAATTTGTGGAAGGCTATTACTTTTCCATTCCTTTTAACCGGGTGTATCTGCTGGATAAAATATTAATCTGAAAAATAGTTACAAAGACAAAAGCAGAACTGAAAAAATAACAATTAAATGAAAGTATGATAAAATATGACTGAGACAAAAAAGAGATGTTATAGTATGAAAAAAGAAAAAAGCCCCGTATGGAGGGCGGCAAAAGCAGCCTTTCCCCATACCATTCCCATTTTTGCCTCCTTTTGGTTTTTGGGGCTGACCTATGGCATTTATATGAATGTATCCGGTTTCAGCTTTTTGTACCCCATGCTTATGAGCCTGACTATTTTTGCAGGCTCTATAGAATTTGTAACAGTGAATATGCTTCTTGGAGCATTTAATCCTCTTCAGGCATTTGCCATGACGCTGATGATTAATGCAAGGCATTTGTTTTACGGTATTTCCATGCTGGATAAATTTAAGGGGATGGGATGGAAAAAATTTTACCTGATTTTCGGAATGTGTGACGAAAGCTTTTCCATTAATTATACGGCAGAAATACCGGCGGATGTGGACAGAGGCTGGTTTATGTTTTTTGTAACGCTGTTCAATCATTTTTACTGGTTTTCCGGCTCCACCCTCGGAGGGATTTTCGGTTCCCTGATTCATTTCAATACAGAAGGGCTGGAATTTGTCATGACAGCTATGTTTGTTGTGATTTTCATGGAGCAGTGGATGAAGGAGAAAAAGCATACAAGCGCCCTGTTTGGTCTGGGGCTTTCCCTGCTTTGTCTGACTGCTTTTGGGGCGGAACGGTTCCTTATTCCGGCAATGGCTGCTATTTTAATCGCCCTTACCCTGCTTCGGGGCATCATTGAGAAAGGCGGTGAACGTGCATGAGCATAACAGAACAGATTATCACCATTCTTATGGTGGTGCTGGGGACTATGGTCACCAGATTTCTGCCGTTTTTAGCATTCCCTTCCGGAAAACCCACCCCTAAATATGTCCGGTATCTGGGAAAGGTGCTTCCGGCAGCAGTATTCGGGCTGCTGGTAGTATATTGCTTAAAGGATGTGAGCCTCTTTGCAGGAAGCCATGGGATTCCGGAACTGATTTCTATTTCCGTCGTGATTCTTCTCCATCTGTGGAAACGTCAAATGCTGCTTTCCATAGCAGGAGGGACCATTTGCTATATGCTGCTTGTGCAGCTGGTGTTTTAACAGGATACCGGCTGCACAGGCAGTTACTTTTTTAGTAACAGTTCAGCCTGCGTCCTCAAATCCAAAACTTGCAGGCTGAACTGTTACGATTTAAGAAATAATTTCCATTTCCCTATTGACAGGACATATTATACGTCATATACTATATGCAAATACAATATTATACCATGTATAATATGTTAGTAAATATAATATAAAATCAGATATAATATGAAGGCTTATATAATATAAAAGCACATATAATATATTTAAAAGCCTTTATCCACCTGATTTTTAACCAATTCACAATTTTGAAAAAGAAAAGAGGGAAAAGTTGAAGGAAAAAATGCAGACAAAACGTTATATGATTGAAGGAGAAAGGAGAATCATCATGGTTTTTAACACAGGCGCGGCACTTTTGGATGCTATCGTCCTTGCGGTAGTTTCCAAGGAAGAAGGCGGCACATACGGATATAAGATTACCCAGCAGGTGCGGCAGGTCATCGAGCTTTCGGAATCCACCTTATATCCGGTGCTCAGAAGGCTGCAGAAATATGGATTTTTGGAAGTATATGACATGGAATGCGGAGGAAGGAACCGCAGATACTATAAACTGACCATTTCCGGAAGCACACAGCTGGATATGTATAAGAAAGAATGGAAAGAATACGCAGGCAAGATAAATGGGATGTTTGAGGGAGGAGCCATTTATGAATAGAGAAGAATTTTTGAAAAAATTAGAGTCGCTGCTCTCGGATGTGGATGCGTCAGAGCGAAAGGAAGCGCTCCAGTACTATGAAGAATATTTTGAAGACTCGGAAAAGGCGGAAGCGGATGTAATAAAGGAGCTTGGTTCGCCGGAGGAGGTTGCCCACAGCATTAGGGAAGAGCTGGCGGAGAAGGAAATTGTAGTGGCACAGAGCCGGACAGAAGAAAGCGGTTCCGGAAAGAGCCGGAAAGAAGCAGAAACAGCACAAAGCGTTGATTCCGGTAAAAATAGCGGCATGGAGCCATGGGCAGTGGTGTTAATAGTGCTTGCCGTACTGTTTTTGGGAATCCCGCTGGGAGTACCGCTGCTGGCAGCAGGTTTTGGTCTGATTGTGGGAATACTTGCAGTTTTGTTTGCGTTGCTTCTTGCAGCGGCAATCTGCGCTGTAACTTTTGGATTTGCGGCGATTATCTGTCTGGTGGTAAGCATTATCAAGCTTGTGACCGCACCTATTGCAGGGATTATTCTAATGGGCACCGCCCTGTTACTGATGGGGCTCTGTTTCCTGTCAGCGCTGATAACATGGAAGGCATGTGCGGTAGTGATACCTGCAATGGTAAGGGGAATTGTATCTCTTTGCAGACTTCCGTTTCATAATAGAAAGGGGGCAGCAGCATGAAAAAAGGAACAAAATTTTTACTGTTGGGCGGCGTATTGCTGACTATACTGGGAATGTTGGTGGTTTTTGCGGGCGTTGCCATTGCGGGACCTGCCAATGTGGCAAGAATGATGGATGATGGAGAGTTTGCTTTTAACATAAATGGAAGGACCCTGTATCTGTTTGGAAGAGGCTATAATCGCTGGCATTTAGATGATTTGGATGATTTAGATGATTTGGATATGGATGACTGGAATATTGGTGATTCTCACTGGGAATATGCCAACAGCGGAAACGGAGAAGTGGCAAAAGCGGAAGATATTCGCAGTATTCAGGTAAGAATAACAGGAGGCGATATTGAAATAGAGGAAAGTGATGATTATAGCGGATTTTATATAGATTATAAATATGGGAAAGAGCCTTGCACGTGGAAGGTGGAAGACGGTATTTTATCCATTGAATATGAATATAAAACCGGTCATCATTTAGAAGGTGAATGGTACAAACACGGTTGTGAGATTACTTTGTATGTACCAAAGGGCACCGGTCTGGAAAGCCTGGATATTAATCTGGGCGGCGGTGAGATGGAAATAGAAGATATAAAAGTTGAAAAAACAGAAATCTCCATGGGTGCAGGAGAGCTGATTATGGATGGCCTGGTTTCCCACAGCCTTAGCATGAAGATTGGAGCAGGTGAAATCAAAGCTGAGAATTCCAGAGTAGAAAATCTGGATGTAAATATGTCAATGGGCAATGTGGTATATGAAGGCGAATTAAACAAAAAGGCAGTAGTCAGCTGCAGTATGGGAAATGTGGAACTGGATTTGTCAGGCAGAAGGGATGACTTTAATTATATGATTGACTGTGCTGCCGGCAATGTGGAAATCGAAGATTCAGAATACACAGGACTGGGTGTTACCAAGCGCATTGACAATGGAGCAGGTAAGGAAATAGCTGTTGACTGCGCAATGGGAAATGTGGAAATTGATTTTTAAGGGCATGTATGGAAGATGAGGGGATTTGGAGAATAAATAATACTGATTTTGCATGTAAAAACAATTGCCTTAAAAAATAAGCAGGGTGTTTTGTAATTATTAAAAATCAATAAGAAATAAAAGGAGAAAAGATATGGGTAATGATTATAAAAAATTAACAAGAAGCAGTAACAATAAAGTGCTGTGTGGAGTATGCGGAGGCGTTGGAGAATATCTGGGACTTGATCCGACTGTAGTACGTTTTTTGTTCATATTGTTTTCCTTTATGGGATGCGGCGGAATAATAACATATTTTATTATGGCAATTATTATGCCGGATGAATGAAGATAAAGCTGCTGCATAAATTAAATAAGTTTTTCAGAAAAAAGACATGGGAAAAGCCTGTAAACTGCTTTTCCCATGTCTTTTTCAATTTTTTATATTTTAATTTCATGTTTCGGGGACATATTAGCGCAATAATTATGCCAGATTCTTTCTGCTACCAAGATTCATCCATGTGCGAACATCCGGCACCTGAGATAAGACAGGAAGCAGAAGCGCTCCAAGAATGATTCCGGCAGTGCCCTGTATACAGTTGGAAAAAACACCGCCCATGGCGCTTGCGAGGCCGGCTGCTAAAGTTTCTCCATTATAAGCTCCCGCAAGAAACATGGTTTGAATAATCTTATTGAGAAAATATCCAAATACCATATTGATTTCTGCAAGGATGCCTGCAACTGCAAAAATAAGGGTCTGCTTCGTTTTCCAAAGCTGCTTCAGCTTTCGGAACATCACAGCTGCAATGAAGGCTGTCACACCTTTAATCAAAAGAGTGGGAATGGCATAAATCATATAGCCGGATAAAATATCTGCAAACATGGAACCGATTCCGGCGGACAGGGAACCGACAACAGGACCTAAAATAATACCGCAAAGCAGCACAAGGCAGTCGCCGGGATGTATGTAGCCAAGGGTCGGCGTGGGAATCTGGATACTCATAGTGGCAACGCAGGTAAATGCAGCCATTAGGGCGGCAGCCACCAGGGCTTTTGTGTTTTTAAACATTTTCATAATCATCTCTCCATTTCTTATTTTCTTATTTATATATTCCTATATAGTCTGTATATAAATTAATGGCAGGACTCTTTTATTCCGGATTTAAAGATTAAATCCTGCCTACTTTTCATTATACAAAAATATGGCATTGTAGAAACGTCCAATTTAAGATTTTTTAACCAGTCCAGTTTGCAGGTGGCGCAAGCTGTAATTTTATTGTTGTCACTGCAGCAGCTTTCCTTTATACTATAAAAAGATTTTAAATTAAAAAGTATAAGGAAAGTCAGAGGCAGCGGAATGTTTCAAAAGGATGCGAAGGTTTTACTTTTTCATGTGGAAAAAACAAAGCAGAGGCAAATAGCAGATTTGTGCAGAAAGCTAAAAATTGAAAGTATAATTGTACCAAAAAGGCAGTACGGGGAGAGCCTTGGTGCACTGGCAGGAATTCCCGGTATACCTAGGAAGAATATTGTCTGTGACCAGACAGAGCTTTCAGGGGAGATGCTTGTTTTTTCAGGAATTGATTCGGAGGCATTGGATGTATTTTTGGGAAAGTACAGGGAGTCAGGCATTGAACCTGTTGCTCTGAAAGCGGTTGTCACACCCCACAATATTTTTTGGAATGTGCCGGTTTTATTTGAGGAGCTTGTCAGGGAATATAAAAGCTTGCAATAGAGTTTGTATGTGGATTGAGAGGCATAAAATACCGTCCATACATATTTTATCCAGACAGTGCAGATGATTTTGAGGTAAATAATTGAAACGGATATTTTCACCAGCTGTCGCTATTACAGTAGCGGCGGCTGTTTTTAATCACAGTCCGGCATAAAATTCAAAAAGCTTATGATTGCCACCGTAACTATTTTCACTTATACTGTAAAAAGAGTTTCAAGTAAAAAGTATAAGGAAAGTGCAGGAGGAATAAAGGTGGCAGCAAAAGAATTTACAGCAGTTGTTTTTGACATGGACGGGATTATATTTGATTCTGAAAGGAGGGTTATAGAGTGCTGGAAAGAGGTTGCACAGAAATATAACATTCCTGATATCGAACAGGCATGTATTGAATGTACCGGCATCAATGCAAAGCTTACCGTTAAAAAAATGCTTGAGCGCTATGGTCAGGACTTTCCCTACGACACATACAGAAAAGAGGCGTCAGCGCTCTTTCAGAGCCGTTACAGCAATGGCAGACTTCCGGTGAAACCGGGTGTGACGGAGCTTTTGGAAGCGCTTAAGAAGCGCGGGGCAAAGATTGGACTGGCCTCTTCCACAAGGGAGTATATGGTGCGAAAGGAGCTGACTGAGGCAGGGCTGATTGAATATTTTGACGTACTGGTCTGCGGCGATATGGTTGAAAACAGCAAGCCCGAACCGGATATTTTTCTGAAAGCCTGTGAAAAGCTGAATGTAGAGCCAAAAGAGGCTTACGGCATTGAGGATTCCCACAACGGCATACGTGCGTCCGTGGCAGCGGGACTTTGTACGATTATGGTGCCGGATGTGCTGGAGGCGACGGAGGAAATGTACGAGATTACGGAAGCCGTGCTGCCCTCCCTGATTGAGGTGAAGGAATACTTGTGCGGAAAGTGAAAAATGATTGCTGTCTGTTGACAGCACCTGATATGCCGCATTGCTGAAATTGACAAGCCCCTCAAACTCCACTATAATTAAATAGGAAAAGTCTATCCATCAGCACTTTTCAAGAAGCAATCACAAGGAGAAGAATGACATGAGCAAAGAACTTGCAAAAACCTACGACCCTCACGGATTGGAGGACAGAATTTACCAGAAATGGCTGGAGAAGAAATACTTCCACGCAGAAGTGGATTACAATAAAAAACCTTTTACAATCGTGATTCCGCCGCCAAACATTACAGGACAGCTCCACATGGGACATGCCCTTGACAATACTATGCAGGATATCCTTATCCGCTTTAAAAGAATGCAGGGCTATAACGCATTGTGGCAGCCGGGAACGGACCATGCCAGTATTGCGACGGAAGTAAAAATTATAGAAAAATTAAAGGAAGAAGGCATTGATAAGGAAGACTTGGGAAGGGAAGGCTTCTTAAAACGTGCCTGGGACTGGAAAAAGGAATACGGCGGAAGAATCATTGAACAGTTAAAGAAACTGGGCTCTTCCTGTGATTGGGACAGAGAGCGCTTTACCATGGACGAGGGCTGCTCCGAAGCGGTGGAAGAAGTGTTTGTGAAAATGCATGAAAAGGGCTGGATTTATAAAGGCTCCCGCATTATTAACTGGTGCCCCGTATGCAATACCTCCATTTCCGATGCAGAGGTGGAATATGAAGAGCAGGCAGGCCATTTCTGGCATATTAAATATCCCATTGCCGGAACAGATGATTATCTGATTTTTGCCACCACAAGACCGGAAACCATGCTGGGAGATACGGCAGTGGCAGTACATCCCGATGATGACAGATATAAGCATCTGATTGGAAAGACAGTAACGGTTCCGTTGGTAAACAGGGAAATACCTGTTGTGGCTGACTCCTATGTGGATATGGAGTTTGGTACCGGTGTTGTAAAGATTACCCCTGCCCATGACCCTAACGATTTTGAGGTGGGAAAACGCCACAATCTGCCTGAAATCAATATTTTAAACGATGACGCCACCATCAATGCAAATGGCGGACAATATGAAGGGCTTGACCGTTATGAAGCAAGAAAGGCAATTCTTGCAGACCTTAAAAAGCTGGGTCTGTTAGTAAAAATCGAAGACCATGTTCATAACGTAGGCACCCACGACAGATGTAAGACTACCATCGAGCCCATGATAAAAAAACAGTGGTTCGTAAAGATGGATGAATTGATAAAGCCGGCTGTGGAAGCGGTAAAGTCCGGGGATGTCCGTCTTGTTCCCGAAAGAATGGAAAAGACTTATTTTAACTGGACAGGCAATATCCGCGACTGGTGTATTTCCAGACAGCTTTGGTGGGGACACCGGATTCCGGCATATTATTGCGATAAGTGCGGGGAGACAGTAGTTTCCAAAGGAATGCCGGCAGTATGTCCGAAATGCGGCGAAACCCATTTTACACAGGACCCGGATACGCTTGATACATGGTTCTCATCAGCATTATGGCCATTTTCCACACTGGGCTGGCCAAAGCAGACAGGGGATTTAAAATACTTCTATCCTACAGATGTTCTGGTAACCGGATATGATATTATATTTTTCTGGGTTATCCGCATGATTTTCTCCGGATTTGAGCAGATGGGAGAAAAGCCCTTTAAGACAGTGCTTTTCCATGGACTTGTCAGGGACTCCCAGGGCAGGAAGATGTCAAAATCCCTAGGAAACGGCATTGACCCCTTGGAGGTAATAGATAGGTACGGGGCAGATGCTTTAAGGCTTACACTGATTACAGGAAACGCACCGGGAAATGATATGCGCTTCTATTATGAAAGAGTGGAAGCCTCCAGAAACTTTGCCAATAAAATATGGAATGCCTCCCGATTCATTATGATGAACATGGAGGGCAAGGAGACGGTTGAGTTATCTAAAGCTAACCTTGAGCCGGTGGACAAATGGATTATTTCCAAGCTGAACAACCTTGTAAAAGAAGTAACCGATAATATGGAAAATTATGAGCTTGGAATTGCAGTTCAAAAGGTATATGACTTTATCTGGGATGAGTTCTGCGACTGGTATATTGAAATGGTAAAACCAAGGCTTTACAATTCGGATAATAAGGACAGCCAGAATGCAGCCCTTGCCACATTAAAGGCGGTTCTCATTGATGCTTTAAAGCTGCTTCATCCGTATATGCCTTTTATTACAGAGGAAATCTTCTGTACTCTGCAAAATGAAGAGGAATCTATCATGATTTCCCAATGGCCGGAATATAAAGAAGAGAACCATTATGCAAAGGAAGAAAAAGAAATCGAAGTGTTGAAGGAAGCTGTAAGGGGCATCCGCAATGCCAGAACCGGCATGAATGTTCCTCCAAGTAAAAAGGCACAGGTATTTGTAGTATCGGGAAAACAGGAGGTGCTGGACATTTTTACGGCAGGCAAGGTGTTCTTTGCACCGTTGGCATATGCTTCTGATGTAATCATCCAGCAGGATAAAACAGGGATTGCCGAGGATGCAGTCAGCGTAGTGATTCCGGATGCGGCTTTGTATATTCCTTTTGCGGAACTGGTGGACATTGCTCAGGAAGTGGAGCGTCTTGAAAAGGAAGAGGAGAAGCTGAAAGGGGAAATCAAACGGGCCCAGGGCATGCTGAACAATGAGAAATTTATTTCCAAGGCTCCGGAGGCAAAAGTGGCAGAGGAGAGAAAGAAGCTGGAAAATTATACCCAGATGTTATGCCAGGTGCAGGAGAGGCTGGGGCAGTTAAAATAGAAAGAGTTAGTTATTGCTAATATAATATCAGGCGGCAAAGGGGGAAGGCATATGAAAGAAAAGGACTTGCTGAAATTATTGGATGAAATCGGCATGGGAGTAGAAAGCGCAATATTTGATTCTTATGACGAAACTTCCACCTATGTAAGAATTACAGAAGACAACAGGCAGGCGTGGCTGTATCTTACCAAAAAAGAAGACGGCACCCCTTATGCCAAGCAGGAGATTTATGAGCTGCTTAAAGAAAATGAGGTAAGGGCAGGTTATCATTCCTCCAATATTGCAGCTATGGCTAAAAAGCAGGTGTATGAGCGAGAAATTAAAGTAGCGGAAGCAGTTTTGCCCATACCCGGAAAAAATGGATTTTATGAATATGCCATAGATTTGGAAAATACTATAAAGATGCCTGAAGTAAGAGAAGACGGTACAGTGGATTATCAGAGTATGAGCGTTATTTCCAATGTGGAAAAAGGTCAGATAATAGCAAGATACCATCATGCTGTACATGGAAAACCGGGTATTGATGTAAGGGGAGATGAAATTCCGGTAGAACTGGTAAGGGAGCTGCCTCCCCTTAACGGCAGAGGAATTACACGGTCTGCCAGGGAGCCTGATGTATATGAGGCATCCATGGATGGGAAAATAGAATATAAAGACGGCAGAATCAATATTATCAATGTGCATCAGGTAAATGGGGACGTTGATTTGATTACCGGGAAAATTGAATTTTACGGCGACGTGGTAATAAGTGGAAACGTAGAGGCAGGGGTTACCATAAGAGCAGGAAAATCTCTTACAATAGAAGGAACGGTAGAGGCTGCTAACCTGTTTGCCGGTGAGGATATTGTTTTAAAGCGTGGTATTCAGGGCAATCAAAAAGGAAAAGTGGTAGCAAGAGGAGATGTTTATGCGGACTTTATCGAACATACGGATGTGCAGGCAGGCAGAAATGTCCGTGCAAACAGTATTTTGAATTCTACGGTGAGAGCCGGTGAAAAGGTGCTCCTCACAGGGAAGAAAGGATGTATCATCGGCGGCTATGTTCACGGCGATATAGGAATAGAATGTGAGGAACTGGGCAATATATCAGAAGTAAAAACAATTGTGCATGCCGGCTGTGAAACGGAAATTCTGGAAAAGTACAGAGAAATCATAAAAATGAAAGTAGAGATTAAGGAAGCGGCAGAAAGAATCGCACCGGAGATTCACAGACTGGACGGAGTCCTTGCAAAGGGCGGAACACTATTGAAAAGCTCAAAAGCCAGATATGACAGCTTGAAAAAGCAGAAAGAAGAACTGCTTTTGAAGATTGAGGACATAAAAGAAGCAGAAGCCAGATATGTTGCCCAGATTGAAAAAACCCATGATGCAACCATACGCATTGATGGAAATCTTCATAAGGGAAGCATTATATGTATCGGGAACTGTCAGATGGCGCTGCAGAACACTACATGTTATATGGAATACAGAAATATCTCAGGCATGATTGCTGGCAGTGTTATCGTGAAGAATTAGAGAAGCGGCAAATCCTTTTGGAGAAAAAACAGATGAATGAAACTTATCATGCTTCCGCATATGAAACTGCGGAAGCATATATTTATAATATACCTAAATTTACAACGAAGAATGACTTGAACCATACGGGAAGGTTTTTGTCCGGGCTGGGCAGTCCGGCGCTTTATAAGAAAATTATCCATGTGGCGGGAACCAATGGAAAAGGCTCGGTTTGTGCTTACTTAAACAGCTTTTTGCTATCAGATGGAAAAACAGTAGGGATGTTCACATCTCCTCATCTTATTTCCATGAATGAGCGAATACGAATTAATGGTGAAATAATTACAAAGGAAGAATTTTTATCAGGTTACGAAGAGGTAAAAGGTGTGATTGACAAGCTGTCAAAAGAACTGGCGCATCCCACCTTTTTTGAAATGCTTTTTCTTATTGCCATGTGTATTTTTGAAAAACGGCAGGTAGAATATGTGATTCTGGAAACGGGACTGGGGGGAAGGCTTGATGCTACAAATGTGATTCAGAAACCGATAGTTACCGTCATAACAAAGATTGGACTTGACCACTGCCAGTATTTAGGCACTACAAAGCAGGAAATTGCCGGGGAGAAAGCCGGAATACTAAAAGAGGGAGTGCCTGTGGTCTATTTGAAAAATTACAGGGATACTGCCCTGATATTGGAAAAGAGAGCATTGGAAATAGGGTGTCCCATGGAGGGATTGGAGGAAGATGCTTATATTATAGAAAATTTTAAGAATAAAAGCATTGATTTTTCATATAAATCTAGGTATTATGATTATATTCCTTTTATTGTGCCTACTTGCGCTCTTTATCAGGTAGAAAATATTTCACTGGCTCTTAGAGCATATGAGTGTATCAGGAATGACGGGCAGCTTCATGTAAAAGAGCTGCAGGAAGCAGTTTCCCGTACAAAATGGGAAGGG
This sequence comes from uncultured Lachnospiraceae bacterium, assembly GCA_947382355.1. Lineage (GTDB taxonomy): Bacteria > Bacillota > Clostridia > Lachnospirales > Lachnospiraceae > RGIG3040. The sequence continues at coordinate 14,940 of CANCYR010000044.1, forward strand.
CGTATGGAAGAAGTTGCAGACGGGATTTATGTTGACGGCGCCCACAATGAAGACGGCATTCTTGCATTTTTAGATACAGTTGGCAGGATTCGATGCATGGGAAAACGGATATTGCTGTTTTCCGCAGTTTCTGATAAAGATTACAAAAGCATGATAAAGGCGCTGACAGATGCCGAAATATTTGAAGAAATAGTAGTGGTCTGCTTGGAGGATAAAAGGGGTCTGTCTATAGAACAGTTAAAAGAGAATTTTTCATTCTGCCGGGAAGCCCATATTTGTTTTTTTTCTACTGTAAAAGAAGGGTTTTTTCATGCCGTTGGGGAAAAGGCCAGGGAGGATATGGTATTTGCGGCAGGTTCATTATATTTGGCAGGGGATGTGCTGTCCCTGATAAGGCAGGAGGAAGTAAAATGATTAACTTCGAAGAAGAATTAAAGAAATTCCATCCAAGTCTTGAAATAGAAGACGCTGAGGATGCAATATATAATCAGGATTTAACGGATATGGCAGATGTTTTAGTGGGAATGGTACGAGAGGTCAAAGAGGAAGAATAGGATAGGTGACACAATGAAATGTTTTAATTGTGGCTGCAGCCTGTCGGAGAAGAGCTTTTGTACAGGATGCGGCATAGATGTTAGTTTATACAAGAAGATTATGCATATTTCCAACCGTTATTACAATGACGGATTAGATAAAGCCAATGTCCGGGATTTATCCGGGGCGGTAGTCAGTTTAAGGCAAAGCCTGAAATTTAACAAGAATCACATAGAAGCAAGAAATCTGCTGGGGCTGGTTTATTTTGAAATGGGAGATGTGGTTGCGGCATTAAGCGAGTGGGTTATCAGTAAAAATTTCCGCCCCAATAAAAACATTGCGGATGATTATATCAATGCAGTACAGGAAAATACTACAAGGCTTGAATCCATCAACCAGGCTGCAAGAAAATACAATAAAGTGCTTGAGTACTGCAATCAGGGAAGTCTGGATTTGGCAGTAATCCAGTTGAAAAAGGTACTTTCCTTAAATCCCAATATGCTGCGGGGCAGGCAGTTACTGGCTCTTCTCTATATGCAGTCCGAGGAATGGGAAAAGGCCAAACGGGAATTATTAAAGTGTCAGAAGATTGATGCAAATAATACTACTACACTTCGATATTTAAAAGAGACAAGAAAGATTCAGGAGGAAGAAGCGGGGAATGCGCCCGCCCAAAAGAAAAAGAAACCGGCATCTGAAAATGCCGTTGTCTACCAAAGCGGCAATGAAACCATTATCCAGCCGCTGAATGCAAAAGAACCGGTGGTGGGTTCTACCGTTTTAAATCTTTTGATTGGGCTTGTAATCGGCCTTGCTGTGTGCTGGTTTTTGATTTTGCCGGCAAGAATACAAGCGGTCCGTATGAGCTATCAGGAAGAACTAAAGAGTGTAGGAGATACTTCAGATGCAAAAACAGCTACTATTACAGATTTAGAGCAGAGAGTAAGTGCGCTTACCGATGAGAATAAGGGGCTGAAGGAGCAAATCGATTCCTTTACCGGCTCAAATGGAGCCATTGAGGCATCGGACAGCCTGATGAAAGCGGCAATGTCCTATATGGAGAACTCTTCAGATGAGGAGGCAATAGGAGAGCTGTTAGCCCGGGTAGAAGCAGAATATCTGGAAGGAGAAGCTTCGGAAGCCTATAAACAGTTATACAATAAGCTGATGGAGGCAGTAGGGCCGTCTATTGCAAAAGAGTACTACTCTGAAGGAACGCTTGCCGTTAACCAGAACGATTATACGAAAGCTGTTGAGAATTTGGAAAAGGCATGGTATTTTGATAAAACCAGCAGCCAGACTCTTTATCAGTTAGCACAGGCTTATCGAATGGCAGAGGATACTGAAAAGGCTTTGGAAGCCTATAAACAGGTTGTAGAACTGTTTCCGGGTACGGAAAGCGCAAGAAAAGCAAAGGATTATCTGGAAGAACAACAATAAAGTGCATAAAAGCCATATTAGGAAGAATAGAAAGCACAAAAGAGGACATACTAAAATATGTCTTCTTTTTTGTTGCAGAAAAAGTCGAAAAGAGGAGGAAAAAAGGTGGAAGAAAAGGTTTTAGAGGAGAAGTTTCAAATTGTGGACAACTATCTGGTTGTTAAGGTCCCGGAGGAGCTTGACCATCATCAGGCAGCATATGTAAGACAATATGCGGACAAGTATCTGTTGGATGGGAACATAGAGCATATCGTGTTTGATTTTGAACATACGAAATTCATGGACAGTTCAGGAATCGGAATGATAGTGGGAAGGTATAAAAAGGTATCCTGCTTTGGCGGGAAAATCCTGATTGCCAATGCGGGGGAGCGGATTCGAAAGATACTTTTGCTGTCCGGGCTTTCAGATATGATTGAATGGATTGAATAGGTTCCAAAGAAATGTATTTATCAAAATAATATAATAATAATGTTATAAATGGAATAGAAAGGACGGAATTATGAAAAAAGAAATGAAACTTGAGTTTGATGCGCTGCCGGAAAATGAAAGCTTTGCAAGGGTAACGGTGGCAGCATTTTTAACCTCATTAAATCCTACTCTGGAAGAAGTGGAGGATGTGAAGACTGCCGTATCAGAAGCGGTTACCAATTGCATTATACATGGTTATGGATTCGGCTATGAGCCGGTTATGAACCGGAATGAGTCAGAGAAAAAGGAAGGAGAGGAAAATAAGATTCCAAAGATATACATAACCTGTTCTGTTGAAAATGATACGGCAGCCATTGAAATCAGGGATAAGGGCATTGGAATAGAAAATATTAAACAGGCAATGGAGCCGCTCTTTACCACCAAGCCTGAATTGGAGCGTTCCGGAATGGGATTTGCCTTTATGGAGGCTTTTATGGACGAGCTTTTTGTTGAGAGCAGTCCGGGCAATGGGACTCTTGTGAGAATGGAGAAAAAGTGCGGGCACAGTTTTAGGAAGGCAGAAGAGGAATAACATATGGATCAAAAATTACATCTCATATTACAGGCAAAACAGGGAGATAAAGAAGCAAGAGATGTACTGATTCAGGAAAATCTGGGATTGGTCCGGCATATCGTAAAGAGGTTTGCAGGAAGAGGATATGATATGGAGGATTTATTCCAAATAGGTACTATAGGGCTTATGAAAGCCATAGATAAATTTGATACCAATTACGGTGTGCAGTTTTCCACTTATGCGGTTCCGCTCATTATGGGGGAAATCAAACGTTTTTTAAGGGATGACGGACTTGTTAAGGTGTCCCGCAGCTTAAAAGAAAACGGTTATCGTATCCGTCAGGCGGAAGAGAAGATATCTCATAGAGAGGGAAGATGTGCTACACTGGAGGAGTTAGCAGAAGCTACCTCGCTTACCAAGGAGGAAATCGTGCTTGCACTTGAAGCAAATTCTGAGGTTGAATCTATATATAAGCCGGTATACCAGTCGGATGGCAGTCAGATATATCTGGTGGACCAGATAGCTGATAAGGAAAATGAAAAAGAAAAGCTGTTGAATCATATGATGCTTACCAAGCTATTGGATGAACTGGATGAAAAGGAACGGGAGATTATCACCCTGCGTTATTTTCAGGATAAGACCCAGACAGAGGTGGCAAAGAAACTGGGAGTGAGCCAGGTACAGGTAAGCAGGCTGGAAAAGAAAATATTGTTTCATATGCGTCAGGCGTTAACGGTTTGAACTGTTAACGGTTTAAATGGTTCTTGTTTCGTTACATTTTTTCTGACTTTCATTACATTTTGTTTAGAAAATATGCAAAATAGCCGATATAAAATTATAAGAAACTGAAAAACAGGTATGGATACCAAAAGAGACCAGGGAAGGTGGAAAATATGAGTGGATTAAAAGGAAATTCAGTGGCTATATTTGCAGGCAATCAGGAGAACAGGATTGGCTATATCGGAAGGAACGGAGCCACTCAAAAGGCTTTGGAGAAGGAAAAGCAGTACAAATCTGCATCGGGCAATACTATATTTGCAGGTAGCCTGAAGGGAGATATTTCTGAGACTATTCAGAAAAAAAAGGCAATGGCAAGAAAAGAAGCCGCTAAAATCGTAGCAGACCAGATTGCACGTGACGATGTAAGCACCAATTCCATTAAAAAAAGTCAGGAGCATCAGGCAGAACTGCTTTCAGAGGCAACAGAAGCAGGAGAACAATTGAAATATTTAGGTGATGCAAAGGATGAGCTTAAGGAAGCATATGGCATTACCGATGAATATGAGCCGGGCAGCAATGAAGAATATGAGCAAAGACTGGCAGAGCTAAATGACCAGGAAGAATACTGGAATGAAATAAAAGACAATGCCCTTGAGGGAATCGGCGCAGAAAGCCGCAGCATTACAGCTACCAAGCAGGCACTGTTAGGCAGAAAATACACTATGGAAAATGCCAAGGCAGATGCAGAGCAGGTTATGGATGCAGCCAGCGATGAGATTATCGGGCTCTTAAGGAAAGATGCAATGGAGCATGTGCAGGAAGAGCAGGAAGAAAAGGTGGAACAGGCAGAAGAGGCAGCCGAAGAAAAGAAAGAGGAAGAAGAGAAGCTGGAAGGAATCAAGGAAGAAAAAGAAGCAGCAGAGGCGCAAACAGAGAAGCTGCATGAGACAGTGGAGCAGCAGAGTGAAATGCTTGAAAAGATTGATGAAATCAAGCGTTCCGCTGACCTGCTGGATGAAGATATGAAAGGGCTGTTAGTGGATCTTGATATTCGATAGATTTAAAAAGGAGCAGCCATAGGCAGGATAGCCTTAAAGGAATAGCAGCATGAAGGGGACGAGCAGAGCAACATGGTCAGAGTAGCAGTCTGCGATGACAGCAAACAGATAAGAGAACAGATAACGGAATGGATAAAGCCGGAATTTACTTGTGAAATACAGACATTTTCCACGGGAGAAGAATTTTTGAAAAAAAGAGAGTCCTATGATATCATTTTTCTGGATATCAGCATGGGCAGGCTCAATGGCATTGAAACAGCAAGGAAAATCCGGGAATATTCCAAAGGGCTTATAATTTTCATAACAGCCTGCAAGGAATATGTATTTGATGCATTTGACGTAGAAGCGTTTCATTATTTGTTAAAGCCTCTTTCCAGAGAAAAGCTGCTGCAGGTATTTGGAAAAGCATATAAGGAGCGGGAAAAAGAGCAGGGATTTTATCTGGTTAAGATTGGAACCAGTTATCGGAAGGTTCCCTTTTCCCAAATCCTTTATGGAGAAAACAGCGGAAGGAAGATTATTCTTCATACTAAAAAGGAAGTTTTGGAATTTTACGGCAAAATGGACGACATGGAAAAGCAGCTTGGAAGCGCTTTCTATCGCTGTCACAGGGGATTTCTGGTAAATATGGAGGAAATTGAAGGCTACGATGCCTCAAGCATCTCTTTAAAAAACGGGGAAAGCATTTTTCTTTCCAAACAGAAATATCCGGAATTTGTCAGCACTTACATGGATTATTTGAGAAAGTAAGGATGTATATGAAACAAATATTTTATTTTCTGATGGACTTAGTGGAATGTACAATAAAAGGTTATTTGCTCTATCAGATGGTAAGTATTGCAGGCAGGGTCCAGAAGGACCCTGCTTTTATTGAGAAAAGGAAAAAATATCTGCTCATTGTCCAGTATGTTTTATTTCACATGCTGTTTTCTTATATTCCGGGGCTGAAGGCGTTTGTTTACGGGGGAAATGCCTATCTGGTAAACAGTAAGCAGACCATAACTGTTTTGCTTTTAGGCCTTCTTTGTTCCGCCTTGTCCGGCTGTTATTATGGAAGCCGGACAAAGAAGCTTTCTTTTTATCTGGTCTTTACCTATTATGCCATCGGGGAACTGGTGAGATTTTTCTTATATGTACCGGGAAATATGGTTTTGCAGTGGAGCATCGGTTTGATTAACAGCCGCATCGTGGATGGGAATATTGCCGTTATGGAACAGAACATAAGGATTCTGTTAATATTGGAAATTGTGTGGAATGCTGTTTTTACGGTAATTTATCTGCTGGTGCAATATTGGCTGTACCGGAAGTTCATAAAAAGCTTTTCTAAGGGCATAGAGGATATAAGCTCATGGGAATTTTTCTTTTTGATGCTGTCGTCTGTGATTGGATTTTGTTTTTGCCTGTTTTTGCGAAATATATTATTCAGCTATAAAGGAGAGGAATATATTTATCTTTTGGATGAAAACCCGGAGCTGAAGCTTTTGCTGCCGCTTATAGCCTTTCTTGGAATTATTTCTATTTTCAGCAGCGTTTATTTATGGAAAAAGCTTAAGAAAGAACAGGAAGAAAATCATGCACTGTTTTTATATGAAGAAAGACTTTCTGAAATGGAAGAGCATGTACAGGAAATGGAAAGGCTTTATGAAGGCATGCGGGGAATGAAGCATGATATGAAAAATTATATTGCCGATATCGAAGGACTTGTGGGAAGCAAAAAGGAGCTTTCAAAAGATACAAAAGAGGCGCTTAAAAATTATCTGGACGGTCTGTGCACATCTCTGGATGAACTGGATATAAAATATCGGACAGGCAATCCTGTTACGGATACGGTTGTAAACCGTTATCTGCGCAGGGCAGAAAAAATGGGCGCTGTAATCAAATGTGATTTTATTTATCCCTCCGGGTTGGAGATTGACAGCTTTGATTTGAGCATTCTGTTAAATAACGGTTTGGAAAATGCTGCCGAGGCGCTGGAAAAGTGTCAGGAAAAGTCCTTGTATCTGGAAATAGGAAGTTATGTAAGGGGGAATATGTTTTTTCTGGAAATTAGAAATTCTTTTTCCGGCGCGTTGGCCTATGATAAGGATAGAGACACATTTTACACTACCAAAAAGGAAAAGTCCTATCATGGCTATGGATTGAAAAATATGCAGAAATCTGTGGAGAAGTATTATGGAAAGATAGAATACAGAGTGGAGGATGGAAGCTTTGTGCTGACTGCCATGCTTCAGGGGAAAGCTGAGGGCTGAGCTTCTGCCGCTGTCCGGAGACTTTCACACGTCTTCCAATGGCTTTTTAAAACCCGGAATATTTCAGATGGATTTTTCGTTACAAAAAAGGTATGGTTCATTACAAGGCACTTTATTTCCCCGTCATTCTTTCGATATAATAAATGAGAAGCAGGAAGAAAGAAAATAATATATGGAAAGGATGGATGACATATGAGGTTATCGGGATTTAATTCTTCTCTTTTTAACTATATGAACGGCGGGAACAGCAATAGCTTTTTAAGCTCTCTTTACGGTACGAACCGTACATCTTCCATGTTCGGCACGAAAAATACAGGCAGATATGGAAGTTATGGAAGCTATGGCACGAACCTGAACCGATATGGCAGCACTACAAAAAAATATAATAACATTACAAGCTATTATGAGAAAATGGCTTACAGTCAGGTTAAGAAGGGAGCAGAAGGCGTAAGGGAACATGGAGAGAACTTAAGCCAGACCGGAGATGAATCCTTGTTTGGCAAGGCAGAAGCCACCGGAAATACAAAGGATGTGGCTTATGAGATTAACCGGTTTGTAGATGATTATAATTCCATGCTGACCAATATGAAAAAAATCGGAGGAAGCGTTCAGAATATTTATGTAAAGCAATTTGCCACACAGGCAGTCATTCACAGGGATGAACTGAGCAAGATTGGCATTACCGCTTCAAAGGATGGGACCTTAAACGTAAATCAGGATGTATTGAAGAATGCAGGAATTGATGATATGAAGAAGGTATTCCAGGGCAGTTCTTCCTTTGCAGGGCAGGCAGCCGTAAAGAGCATTTATGTGGAATCCAGCGCAGTTTCCAATTTATCCGCCAATCCCTATACTTCCTATAATCGTTACGGAACTTATGGAAACAGCAGCACCGGCAGCTATTTCAATTACGATAGCTATGGCGGATATAGCGCAAACAGTTTTGGAAGTATTTATAATAGTTTTTTTAATTCCTATTTTTAAGTATCCTTCGGTATTACCATATGTATATATAGATGTGTTACCTGAAAGGGCCGGGCTTAAAAGCGAAAGCTTTAAGGTCCGGTCCTTTTGGATATCACGGAAATCAATTTTCAGACAGCAGCTTTCAAGGCAGGCGCCGGGACGGACTCCCCGCAAGGAATGTTTCTGCGTCGCCACGCTCTCGCTCTGATAAAAACGCAGCAGTTCTAAGCTCGATAATACCTCGCTAAGAACCGGCGATTTTATAAGGGCTCCTTCAGAAATCATTCCTTGCGGGGAGCCCGTCCCAGCGCCTGCCTTGAAAGCTGCTGTCTGAAAATTGATTTCCTTGTTTGGACATAGGGTTGCTTGAAATAAATCATGACCCTGTGCTAAGATATGCAAAAGAACAAAAAAGGAAAAGCCTTAAAGGAAATGTCGGGCACGGCTTCGGTATATATGAGTAATGAGATAAATAGAGCAAAAAGTAAAGAAGGCATACAAAGCGAAAGTGATGTAAAGGCAAGAGTCCGCATCAAAGATATTGCACAGCAGATTGGCGTAAGTACAGCAACCGTTTCTAATGTCATCCATGGAAAGACGGAAAAAATATCAAAAAGAACTGTGGAAAAGGTACAGCAGACTTTAGAAGAAAGCGGATATATTCCAAACATGGCAGCCGTACTGCTGGCACAAAACAGCTCCAAAATCGTATGTGTGGTATTATCTGATGATGTGAAATACCAGAATCAAATGCTGAAGGACCCGTTTGTGGCAGCCCTTCTTAACGGACTTTCCAAATATTTGAATGAGTATGGATATTTTCTTATGCTGAAGGAAGAAAGGGAAGTGGAAAAAATCGTCCAATATGCTTCCATGTGGAATATGGCAGGGCTTATCCTAATCGGATATTGTAAAATGGATTATGACAGCTTAAGGAAGAAAATGCGGATTCCTTTCCTTGTGGTAGACGGCTATTCCGAAGAAACAAAAAGATATTCCGATATTGGAATCGATAACGAAGACGGCGGCTATCAGGCAGGAAATTACCTGATTTCCATGGGGCATACAAAGGTCATGTTTTTATCAGACAATGATTTGTCCGGCGACCATGAAAGATATATGGGAATGAAGCGTGCCTTTACAGAAGCAGGCATCCCCATGGAGGAAGGACATTTCAAACTTCTTCCCATGGACAAAAAGGAAAGACTTGCTTACTTTCAAAAGCTGAAAAAAGAAACAGACAGATTCAGCGCCGCATTTTGTGCTTCTGACATATATGCCATAGAATTTATGAACTGCTGTCTGGATGAAGGCATCCATATACCAGAGGAGTTTTCCATTATGGGCTTTGACGACATCCCAATGGCAGAATACGTGCGCCCAAGGCTCACCACCATCCGTCAGGACCTTGACAAAAGAGCAGAAATGGCAGTAAGAATGCTGGACAAGCTGATCACCCACAGCACTTCCCCTTATAAAGAGATTTTACCTGTATCTTTAGTAGAAAGAGAAAGTGTAAAGCGGCTGAAAATCCCTGGTTTTTAGCAAAACTGCACAATTCTTTACCTGTTTTATTGTAATAGGTTACACGGTTAACCTATTGCGCCCGAAAGAATTTCTGTTACCATAAAAGAAAAAGAAACACTCAGGAGGCAATTATGGAAAAACAGAAATCTTTTCAATATCAGGAACTTTTTAAGATAGCCCTGCCCATTACCGCCCAGTGCATTTTTCAGTCCTCTTACAATTTTATAGACCAGGTTATGGTAGGGCAGTTAGGCACTGTAAGCATAGCAGGAAGCGGGCTTTCCTCCAAATTCTGCGGATTATGTATCGTTACCATTTCCGCAGTGGCAGCAGTGGCGTCCATTTTGATTTCCCAATATTACGGGAGTAATAAGAAAAAAGGAGTGAATACCAGCTTTTTTGCAAATTTGTATCTGGCGCTTATGGTAATGCTGCTTTTTATGCTGCCCTCTCTTTTTATACCGGAAAAAATCATGGGACTTTATACGGAGGATATGAATGCCTGTCTTGCAGCAGCAGGATATTTAAGGATTATTTCCTTAAGCTTTCTGCCCATGACAGTTACTATGCTGTGCTCTGCCCTGTTTCGCAGCATTCAGGAAAGTAAAATACCTTTGTACGCAAGCATTTGTTCCATGGGGATTAATATTATAGGCAATTACTTTCTTATTTTCGGCATAGGGATTTTTCCGGCTTTCGGTCTGAACGGAGCGGCAATTGCCACCCTGTTTGCAAGATGTGTGGAAGCGCTGATTATGGTGTTTTTCCTGCTAAGGAAGAACCGAGAAAAAGAGCTTTTTCTGCATCCGGTAATTACCTGTACAAAAGAAGAGGTAAAGAGAATTTTCCTTATGGTAATACCGATTCTGATCAATGAGTTCTTGTGGAGCCTTGGAGAAAATATTTATGCCATGATATATGGAAGGCTTGGGACAGAGGAGATGGCGGCAATGACGCTTACAGGACCGCTGCAGGGTCTGTTTGTGGGGCTCTTTAGCGGGGTGTCTTCCGCAGCAGTGGTGATGATTGGGGCACGGCTTGGAAAGGATGAATATGAAGAGGCATATCAGGCCTCTAAGATACTTATGAAAATAGGCTTCTGGGGTTCGATTTTGTTAGGAGTCGTCTTGGCTTTATCAGCGCCCTTTTATGTGCAGATATTCAAGGTGGAGAAGGAGGTTAAGGAAATCACGGTTTATATTCTCTTTGCTTTTTCTGCCGTGCTGTTTGCCAAAGTATGCAATATGATTATGGGCGGAGGCATTATAAGAAGCGGAGGAAGGACGAATATTACCCTTGTGATTGATTTAATAGGCACATGGGTGTTTGGAGTTCCGCTGGGACTTGTAACAGCATTTGTATTCGGGCTTCCGGTTTACTGGGTATATTTTATCCTTTCATTGGAGGAGATAATCCGGCTGGCAATTTCCATGGTGGTGTTTAAAAAGCGTATATGGATGAAAAATTTGACCGGTAGTGTATAATAGTAGTATATTGCAATAGAAGTAATGTTGGGAATGGACGATGAGTCAAAGGCACGGAAATCAATTTTCAGACAGTAGCTTTCAAGGCAGGCGCCGGGACGGTCTCCACGCAAGGAATGTTTCTGCGTCGCCACGCTCTCGCTCTGATAAAAACGCAGCAGTTCTAAGCTCGAAAATACCTCGCTAAGAACCGGCGATTTTATAAGGGCTCCTTCAGAAATCATTTCTTGCGGGGAGACCGTCCGGCGCCTGCCTTGAAAGCTACTGTCTGAAAATTGATTTCCGTGAGTCAAAGGAGTACCACGAGTAAGGAATAGCAGGAAGGAACAAGTATGATTCGCAGAATAGCAAAGGAAGATAAGCAGATTTATATTACCTTGGCGGAGGAATTTTATCATTCGGATGCGGTGCTTCACAGCATACCTTCCAGCCATTTTGATAATACCTTTCAGGAGATGCTTCGCTCGTCACAGTATGCAGAAGGATATTTGCTGGAATGTGAGGGGCAGGCGGCAGGTTATGTGCTGATTGCAAAGACTTTTTCCCAGGAGGCGGGAGGAATGGTTGCATGGATTGAGGAAATCTATGTACGGCCTGAGTTTCAGGGGAAGGGGCTTGGACAGGAATTTTTCCGATATTATGAAAAAAGGAATGCAAAAGGACTTTCCCGCATCCGCCTTGAGGTGGAGCCGGAAAATGAAAGAGCGGTTTCTCTTTACAGAAGGCTGGGCTTTGAGCCTCTTTCTTATGCCCAGATGGTAAAAGAACTGCAGGATAAATAGAGAAAAGCAGGAGAAAGCAATATGGAAATTGATGAAATATTAGCCGGACTGGACCGGTTGTTTGCCGGAAAAGAAATGAAAAAGGTTGAGCCTTATTTACAGGAGCATTTAAAGCATGCCATGGAACAGGGAGACGCTTCGGCAGTTATTACTATTGTAAATGAACTGATTGGCTTTTACCGGAGCATGGAGCAGCATGAAAAGAGCATGTTTTATTGTAATCAGATTCTTTCCTTTATGCAGATGTGCAAATTAGAGGGAACCGTGCCCTATGCAACCACTCTTTTGAATGTTGCCACTGCCAACAGGGCGGCAGGCAGACTGGCGGAAGCAATGGAATATTACAAAGAGGTGGAAAGCATATATGAAGGGAATCTGGAAAAAGACGATTACCGTTATGCAGGACTATTTAACAATATGAGCCTTGCATATGAAGCTGGCAGGGAATATGGCATGGCTTCAGAACTTCTGGAAAAAGCCCTTCCTATAATAAAGAAACTCGGAAGTCAGGGAAGGATAGAGTTAGCAACCACTTACACAAATCTGGCAGCCTGTTTCTTAAAGTGGTCAGAAGAATCCGGGGAGTCTGCAGGCAGGCTTAAGCAGGCGGAAGAATACGCAAAAAAAGCAGAAGTGATATTCAAACAGGACGGGGAAAAGGATTATCATTATGGAGCGCTGTTGTCCGTTATGGGAGAGCTGTGTTTAAAAAAGGAAGCATACGAGTTAGCAGCCTCTTACTATGAAAAGGCTCTTTTGGCAATATATGAAAATATGGGACTTACAGAATCCTTTCAGGAGGCAAAAAGGCGTCTGAAAGAAGCATATGACAGGATGGGCGTCAGCGTGCCAAAAAAGGGGCTGGATTTATCCAGAGAATATTATGAGCAGGTGGGAAAGCCCATGCTCCTTGAAAAATTTCCCGATTATTTTTCCTGGATGACTATAGGACTTGTGGGAGAAGGTTCCGAATGCTTTGGATTTGATGATGAAATATCAAGGGATCATGATTTCGGACCGGGCTTTTGTATCTGGATTACGGATGCCTTATATGAAGAAATAGGAGCGAAGCTGCAGGAAGCATATGAACAGCTTCCCTCTGTATATAAAGGGAGCATCCGAATGACGACCGAACAGGGCAAGGGGAGAGTGGGAGTATTTAAGATTGGCTCCTTTTATCGGAAACTTCTTGGGATTCCGGTAATTCCTGATTCTTTGGAGGAATGGGCGGCTGTGGAGGAATATGGGTTGGCAACGGCTACCAACGGCGCTGTTTTTAAAGATTCACCAAACGGTTTTTCCATTATAAGGGAAAAGCTGCTTTCCTATTATCCGAAAGAGCTCTGGCATTCTAAGCTTGCAAGGGAGGCGGTGCATATTTCCCAATCCGGACAGTACAATTACGGGCGGATGATGCTTCGGGGAGATGTGGTAACCGGAGAGATCGCAATGGGCGAATTTATAAAGCATGTGATGTCCATGGTATATCTTTTAAACAAAAGCTATGCCCCTTATTATAAATGGATGCACAGAGGTATCGGCAGGCTTTCATGGGGAAGTGAGATTGGAAAGCTGTTGGAGGAGTTGGCGCTGCTTCCTTCCCAGGAACAGGCATGGATTGGCGTTGGGGAAGAAATGTCGGGAATGGTCAATAAAAGGGATGAGAAGGCGGGGCTTGTGGAAAAGATATGTACGCTGTTGTTTGAAAAGTTGAAGGAGGAAGGGCTGGCAGAGGGGGAGGATAATTATCTGGAGCATCATGTGGGGGAAATTCTGGGGAATTAGAATTTGGGGGTTTTAAGCTGCTTGTGAAATGTTCAGGAAGGTTGTGAAATATTCAGATGATTGGTTCTGTGGGGAAGCCTATATGCCGGGCATTCTAATGAGCCTTTGGGCAAAAATTGTGTCAGCAGAGGCTTCCACAATTTTAAAGTCTCATTTCCATGGCATATAGGCTTCCCCACAGAACCAATCATCTGAATATTGCGGAAGGTTGTTGGAATTTGGGCAGGGGTTAGGAGATTTTTTGCCAGGTAAAGTTTTCGATGGATATAAAAAGTGATTTAAAGGGCAAGCATATAAAAAGAATGTAAAGAGTGTTTTAAAAGGCAAGAATGTAAAGAGTATATAAAAAGTATATAAAAAGGACAGGGGTGTTTGGTATGAAGGATGAAGCGGTGAAGGAAGGATTATCAAAGGATGAGTTGATTGACCAGTTGATTCTGCTGGAGTGGAAGGCGTTTGATAAGGTGGAAAATGTTGGGGGGAGGGCGGATTGTCAGGATAATTTCCTGACTTTTCAGGTAATGAGAAGGAGTCAGTATCTTACGTGGAATGAAGAGCTTCTTTCCAGTTTTATTCAGGATTTTCTGGAGGCAAATGAAAGGGGCTGGAATCTGATTACGGAAAAATACGGGCGGATGATGGAGTCTACGGCGCCGGAGGAGTTTGAGAGGATTAAAGGGCAGTTTCCGGAAATTTCTCCGGAAAAGAAAGCGATTATTGAGGCAATTGTGGAAATTCAGGTAAAGTGGGATGAGGAGTTTGCAAAGGCTTACCCACGTCTTTCCGGTCAGGGAAGGAGCATTCATACGGGAGAGGATAATTTGTATAATACATCCTCTGAAACTTATTTAAGGGGAGAGCTTTCCACTTATTCGGACAGGACACTGGGGCTTTATGGTGCTTTTGTCGCGGATTATGCCAAAAGAGGGGAAAATCTTATTAAAGATACTGTGAAAAATACGGCGCTTTTGTATGGGTATTCTTCTTTGGAGGCGGCGGAGGAAGCTTTGGAGGTATAAAAAGGTAACCGTTCAGACAGCAGTTCCCCTTTGGGAAGCCAAACCGGATGCAGGCAGAAAGTGATTTCTAAAGGAGCCCTTATAAAAACGCCAGCGCTTAGCGAGGTATTTTCGAGCTTAGCACTGCTGCGTTTTTATCAGAGCGGGAGCGTGGCGACGTAGAA
>CANCYR010000045.1 GCA_947382355.1 uncultured Lachnospiraceae bacterium
GCCTGCAGCCGGTTCTGATTCCTGTGTGGGAAGGCTGAGGGCTGAACTGTTACGGATTTTGCATGCTTACAATATCTGGTAGTTGACAAGCAGAGAGTGTATTGTTATAATTACCGTAACATTTGTAACAAATATGTAACATTTGTTTAAAATTAAAAAAATAACGAATACTAAAAACACAATCAATATGGTTTGATGAAAAGGACAGGTTATGAAATTTAAAAATGTTAAGAATTTTTTATTATGTGTAATAATTATGACTCTTTGTATGGAAACTCCGGTTCGTGCCAGTATTCTTCCTTCAGTGGGTGCAACGGCAAACGGCGTGATAGCTACGGAAGATGTGGGCAGCGGGGAAGTGACAGTTGATTTTGACAGTTCATTTGAACTCCCCATAAAAGAGGAAAAGAAAACAAAGGATGAGAGTGCAGAGGCTTATGTTACATCCGTAGGAGCCGGAGAACTGTTAGCATCTATTGAAATAGCTCCTGAAGATATGGATGAGCAGGAGGATTCAGAGGAAGAGGCAGCCGGCGGTACATTTGGCTACACCAATCTTGGAATTGCAAATGTGGCGGATCATTTAAATGTCCGGGCAACTGCAGATGACGACAGTAAGATTGTAGGGAAAATGAGCAATAATACAGCCTGCGAGATTTTAGGGTTTGAAGGAAATAAGGCGCACATCACTTCCGGAAGCGTGGAAGGTTATGTAAGTACGGATTTTCTTCTTATGGGAAACGGTGCTGTAGAAAGAGCTAACAGTGTTATACAGAATCTTGCCACGGTAAAGGCGGATGGTCTGAAATTAAGGGAAGAACCTTCAACCGAGGCGCCGGTAGCAGGCATGGTGGCATATGGTGAGGAACTGGCAGTGCTTTCTGAATTGGACGGCTGGGTACAGATATCTTATGACGGCACTCCGGCTTATGTATCCTCAGAATTTGTTTCCGTTGACATGAAGCTGAAGACAGCTTTAAATATGACGGAGTTTCTATATGGGGAAGGAGTATCCAATGTCAGAGTGGAGCTTTGTGAGTATGCAAAGCAGTTTGTGGGAAACCCTTACGTATGGGGCGGCGTCAGCCTTACAAAAGGCGCCGATTGTTCTGGATTTGTATTAAGTGTTTATGCAAAATACGGCATCGGTCTTCCGCACTCTTCAAGGGCACAGGCCAATATGGGAACCTCTATCAATATGTCAGAAGCAAAACCGGGAGATTTGGTATTCTATGCAAAGGGCGGCAGGATTAACCATGTGGCGATTTACATCGGAGGCGGTCAGGTTTGTCATGCCAGCAGTCCTAAGACAGGTATTCGTGTATCCAGCGCTTATTACAGGACACCGGTTAAAGTTGTGAGATTGTTACAAGATTAAAGGAAGGGTTTTCTTTTTAAACCAGAAGCCTTTTTCAAACCAGTGCAAAAAGCACAGGTTTGAAAAAAGCTTCTGGTTTTTTACATGGGAGAAAATGATGGACCTTTTCATGGAATTATAGTATACTATAATGGACTATATTATAGTATGAAAGGTTGGACTCCAATATGCAAACAAAGCAGACTCCACTTAAAAATTCAGAATTTGCAATGATGGAAAATTCCGAATATATGAAAGAACAACATCAGGAGATTCTTCTTGGGAAGGAAGAAGGGCTGGATGTTTCTCTTTATTCCAATCCAGAGTACAACTGGCTTCAAATGGAACAAATTCGAATGGGAATAAAGGATAAGGTAGATGTTTCCCAATATGCCGACCCTTTATATAGTTATGAAACAATGAAGCAGATTCGTCTTTCCTTTTATTCATCCAACAATCTTACACAATATCTGGAAAGAGGATTTGTGGATGATGAATTGGAGCAGATTCGTCTTGCTCTGGAAGAGGAGCTTCCCATTGATAAATGGCTGACAGATGATATGTATGTACAGCAGATTTATGAAATCAGAATAGGCTTGTATGAAGGACTGGATGTTTCCTTATATGCCAATTCCCAGTATAACTGGATGCAGATGAAGGAAATCCGTTTAGGGCTGGAAAAGAAGCTGGACGTAGAATTATATTTAAATTGCCTGTTCAGCCATTGGCAGATGAAGGAAATCCGCCTTGGGCTGGAAGCAGGGCTGGATGTGTCTTCTTATGCCAAGCTGATTTTTTCCGGTACGGACATGAAACAAAAACGGGAAAAGCTCTTAAAGGAAAAGACAACAAGACCTGTAAGTGCAGATAAGCTGGATATCGATTTGAAAGCTTTGACCAAAAAGGAATTCAGCATATTTATAGAAAATGACGGAAATAAAGCATATGCATTTATTCCATGGTTTCCCGGCAATATGGTCACAGAGGCGGATATATACAATGAGCTGGAAAAGAGGGGGATTGTGGTTGGTATTAAGCAAGAGGCAATCACCCAGATGATTAAGAAAAGAAGAATGAATGAAAAAATACTGATTGCTGAAGGAACGCCTGCTGAAGCAGGCGAAAATGGCTGGTTTGAATTTTTTGTAAGGCTTGATTTGCCCCGCATCCCTGCGCCGCTTCCTGACGGAGGAGTCGATTACGTAAATATAGAGGCTTTTGAGATGGTGGAAGAGGGAGAAAAAATTGCTGTTTATCATCCTGCCCAAAAGGGAAAGGATGGTCAAAATGTTTTTGGTGAAGTGCTTCATGCCAATAAGGGCCTTGAGAAAAAGCCGTTAAAGGGGGAAGGGTTTATCATTGCCCCGGACGGAGTGACTTATCTTTCCAGGCTGAACGGGAAATTTGAGTATTTAAACGGCCGGATTATTATTTCCAATATGCTTGTTGTAAATGAAGATGTAACTGCTGTTACGGGAAAGCTGGAGGTGGACGGCTCTGTACACGTAATTGGCAGTGTGTATTCAGGCGGGTCTATTGAAGCAACAGGAGACATTATTGTTGAACATAATGTAGAAACGGCCAGACTGGTTTCCGGCGGCAATATTATGATTAAAAAAGGAAGCTGTTCCAAGTATGACTGTTTTATTGAGGCGAAAGGGGAAGTTTCCGGCAACTTTTTTGAAGCTGCCAATATTAATGCCGGTGGTAATGTAAAGGCAAATTATATTATGAATAGCAATATTAATACAATGGGAAAAGTGATAGTATCCGGAAGCAAAGGAATGATTCTGGGAGGAAGGGTCTGTGCGGTAAGAGGTGTGGATACTTATAACCTTGGAAACAGTTCCCATATAAGGACGTTTCTGGATGTGGGAAGAAATGCACTTTATGATAAGAAGCAGGCTCTGTTTGAAGGGCAGAGGGAGAAGATTTTAGATGAGCTGTCCATGCTTGAAGAAAGATGGAATAAAATATTGCAGGCTCTTCCGCCAAATAAGGAGCAGGCAGTGGAGCTCATTAAAAAGCTGAATGCAGCAATAGTAGCCAAAGACCATGAGCTGGCGGAGCTGGATGCTGACATATCCAGGCTTGTCAATATAACCGAACCGGGCATGAATGCGGTAAGTGTAAGGGGAACTGCATATGAGGGAAGTATTATTGAGGTAAATACTATAAAGTATATGCTGCCTAAATATGTGAGCAGAGTCATTTTTAAACTGAAAAAAAATAATGTTATAATGGTAAAACTATAAGATGGAAAAGAAGGTATGAGCAGGAATGAAACGTGATACAATTTTGATTTTGGAAAACGATGATGAAAGCCGTGCAGAACTGGTTGAAATATTTCAGGATAAATATAAAATTCTGGCAGTTTCAAATGAAAAGGAAGGGATTGATTCATTAAAAAAACATGCAGCTTCACTTGCGGTAGTTTTGTTTAATCTTATGATACCTGTCAAGGATAATTTTCAGGTGCTGCAACACTTAAGCGAAAAAAAGTTTTTAAATCGAATTCCTTTTATTATGATTACAAGTGAAAAAGCAGAACAGTATGAAAAGAAAGGGTATGAGTACGGCATTATAAGTTATATTAGAAAGCCCTTTCATGCAGAAGTTGTAAAACATCTGGTAGACAATGTGGTTGAAGTATTTCAGTATAAGACCCAGCTGGAGGTTACAGTCAAAAATCAGACGGAAAAGTTGAAAAAGCAAAATGCCATGTTGAAGCTCATGGTGGAAAAGCAAAGGCATATGAACCAGGTTCTGATTGATTCCTTAAGCAATATAGTAGAATTCAGGAATCTGGAATCGGAGCAGCATATAAAAAGAATCCGTGAATTGGCTTTCTGCCTTGGAACGAGTATAATGAGGCTGTATCCGGAATACGGGCTTACAGAAGAGAAAATTGAACTTATCGGATGGGCTTCTTCCTTACATGATATTGGAAAAATCATCATTCCGGACAATATTATATTGAAAGCCGGAAAGCTGAACGAGGATGAGTATGAAGTCATAAAGTCCCA
Organism: uncultured Lachnospiraceae bacterium; assembly: GCA_947382355.1. GTDB lineage: Bacteria > Bacillota > Clostridia > Lachnospirales > Lachnospiraceae > RGIG3040. The sequence continues at coordinate 4,384 of CANCYR010000045.1, forward strand.
CACGACAAAAGGGGCAGAAATCATAGAGAAGTTAATCCACTTAGACAGCGAGGAATTTTGTGAATATGCTTATGATATAGCCAGACATCATCATGAAAAGTATGATGGAAACGGCTATCCTGACGGATTGAAGGGAGATGAAATCAGCATTGCAGCCCAGATTATTTCTTTGGTGGATGTATATGATGCTCTGACGTCAAGGAGGGTTTATAAAGACGCATATGATACAGATAAGGCTTTTCAAATGATTATAAATGGACAGAGCGGCGCTTTTTCTTCTAAAATTCTGGAAGCCTTTACAGAGGTGAAGAAAGACTTTGAGAAGATTGTAAAGAAATATTGCGATGATTAACAGTGGTCCTGCTATTGCATATAAAAAGCAAAGATTAAGATTCAATAAGCATGGAGTATAATATGTATCGTATTTTAATTGTAGAGGACGATGAGGCGCTGGCGGAAGGGCTGTGCCGTGCCCTTTCTGCAGATACTATTCTGGCAGAGTGTTGCGGCAGCATAAAAGCGGCCAGATGGCGGCTTGGAAAGGAAAGCTATTCACTGATTATTCTCGATGTAAACCTGCCGGATGGAAATGGTTTTGATTTTTTAGAGGAGCTGAAAGCGGAAGCCGGTCCTGCCGTCATCCTTTTAACTGCAAATGATATGGAAACCGATATGGTGACAGGCTTAGAGCTTGGAGCGGAGGATTATATCGTAAAGCCCTTTTCCCTTGCTGTGCTGCGGGCACGGGTAAATACCCAGCTGCGCAGGCTGAAGCAAAGTAAGGGCGGCTGTAAGGAGCGGTTAGGAGACTGGCTTTTTGATTTTGAAAGGATGGAGTTTTTCTATCTTGGAGAAAAACTGGAGCTTAGCAAGACAGAGCAGAAGCTTTTGCGGATTCTCATGGAAAATAAAGAAATCACCCTGTCAAGGGAAACCTTGATAAATTATATATGGGGATATGAGGAATATGTGGATGAAAATGCCCTGTCTGTTTTAGTGAAACGTCTTCGGGACAAGCTTCATGCAGGCGATTATATAAAAACTGTTTACGGCATCGGATATGCATGGAGGAAACCAAATGGATAACTGGCTATGTATTTTAGCGGCAGGCTGCATTCTTGCTTCTGTGTTTGCCATATTGCTTAGCAGGAGGCAGATGAAAAGGACAATGGAGCGGTTAGAAGCTATGGTTGATTCAGCCATGAAGGGCAGCTTTAGCGAACTTTCCTATGATGAGACACGGCTTTCAAGGCTGGAAAGCATGTTGTCCCATTATCTGGCGGCAAATGAAATGTCAGCTAAAAATCTTGTATCAGAAAAAGATAAAATCAATACCTTGATTTCAGATATATCACATCAGACAAAAACCCCCATTTCCAATTTACTGCTTTATTCAGAACTGCTTAAGGAGGAAGCGCTGCCGGAGGGTGCCATGAAAAGCGCGGCATTCATCCATACACAGGCAGAAAAGCTCCGCTTCCTGATTACTTCCCTTATAAAGCTGTCCCGTTTAGAAACGGGAATCATAACAGTCAATCCTACAGAAGGCCTGCTTGCGGATTTGCTCCATGCCCTTTATGAACAGTATAAGCCTGCGGCGGAAGAAAAGGGGCTTAAGTTTACTGTCTGTGATAGCGGGAGCCTGTGTGGAATATTTGATAAAAAGTGGACTCTTGAGGCAGTGGGAAATGTGGTGGACAATGCCATAAAATATACTGACAGCGGTTCCGTTTCCATTTCCGTAAATGCTTATGAGTTATTTGTGTCCATAACTGTCAGTGATACAGGAAGGGGAATACGGGAATCGGAACAGGGGGCAGTTTTTGGCAGGTTTTATCGTTCAGCTGATGTGAGTGGTGAAAAGGGCGTGGGAATCGGACTGTTTTTAAGCAGGCAGATTGTTCAGGCGGAAGGCGGCTATATGAAACTGCGCTCTGCGCCGGGAAAAGGCACTGCTATGTCCGTGTATTTGCCTGCAGCTTCCAAAAATCTTTCAAAACTGTAATAATTTATTTCTTTGTGGAAAGAATCTGGAAAGATTTCTATGATAATCTTGTATTATCAAAGGAGGTAAATCAGATGACAATTTTATCAACAGAGAGTTTGAAAAAGGTTTATGGAAGCGGGGAAAATCAGGTCCGGGCGCTGGATGGTGTAGACCTTTCCGTGAAAAAAGGGGAGTTCGTTGCCATTGTGGGAACATCGGGCAGTGGAAAATCCACTCTTTTGCATATGCTTGGGGGACTTGACCGCCCCACATCAGGCAAGGTTACCGTGGACGGTAAAGAAATCTTTTCTTTAAAGGATGAGGCGCTGACTATTTTCAGGCGCAGGAAAATCGGATTTGTTTTCCAAAATTATAATCTGGTCCCGGTGCTGAATGTTTATGAAAACATTGTGCTTCCGGTGCAGCTTGACGGCATATCCCCTGATAAGGATTATATTGACAGAATTATTGATACGCTGGGCATTGAAAGCAAACTGAACAATCTGCCAAACAATTTATCAGGCGGCCAGCAGCAGCGGGTGGCAATTGCAAGGGCGCTTGCCTCCAAGCCTGCCATTATTCTGGCGGATGAGCCTACGGGAAACCTGGATTCCAGAACCAGTCAGGACGTGCTGGGGCTTTTGAAGGTAACCGGACAGAAGTTTTCCCAGACAATCGTAATGATTACCCATAATGAGGAAATCGCCCAGCTTGCAGACCGAATTATCCGCATTGAAGACGGAAAAATCGTGGAACGGGCGTAAGGGGGTGCAGCTATGAACGTAAAAAATAAAGGCTGTATACGCCGCCTTGCCTTCAGGCAGTTAAAGGCTGCAAAAATGCGGAATATGATTGCAATTTTTGCCATTGCCCTGACAACCCTGCTTTTCACGTCACTTTTTACCATTTCCCTGTCCATCAATGCAAGCTTTGAGGAATACCAGTTCCGGCAGGCAGGGGGATACTGCCACGGAACCTTTAAGGATGTGGATGAAAGCAAGCAGCAGGCTCTTGCCGCCCACAAAAAGGTAAAGGCTTATGGAATGCGTACCGTGTGCGGGTTCATCATGGAGCCTCCCTTTGCAAAAATACCGGCGGAGCTAAGCTGGATGGATGACAATTGCGCCAAATGGTCTTATGTTTCCCTGAAGGAAGGCCGTCTGCCAAAGGAAAAGAATGAAATTGCCATGGATACGCTGGCTCTGGAAAAGCTGGGAATACCGGCAGAGCTTGGCGCTAAGGTGGAGCTTACCTATGGAATGAATAGCAAGGAAGGCGGTATGCCAGAGGAACGCACGGACAGCTTTACCCTGGTGGGCTATTGGGAATACGATAAGCTGTCCCCGGTACATTATATGAATGTGTCACAGGAATATGTAAAGCAGGTAGAGAGGGATTATGTGGCTGCAGGCGGCGTGCCTTTCCGTTCCGACATGAATGTAATGCTTGCCTCCAGTATCAATATCCGGGGCGTCATGGAAGGAATCGACAGGGACCTTGGATATCAGTGGGAGAACAGGGAGGCAGAAAACTGTGTCCGCATTGGCGTGAACTGGGGATATTCAGCTTCCGAGCTGGGCTCCTCCATAGACCCGGCGGTTGTTCTGGCAATCATTGCATTTCTCCTGCTTGTGATTTTTACCGGTTATCTGATTATTTATAATATATTCCGGATTTCGGTGAGCAGCGACGTTCGTTTTTACGGATTGTTAAAGACAATCGGCACTACGCCGGGACAGTTAAAGCGTATGATACGCTATGAGGCATTATTTCTTTCCGTTATTGGGATTCCCATTGGCTTTTTGGGCGGCTATGGAGTGGGCAGTGTTTTGACTCCTATAGTCATGTCGGCCGCAACGATAGTTGATGGTGGAAAGATTAGCACATCTCCGTCAATTTTTTTGTTTGCAGGCATATTTGCCCTGATTACAGTGTTGATTTCCTGTATGCGTCCGGGGCGGATGGCGGCGAAGATATCGCCGGTGGAAGCAGTCCGTTATACGGAATCAAAGGCGGGAAAGAAAAAGAGCCGCGCCACAAGGGGAGCTTCCCTGCCCAAGATGGCATTTGCCAATTTAGGGCGCAGCCGGACAAAAACGGCGCTTGTGCTGCTTTCCTTATCTCTGGCGGTGATTCTTTTAAACAGCGTGTATGCCCTTACAAAAGGCTTTGACATGGAAAAGTATGTAAGTCACAATACGGTTGCGGATTTTATTGTGGGAAAAACAGACTATTTCCGGTTTCAGGCATATTCCCCGGAAGCAGGACTGCAGGAGGATGTGATAGAGGAAATGGGAAAGAATACGGAACATTCTCTGGCGGGCTGCGGATATGGAGTGTCCGGCATAACGAACTGTTATGTGACAGAGGAGTCTTGGCTGGACAGTCAGCGCTTTCTTTCGGAAGAAGAGGCAAAGGAAAATCTGGCAAATGAGACAAGACGGGGCTCGCTGGTGGAGACCGATATAACTTTAGAAGGACTGGACGAAGCCCTGTTTGAAAAACTGCGGGTTGTGGAAGGGGACATTGCTCCTCTTCTGGATAAGGACAGTCATAACATTGCCATTGCAGTCGGAGTGGATGATTATGGAAATGTCTATGGAAGTTATCCGGAGATTGGAACTAAAATTCCGGTTGTCTATGTGGAAGAAGGAAACTTTTATGACAGCCGCACGGGGGAGCTTTGTGACGAAGATACTCCGGAGGAATATGTGGAGTTTCGGGTTATTAAGCAGCGGGAAGTAGAATATAATGTATGCGCCATTGTAAACGTTCCTTACAGCATGGGCTATCGTTATGCAAAAAATGGCCTGGAAGCGGTGCTTCCTAAGGAGGCGTTGGAACGGGACAGCAGTTTAGAAATTTTCCCGATGTACTATATGTTTGATGCGCCGGATGAAGCGCTGGAGGCGGAAGCAGAGGAATTTCTGGCGGATTACACGGCAGGGGAAAGCTCTGGCATGATGTATGAGAGCAAAAAGACGGTACGGGAGGATTTTGAAAGCTTCCGGAATATGTTTCTGATTGTAGGCGGCGTGTTAAGCTTTGTGGTGGGCCTTGTGGGAGTGCTGAATTTCTTTAACGCCATACTGACAGGAATTTTAAGCCGCAGGCGGGAATTTGCCATGCTGCAGTCAGTGGGCATGACTGGAAAGCAGTTAAAGACAATGCTTGTTTATGAAGGAATGCTGTATGCTTTTGGCGCCGTTTTGTTTTCGCTGGTTTTATCCATTGCAGCAGAGCCCCTTGCAGGGCATGTGATGGAAAATATGTGGTGGTTTTTTTCCTTTCGGTTCACCTTGCTGCCAATGGTCATTATCGTACCGGCATTTTTGATTCTGGGCATGATACTGCCATTAATCATTTATCATTTTGCAGCAAGAAAATCCATTGTGGAAAGACTCAGGGAGAATGAATGACATAAGAATATAAAAGTATAAGAGCATAAAAGCAATGGGTCGGAATTCCGGGAAGCAGGTTTCCGACCCATTGTTTTTTGCAAGAAAATCTTTTGTAGAAAAAAATATTTTGTTCCATAAAATATGTGGGGGATGAACGTATCTTAATAAAGTAATAAAAGTGTAATGGTTTGGTTGGGGGAAAAGGGATAAATATGGGTTGGAAAGTAAATTTTTTTGGCGGTACACTAAAATAATAAGGAAGAAATGAAAATGGAGGGAAAGAAGATGAAGAGGAAAATGAGAATTTTGACGATAGTATTGATTGTTCTGGTTTTTGCAGGGACACTGACTGCTTGTGCCGGGACGGAGGAATCCGGTGAAGCAGGGGCTTTTACAGAGGATGAGGCTATAAAAGGGGAAGGACAGGATGGGACAAATGCAGGCAGCGGAATGGAAGAAGAAGGGCAGAAAGGAAATGCAGAAAATACTTTGGAAAGCAATCAGGAACAGGAAGTTACCTTTAGGGGAAAGTTGATTGAGAAAAGTGAAGAGAGCTGTCTGATTGCAAGTGATGGAACAGAAGGCTTATTAGTGGTGCATGCTGCGGAAACGGCTTTTATGGAAAACGGCAAAAGCCTTAAGGAGGATGAAATTGTGCCGGGGATGGTGGTGGAGGTTACCTTTAATGGAATCGTGCTGGAATCCTATCCGGGACAGATTTATGCTTCCAAAATAGAAGTGGTCAGCCGGGAGGATGATATGGTGAGCCTGTATATGGATATATTAAAACAGGTTTATGAAGAGGATGAAGGATTAAACGGGGACATCAGTATGATTGCGGTGGATCTTTCCAGAGCCGGTAATCTTTCAAAGGGGGAAAAGGATGCCATACTCTATAAGGCATGGCTTTTGTTTGGAATGGAAGTGATTCCGGGGACCTTTGAGGAATTAAAGGAACAGGGGTATATAACTCTGGATGAAAATAATTTTCCGTATTTTCCCACAGGAGTCCTGTTAGAGATAAAGACGGCGGAGTCAGAAGAGGACGGCTTCCGGTTTGAAGCGTCAAAGTGGAGGAGCGGCCTTGGGGCTATCTTTTTTACGGATTGCAGGGCATGGAAAGAAGAGGGGAAATATACGTTTGAGCTGGGGGGATTTGCGATTTCGTAGGAATAAGAGGGACTATCTCCATAGAAAAATATACAATCATCTTTTCCCTTTTTGGAAGCTATTGCAATCCATATTGGAACAGCATTTCGTTCAAAAGCAATGTGAATTGGTTTTGCGAAAATCCGGATTGTGAGCTTACCTGTGAGCAGGCAAATGAATTTTTGAAGTATATAGATGTGGATTCCTATAAGGAATGGGCATGGGACTGGCGGCTTGGGTTTTTTAAGGCTGCCATACCGCAAAGAGAGATAGAAAATTCTAAATATGAGGATTTGTTGTTTCGGGGAAATTTGTATGTGCTGACATCGGTTTATACATTCAGTTCAGCCATGAATTTTGCAGAGTATGTCAAGGATAACGGCATTGGTACGATTATTGGAGAAGCCTCGGGTAACGCTCCTGACAGCTATGGGGATATTTCTGTTTTTAAGCTGCCAAATTCCGGAGTCATTATGCAGATTTCCACAAAAAAGTGGTACAGAACCGACAATAAGAGCGGACTGATTGAGCCGGATATTTAGATAAAAATTACCTCTTTACATTTTTGAAAAACAAGTATAAAATACAAATAAGCAAATTTTTAAGAAAAACTATATTAGCGCAACACGTTGAAGAGAAGAGTAATCTGTGAAATGCAGCAGAGAGGGATGACAGCGGAAGAAAAGCATAGAAAGACTCATATAGCATATCAGAAAGCAAAGTGCTATAGGAGGGACATGCTATAATGACTTCCCGGTGGTGAAAGCATCTTTACAGGAAGCAGATGAAAACTAACTCTGAGTGGCCCCAATCCGGTCCGGTGATTCCGTTACCATCAAATGAGAGGCTTTCATAAGCCGTACCCGGTCAGAGCTGTCCGGCTGCGCAGAAGGCAAGCAGGGTGGAACCGCGTAGATTACGTCCCATGCACAAAATAAGTGCATGGGGCTTTTTTTATCCTGTATGAGAAACTGCTTTATGCAAAAAAATAATCAATTGTGAAAAGAAGTAAAAAGGAGATTTATGCGTATGAGAGAATTTTTTGAAGATTTATTTATTGGTGATGTGGAAATCAATAAAAGAGAATTATGGATGTTGGGAGGCCTTTGTTTTTTTGCAGGTATTGCCATTGGCCTGCTAAAGGCACCGTGGACCCATGGGGTGACCATTGGAAGCAATAATGGTAATCACAATGGAAGCAATAATTGCGGCAGGGCTGATTTGGATGAAGGGGAATGTCAGTGCGTTGGCGTCTGTGAATCCGAAACAGAAGACTGATCAACCGTAAACAGCACCGAAACTAAAGCGGGAAATTATATAAATGCCAAGGCAAGAAATAAAATCAATAAAAGAAAGAGGAGAAAAAACATGAAAATCACATTAAAAGATGGTTCCGTAAAAGAATACGCCCAGTCCATGAGCGTATATGACATTGCCCTCGATATCAGCGAAGGACTGGCAAGAGCTGCCTGCGCCGGTGAGGTCAATGGCGAAACGGTAGATTTAAGAACTATGGTGGAGCAGGACTGTGAGCTGAATATTTTAACTGCCAATGACAAGGCGGGCTTATCCACCATACGCCATACCGCTTCCCATGTTCTGGCAGAAGCTGTAAAACGCCTATATCCCAATGTGAAGCTGGCAATAGGGCCTTCCATTGACACAGGCTTTTATTATGATTTTGAAGCAGAGCCTTTTTCCAGAGAGGATTTGGATAAAATAGAAGGGGAAATGAAGAAAATCATTAAGGAAGGGGCAAAGCTTGAGAAATTTACACTTCCAAGAGAAGAAGCCATAAAATTCATGGAAGAAAAAGAAGAGCCATATAAGGTAGAACTGATTCGGGATTTGCCGGAGGATGCGGTGATTTCTTTTTACAGACAGGGAGAATTTACAGACCTTTGTGCAGGACCCCACTTAATGAGCACAAAAGGAATCAAGGCATTTAAGCTGATTTCCTCTTCCGGTGCCTATTGGAGAGGGAAATCCGAAAATGCAATGCTGCAGAGAATTTACGGAACCGCCTTTAATAAAAAGGATGAGCTGAAAGAATATTTAGAGCATTTGGAGGACATTAAGAAGCGCGACCATAACAAGCTTGGCAGGGAAATGGAACTGTTTACAACGGTTGACGTAATTGGACAGGGGCTTCCTCTTTTAATGCCGAAGGGCGCCAAGATGATTCAGATCATGCAGCGCTGGATTGAGGACGAGGAAGAAAAGAGAGGCTATGTGCGTACAAAGACCCCTCTTATGGCAAAAAGCGATTTGTACCGGATTTCCGGACACTGGGACCACTATAAGGAAGGCATGTTCGTGCTGGGAGATGAGGAACAGGATAAGGAAGTGTTTGCCCTTCGCCCTATGACATGCCCGTTCCAGTATTATGTATATAAAGCAAGCCAGAAGTCCTACAGGGATTTGCCACTGCGTTACGGTGAGACTTCTACCTTGTTCAGAAACGAGGATTCCGGTGAAATGCATGGACTTACCCGCGTCCGCCAGTTCACCATTTCGGAAGGACACTTGATTGTAAGGCCGGACCAGATGGTGGAAGAATTTAAGGGCTGTCTTGCTCTGGCAAAGTACTGTCTGGATACATTGGGAGTATCTGAGGATGTTACCTACCGCTTATCCAAATGGGACCCCAATAATAAGGAAAAATATGTTGGAAGCGAGGAAGTCTGGGAAGAGACACAGGCGCATATCCGGAACATCTTACTGGAATTAGGAGTTCCTTTTACCGAAGAAGAAGGAGAAGCAGCTTTTTACGGACCTAAGGTGGATATTCAGGCAAAGAATGTATACGGAAAAGAAGACACTATGATTACCATTCAGTGGGATGCGGTTTTAGCAGAACAGTTTGATATGTATTACGTGGACCAGAACGGGGAAAAGGTGCGCCCCTACATTATCCACAGAACCTCCATGGGCTGCTATGAAAGAACGCTGGCATGGCTGATTGAAAAATATGCAGGAAAGTTCCCTACATGGCTTTGTCCGGAACAGGTGCGGGTGCTTCCTATTTCCGAAAAATATATTGGTTATGCAAAGAGCGTGGAAGAAAAATTAAAAGAAAACGGCATCCTCTGTACTTTGGATAACCGTTCCGAAAAAATCGGCTATAAGATTCGGGAAACCCGTCTTGCAAAAGTGCCTTACATGCTTGTAGTGGGGCAGAAGGAAGAAGAGGAAGGACTTGTTTCCGTAAGGAGCCGTTTTGCCGGAGATGAAGGACAAAAGAATTTAGACACCTTTATTGATGAAATTTCAAAGGAAATCAGAACAAAGGAAATCAGAAAAGAAGTAGGGGAAGAAAACAATTAGAAGCAGATAATCAAAAGAAAGCAATAAAAAATAATAAAAACATTAAAAGCAGCTAAAAGAAACCGGCGGCATGGAAGAAAAAGCAAATCCTTCCATGCCGCATTTTATGTATAAAAATTCCATTTTCATTCCGAATAAAAAAACAAATGCTACCAATACTACATGTAGGAACATTTCTGTTCTAAAGCAGACAAATAAATTCAAGAAAAATATAGGAGGCTTTATTATGGCAGTATTAAAATGTGCAGTTGACACCTGCTCTTATAACAAAAGCGACTGTTGCTGTAAAGGCGACATTATGGTAGGCGGAAAGCATGCGGAGAACACCGACGAGACCTGCTGCGATTCTTTCCGTGAACAGGGAAGGGACAACTTTGTAAGCGCTCTGGACCATCCGTGCCAGACCATCTGTATCGACTGTGAGGCGACCAAATGTATATACAATGCAAATTACAAATGCCACGCAGAAAAGGTTGATATCAAGGGATGTAATGCCTGCGACTGTAAACAGACATCCTGTGCTACATTCCGGGAAAAATAAAAGTGAAAGCCTTGCCGAAGTGAAAAGTTTATTTCCAATTTGGAAGTAGTGATTAAGGAAGTAGCATTTACTCTTGCAAAAAAGGGTAAATGTTACTTTTTTAAAACTTAATTAAAGTTATATTTAAGTATTTTATATTTGAGGTTTACCATTGACTATGCTAAAATGAAGTGGACAATAGCTAATTTTCTTTACTATATCCAGACTGGAGGAACATAGCAATGGAACACATCCGGGTAGCCATAGTAGATAACGAGCTTCTTTTTACTACCGTATTAAAAAAAATGTCCGCAAAGATTTTAAAAGAAACTTCCTTTACATATGAAATAGATACTTATGAAAGTGCTGAAAGCCTGTTAGAAGCCTTGTCTTCCACCTCCTATGACCTGTTTTTCTTAGATATATTACTGGATGGAATGAACGGCATGGAGCTTGCAAGAAAGATACGCATCAAGGCTGAGGCTGCAAACATTGTATTCATTACCTCTTCCAGCGATTATGCAGTGGAAAGCTATGAAGTGGCACCCCTGCACTATCTGGTGAAGCCTGTTACTTTAGTAAATCTGAAGGAAGCCTTCCGCCGTTTCTTTGATGCCTGCAAGGATACCGCCAGGGCAGAAACCGTATTATTAAAAGATACCTCCAATCAAAAGGTGCTGCTTTCCGTTTCAGATATCTACTATGCGGAAATCATGGAGTCCAAAATAACCCTGCATACAAAGGGCGGCTCCTTATTTATAAGGGGACGAATGGACGATTTGCAGAAATCACTTCCCAGCCGGCATTTTTACCGCTGTCACAGGAGCTTTCTCGTAAACTTCCAGCATGTTACCGGAAGCCGCCGCTATGATTTTATTATAGGGAACGACTCCTTTGTTCCTATTGCCAAAGGAAATTACAGACTGGCCGTAAAGGCTTTTTCAGACTATTTAGAAAGATGATTCGGGTGATTTCATGAATAAAATATTAGATACTTCTAATTCTATAGTTCATGTAAATGAAAATATGGAAGAGCTGAAGGCTCATGGGGATTTGGAATATCCGGTGGGCACCTATCTGGTAAATTTCGATGCCCTGCATACAGGATTTGTCCGCTGGCACTGGCACGAAGAGATGGAAATCTCCCTTGTGAAAAGCGGGCGGGTCAAATTTATGATAAATGACGAGGCATTTATTTTATCGGAAGGACAGGCAATTTTTATCAACCATAATATTCTTCATTCTGCCCATCCTCTCAAAGACGAAAACTGTGTATATGTATCTATTGTGTTTCATCCCTTTTTTCTGTTTGGCCACGGACAGACTAAGCTGGCTGCCGCTTATTTAAATCCCATTTCATCCAATCGGGATTTGCGCTGCATAATATTGGACGGAACAAAAGAATTCCATAAAGCTTCTATCGAAAGATTAGCGGAGGTCTTTTCCCTGAATCTTCAGAAACCTTTTGGTTATGAAATTTATACGCGGAATGCCCTTTCTTCTTTCTGGCTTCTTTTATTGGAACATCTGGAAGTCCCCGGAAGCTCCTCGCTTCCTGAAAATTCCGCTCAGCTTACCTTGGATGAGGCCAGAACCAGAAAAGCAATCCTGTTCATACAAAAGCACTATAACGATACTATTTCATTGGATGATATTGCTTTTTCCATCCATGTAAGCAAGGGAGAGTGCTGCCGCTGCTTCAAGCGCAGTATCCAACTCACCCCTTTTGAATATCTGATGAAATACCGCATTTTTGTGGCTGCAGGCCTTATCCGTGAAAACAGGAAGCTCTCTATTGCAGAACTGGCTTCCCGTGTAGGCTTTAACAGCAGCAGCTATTTCAATAAGCTGTTTAAAAAATACATGGACTGCACCCCTACCGAATACCGCATGAGTATTGCAGAAGGTTCCCGGAAGACGGCAGATTTTAACGGGCATGACCTTTCCTGGGATAATATCCATCTTTTTAATAAGGATATATAACCGAACAGGAGAAAGGTCTGGTTACTTTAAAGTAACCAGACCTTTCTCCTGCAGGAATACCGGCCGATAGGAAAGCTTTGCCTTTCTAAGTCCTTCCGCCCCCACGTCTTCTTCCCGGTTCACATATAAATACCCTGCAGCTTCATGCTCTGCAAACTGCTGGTTGATTATAGGATAAGCGCCTTGTATATGGGCATATGCTTTTTCAATATGAACAACAAAAGTATCATTACATACCGGCTCGCCAATGGAAAAAGCAATCACTTCACCATCCAGACGAATCAATCCACCTGTCAGCCCCAGCCTTTCCATATTCTTTAACGCATTCAGTGTAACGCAAAACTCTGCTTCTTTTTCTTCATCCTCATCACAGCCGTTCAACTGGCGCCATTTTTCTGCCATTTCCATGCACTCATGCCTGTTTTCTGCTGTTATGGATTCATACTGCCAGTTGGGGTGCTCTTCTTTAAATCGGTTCAGATGGTTGCGCTTGCTGTGAAGCTTTTTCCCCGATAAGGTAATCAGTTTTTCCGATTCATAAATGTAATCTGCCGCGTCCCGGTCATATTCAATCTGAAATTTTCCGGGATAAAGCGCTTCCAGCTTTTGGAACTGTTCCGGCGTTACCATATGCATTTGGAAAGGTTTTTCCATTTCCTTAAAATAGGAAAACAGCGCTTCCATTGCCTTCATCTCACTTCCTTTTCCCAAAGGAAAGCTTACGGAAAAATTTTCTGCGCCTGAAATGAACACCAGCATTCCTTCTACAATTGCATATCTTGTTTTGTAATGAGGAGACCACAAAAAATTGTTTGCAAAAGTAAACTCGCAGCTTCTGGATTGTTCCTGCTCATAATATCTTTTTATTAATGCCTCATCCTCCATGGTTATTTGCTTCCATTGTATTTCCGACATGGCTCTCACCGTCCTTTTCTGTAGCTTGAACTCCTGATTTTCATTAGTGTTTCCCTGGCAATGGTTTATTATAATGGAAAATGAAAAAAAAGGCAACAAACTACTGTCTGCTGCCTAAAAAAGCTTGCACATTCGGGCAACAGTTCAGACAGCAGATTTCTCTGCTGGTGCAGAAAGAGACTGGCGGTTTCATTCAAAATTATTCCGTACCAGTTGAGCCAGATATTTAGCAGTACCCTCTACACCAAGCAGGCTGCTGTTAATGAGCAGATCCTTATGATTGATATCATAAGGGAGATAGTGGGCATAGCGCAGATGGTATGAATTTCTTGCCTTATCTACTGCCGCAATCATTTTTTCTGCTTCCTGCTTTGAAAGATGAAGGCGGTTGATACAGTTATCCATACGGGCTTCATAAGGTGCATAAATAAAGATGCTGATATGATTTTTTGTTTTTTCCAGTATGTAATCAGAGCAGCGTCCAACGATAATGCAGGATTCCTTTTCAGCCAGATTTAATATGATTTCCTGCTGAACGGAAAAAATCTTGTCCTGAGTAGGAGTAGTTGCAGTACCCAGAGGATATTTCATATTAAAAAAGAGAGAACGGGCTTTTTCCTCAGATTCGCTTATTGTGGAAACCGGAAGGTTCAGTTTGTGTGCAACTTCTTCAACAATATCCCTGTCGTAGTATTCAATGCCAAGCTGGTCTGCAAGCCCCCGGGCAATTGGGCGACCAAGGCTTCCAAATTGTCTTGCTATTGTTATTACATATTTCTTCATTTTCTTTCCTCCTGATTGTATTCGTATTAGTTTTTCTTTTCCAGAAGCTCATAGGCATAAAAGCTGAGCAGCAGAATTGCAGAATTGTTAAAATCGGACAAATCATATGGCAGCAGCTCTTTTATTTTCTCCAGCCTTGATGCCATAGTGTTTCTGTGTATATACAAGGCTTTGGATGTTTCCTTTATGCTGAAATTGCATTTAAAATACATATGCAGCGTTTCAAATAAGGAAGCATTATTTTGTTTGTCAAATTCTATAAGAGGCTTTAGAGTATTTAAATAAAAATTCTTTAAATGAGGGCTGGATATGGAATTGGACAGGGTGTGATAAATAATATCCTCATTATATTGGAAAATATGGCTTTTGGCATGAACCTTTTTGCCAATCTGAAGGGCATCCATGGCTTCCAGAAAGGAAGACTGGACTGTATCAATTCCCTGCAGGCATTCGCTTACACCGATATTATAGGTAAAATTTTGTGCATCCATCAGCTTTGCAAGCTGTTCTACAAATTCCTTTGCTTCATTTGTGTTACTATGACTGAAGGAAGAATGGGACAGGAAAAACAGAATAAAATTCCTCTCATAATTAAATTTGTAAATTATCTGATTAGAACGTGAAATCTGACCGCGAATAAGGAAATCAAAACGTTCCCTGATAGAAGCCCTTTCCTCGAACTGCTTATCCAGTCCTATTTCAGGATGAATAACCGCGCAAATCCGCGGGCTTATATAGTCAAAACCATATAGATTGCATTGAGATATCATATCAAATTCCGAAAGGTTGCCGGATAAGATATTTCGGATAAAGTTGTTTTGTTTTTGCAGGTTGCTTTGCTGCCTGAGAGTATTATTTATCAGCTCGATGGCAAGCAGGGATAAAATGCTGAAAACGAAATTATATTTATTGGTAGAAAAGCTGTCCGTATTTTCCACAAAGCAAAGAAAGCCCAACAGATTGTCCTTATCGCGGATGGGAAACAGTATCCGGGCAAGGCTGGTAGTTACCTGAAAATGCTTTATATCATATTCGTTTAAAATGCTTTCGGTTTCTATTGGGTCGAATATAAGCTGATTTTCAATATAATCGTTGTCCTGCCCCGTGGAATGGGAGCGCTCTAAAAATTCCAATCGGTTATTGGTAAGAATTACAGGACATCCGATCAGGTCATAGATTGTATTCAGGGTATCTCTTAAGGAGTGTTCATGGATGATGATTTCATTCAGCTTCCGATACATCTGATAGACCGTCTCGGTATCAGCCATTTCCTCCTTCAGTATTTTCCGGTATATCATCATACTGATTTCCGCAAAATTCTGTTCAAAGGGAATGCTTATAATGGGAAAATCCAGCCGGTCTGCTTCTTCAATCATAGATTCAGGAAGCTTGTCCAGATAACGTTTTAAGGCGATTCCAAGTCCTGCACATTTTTTTTCAACAAGGTCGTGAATAAAATTCCGGCGGAGCTTATCGTCATTTATAAGAAAGTATCCGGTAGAAAGAATAAGTTCTCCGCCTACGAGAAAACGGACAGTATCCGGATTGTCCATTATATTCACACCGGTAATCACGTTGTCCTTACCGCCTTTACCGGCAATCCACTTGAAATCAGGCAATATCTGTTGTGTGGCAAGCCATTCCATAGATGTACTCATGCGTGTCCAACTCCTTTCCATAAAGAAAAGTACTGTCTAATGATTCAGGGTACGGGCAAGAAATGTTCTGGTTCTGTTATCCTGAGGATTTGAGAATATTTCGTCCGGTGTCCCTTCTTCTATAATATACCCGCCGTCCATAAATATAATTCTGTCGGAAACTTCTCTGGCAAAGGTCATCTCATGGGTAACTACCAGCATTGTCATGCCCTTTTTGGCAAGCTCTTTCATAACATCTAAAACATCGCCTACAATCTGCGGGTCTAAAGCTGATGTGGGTTCGTCAAATAAAAGCATTTTCGGATGCATTGCAAGTGCCCTTGCAATAGCTACACGTTGCTGCTGGCCGCCGGAAAGGGAAAAAGGATAAGAATCAGCTTTTTCAAGCAGTCCTACCTCTTCTAAATAATGAAGAGCATCCGTCTTTGCTTCTTTTTTGGCTATTTTCAGGTTTTTTGTAGGAGCCAGCATAATGTTTTCCAAAACAGTATAATGTGGAAAAAGATTGAACTTTTGAAATACCATGCCGATTTCTTCCCTGAGCTCTCTTACATTTATATCAGAAGAAAGAATATTTTTTCCGTTATAAATCATTTCAGTAACATGTGTGGGCTGTTCCAGCAGATTCAGACACCGTAGCAGGGTGCTCTTGCCGGAGCCGGAAGGACCGATGATAGTAACAACTTCCCCTTCTTTTATGGAAAGGCTTACGTCCCTTAAAACTTCAAGATCACCGTTAAATGTTTTTGACAAGTTTTTTAATGTAAATAAATTTTCCATAATATCACCTCCATTTTAAAATCATTATACACACATCCCTATGAAAAACAAATATGCTTCGTGCACAAAACAAACAAATTGATTTGTATACGGAGCACATTGAACAACCCGAAGTTAACAGATATAATGCAATTAACATACATGCAAGGGAGCAGAGTGGAAGACACTTTGCTCCTTTTTCATTATATTTTTCATAAAACACGGTTGTTCTTTAGGTGTATGAATATTGGATGCATGAATGAACACTTTTTAAAATGGAGGAAAGCATTATGAAAAAATTGATTGCAGCATTATTAATTGGAGCTATGGCATTTTCATTGGCGGCATGCGGAAAGGAAGCGCCTGCACCGGAAACAACAGAGCCGGCAGCAGAAGAATCTGCAGATGAAGAGGCGGACGATGAGACAACAGAAGAAATAACCGCTGGAAGTCAGGAAGAAGAGGGCGAAGCGGCTGCAGATTACACGGTAGGAGATAAAATAAAGGAAATTCAGGAAAAGGGTGTTCTTGTAGTAGGCTGTGATGCTTCTTATGCACCATATTCCTTTGTAGATGTTACAACTGGAAATCAGGATCCGGTAGGCATTGATATTGAAATTGCAAAAGTACTGGCAGAAAGATTAGGCGTGGAACTGAAATTAGAGCCTATGGTTTTTAATGCGGTGCTGTCGGCGCTTGCAACTGATAAGCTGGATGTGGTAATTGATGGTGTTACGCCAAGTGACGAGCAGCGCGAAACAGTAGAATTTTCAAATGCATATATGACCTGCGAAGAAGGGATTGTCATCAAACAGGAAAATGCGGACAAATACAAGACCTGTGAAGATTTTTCGGGAAGCACGGTAGCGGCAAATATCGGCTCCAGCGAAGAACGTTTCGTAAAAGAATGCCTGCCGGGCGCAACTGTTCTGTCACTGGACAAGATTCCAAGCTCCATGATGGAATTACAGGCAGATAATGTGGCTGGTGTATGTATGGAAAAAACAGTTGGTCAACAGTATGTGGATGCATATGATAACCTTACATGGAGTGAGGCTTCAGATGATTCTTATAACAGTATTAAAGCAATCGCAGTAAATAAAGGAAACAATGACTTACTTGACTTAATCAATGCGATTATTGAAGAGTGCCAGAATAATGGAAAGATTGATGAGTGGCTGGCGACCTACAGCAGACAGGCGGCAGAAATGAATAAAGCAAACGCAGAATAGTCATTTTAGCAGGTTTAAGGGAAGGAATCGTATGTTATTACTGAAAAATGCAGATATTTTTACAATGGGCAAAAAAGGTGAATACCTGAAAGGGCAGGATGTGCTTATAAAAGACGGTAAGGTTGCAGCCGTTTCCCGGGGAATATCGGAGGAAGGAAAGGAGATAATAGATTGTTCCGGCAAGCTGTTGATACCCGGAATGATAAATGCACACCTTCATTCGGATGAAAACTTTTTTAAGGGAATGTTTGACAATATGCCGCTGGAAATATGGATGTTGTACAGTTGTCCGCCTCTTAGCTACGGTCCCTTCTCTGCTGAAATGATTTATCTGCGAACTATGCTTGGAGCATTGGAAATGATAAAGTGCGGGGTAACCTGTGTGCAGGATGATGTGTCGGAGTGTCCAAAGGGAACGGCGGATGGCTATTCAGCAGTATTTCAGGCATACACGGATATTGGAATAAAGGCAAATGTTGCCCTTAACATGGGAGACAAAAAATATATGGACAAGATTCCTTTTACAAAGGAAGTATTTCCTGAGGAATTGGCCGGGCAGCTTTGTAATAAGCCGGATATGGAGCAGAATATTGCATTATATAAGGAAATGATCAAATTATGGAATGGCAAAGCAGGACATAAGGTGGTGGTATCCACTTCAGCGCCCCAAAGATGCAGTGATGAATATCTGATGCGTGCAAAGAGGCTTGCAGAAGAATATGACCTGCCCATGCATACGCATATTCTGGAATCCAGAATACAGTATTGTACCGGTAATGTGTTTTATGGAGAATCCATTGTGAAGCATGCAAAAAGAGTTGGGCTTTTATCGGAACGGCTTTCGGTAATTCATGGTGTCTGGATGGATGAGGAGGATATGAAGCTCCTTGGTGAAGCAGATGCCACGCTCATTACTAATCCTGTCAGCAACTTAAAGCTTGGAAGCGGAATCATGCCGCTTATTAAAATGAAAAGAAACGGTGTGAATGTAGCCCTGGGGACAGATGGAATGAGCAGCAATGATGGACAGAATATGTTTGAGGCCATGAAATATGCCGGGCTCTTACAGAAAATTACCACTCCCGATTACAGGCAGTGGGCAGATAGCTACAGCTTACTTGAAATGGTATATAAAAATGCTGCAAAAAGTCTGATGAGAAAGGATGAAATAGGAATAATAGAAAAGGGCAGGGCTGCAGATATTGTAGTAATGGATAAAGGAAATACAAGCTTTATTCCGGAAAGCAGCATAGAAAACCATTTAGTATATTGTGAAAATGGAGAGGCGGTGGAAACGGTTTTTTCCAACGGAAGAAAAATCTATCATAAGGGAACTGTTCTTACAGTGGATGAAAAAGCAATATTGAAAAAAATACATGAAAAATACGGAGAATTCAAAAACAGATTTGAAAAAACGGTAAAAGAAAATAAAAGATTGGAAGAATATCTGAAAATCATATATGAAAGATGTGCAAAAGAAATGGACGGGATGCTATGCAATCTATTTTAAATGAAAAAAAGAGGTTTTTAGTAATAAATCCGAATACAGGATGGGAAATGACAAAGCAGATTGAGGAAAGCCTGAAGGGGCTTAAGCTGGATGATGTTAAGCTGGAAGTGGCAGCGAATGTGGCAGGCCCGGTTTCTATTGAGGGTCATACGGATGAGATAATAAGTTCTTATCATATATTAAAACTGATAGCTGAAAGAAAAACAGAATATGACGGATATCTGATTGCATGCTTCAGTAATCATCCATCCATAAAGGCTTTACGGGAGCTTACAGGAAAACCGGTAGTAGGAATTGCAGAAGGGGCATGTTACATGGCAGCAATGGCAGGAAATCTGTTTGGAATCGTAACTACTTCGCAAAAGTGGGTGCCCATGTTAAAAGAGGCAGTGGAGTGTTTTGGAATAAAGGATAAATGCGCCGGAGTTTTCAGTACGGGTCTGAGTGTGACAGAGCTTCATGAGCTATCAGGAGAAGAAGTAGAAAAAGAAATATTGAATGCAGGGAAAAAGGCATTGGCTGCAGGAGCGGAGGTCCTTTGCCTGGGCTGTGCAGGTATGAGCGGATTGCACAAGCGGATAGAAAGGGAATTGAAGGTTCCTGTAGTGGATTCTTGTGAAGCGGGACTTATGATGCTGTATTCCCTGTGCCATATGGGTCTATGGACAAGCTCCCTGTGTATGTATGCACCGAATCTGCCAAGGGAAACGATAAATTTAGAAAAGGATATGGAACAATTTTACGTATAGATGGAAATTCATAATAAGGAGAGAAAGCTGGGAGTTAAGATGAGAATATTGATAAAAGGCGGAACAGTACTTTTGGGAAGAGAGTACACACCGGAAGAAACGGATATTTATATTGAGGACAATAACATAGTACAAATAGGAAAGAATATGGAAAAGGAAGCGGATGAAATAATAGATGCCGCAGGTCAGCTTATTATTCCCGGATTGGTAAATGCGCACCTGCATTCTGATGAAAATCTTTTTAAAGCGCAATTTGACAACCTTCCGCTGGAGCTTTGGATGCTTTATACTTATCCCACTTTTATGTATGGTCCCTTTTCCAAACGGCTGATTTATTTAAGGACTATGCTTGGAGCCATAGAGATGGTAAAGCACGGGGTAACTCTTGTACAGGATGATGTGTCGGAATATCCAAAGGCAACACTGGAAGGAACAGATGCGGTAATGGAGGCCTATCGGGATATTGGAATGAGGGCAAGCGTTACGACAAATTTGTGTGATAAACAGTGGAAGGATAAGCTGCCATATATTGCAGATATATTACCTCAGGATATAAAGGATGCCTATCCGCCGGCAGCGGATAAAGAGGAACTGTATGAGCTGATTGAAGGAATGGTGGATAAATGGCATAATCCGGGCGGCATGACAAATGTGGTGCTGGCGCCGGTAGCGCCTCAAAGATGTACCGACGAGTTTTTTCAGGGAATGCACAGGTTAGGAGAAAAATACAACCTTCCGGTACATACCCATGTGCTGGAAACGAAGATGCAGCAGGTAACAGGAAAGGAATTCTATCAAAGCTCCTTAATAGAACATATGAATCATATCGGCGTGTTATCTGACAGAACCACAATTGTACACTCTGTGTGGCTGACAGATTATGATATTGAGCTGGTTGCAAAGGCAGGAGCTACAATCGTACATAATCCCGCAAGCAATTTAAAGCTTGGAAGCGGTATTATGCCATATGCAAAAATCAGGGAAGCGGGTATTCCTGTTGCACTTGGCTCCGACGGAATGAGCAGCAACGATAATCAGAGCATTTTTGAAGCAATGAAGCTGTGCGGGCTGCTGCACAAGGTTACTACGCCTGACTATTCAAAGTGGCCGGAAGCCCTGGATGTGTTCAAAGCAGCCACATGCGGAGGGGCAAGGAGCACAAGAAGAAATGATCATGTAGGAGTGATTGCAGAAAACATGCGTGCAGACATGGTATTTCTGGATATGAATACAACTGCCTTTACTCCAAGAAATGATTTGATAAAGCATTTAGTATATTGTGAAAATGGAAGTTCCATCGTAAGAGTTATGATAAACGGCAGGACAGTAGTAAAAGACAAAAAGATTCTTACAGTAGATGAGAAGGGACTGATGAAAGAATTAAATGGCATGATGGGTGAGTTCAGAAAAGAGTATGTAAAGGCAAAAGAGTGGGCAGATAAATTGTTCCCGTATGTAAATGAGATATATTGGAAATCTTACCGCCAGACTACCGGACTGAACCGGCTGTCCGGCAATGAAATAAGATGGATCGATATATAGAGAAAGGAAAATGTCTATGGCTTCTATTATCAAGATTATAGTAAATTACAGGTATTATATTATTCTGGGCACCAGGGTAACCATTGTAGTATCCTTATTGGCAAGTCTGTTTGGACTTATATGCGGTATTTTAATGGCGCTTTTAAAAAGATGCAGAATTGCGCCTTTAAGGTGGGCTGCCAATTTGTATGTGGAAGTTGTAAGAGGGACTCCGGTTCTGGTTCAGATATCAATGGTCTATTATGGACTTCCCATGATAGGAGTAAGCTTTCCGAATATGGAAATCGGAGGTGTTACATTTGACAGGCTCTTTGCCGGGATATTGGCACTTGCCATTAACAGTACGGCATATATTTGTGAAATTGTAAGAGGCGGCATTGAATCGGTGGACAGCGGACAGAAGGAGGCCGCACAGGCTTTAGGATTCAGCAGGGGGAATATTATGAAGCTGATTATTCTTCCGCAGGCATTGAGAAATGTACTTCCTACTCTTGGAAATGAATTTGTCAGCATGATCAAACAGTCATCTCAGGTATCGATTATGGGATTGGCAGATTTGATGTATGCGGCGGATATTATACGCGGCAACACTTACCGGCCGTTTATGCCATTAGTAATTGTAGCGGTGATATATCTGATTCTGACTGTTACCGTGTCTTATATATTTAAATGGATGGAAAGGCTGACCTTAAAAGGGAGGAAAGCAGTATGAAATACGACTGTATCATAAAGAACGGACAAATTGTAACGGGAGAGCTTACCTTTTTGGGAAGCATAGGGGTGAAGGACGGAAAGATTGCAGGCATAGCTTTACAGGAGCAGGATTTGGAGGGGGCGGAGGAAATCATAGATGCTTCCGGCAAATATGTAATGGCAGGGGTATTGGATGCCCATGTACATTTTAATGACCCGGGGCGAAGCCATTGGGAAGACTGGAGGTGCGGCACAATGGCGGCAGCCTTTGGAGGCACTACCTGCGTGGCGGATATGCCCATAAACAGCATTCCGGCGCTGATTGATGAAAAGGCTTTTAATGAAAAGCTGGCACAGGCAAAAGAAAAGGCAAATATTGATTATATTTTCTGGGGCGGGCTGGTAGACGACAATCTGAATGAGCTGTCTAAAATGCATCAAAAGGGTGTTGTAGGATATAAGGCATTTATGAGCAGCAGCGGTGTGGAATTTACCACGGCAAATGATGCCATCTTATATGAGGGTTTAAAGTATACTGCAGGCACCAGTCAGTTTATTGGCGTTCACGAGGAAAACGATATGGTAACTGCATATTATGGAAGGAAGATGCGGGAAGCAGGAAGAGGCGATGCGCTTTCATGGGTGGAAGCAAGACCGGAAATACAGGAGCTTGAAGCCATAAGAAGATTTCTTTTCTGGACAGAAAAATCAGGAGGAAACGGACATCTCTGCCATGTATCAGTTCCGGAAGCATTTGATGAAATCTCACAGGCAAAGGAAAAAGGGGTATGCGTTACGGCGGAGTTATGTGCACACTACTTATGGTTCACTCAGGATGACTTTGCAAAAAAAGGTCCCATTTTGAAATGTGCCCCGCCTTTAAGAAGCAAAGCATGTAAAGAGAAGCTCTGGCAGAAGGTACTGGAAGGAAAAGTGGATATGATTACCTCTGACCATTCCCCATGCACGGAAGAAGAAAAGGAAAAGGGAAAAGACAATATATGGAATGCATGGGGCGGTGTGGCAGGAGTGCAGAACATTGTCCATGTGCTTTTGACGGAAGGCGTACATAAAAGAGGAATGAGCCTGAATCAGATGACAAGGCTGTTGTCGGCAAATCCTTCTAAAAGATTTGGAATATATGGAAAAAAGGGCATCATTGCACCGGGAGCGGATGCAGACCTTATGATTATTGATCCGGATAAAAAATGGACCTTTACAGAAAGTGATATTTATACGAAATGCAAGATATCCCCTTATGTGGGAGAAACATTTCATGGAAAAGTAGAGCGCACTATAGTTCGGGGAAGGACTGTTTTTGACAATCAGCCGGTTCCGGCAGACGGTTATGGAAAATATGCCTTATAGGGGACGTGTTTTTCATAGCTGCGGAAAGCCGCCATATGGGTTTTAGGATTATGGAAAGGAGGATGCATATGGGACAAATTGCGGCGGAACTTGAATGTGAAATAAAGAAATTATCCGCCTTTTCAAAGCCGGGAAGCAGAGGGACTACCAGACTGCCTTTTACTTATGAAGCAAAGGATGCGGCAGAGTATATTAAGGAACTGATGGAAGAGGCCGGGCTTCGGGTTCGCATGGATGAAACAGGAGCTGTGATTGGACGCAGAGAAGGCAGGAAAAAGGAAGCTTATTTAATAGGTTCCCACTATGACAGTGTGGAAAACGGAGGAAACTATGACGGCATTGCAGGAGTCCTGTGCGGAATTGAAATAGCAAGGCTGTTAGTATCCTGCAGGGAAATGGAATACTCTTTGGAAATCATAGCAGCCAATGATGAAGAAGGGGCAAGATTTTCAGGCGGTTTTTTTACCAGCAAGGCTATGCTTGGACAGTGGACGGTGGAAGAGTTAAAAGAACGGAAGGATAAAAACTCCGTCAGCATTTATGAGGCTATGAAGGAATATGGATTAAAGCCGGAAAAGATAGGTGATGCAAAAAGAAATCTGTCAGATATAAAAGGTTTTTTTGAGATACATATTGAACAGGGACCAGTTTTAGAAGCAAATAATCAGGATATCGGAATCGTTAAAACCATTGTGGGAATGGAACGAAGAATGATTACAGTATATGGCAGGGCGGACCATGCAGGAACCACGCCTATGGATATGCGTAAGGATGCCGTGGAGATGGCGGCAAAGGTTATTGCAGGGATTGGAGACTGCGCCAGAAAGTATCCGGAAACAGTGGCAACAGTGGGATATGTAAATGTAACCCCTAATACAGTAAATACCATAGCCCAAAAGGTGGAATTCAGTCTGGATGTGAGAAGTCCTCAGAAAAAGCATATAGAAGATGTGATGTTTGAAATTCACAATATATTGTCCAGAAATACGGTTTTTTCAGAACAAAAGACTCTGTCGGCAGAACCGGTGGATATGGATGAGGATTTCAGACATATGCTGAAGGCGGCGGCAAAAGAAAAGAATTATTCCTGGCAGGAAATAAACAGCGGAGCCGGACATGACAGTCTGCCTATAGGAATGGTAATTCCAACGGCTATGGTCTTTGTACCAAGCGTTGGAGGAAGAAGTCACTGCCCGGAGGAATATACAAGACCTGATTCGCTGGAAAAAGCAGTGCTTTTATTGTTTCATGTCATAAAGAAGTTATTAGGATGCAAGGAGGAATGAAAAATGGGTTATCCAAAGGATTTATTATCAACAAGAGCGGTGGTAAAACCGGGGCTGTGGGCAGTAATTCCAAAGGAAGGATTGGTAAACAATGTGGTTCCGGAAATAGAAGGCTGTAAGGTGAGCATTGTTGCCTCTCCCAAAATGGGGGCAGGCTTCGTGCAGTACATTATTGATGCAGGAAAGGGAGGAGGGACCAAAGGGCTTTTTGGAACAGAGCCTGATATTGAGACTTTTATTTATATAGTGGACGGGGAGGTTGACATAACTGTTGAAGGGAAAACTTATGCCATGAAAAACGGCGGTTATGCATTTGCACCGGCAGGG
>CANCYR010000046.1 GCA_947382355.1 uncultured Lachnospiraceae bacterium
CGAGCTTAGCACTGCTGCGTTTTTATCAGAGCGAGAGCGGGACGACGTAGAAACATATTCTGACGGAAGCTCCTTCCAGCCCCGCCGGGGAAATCTGCTGCCTGAACTGTTGCAAAAAATTGGATTTTTAGAAACATTTTTCCTAATCCTTATTCCATTTTAAAAAAAGATGGGGTATAATAAATGGGAAAAAGACAAAGTTTTAACAAACGGAGGTAAATAAAATGTTAGTATCAGCAAAAGAAATGCTTGATAAAGCAAAAGCAGGCCACTACGCAGTTGGTCAGTTCAACATCAATAATCTGGAATGGACAAAGGCTATCCTGCAGACAGCTCAGGAATGCAATTCACCTGTTATCTTAGGCGTATCAGAAGGCGCCGGAAAATATATGACAGGTTACAAGACTGTAGTAGGTATGGTAAACGGCATGTTGGAAGAACTGAACATCACTGTTCCTGTAGCGCTTCACTTAGACCACGGCAGCTACGACCACTGCTATAAATGTATCGAAGCAGGCTTCTCTTCCATTATGTTCGATGGTTCTCATTATCCAATTGAAGAGAACGTGGCTAAGACAAAAGAATTAGTTGCAGCAGCACATGAAAAGGGAATTTCCATCGAAGCAGAAGTAGGTTCTATCGGTGGTGAAGAAGACGGCGTTGTAGGTATGGGCGAGTGCGCAGACCCAAATGAGTGTAAGGCAATTGCTGACCTTGGAATTGATTTCCTTGCAGCAGGTATCGGCAACATTCATGGAAAATATCCGGAAAACTGGGCAGGCTTATCCTTTGAAACATTGGATGCTATCCAGAAGCTGACAGGAGATATGCCTTTAGTGCTTCATGGCGGTACAGGAATTCCTGCTGATATGATTAAAAAAGCTATCTCTTTAGGAGTTGCTAAAATCAACGTAAATACAGAATGTCAGTTATCATTTGCAGCAGCTACCCGTGAATATATTGAAGCCGGCAAGGATAAAGAAGGCAAAGGCTTTGACCCGCGTAAGCTGTTAGCTCCGGGCGCTGAAGCTATCAAAGCTACTGTTAAGGAAAAAATGGAATTATTCGGTTCTGTTGGAAAGGCTTAATTTTATAAGATTTCATTTAGTACAAGCTGGGAGGCTGCATATGCAGCCTTCCTTTAAAAATGCCTTATAAAAGAAAAAAACTCCCTAAAAGGGAGGATGCCAAGTAATATCCATTACTTGGCATTTATTATGAAAAAGTTTTTTATAAGTGATATCTTATTTGTATGAACTTATCGTATATCCATAGTATATGGCAGAGATTTGGATAAAAGATGTTATGTCAATTAAGAGTTTTTAAATTATATATGAACAAAAAATGAACGGAGCATGCCATTTTATAAACCTGCCACAATCTTATCCGGTTCCGGATAATTTACGCCGAACGTTTCAACTGTTATGGATTTTATTTTTTGTTCTTCCAGGGGGCGGTCAGAATAGTCAGTAGCCGTTTCCGCAATTTTATTAACGGTTTCCATTCCTTCTGTTACCTTGCCGAATGCCGCATAGGAACCATCCAGATGAGGGGAATTTTTGTGCATAATGAAGAACTGGCTGCCTGCTGAATTGGGCTGCATGCTTCTTGCCATGGAAAGCACTCCTTCCGTATGCTTTAAATTGTTTTCATATCCGTTGGAGGAAAATTCTCCCCGGATGCTGTAGCCGGGACCGCCCATGCCGGAGCCTTCCGGACAGCCGCCCTGAATCATAAAGCCCTTGATGACGCGATGAAAGATAAGTCCGTCATAAAAATTTTTTTGAATCAGGCTGATAAAATTGTTTACAGAAACAGGTGCGATTTCAGGATATAATTCAGCCTTGATGACATCACCGTTTTCCATGGTGATGGTTACGATTGGATTTTGAGCCATAGTAGTATCTCCTTTTTGTTTTAATTAAATTTCTTTTCTTATTTTATAGGAAGGGGATATAAAAAGCAAGTGAACAGTTGGAAGGACTGAAATGTTACTATCTTATCTTAATATTATTTTAACTACTTTCAAACAGCAGATTCAAGTGGTATAATAAAACTATATAAAAAATAGAAAAGTAGGCGGTCTTTTTGGTAAATAGAATTGTATTGGCGCTAAGCATGGCAGTTCCAAAAGAACAAATCAATGATTTTATGGAAAAAAACAGGGATATTGCAGTAAGGGCAGAAAATAAGGACGAGCTGTCTGTGTATATGAAAGAGCAAATGCTGCTGATTACGGACAGGGAAGATTTTTATAAGGAGGCTTTGGAGAAGGGGATTGCATTTTTAGTGTATTTCAATACAATGAATTATTCCAAATCATTTCCCGAAGCAACTTATGGGATTACCACTTTGGAAGGAGTGGAATCCACTTATCTGGAGCAGGTATACAGACGGTTTCACCATCTTCCGTGGCATATACTCGATACATTGCGGTGCAGTGTCCGGGAAATGACTTTAGAGGACCTGGATGCTTTGTATAAAGTGTATGAGGACCCTTCCATTACTTATTATATGGAAGGATTATATGAGGACAGAGAGAAAGAAGCGGCATATACGAAGGATTACATCAAAAGTGTATATGGTTTTTATGGACATGGACTGTGGATAGTGGAAGAAAAGAAAACAGGACAGATTATAGGGCGGGCGGGTCTCAGCCACAGGGAAGGATATGACGAACCGGAGCTTGGGTATGTAATAGGGAAGCACTATCAGAATAAAGGCTACGGCACAGAAGTCTGCAAGGCGATTATTAAATACGGAAAGGAAGAAATAGGCTTCCGCCATTTCAATGCGTTTGTACATAAAGAGAATCTTCCTTCAGTGCGCATTTGTGAAAAGTGCGGTCTTGCCCGAAAGGGAGCAGTGCAAATCGGCAATGAACTTTTGGAGTGGTATTTCATCTAAAATAAAAAAACTGATTGACAAAATAAAAATACCGAGTATAATAAAATGCAAACAAAGGTGTTTTTGCAACATAAGTTGCAGAAATGCCTTTTTTTATTATTACGCTAAGGAGGGAAGTCGAATGAAGAAGCTGGAGATTATTATTAAGTCTGAAAAACTGGAGGACTTAAAGGCGATTCTGGACAATTGTGAAGTGAATGGTTTGAACATTGTAAACATCATGGGATATGGTAACCAAAAGGGTATTGTAAAAAAATACCGGGGCGCTGAATACAAAGTCAACCTGTTGCCGAAGATTAAAGTGGAAACAGTGGTGGCGGAAGAAATTGCAGAATCCTTGATTGACAAAATCGTGAAAGAAATCAATACAGGAAACTACGGCGACGGCAAGATTTTTGTATATGATGTGGAAGACGCCGTAAGAATCCGTACTGGTGAACGGGGCGAAAGAGCATTATAACTTTACAAAGGGAAAAGGAAATGAAAAAATTTATCAATTATCAAAGGTGATAATAAAGAAGACAAAGTCTTTCTTATTATTGCCTTTTTTCATGAGCGGAATGAGGAGCTGCCCATGGAAAAGAAAAAGGAGGAGAAGATTATGGATATGAGTGTATGGTTCCTTATAGGAGCAGCTTTGGTATTCTTTATGCAGGCAGGATTCGCAATGGTGGAGGCAGGTTTTACAAGAGCAAAAAATGCAGGCAACATCATTATGAAAAACACCATGGATTTTTGTCTTGGCACGGTGGCATTTTATTTAATCGGATTCAATCTACTTTGCGGAGAAGGAGGAATTTTTGGCTGGGGCCTGAATCCTTTCAGCGATTTTGCTAATACAGACTGGTCATCCTTTGTATTTAATCTTGTATTCTGTGCAACGGCTGCCACCATTGTATCAGGCGCAATGGCTGAGCGGACAAAATTTATTACATATTGCATTTACAGCTTTGTAATCAGTTTATTTATCTATCCTATTGAAGCTCATTGGATTTGGGGACCGGCTGGAAGCGCATGGCTGACGGATATGGGATTTATTGACTTTGCAGGTTCCTGTGCCATTCATATGGTAGGCGGCATTGCAGGTTTGATTGGCGCCGCATTCTTAGGCCCCCGTATTGGTAAATACGATGAAAAAGGAAAATCAAAACCCATTTTAGGACATAACATAACTATTGGCGCTTTAGGTGTATTTATTCTCTGGTTTGGCTGGTATGGATTTAACGGTGCAGCTGCAGCAGATACCACCCAGCTGTCCCAGATTTTTGCCACCACAACAATTGCCCCGGCAGCTGCTACCATTACAGCTATGGTCTTTACCTGGATCAGAAACGGGAAACCGGACGTGTCCATGTCTTTAAACGGCGCTCTGGCAGGTCTGGTGGCAGTTACGGCAGGATGTCATTGTGTGGATGCGGCAGGCGCTTTTGTCATTGGTGCAGTTGCAGGCATATGGTGCTGTGTAGTGGTACTGGTTGTAGAAAACAAATTCAGAATTGATGATCCGGTAGGTGCGGTAGCTGTCCATGGAGGCTGCGGTCTTTGGGGTACTTTGGCAGTAGGCTTGTTCCATTATGACACGGGACTGTTTTATGGAGGAGGATTCACTCAGTTAGGTTTACAGGCTTTGGGCGTTTTGTGCGTAGGAGGCTGGGTAACCATTTGGATGCTGCTTCTGTTTACGATTCTAAAACATACCATAGGTCTTAGGGCATCTGTTGAAGAAGAAATAGAAGGACTGGATTCTACGGAACATGGACTGGAATCCGCATATCCTGATTTCCAGGCAGCAAATTATAAACAATAAGTCAGTGTTTGTCTAATTCCTTAGTTAATATAAACATGGCAGGAAACTGCAGGCAGCCCCCGGCATTTTTGATGCTTGGGGGCTTTGTCCTTTTTTTAAGGGATTTTTATTAGTTCAGCTTTGCCTCCGGGAGTCATGTTGCTGCAAAAATTGGGACAATGACTGTAGTTTTGATTGAAAAATCACAGGCAAAATGGTATACTAAGGCTATGTTTATAGCATATAAGGAGAAGCCATATGAAGAAGGTTCAGGGAAGCTTATACTTTACCCTTATTTTGATGACATGGATTCCTTTGGTGGGATTTGCAGTAGTCATACTGGGATTTGCAGCAGGAACGTTAAAGACAGGCATGGAAGAGGAAGTAGAGGAAGCACTTAGAAATCTCGGGGTTTCTATTATGGAAACCTATGAAACAGCATATCCGGGTGATTATTGTGTGGATGAGGAGGGCCATGTTTTAAAGGGAAGTTTTACTTTGCATGAAGATTACTCCTTGATTGACCACATAAAAGAAGAAACAGGGGTGGAAGTCAGTCTGCTCTATGGAAATACAAGAATGCTTACAACCATTAGAAACAGTGATAATGAACGTATCGGAGGAACCGTGGTTTCAGACGTGGTGGCAGAG
Organism: uncultured Lachnospiraceae bacterium; assembly: GCA_947382355.1. Classification (GTDB taxonomy): domain Bacteria; phylum Bacillota; class Clostridia; order Lachnospirales; family Lachnospiraceae; genus RGIG3040. The sequence continues at coordinate 5,345 of CANCYR010000046.1, forward strand.
CATGTGCTTGGGCAGGGAGAAGAGTTTTTTTCCAAGGAGTTATCCATTTATGAAGAAAAATACTACGGCTATTATCTGCCCCTTGTGAACAGTGATGGTTCTGTAGCGGGTATGCTGTTTGTGGGAAAGCAGCAGAACGAGGTGAATGGAAAGGTTGACCATTTGATAGACCAGATTATTATCATTGGCTTTATCGTCCTGATTCTGGCGGCTTTCTTCAGCATCTGCTTTACGAGAAGCATTGTGACTTCCATTAACACGATGATGGAATTTTTAAGAAAGATAGCAAGCGGGGACCTGTCCGTTAAACAGGATGAAAAGCTGCTTGCCCGAAATGATGAGATCGGGGAAATGGGAAGGCTTGCTTTAACCGTACAAAGGTCCCTTAGACAGCTTATTGAGAAAGATGGTCTGACCGATTTATATAACAGGCGAAGCGGCGAAAGAAGGTTAAGGGAACTGGAAAAAGAGGTAAAGGAGTCAGCGGGGACCTTTTCCGTGGCGCTGGGAGATATCGACTTTTTTAAAAAATTCAATGATGATTATGGACATGAGTGCGGCGATGTGGTTTTGAAAAAGGTAGCGGAATGCTTCCAACGGCATTTAGAGGAGTGTGACGGATATGCCGTGCGCTGGGGCGGTGAAGAGTTTCTTCTGGTATTTGCAGGGCTTGATGAGAAACAGGCTTTTTCAAAAACAGAAACCATTCTTGCGGGCATTCAGAAGATGAAGGTTACATATGGTGAGAAGGAGGTTTCTGTTACGATGACTTTCGGAGTGGCAGAGTATAGGAAGGATGAGACAATAGAAAGGCTGGTTAAACGGGCGGACGACAGTCTGTACAAGGGAAAGGCCCATGGACGGAATCAGGTAATAGGAGGACTGTAAAAGGAGCATCTGGCTCCTTTTAATTTGCAGTATTATTTATGATAGAGGCAGTGGCAAAATGAAATAATAATAAATATATATAATATAACAAAAATAAAATAAAAAATAAAAGTGAAAAAAATATTGATTTTGGTGGTAAAAATGCTATTATAAATAACGGAAAAAAGAGAGAAGAGTAGAAAAGAGGAGAAAAATTATGGAAACATCTTATAGCTACTTACTTGACCTGGCATTAATCCTGCTAAGTACGAAAGCGCTTGGCCTTTTAACAAAAAGGTTTAATATGCCTCAGGTAGTAGGAGCATTGCTGGCAGGGCTTATTTTAGGTCCGGCGTTGCTTGGCGTCATTACTGAAACCACGTTTATAAAGAGGACTGCTGAAATAGGTGTTATTGTATTGATGTTCACGGCAGGGATGGAGACGGATGTGGAAGAATTGAAAAAAAGCGGAAAGGCTTCCTTCGTCATTGCCCTGTTAGGTGTAATCGTACCGTTGGTGGGAGGTTATTTTGTGGCAGCCATCTTTAACAAGCCGGGAATGATTGAATCGGATGCAGGCTGCACCATATTTCTGCAGAATGTATTTATCGGTGTGATTCTGACGGCAACTTCTGTCAGCATTACAGTGGAAACATTAAAAGAAATGGGAAAGCTGAAGACGCATTCAGGCAATGCTATTTTAGGTGCAGCAATCATCGACGATATATTGGGAATTGTGGCGCTGACTATTATTACAAGTATGGCGGATTCCAGTGTTAAAATTGGTACGGTGCTCTTAAATGTGGTGTTGTTCTTTTTGGTTGCAGCTGCTGCAGGATGGATTTTCTATAAATTTTATATGTGGTGGAGCAGCCGGGCAGAATATGGTATGCACAGGCATGTTATTGTAGTATTCGTATTCTGTCTGTTGATGTCCTTTGCAGCTGAGGAATTCTTTGGGGTGGCGGATATCACAGGCGCATTCATTGCAGGACTGATTATTTCCATTACCCAGAAAACAAGATATCTGGCAGCGAGATTTGAAGTATTGTCTTACTTGTATTTGTCTCCTGTATTTTTTGCCAGCATCGGGCTTAAAGTAGTCCTTCCGGAAATGAATGGGACGATTGTTGCATTTGCAGCAGCGCTGACTGTGGCGGCAGTTGTTACTAAAGTGGTAGGATGCGGGCTGGGAGCAAAGCTGTGCCGGTACAAAAATTATCAATGTGTAAGAATCGGCGCAGGCATGATTTCCAGAGGTGAGGTTGCCCTGATTGTAGCAAGTAAGGGCGCGGCAGTTGGTCTGCTCGGGTCTGCTTTTCTGGGGCCTGTGGTCATTGTAGTGGTAATTACAACAATCATAACGCCGATTCTGTTGAAAATGGCGTTCAAATGGAACGCTCCGAACCTTCCAATGCTGGAAAAAGGCGGATTTGCAGTGGGGTATGAAGAGCTTGCGGATATTAGAAGCGGTAAGATATCCTCAGATAAGAAATAAAAGGCTGACTTTATGGAATTTCCTTTTGTTAGGGCTTTCAAAAAATTGAGAAACATGGTAAAATGAATATATTCTGTTAGAGGGTACAGAGAAGGGTATAGTAAAAGGAAATAAAGTAATGATAGGGAGGCTTTATGATGGCAGTTAAAGAGAAACAAAAGAAAGCTCCGGGAAAAAGTACTAAAAAAGCCATAAAGAAAAAAGCGGATAAACCAAAGAAGAGAGGACTTGCTGTTTCCGGAATAGGGCTCAAGATTTACGGACTGGTTTCCGTTTTGATTATCGTGTCCCTTTGCGGTATTCTTTATCTGGCAGATACCTTATCCAATATGAGCAAGGTAAATGAGCGGATTATCAATAGCGAAGTGGCGGATATTGAATTGATTTCTGAAGTATCCAGGGATTTTTCCTACATAAACGGTAAGGTGCTCACTCATGTCATTGCAGTAAAGGAACACAAGATGAATGAGTATGAAGGGGTTATTACAGAGGAGTTTGCGGCACTGGATGAAAAAGTGGCCGCTTTGGACAGCCGCCTTTCGGAGAAGGACCCGAGAAAGGAAATTTTCGGGAAATTCATACTGGATTATGAAAGATATAAAGGTGCAGTAGAAAGCCTGCTTCAGACCAGCCGGGTGAATAAGAATCAGGCAGGAGTGGTGGTTACTACCAACTTTGCGATTTTTGATGATAATGTTGAAGAATACATTGATGAGATGATGGCAATCAGCAATAAAAACATGGAAGCGGCAAAGGCAGAGTCCAATGCCTATTCAAAAAGAGTTCCGTTTGTAGTAGGAATTTGCTGTGTATTTATAGCGGCAGCAGCCCTTGTTATTATTGCCATTACGTATTATACAGTAGTAAGCCCGCTAAAGAAGGTAACGCTGGAACTGGAAAAAATCATGGAAGCAATTGAAGCGGGCAGGGGAGATCTTACTTCCCGCATCCATATCAATTCCAAGGACGAAATCGGAATGATGGCAAAGGGAATCAACTCCTTTTTAGTAATGCTTCAGGAAGTTATTTCGAGCATTTCAATATCCTGCGAGCGTCTGTCAAAGCGTCAGCAGATTGTGGAGGCCAATGTAGAAAGTGCCAGCAGGGGAGCCAATGATACTTCTGCAACTCTGGAAGAGCTGGCTGCAGGCATGGAAGAGGTGGCATCCAGTGTGGCTCTGGTAAATGGAGAGACCAGAAAAGTAGAAGGCTCCGTAGACGATATTGCAAAGCAGGCAGAGGACGGCGCTTCCTATGCAGGCAATATTAAAGAAAGAGCAGAAGAGCTGGATTCGAAAGCAAAACAAAGTAAAAGCGAAGCCCGCAATATTGTGGGAGAAATTAATACAGCAATTACCGATTCTCTGGAAAAAGGAAGAGAAGTGGATAAGATTACCGGACTTACTAATGAGATTATGGGAATTGCCCATAAGACCAATCTGCTTGCGCTTAACGCTTCCATAGAGGCGGCAAGAGCCGGCGAGGCAGGAAGAGGATTTGCAGTAGTTGCAGATGAGATTCGCCAGTTGGCAGATAACTCCAAAGAAACTGCAAGCAATATTCAGGATATCAGTTCGGAAGTGGTTACCAGCGTGGAAGAGTTGTCGGCAAATGCCAGCAGGCTTATGGAATTTGTGAAAGACACGGTACTGGCGGATTATGATGCTTTAGAAGCAACAGGCCAGCAGTATTATCAGGATGCAGATACTATCAACAATATGATGTATCAGATGTCTTATGCGGCAGAGAAGCTTACGGAGGTTATGGATAAGGTGTTAAGCGCTAATGAAGGAATATCCATAACAGTTCACCAGAGCACGGAGGGTATTACCAATGTGGTAGGCAATACTTCTGAACTGGCGGATGGCATGAAAGAAGTATTGAATGCTTCTCAGGATGTAAATAAGGTTATCAATGAATTGATGAGTCATATCAGCCGTTTTGCAGTAATTAACTAAGAAAAGATGGTATATAAGAGAGACTGCTTTATGCAGTCTCTCTTTTCTAAAGGAGATAAATTAGTACCGTTTATTAAAAAAATATGTTATAGTATGATTGCATGAAAACTGCACATTACTATAATAGAAAATAAAAGAAGGAGTAATAATATGGCAGTTACGATTACAACAGAAAATTTTGAAGAGCAGGTCATGAACAGCGATAAGCCGGTTTTGTTGGATTTTTGGGCAGAATGGTGCGGTCCCTGTCAGATGCAGACACCGGTTATTGAAGAATTTGCAAAGGAAAACCAGGATGTTCTGGTAGGAAAAGTAAATGTGGACAAAGAGCCGGAGCTTGCCATGAAGTATAAGGTTATGAGTATTCCCACTCTGGTAGTCATAAAAGCCGGAGAAAAGACTGCCATAAAGGTAGGGTTTTCCACAAAAGAGGAATTAAGGCAGTTGATAGAGGGGTAATATATGATATTTAATTCGATAGACTATCTGCTGTTTTTTCCTGTTGTGGTATGTCTTTACTTTCTTATGCCAAAGCGGCTGAAAAATCTTTGGCTTTTGATAGTCAGCTATTTTTTTTACATGCAGTGGAATAAGAAATATGCTTTATTGTTAGCAGGCTCTACCTTAATCACTTATGCAGGCGGGCTGTGTATCCAGCAGCTTCGCAATAAGGGCAAGGAAGCGCCTGCTAAGGCTTGTTTAGGATTTACCTTTGTATTAAATCTGGGTATTTTGTTTTTCTTCAAGTACATAAACTTTGCCATTGATAATATCAACCGGTTAACGGGGCTGATGGGTGCAGAACAAAATACTGCCCATTTTGATATTCTTCTTCCTGTGGGAATATCCTTTTATATTTTTCAGGCATTGAGCTACAGCATGGATGTGTACCGGGGAGAGATTAAAGCAACCCGGAATATAGTGAAATATGCATTATTCGTGTCTTTTTTCCCCCAGCTGGTAGCAGGTCCTATTGAAAGGTCCAAAAATCTTCTGGGGCAGTTTGACAGGGAGCACAGGTTTCAGGCGGACAATGCCAGGAAAGGGCTTCTCATGATGGCATGGGGCCTGTTTATGAAAATGGTCATTGCAGATAACGTTGCTCCTACGGTAGATTTAGTGTTTGGCGATTATAACGGATTTTCCGGCATTGAGATAATATTGGCGGTAATATTGTTTGCCATACAGATTTACTGCGATTTCGGAGGCTATTCCCTGATTGCCATCGGCAGCGCAAAGGTATTGGATTTTCAGCTGATGGAGAATTTCAAAAGCCCTTATTATGCGGCAAGCATTACTGAATTCTGGAAAAGATGGCATATTTCCCTTACAAGCTGGTTTCGGGATTATCTGTATATACCTCTGGGTGGCAGCAGGAAGGGAACTATAAGGAAATACATTAACAAATTCCTTATTTTCTTTGTAAGCGGCATTTGGCATGGCGCCGCATGGAATTATATTATATGGGGTGCCATGAATGGTATATTCATGGTTTTGGAAGAATTGACTGCCGGCTTCAGGCAAAAGCTCAGGACAAGGTTTTCGGTGGATACCAAAAGATTCAGCTATCGTCTGGCATCCAGACTCATAACTTTCGCGCTGGTGGATTTTACATGGCTGTTTTTCAGGGCTAATAGTGTCAGCGACGCATTTCTTATGATAAAGAAATGCTTTGATTATCTGGCGCCGGAAAGAATTGCAGGGCTTGCTTTCGTCAGCATGGGCATGAGTACACAGATAACCGTAGTGGTGTTTATGTCTATTTTTCTTTTGTTGCTGGTAGATGGCATGAAATATAAGGGAATTGATGTGGTACAGTTTGTATTTTCCCAGGGTGCATGGCTGCGTTATGTGATTTACGGGGGCTTGCTGCTTGGCATTTTATTTTTCGGAGTATACGGCAACGCATATGTGCAGACCCAGTTTATTTATTTCCAGTTCTAGAGGCAGTATGAGCCATGAGAGAGTATTGCCTCAGGCTGTCAGGAAAGGAATTCATATATGAAATATAAAAAGGAGCTTTTGTTTTTTGCAAAGTGCATTATTTTGGCAGTCCTTTTGTTTCTTTTATGCTTTACAGTCATTATGCCTCAGTATCTGCAGAACAATCAGGCCGCATTATTGGATAAAGTAAAGCGGTTAGAAGCTTTGGAAGGACCTAAAATCGTGTTGGTGGGAAACTCTAACCTGCCCTTTGGCATCGTGTCCGGAGATATAGAAAAAGAGCTTTCCATGCCGGTTGTAAATATGGGGCTTCACGGGGGAGTGGGCAATGCATTTAATGAGCAGGCCGCAAAAATCAACGTGCAGGAAGGGGACCTTATTATATTGAGTCCTTCAAGCTTTGATGATGACGATAAAATTAAAAATCCTGAGCTTGCATGGATTACCATAGAAAATCATCCAAAGCTTTACCGTTTTATCAGGGTAAAGGATATTCCGGATATGGTAAAAGCATATCCTTCCTATTTAAAAAAGTGCATAAAACTTTGGACAAACAGCATCGGAAACTTTGCGGAGGAAGGTGTTTATGCCAGAAATATGTACAATGAATACGGGGATAATATCAGTGACAGGCCGGAAAGCCTTCCGGAGCTGGAATTCAGCGAAGTGAGGGTTCCTGTTATCAGTCAGGAATATGCGGACAGAGTAAATAATCTGAATGAATATGTAACCGAAAGGGGCGCCACGCTTGTAATTGCAGCATATCCGATTGCCTATTATGAAAATGCTCCCGCAAAGGAAGAATATGCGGCGTTTGAAAAAGAGCTCAGGGAAAAGGTGGACTGTCCGGTCATATCGGACTATACGGAATATTGTATGTCTCCTGAATTGTTTTATAACACGTATTTGCATCTGACAAATGAAGGGGCTGCAATACGAACTGAAATGTTAATAAAAGATATTCAAAATTTTTTAAAAAAGAAGGAATGAATGATGATTTCACCAAAATATAAAGAAATGTTGAACCAAAAATCCGTAATCAGGGAAATTTCAGCTTATGCAAATGCACGAGGGAAGGAAATCGGATATGAAAATGTATTTGATTATAGTCTGGGCAATCCTTCTGTTCCGGTGCCGGAGAAGTTTCGGGAAACCGCCGTTAAGCTGTTGGAGGAAAAAGACCCGCTGGCGCTGCACGGTTACAGTGAAGGCCATGGAATCTGGGAAGTGAGGGAAGCTGTGGCAGCTTCTTTAAAAAAGAGGTTTGGACTCCCGTATACGGGCAATCATATATTTATGGCTTCCGGTGCGGCAGGGGCATTGGCACATGCTTTTCGTACAGTGACAGTTCCCGGAGAAGATATTATTGTTTTTGCGCCTTATTTTCCGGAATATGTGCCATACATAGAGGCTACAGGAGCAAATATAAAGATTGTTGAGGCGGATACGGAAAGCTTTCAGATTCATTTTGAAAGGTTTGAAGAACTGATTTCCGAAAATACAGCAGCAGTGCTTATCAATTCCCCGAACAATCCTTCCGGAATTGTGTATTCCGGCGAAACCTTGAAAAGGCTGACGGACATTTTAAAGAAGAAACAGGAAGAATACGGGCATGATATTTATATTATCTCCGACGAGCCATATAGGGAAATCATATTTGAAGGTACGGATGCGCCTATTGTGTCCCGATATTATGATAACACGATTATGTGTTATTCCTTCAGTAAATCCATTTCCATTCCGGGAGAAAGAATCGGTTATGTGGCAGTGAATCCAAACTGTAAGGACGGGGAACTGATTATTCATATGTGTACCCAGATATCCAGAGGCATAGGGCATAACTGTCCCTCATCATTAATTCAGTTAGTTGCTGCTAATCTTCTGGAGGATACAGCAGATTTATCTGTTTATGAAAAAAATATGGAGATTTTATATAAGGAACTGACAGAACTTGGTTTTACCTGCGTAAAGCCGGGGGGCACCTTTTATATGTTCCCGAAAGCATTGGAAGAGGATGCAAAGGCATTTTGCAGGAAAGCCTTGAAGTATGACCTTGCGCTGGTGCCGGGGGACAGCTTTGGCTGTCCGGGATTTTTCCGGATTGCATATTGCGTTCCCACAGAAAAGGTGGAACGCTCACTGAGCGCATTTCGTAAACTGGCTAAAGAGTATGAAGACTAGGAGAGTGAAAGTATGATGTATCAGGCAGGCCTTGTGTTAGAAGGCGGAGGAATGAAAGGAATTTATACGGCGGGAGTATTGGACTTTTTTCTGGATAAGGGGATTGAATTTTCAAGCTGTTACGGAGTGTCGGCAGGAATATGCCATGCGTGCAGCTATTTATCCAAGCAGAAAAAAAGAGCCTATCGGATAGCCGTAAAATATTTAAAAGAAAAGGACTACTGCAGCTATTACAGCTTATTAAAAACAGGAGATTTGTTTGGAGCGGATTTTTGCTATAACCGGATTCCCAATGAACTGGATATATTCAATTATGAAGAGTTTGAAAAATATCAGGGGAAAGCATATGCAGTAGTTACCAATATAGAAACCGGAGAGGCGGAATATCACAGGCTTTTAAATATGAGAAAGGATATTCAGTGGGTAAGGGCATCCAGCTCACTCCCGTTGGTGTCTAATAATGTGGAAATTGACGGTTCCTATTATCTGGACGGAGGGATTTCCGATTCCATTCCCATCCGCAAATCCATAGCGGACGGCAATGAAAAAAATGTGGTTGTTTTGACGAAGCATACAGGCTATGTGCGAAAACCATCCTCCCATATGGAACTTATAAAGCTTCGTTACCGGAAATATCCCATGGTAACTGAAAACATGAAGAACCGTCATGAGACATATAATGAAACAATGGAGTTTTTGGAGGAGGAAGAAAGAAAAGGCAATCTATTTGTCATCCGGCCTCAGTCTGATTCTCATTTAGGCAGGCTGGAAAAGGATAAAAGAAAGCTGAGGGCATTGTATAAGCAGGGCTATCAGGATGCGGAAGGCTCGTATGAGGCCATGAAGCAGTATTTAAAAAGCAAAGCATAGGAAATAAAATTGGTCAGGGAGAAAAAAATATGATTGAGATTTTAAAAGCAATATTGTTTGGCATTGTGGAGGGGATTACGGAATGGCTTCCAATCAGCAGCACCGGACATATGATTTTACTGGATGAGTTTGTTACTTTGGAGGTTTCACCTGAATTTCTGGAAATGTTTCTTGTGGTAATTCAGCTGGGTGCCATTATGGCAGTGGTAGTCCTGTTTTGGAACAAAATTTTCCCCTTTAATTTCAAAAAGGAAAAAGGCCCTTTTCTTGTGAAAGAAACATGGATTATGTGGTTTAAGATTGTGGTAGCATGTATTCCGGCAGCCATTATTGGAATTTTATTTGATGATATTTTTAATGAGTTATTTTACAATTACAAAACAGTTGCCATTGCCCTTATCGTATTTGGAGTTCTGTTTCTTGTGGTGGAGAACGCAAATAAAAATAAGTCTTCAAAAATAAATTCTCTTGGAGAGATTACCTATACAACTGCAATGCTTATTGGTGTATTTCAGTTAATTGCAGCTATTTTCCCAGGAACATCCCGTTCCGGTGCCACTATAGTCGGAGCCCTTATGATAGGGGTTTCCAGAACAGTAGCGGCAGAATTCACCTTTTTTCTTGCAATTCCGGTTATGTTTGGAGCAAGTCTGTTAAAGCTTGTAAAATACGGATTTGCCTTTTCAGGCAATGAGCTAATCCTGCTGGCAGTGGGTATGATTGTAGCATTTGTGGTTTCTGTAATTGTAATCCGTTTCCTGATGGATTTCATAAAAAAACATGATTTTAAAGTGTTTGGATATTACAGAATTATATTGGGAATTATCGTGCTTGTATATTTTGCAGCAGCGGCATGAGTTAGCAATTGCTAATAAAAAAACATGATTGGCACAGGCGGATGTGAAATACCGTTAAAAAAATAAAATAAAAATTTTCATAAAATTATGACAAAATATTTGACATGCTGGAAAAAATGAGTTACTATTGCACAAGAGGACAACGCAATATCGCATTGTCACCATATATGAATAGAAAAAATAATAGATCACGATTTGAGTGTGTGAAGGGAGAAATTAAGATGGCAGACGTAAAAGCAGCAACTGCAAAACCAGTAGCGAAAGCTGTAGCAGCAGCAAAACCGGTAGAAGCAGCACCGGCAAAAGCAGAAGCAAAGGCAGCACCGGCTAAAGCAGCCACCACCAAAAAGGCGGCATCTGCAAAAAAAGCACCTGTAAAAAAAGAAGCAGAAGAAAAGAAAGCGGCTCCGGAAAAGAAAGCGGAAGTAAAGGCAGTAGTAAATTTACAGTTTTCAGGAAGATCTTATACTACAGAAGATTTGGTAAAAATTGCAAAAGATGTTTGGAAATATGACTTAAAGAAAAAAGTATCTGATTTTAAGACTGTTGAATTATATGTTAAGCCAGAAGAAAGTCAGGTATACTATGTAATAAATGAAGAAGTGACAGGAAGCTTCGGCATTTAATACATAGGAGAAAGATAGCGAGAAAATATTCATAACCTCCTTTTTTCCGTCATACATTGTAGAAATGTATAGGCAGGAAAAAAGGAGGTTTTTTATGAATCTAATTAAGAAAAATATACATATGGATTGTTTGAAAAGCAAAGCGTCCAATCAGATTACTCTGGAGGAAGATTTTAATCTGCCTGATGTAAAGCCGGATATGGATAAAATTATTTTTAAAGAGGGAGACATAAGAATTGAGGAGGTAAAGGCAAGCGGGGACCACGTAACGGTAAGGGGCAAGCTGTTAGCTTCCCTGCTGTATGCTTCTAATGACTCAGGAGAGCAGTTAGCAAGAGTGCAAAAAGAAATGCCCTTTGAGGAAACGGTCTTTTTAGAAGGAGTGGAAAGTGGGGATAATGTGGACTATTCCTATGAAATAGAAGACTTTTCAGTTTCCATGATTAATTCCAGAAAGGCGAGCATTCGTTCTATCATTACAATAAAGATGAGCGTTAGAGAGCTTTATGATGAGGAAGCAGCAACAGAGCTTTATGGCGAGGAGGAAGCAGAGTACCGGAAAAAGTATCTGGACCTTGCGGAAATTGCCATATGCAAAAAGGATATTTACCGGATACGTCAGGAAATAGAATTTCCTGCGGGAATGCCAAATATTGCACAAATCATATGGAATTCCATCCGGATTTCCAATCTGGATTTCAAGGCATTGGATGGAAAAATATCAGTGCAGGGTGAACTGGAGGCATTTTTCCTTTTTGAAGGAGAGGGAGAAGAACGTCCTATTCGTTTTTATGAAACCGCCATGCCCTTTAGCGGCGTTATAGAATGCAGCGACTGCAGGGAAATCATGATTCCGGATATCACGTGGCAGGTTTCCCATAAGGAGTTTGAAGTAAGACCGGATTTTGATGGAGAAGAAAGAGTTGTTGCGTTAGAAATGGTTCTGGATTTAAACATTAAGATGTATGAAGAGGAGCAGGTGGAAATCCTGTCGGATGTGTACGGTGTAACCAAAGAAATCACAGCAGTTACCTTGCCGGGCAGCTTTAAAAGCCTGCTGCTGAAAAATGAGGGGAAATGCCGGGTGGCGGATAAACTGAAAATTGCTCCCGGCGCAGGCAAAATACTTCAGCTTATGCATAGTGAAGCGGAAGCAGTGCTGGATGAAACAAAAATCGTGGAAGATGGTTTGGAATTGAACGGTACACTGCTTATAAACTGTCTTTATATAACAGGGGATGATAAAATGCCGTATTATTCCCTTCAGGGTATGCTGCCGTTTTCGTATGTTATGGATGTAAACGGTATAGATGCCAAATGCACCAGCAACGTTGCCGTTTCCGTGGAACAATTAAATGTTACCATGTTAGACAGCGAAGAATTGGAAGTTAAAGCAGTGGTAAGAGTCCATGCAATTGTATTCTGTGAGCATAAGGAAGATATGATTACAGATATTCAGGTGCAGGAGCTGGATATGAACAAAGTGAAGAATCTGCCCAGTATGGTTATTTACGTGGCGGGAAAGGACGATAGCCTTTGGCAGATTGGAAAGAAATATTATGTGTCAGTTAAAAGGATTAAAGAAATAAACGGGTTATCAGGAGATGACCTGAAAGAAGGGGATAAGCTTTTAATTGTAAAAGGTGCGCAGAAATAAAGCTCAAATAATTTAGAAAGCCCGGAGAATTAGGAATTTCTCCGGGCAATTTATTGGAATATATTAATTCGTAGTACCTGTCTCGTCAGATTTCCATGCATCAAATTTGGAAATCACGGCATCATATGTGCGCTGTGAGATATCCGGCAGATTACCGCCCCATTTTTTTGCAGCCTGTTCATAGCCTTTCTTAAATGCTGCTAACATCTCATCGGCTTTGGAAGGATCGCCGCCGGTTAATGCTTTGGCAAAATCCAGAATACGATCTGAGGTCTGTTCTACACCCCAATAACCATCTTCTGCAATGTCAGCCTGTGCCTGTGCTCTAGTGGCAGGATCTACCTTATAGTCGCCGCCTGCTAAAAAGCTCCACATATCATTAGCCTGTCCGTATGTTTTCCCCTGCTTGCTCATAAGCTGTTCTACAAGGCTTCTTAACTGGGAAGTTCTTGCTTCAGCATCTGCTTTTAATCTGGCAATGGTTGCTGTGTCCTGTTTGTAGGTTTTCTTTGTTTTGGCAGCGGTATCAGCTGTCTTTTTGCTTGGTTCATAAACAACACCGGAAGCATCCTTTGAGCTGGAAGCTTCAGAAGCTTTGTCAGCGGTGTTGGCCGGCTGTGTGTTTGTATAGCCTGTATAAGCAGTCTGAGTACCTGTAACTCCGTTTACGCTCATGTTTTTACCCTCCTTGGTTAATATTAAAATACATATTGCTAGTTTCAAGTTATATATCGGACAAATGGAAAAAAATGTTTACCCAGGTTGCATTTTTTTTGTGTATTTATTATAATTATTCTAATGTATACAAAGTACATGTCGTATACAATAAGTTGTTTTAAAATTATACAGATAAAATAGAGGAATAAAAATGGAAGAACTGAAAAAAAAGGCGTATGGGAAAATTAATCTGGGGCTGGATGTATTAAGGAAAAGACCGGATGGATATCATGAAGTAAAGATGATTATGCAGATGGTATCTGTTTATGATGAACTTACTTTTCGGAAGGTTTCTGAACCGGGAATATGGATTTCTTCCAATAAAGAGGAGCTGCCCCTTGATGAAAACAATCTGATTTACAAGGCGGCAGGGCTTATGCTTGAGCGTTTGGGAAGCAGTCAGGGAATTTCTGTTACGTTAGAAAAAAATATTCCCATTGCAGCAGGGATGGCAGGAGGCAGTACGGATGCGGCAGCTACCCTCCTTGGACTGAACCGGCTGCTGGAGGGGAATATTTCCATAGAAGAATTACTTGATATGGGAGTAAAAATCGGTGCGGATGTACCTTATTGCATTTTGCAAAGGACTGCGTTGTCAGAGGGAATCGGGGAAGTGCTGACTCCTCTTCCGGCTCCGCCGGCATGCAGTTTATTGATTGGAAAGCCGGATATCAATGTCTCTACCAAATATGTTTATGAAAACCTTCATGCGGATACCTTAAAGCAGCATCCGGATATTGACGGCATGAGAAAAGCAATTGAAGAACAGGATTTAAAGGGGATTACATGCCGTATGGGAAATGTACTGGAAACAGTAACCGTTCAAAAATATCCTGTTATCGGGGAAATCAAAGAAGCGATGCTTAAGGCAGGAGCGCTTAATGCGTTGATGAGCGGAAGCGGTCCTACGGTTTTTGGCATATTTGCTTCAAAGGAACAGGCAGAAAGGGCAGAAAAGGAAATAGCAGGAAGCGGATTGGTAAAGGAGCTTTTTATAGCAGAATTTGTAAATTTATAATTATTTAAATCGGAAAATTTCAACCGGGGCGGGGAGCATGGCGGGGCGGCTGTATATGCATGACAAGGAGGTATTTTATGAAGGATATGCTGCAGGAGAATATGGATGAATATCTGCCGTTAAGGGATGTGGTGTTTAAAACTTTGCGACAGGGGATTTTAACAGGTGAACTGAAGCCGGGGGAAAGGTTGATGGAGCTTCATCTGGCTAACCGGCTGGGAGTAAGCCGGACACCTATCAGGGAGGCCATAAGGAAGCTGGAGCTGGAGGGCCTTGTGATTATGATTCCAAGGCGTGGAGCGGAAGTGGCACAGATTACAGAGAAAAATCTTCAGGATGTGCTGGAGGTAAGAAGAGAACTGGATACCTTTGCGGCAAAGCTGGCCTGTCAGAGAATGAATGAGGAACAAAGGGCTGAACTAAAGGAGGCAGAAGAAGCATTTGAAAAAGCAGTGGGTACAAAAGACGCTACAGTTATAGCCAGGGCAGATGTGGCATTCCATGATATTATTTTAAAGTCTGCAGGCAATGACAGGCTGAGCCAGCTTGTAAATAATCTGGCGGAACAGGTATACCGTTACCGGTTTGAATATGTGAAAGATAAAACATCCCACAACAGGCTGATTGAGGAACACAGGAATATTTGCAACAGTATTATCAGCGGGAATCAAGAGGCGGCAGCCATAGCGGTGGGCATCCATGTGGATAATCAGGAAAAATCCATAAAAGAGCAGCTTCGGACGATAAAATAAATATTGCATATGCTGTATAAAATACCGGGAAATGGGAATAACTCTTCTAAATCATTAATCAGGAGAGGTGTTATCATGAGAAAGAAAGCGTATTTTGAATTAATCTGTTATGGAATTATGAGCGGGTTTGCAGCATTACTATTTGCATTCGGCACCATGTATCCGGAATATATTTATACTGGAGACAGTTATCGTGTGATAACGGCAGAGGGATTAAGCGAAGAGGAGCTGAATGCTCCTGTTTATGAACTGGACCGGAGCAAAATAAAAGTATCAGGAAAAATATATGAAGGAATTTTAAAATTATTAGAGGATTGGGAAGATGACAAAAGAGGTATTAGTGTCAGTGTGCGGAACCCAGTTTCAGAATGGGGAAGAGGACAGGACGGAGACCATTACAATCGGCAGTTATTATAAAAGAAAAGAATGCCATTATCTGTTTTATGAGGAAATGATCGAGGGCTTTCATGAGCCTGTAAAAAATATGGTAAAGTTCTCCAAAGGACAGTTAAGCGTCCAGAAGAAGGGAGTCATTACCTCCAATATGCTATTTGAGGAGAGGAAGAAAAACCTTTCCAATTATGTTACTCCTTATGGGAATATCATGGTGGGCGTTGATGCAAGGAGCATAGAGCTTAAGGAGGAGGAGCAGCAGATACAGGTACGGGTGGAGTATGCCATGGAGATAAACTATGAACATCTGGCAGACTGCAGTCTTGCCATCCATATAAAAGAAAAGAGAGAAGGAATATCCTTCTCCCTTTAAAGTCATTATTTGACTGGCTTTGCACCGGCTTTTTCCTGAGCAGTTTCCAGGGCTCTTCTGAAAAGGCCTTTTTTCTTTTGCTCTACGGGAGCGTTTCCGCCCCGGAAGCCTTTCACATCCATAATGTAGATACCGCTTACCACTGCCTTCACTTCTTTTTTGACAGGAACCTTGTCAAATATCTTTTCATCACATACAAGGGACATGATTTGAGGACCTACTTTTGCTTTGACAATGGGAAGCTTGGAGCCTCTGAAAAATCTGGGGGTCTGTTCTATGACTACCTGGGGCAGTCCGGAATCTTTTATCTTCATCCGTTTCTTATCAATAATCAGCATGGAAACCGTCTGTTTGTTGGCGGCCATCTGTTCTTCCTGCTCTGCCTGTCTTTTCTGCGCTTTTTTTCCTAAAAAATATAGTACTGCAATTCCCACGATAAGAATCACGGAAATAACAATCAGCACTATCAGTACTGTATGATTCATATAAACCTCCCGAAACTATGATATAGTAATGTAATCAATACCAAACATTGTACCATTGTTTGGTATAAAGTGCAAGAAAAGCTGTGTAATATTTGTGAACTTCCAAGAAAGGCTTTCTATTAAAATGTAATTATGCTATAATTTTAAACAGTGAGGGAATTTTGAAATTATTAAGGAGAACATTATGAAAAAGAGAGTACTGATTATACCTATGCTTGTAATGAGCCTGCTGCTTGCAGGTTGTAGTAAAAAGTCGAATGAAAGCAGCGGCAGCATAAATCCGGATGATTATGTAAAGCTTGGGGATTTGGAAGGGCTTGAGGTTACGGTTGAGGTAACTGGTGAAGTTACGGATGAGCAGGTTGAACAGCAGATAACCAGCGAGCTGAACTATTACGTGGAATACGGGAATTTATATGAATATGAAGAAATCCCCGATAAGACAGTGGTTGAAGAAGGCGATATGGTAAATATCGATTATGAAGGCAAGGAAGAGGGGACTGCTTTTGACGGCGGAACCGCAAAAGGAGCATATCTGGAAATCGGTTCCAATTCCTTTATCGAAGGCTTTGAATCCGGTCTCATTGGCCATAGCGTAGGGGAAGAGGTGGATTTGAATCTTACCTTTCCGGATAATTACAAGTCTCCGGAAATGGCGGGAAAAGCTGTGGTTTTCCATGTAAAGATTAACAGTATCCATGATGCGGAAAAGAAATTCAAACCGGAATTTAATGATGAGTTCATTAAAAAGCTGAATTTTGGATTTTCCAGCATGGAGGAGTATCGTGCTGATGTGAAATCTTATATAGAGCAGCAGAATAATAACCAGAATGAATCTGCTGTTGATGATGCTATCTGGCAGGCGGTATATGATGAATGTGAAGTAAGCGAGCCTCCAAAGGAAATGGTGGATGAGGTTAAGGAGCGGGTTTATAAAAACGCAGAGGATTATGCTGCTCAGGCAGGAGTGGAGCTTTCTGAATTCATTTCCAGCAATATGAATATGACAGAAGAGCAGTTTGAAACAGAGGCGCAAAATGTTTCCGTGGAATCTGCCAAGAATAAGCTGATTATGAGAGCTATTGGCAAGCAGCAGGAAATTGAAATCAGCAAAAAGTACATGGACGAGGAGGCAGAAAAGGAGTATGCCCAATACGGCTATGAAAGTGCCGAGGCTTATATTCAGGCAATAGGCGGTGAAGATGTTTATAAGGATTATTTATTATCGCTGAAGGTGAATGAATACCTAAAGACTGTTATAGAAGTTCACAAGGTAGAGAAGCAGGAGGAGGCTCCTGAAGATGCAGTAAGCGGAAACAGCGCTGCCGGGGATAAAGAAGCTCCGGAAGCGGTAAGTGAAAACACAGCAGAGTAAAGGAATGGGATTGCGGATGCGCAAAAAAGGAATTTGTATTGGATTAGCGGTTTTATTGGCAGCCCTGGCAGTGACGCCTGTGCAGGCCACTAAGATTTCAGATGCCAAAAATGCGAAAAGCAAAACGGAAAAAAATTTAAATGAAGTGAACAACCAGATAGATTCCTTAGAAGGGCAGAAGGCAAATCTGGCAAATGAAGTGGAAGAAATGGATTCCCAGTTGGTTGATATCCTGACCAGCATCAGTATCTGTCAGGAGGAAATTGCCAATAAGGAAGAGGAGATTGTCCGGGCAAAAGAAGAGCTGGCAGCGGCCATCGTCAAGGAAGAGGAACAGGACGAAGCCATGAAAAAGCGGATCAAGTTTATGTATGAACAGGGTGACAGCGCTTATCTGCAGCTTTTGCTTGAATCCAAAAGCATAGCGGACCTGCTTACCAAGGCTCAATATGTGGAAAAGGTTTATGCCTATGACAAGGAGCTTCTGGATGAGTATAAAGACACAAAGGAAACTGTTAAGGGCTTAAAGGAAAGTCTGGAAGAGGAAGAAGCAGACCTTCTTGCGTCCAATTATGAGCTGGAACAGGAACAGGCAGCTTTGGAAGCTACCATTGCAGAAAAAAAGAATACCATCAAAAACTTCGACAGCAAGCTTGCCAGCGCCAAAAAGCAGGCGGAAACTTATAAGAGCCAGTTAAAGGAACAGACGGCAAAGATTAAAAAGCTGGAAGAAGAAAAGCAGAAGGAAAAAGAGGCAATACAGGAACAACTGGCGCTTCAGGCAAAAAAGCCGGCAAAGGGAAGCAATGTTCCTGTTGCTCCCACAGATAATGCGCCCTCTGCGCCTGCTGCTCCGGCTCAGGACGAGACAGTGGGAGACGACGGATATACCAAGGAAGAAACTCCCGGCATACCGGCAGACCCGGGGGACAGCTCCATGGGACAGCAGATAGCCAGCTATGCATGTCAGTTTGTGGGAAATCCTTATAAGGCAGGCGGCACCAGCCTGACAGATGGTGCGGACTGTTCCGGTTTTGTCCAGTCTGTATACAGACATTTCGGATATGTAATTCCAAGGGACTCTACCAGCCAGAGAGGTGCAGGAAGAGCAGTGGACTATGCAAATGCCCAGCCGGGAGACATTATCTGTTATGCGGGGCACGTTGCCATTTATCTTGGAAACGGCCAGATTGTACATGCCAGCAGCGAACGTACCGGCATAAAATACGGCAATGCTACATACCGTACCATATTGAGCGTGAGACGAATTGTATAAACAAAATGGAAAAAGTAGATGCTAAAGTGTCTGCTTTTTCTTTTCCGGAGGATTTGAAAAGTGGTAACAGTTCAGCCCTCAGCCTTCCAGCACAGGAATCAGAACCGATGGCAGGCAGAAAGTGTTTCTGCGTCGCCACGCTCCCGCTCTGATAAAAACGCAGCAGTGCTAAGCTGGAAAATACCTCGCTAAGCGCTGGCGTTTTTATAAGGGCTCCTTTAGAAATCACTTTCTGCCTGCCATCGGCTCTGATTCCTGTGCTGGAAGCCTTGGGAGCGTGGAAGGATTGAAAGAAAATCATAAAAAATCGGAATAAAGATTTACAAAAACAGCAAAGGAAGGAATCACATGAAAAAACTGCCCAGAAGTTTTTACACAAGAAGCACTCTGGAGGTTGCCAAAGACTTACTTGGAAAGGTATTGGTGCATGAAATGCCGGAGGGGATTACAAAGGGAAAAATCGTAGAGGTGGAGGCTTACTGCGGAGTGGGGGACAAGGGCGCCCATGCTTACGGGGGGCTGCGCACGGACAGGACGGAAATCATGTTCGGATCGGGAGGGTTTTCCTATGTGTATCTCATATATGGAATGCACAGCTGCATGAATATTGTTACAGAAAAAAAGGATGTGCCGGAATGTGTATTTTTAAGGGCGCTTGAACCAATAGAAGGCATAGAGCTGATGGAAAAGAGGAGAAAGACGGACAAGCTGAAAAATCTGTGCAGCGGTCCGGGGAAGCTTTGTCAGGCAATGGGAATTGACAGAAGCTGTTACGGGCTGGATTTGCTTGGAGATAAGCTGTATGTGGAGCAGCCGGCAAAAAGCCGGGGGGCGGGTTCCGGAGGGGAAGAGGAGTCCTTTGAAATTGCTGCTTCCAAAAGAATCAATATTGATTATGCAGAGGAGGCGAAGGATTTTCTCTGGAGGTTTTCCATTCAGGGGAATCCGTTTGTTTCGGTTAAGGTTTGAGGTGGGATATGGCGCAGTCAGAGGAAGAATTGTTGAAAAAAAGGTTTTTGGAGCTGGCGGACAGGGCGTATGAAAGGAATTTATATACCTTTAGCGGTTTTTTAAGTCCCGGGGAGCTGGGAAGTTTTTATGAGATAGAAGGGCAAATGGGGCATGTGGATTACGAAGTGTCCGGAGGGGTGGAGCAGGCAGAGCGGGTGATGATCCGCTTTGGCAGTGAGGATATGTTCGGGTATCCGGAGGAGTTTCCTATTGTCTGTCTGATTGTGGAGCCTCTTATGAAAAAGTTTTCCGAGGTGCTGACCCATCGGGATTTTTTGGGAGCTTTGATGAATCTTGGAATGGAAAGAAGCACCCTTGGGGACATTGTGGTAAAGGAAGCAAGGGCTTACATATTTTGCCTGGATTCCATGGCGGATTTTATTATGGAGAATCTGATTAAGGTAAAGCATACCCATGTAAGGTGCAGCAGGACCAGTGAAATGCCGGAGGAAGTAAAGCCGGAGTTAAAGGAGGAGACTGTCCTTGTAAGCTCTGAACGGCTGGACGGGGTGATTGCAAAGTTATATCATCTGTCAAGAAGTGAGGCTGTGGAAATTTTCCGGGAGAAAAGGGTGTTTGTGGACGGAAGGCTTTGTGAGAATAACAGCAGGGTTCCTAAAGGCGGGGAAACTGTTTCGGTACGGGGCTTTGGAAAGTTTTTGTATGTGGGCAGGGAGTATGAGACGAAAAAAGGAAAGAGTGCGGTGAAGCTTTGCAGGTATGTGTAGCGGATTGATGAGGTTTTTAGTGGGAGCTGCAGAATATTTGTTGTTTTATTTTACAATTGAGGAAGAGACATGAAAAATATTTTATTGCTGGAAGATGATGAAAGCTTAAACAGGGGAATCAGCTTTAAGCTGGAAAAGGAAGGCTACCGGGTGTTTGCCGGGAGCACGCTGAAGGAAGGCTACAGGCTGTTTGGAGAAAATTCCATTCAGCTTGTGATCTGTGACATTATGCTGAAGGATGGAAGCGGTCTGGATTTCTGCAAAAAAATAAGGGAAACCAGTTCAGTGCGTTTTCTTTTTTTGACGGCAATGGATGAAGAAATCGATGTGGTCATGGGCTATGAGGCGGGAGCGGATGATTATATGACAAAGCCTTTCAGCCTTGCGGTGCTTATTTCCAAAGTGGCAGCAGTTTTCAAGCGGTTAGGGAACGATAAAAGCGAAAGGCTGGAGTCAGGCAGAATCAGCTTTTTGGTGCAGGAGATGAAGGTTTATGTGGCAGGTGAGGAAGCCGCCCTTACCAAAAATGAATGGAAGCTGTTAAAGTTGTTTATGGAGCATCCCAAGCAGATTTTGTCAAAGAGTCAGATACTCTCCGGTGTCTTTGATACGGAAGGGGAGTTTGTGGATGAAAACACCCTTGCGGTAAATATTAAAAGGCTCAGGGAAAAAATTGAAGAGGACTCCTCTAAGCCTGTTTATATTAAAAACATAAGAGGAATAGGATATTTGTGGGATAAGGAGTGCAGTAAGGGCTGATGAAAAGAGAACTGGTTTATGCAGCGGTATTTGGTATTCTTATTTTGCTGCTGGATGCTTACCTGATAAAATCATATGAAAAGGACTGGGAAACACAAATCGATGCCCTGTATCAGATTGCCGGGATGGAGTCGGAAGCCATGGACAACCTGCAGGCTGTCGGAAGGATTTTGAAGGAAGAAGTGGACAGAGGGCAGTTGGAGCGGGGCAGGGAATTGCTGGAAAGTTATGGATATGACGGTATGTATGATACGGTTTATGACAGAAAGGCAGGAGAGTATAAAAAGCGGATTTATCTTGTTTCCATTGGAATTTACATGGCTTTCCTTTTTTGCGTTTTTGGAATAAGGAAGACGGCAGAAAAGAACAACAGGAAGGTTCTTCAGGAAATAAGCGGAATTCTTTCCGGTTTTAAAAATCAGAAGTATGATGTGGTGTACGGGGAAGCCATGGAAGGAGAAGCAGGGGAGCTATACAGCCAGCTGTCGTCTCTGGGGAAGCAGATTAAAATTGGTGAGGAAACCATGTTTCTGGAAAAGGAAGGCACCAAGCAGCTCGTAACGGATATATCCCATCAGTTAAAGACTCCGGTAGCCGCCCTGAAAACCTGTTTTTCTGTGCTGGAGGAGGGGGACTTAAAGGAAGAGGAGCGCAGGGAGTTTTTCCTAAGATGCAAGCAGCAGCTAAAGGGACTGGAAGAGCTGGTGAAGGCGCTTGTGAATATTTCCAGAATGGAAACGGGCATGATTGAAATAAGGAAAGAAAAAAAGCATATATTCGACACAATGCTTTTAGCAGTAAACAGCCTTTACGGAAAGGCGGAGGAAAAGCAGATAGAAATGACTTTTGAAAATGAAGAAGGAATCGAAAAGCTGCAGCTTTTCCACGATACGAAATGGACGAAGGAAGCTTTTATCAATGTGTTGGATAATGCCATAAAATATAGTGAACCGGGTGGAATGATAAAGATTTCCATGATGAAAAGGAACTTTTTTGTGCGGATTGAAATAAAGGATCGGGGAATTGGAATACCCAAGAAGGAATATACTCAGGTTTTTAAGCGTTTTTACCGGGGAGAGGGAGAAAGGGTCAAAAAAGAGGAAGGCTCCGGGGTGGGTCTGTACCTTACAAGGGAGATACTGGAACGTCAGGGGGGCAGCATTGCGGTTCATTCCAAAGCAGGGGAAAAGCATGGAAGCACCTTTGTGATACAGCTTCCCCTTGAGGGAATAGGGGGATAAAAGTCTTACATTTTTGTAAGGCTTTTTTTATCATACTGAAAGTGAATTGAAAGATAAAAGGATTATAGTAAGGATATGAAGAACAAAACAGGAAAAAAGGAGTGCATGGAAAAATGAAAGAAATTCTGGAAACAAGAGACTTGTGCAAATATTACGGAGAAGGGGAAAGCATGGTGCGCGCCGTCGACCATACCTCCATCCAAATCAAAACGGGAGAGTTTGTGGCAATCGTGGGAAAATCCGGTTCCGGAAAAAGTACCCTTTTGCATATGCTTGGAGGATTGGATTTTCCTACAAGCGGAAATGTGTTGATAGGAGGAAAAGATATTTTTTCTTTAAAGGAAGAAGAACTGGCAGTATTCCGCAGAAGGAAAATCGGCTTTGTATTTCAGGCATTTAATCTGATGTCTTCCATTAATGTATGGGAAAATATCGTTCTTCCCATGGGGTTGGACGGGAAACAGATGGATAAGCAGTATGTTATGGATATTATCCATACGCTGGGACTGGAAAGCAAGCTTCAGAACCTGCCCCATACTTTGTCGGGAGGGCAGCAGCAAAGGGTTGCCATTGCGAGGGCAATTGCTTCAAAGCCGGATATTATCCTTGCAGATGAGCCTACGGGAAATCTGGATTCCAAAACAAGCGATGAGGTGGTGGGTCTTTTGAAGATGTCTGCTAAAAAGTATGGACAGACGCTTGTTATGATTACTCATGATGAGGAAATTGCACAGATAGCAGACCGAATCATCATAATTGAGGATGGAAAGGTGGTGGAGTAACAGTGAAGACGGTAACGAAGTTAGCAATAAGTAACGTAAAGGAAAATAAATCCCGCAGCCTGCTCATTGGAATTTCCATTTTTCTTACAACTGTGCTGCTGACAGCAGTGGGGCTGTGCGGAAACGGTATGATAAGGGCAGAACAAAAAAACGCGGGAGGCTTTTATGGGGAACATTTTGCTACCTATCGCAATGTGTC
>CANCYR010000047.1 GCA_947382355.1 uncultured Lachnospiraceae bacterium
CGTAACAGTTCAGCCCTCAGCCTTCCCACACAGGAATCAGAACCGGCCGCAGGCAGAAAATGTTTCTACGTCGCCACGCTCTCGCTCTGATAAAAACGCAGCAGTGCTAAGCTCGAAAGAACCTCGCTAAGCACTGGCGTTTTTATAAGGGCTCCTTTAGAAATCATTTTCTGCCTGTAGCCAGTTCTGATTCCTGTGTGGGAAGGCTGAGGGCTGAACTGTTACCTTTTTTCTCCTTTCTCCTTCCTTTCCAGTTGAAAAACCCCAAAATTATTTGTATACTATAAAAAGACATTGCTCTTAAAAGTTCCCTGAGAAGTATTTTGAGACAGTTTAGAAAAGAGCATGTTCCGCAACGGAAATCAACAGACAACGGAGGAGTCGTCATGGCGAATGTGAAACGTATTTATGTAGAAAAGAAAGAAGACTTTGCAGTTAAAGCAAAAGAATTAAAGGAAGAAGTAACCAGTTATCTTGGCATTACAGGAATTTCCCGGGTAAGAGTATTGATTCGGTATGATGTGGAGAACATTTCCGATGATATTTTTGAGAAGGCATGCAAAACCGTGTTCAGCGAGCCTCCTGTGGATATTTTATTTTATGAGACCTTTGACATGGCGGAAAATGCCAGAGTGTTCAGCGTGGAATATCTGCCGGGACAATTTGACCAGCGGGCGGATTCTGCAGTACAATGCGTGAAATTTTTAAAGGAAGATGAAGAGCCTGTTATCAAAACTGCCGTTACTTATGTATTTGAAGGAAATATTCGCGATGATGAATTTGAAAAAATAAAGGCGTACTGTATCAATCCGGTGGATTCCAAAGAAACTGATATGATAAAGCCGGATACTTTAATAACTGAATTTGAAGAGCCCGAAGATGTGCTTGTTTTTAACGGATTTAAGGACATGCCGGAAGAAGAATTAAAAGGATTATATGATTCTCTGGGGCTTGCCATGACCTTTCAGGATTTTCTCCATATTCAGAATTATTTTAAGAAAGAAGAAAACAGAGATCCGTCCATGACGGAAATCCGGGTGCTGGATACCTACTGGTCAGACCATTGCCGTCATACTACCTTTTCCACGGAATTGAAAAATGTGGAATTTGAAGATGGTTATTATAAGGAACCAATCGTAAAAACCTACGAGAATTATTTAAAGACAAGAGAAGAGATTTTTAAAGGCAGGGATGACAAATTTGTCTGTCTGATGGATTTGGCATTAATGGCAATGCGGAAGCTGAAAAAAGAAGGAAAGCTTCAGGATTTGGAGGAATCCGATGAAATCAATGCCTGCTCTATCGTGGTTCCGGTGGAAATTGACGGAAAGGAAGAGGAATGGCTTGTATTTTTCAAAAATGAAACCCACAACCACCCTACGGAAATCGAGCCTTTTGGCGGTGCGGCAACCTGTCTTGGGGGCGCTATCCGGGACCCTCTTTCGGGAAGAGGATATGTATATCAGGCAATGCGCGTAACGGGTGCGGCTGACCCCACTGTTCCGGTGGAAGAAACCTTAAAAGGAAAGCTGCCCCAAAAGAAGCTGGTTCGCGGTGCGGCAGACGGCTACTCTTCTTATGGAAATCAAATCGGACTTGCAACAGGCTTTGTCAAGGAAATCTATCATCCGAATTATGTGGCAAAGAGGATGGAAATCGGAGCCGTGATGGGTGCAGCTCCCCGAAAAAATGTAATTCGGGAAACCTCTGACCCGGGAGATATCATTATATTATTAGGCGGAAGGACAGGACGTGACGGCTGCGGCGGCGCAACGGGCTCTTCCAAGGTTCATACAGAAGCTTCCATCGAAACATGCGGCGCAGAGGTGCAAAAAGGCAATGCACCTACGGAACGTAAGATTCAGAGACTGTTCAGAAGAGAAGAAGTAAGCAGATTGATTAAAAAGTGTAATGATTTTGGTGCCGGCGGTGTTTCCGTTGCCATTGGAGAGCTGGCGGACGGGCTTGTTGTAGATTTGGACAAGGTTCCCAAGAAATATGCCGGACTGGACGGAACAGAGCTTGCCATTTCCGAGTCACAAGAAAGAATGGCTGTGGTAGTTGATAAAAAGGACGTGTCGCAGTTTTTAGGATATGCAGCAGAAGAAAATCTGGAAGCCGTGGAAGTGGCAGAGGTGACAAAAGCCCCAAGGTTAATACTGAAATGGCGCGGAAAAGAAATTGTAAATATTGCAAGGGCATTTTTAGATACAAACGGGGCACATCAGGAAACGGATGTGAAGGTGGACATACCTGTAAAGGAAGAAAACTATCTTGCAAAGACAGCGCTTCCTAAAGTGGAAGAGGCAGTAAAAGCCGGAGATATGAAAACAGCCTGGCTGGAAACAGTCAGTGATTTAAATGTGTGCAGCCAAAAGGGACTGGTGGAAATGTTTGACTCTTCCATCGGCGCAGCAAGTGTGTATATGCCTTATGGCGGTAAGTATCAGTTGACCGAAACCCAGACTATGGTTGCCAAGCTTCCGGTGCTGAAGGGCAATACGGATGTGGTTACCATGATGAGCTACGGTTTTGACCCGTATCTTTCCAGCTGGAGTCCATACCATGGGGCTGTATATGCGGTACTGGAGTCCATGGCAAAGATTGTGGCAACTGGCGGAGATTATAAGAAAATCCGCTTTACTTTCCAGGAATACTTCAGACGCATGACAGAAGAGGCAGAGCGCTGGAGTCAGCCTTTTGCCGCTTTGCTTGGCGCTTATGATGCTCAAATGGGCTTCGGGCTTCCAAGCATTGGAGGAAAAGACAGCATGTCAGGTACATTTAATGAATTGGATGTACCGCCGACACTTGTGTCATTTGCGGTAAATACTGGGAAATATCAGGATATTATCACTCCGGAATTAAAGCAGATAGGAAATAAGCTTGTAAAACTGGAAATACCAAGAAATGAATTTGATTTGCCAAATTATAGCATGGCAATGGAAATATTTGAAACAATTTATACTTTGATAAAAAATAAGATAATTGTGTCAGCTTATGCTATGTCTGCAACAGGTATTGCGGCGGCGGTAAGTAAAATGGCATTTGGAAACAAACTGGGATTTGTGGCAGAAAAGGGCCTGTCAATTGAGGCATTTTTCCAAAATGAATTGGGCAATCTCTTAGTGGAAATACCGGAAGAAAAGCTTTCCGGAATAAATGTTCCTTATACAATAATCGGTCAGGTCAGTGAAAGCGGATTTACTTATGAGGATGTGACAATTTCCACAGAGGAAGCGCTTTTGGCATGGCTTGGTAAGCTGGAAAAGGTGTTCCCCACAAAGGCAGTAAAAGACGTGACTCCTATTGAAACAAAGCTTTATGATACAAAGGATGTGTACATCTGCAAAAATAAAGTGGCAAAGCCAACTGTATTTATTCCGGTATTTCCGGGGACCAACTGTGAATATGACAGCACAAGAGCTTTTGAAAGAGCCGGTGCAAATGTAATCACTAAGGTATTTAAGAATCTCACAGCAGAAGACATCAGAGGCAGTGTGGAGGAATTTGAAAAAGCAATTGCAAAAGCGCAGATTATCATGTTCCCGGGAGGCTTTTCCGCAGGAGATGAGCCGGATGGAAGTGCAAAGTTTTTTGCAACCGCTTTCCAGAATGACAGAATGAAGGAAGCTGTCATGAAGCTCTTACAGGAAAGAGACGGTCTGGCACTGGGTATCTGCAACGGATTTCAGGCGTTGATTAAGCTGGGCCTGGTGCCATATGGTGAGATTACAGGACAGAGAGAGGATTCCCCTACCCTTACCTTTAATACGATAAACCGCCATATCTCTAAAATGGTATATACAAAAGTAGTATCCAATAAGTCCCCATGGCTTTCAGGTGCGGAGCTTGGCAAAACATATGTAACCCCTGCTTCCCACGGAGAGGGCCGGTTTGTGGCAAACAGGGAATGGATTGAAAAGTTATTTGCAAACGGTCAGGTGGCAACACAATATGCTGATTTTAACGGAAACATCTCCATGGATGAAGAGTGGAACGTAAACGGTTCCTATGGGGCAATTGAAGGAATTACTTCCGCAGACGGCAGATGCCTTGGAAAAATGGCACATGCGGAAAGAAGAGATACAGCCGTTGCCATGAATATTTATGGCGAGCAGGATATGAAGATTTTTGAATCCGGTGTGGAGTATTTCAAATAGGAGCGACAGAAGGAGAAAGAGATGGCGCTTTAGCAGATGAAAAAGCAGTCGGAACTTGCCAGCAGATAGAACTGTTACTGAAAATGGAACCTCGGAGAGCTTAGGCTCTCAGGGGTTTCATTTTTATTAATGTAATAATTTAACCCACCGTTTGTCTCGCCGGCGCCTTGGCAGGCTGAATTGTTAGCAGAAATGATTTTCATATTGACAATCCCCGAAAAATTCTGTATTCTATTCCTACAGTTAAATATCAAAACAAACATCAAATATCTGGCACATCGCCATTATTTCAAAAAAGAGAAAAAAATAGCAGAGAAGGAGAAAAGGTTCATACAGTATAACTTAAAGATGAAATAACATAAAAAAATAAACGTTTTTATTGCTAAATGATACGCGGGATTGTATAATATAGGAAATAGATAAATGTTTAAGCATACATATTTTTCTCATCATTCCTTTGTATTTGCTTAAAAGCGTGAAATGGGCAAAGGAGAAGCCGGTTGAGGAAAGATATTATTACAACAGAATATTTTCAGGATAATGAAAGGTTTGCAGATTTCTTTAATGGTTATGTTTTTCAGGGAAAAAGAATCATACAGCCGGAGCATTTGACAGAACAGGAAATTCGGGGAGCCATGGGAAGGACCGGGGACAATGGAAAGAGTGACAGGAAATATTTTTACCGTGATATCCTGAAAAAAAGCTGTCAGGGAATGAATTACCTGCTATTGGGAATCGAAAACCAGTCGGAGATTCATTATGCCATGCCGGTACGGAATATGATTTATGATGCCATTGCATATGATGAACAGCTTTCCGGAATCAGAAAAAGGCACAGGCAGATTCAGGATTTAACAGGTGCAGAGAAGCTCTCCGGATTTAGCAGGAATGATTATCTTATACCGGCTATAACAGCTGTTATATATTATGGGAAAGAGCCATGGGACGGTCCAAGAGATTTATTTGATATGTTTCGGATACCACATATGCCAAAAGAGATAAAAAAGTATGTTAACAATTATAAAATTACTGTTTTTGAGGCAAGGCATGACAAGGCGGATTGCTTTCAAACAGAAATCAGGCAATGCTTTCAATTTTTGCAATATGAATCCGACAGAGAAGCATTGAGAAATCTTTTTGAAAGGGATAAGGCTTATCAGCAGTTGAGTGAAGATACCTTTAAGCTGTTAAGTATATTGTTGGGAGAAAAGAGTTTAATATTAAATAAGAGGCGGTATGGTCCTGATGGGAAAGGAGGAGGTTATAATATGTGTAAAGCTTTTGATGATATGAGATTGGAAGGCATTAAGATTGGAGAAAACAGAGGAATAAAGAAAATGGCATGCGGAATGAAGAAGCTGGGGGTATCCATAGATATAATTCTTCAGGCAATTATGGACAGCTATCATTTAACTAAAGCTGAGGCAGAAAGGTATTTAAACTAATTCCCGGTTGTCCGGATTTATGATTAAAAAAAGAGAAGGTATTTTCCGGTAGGAAAACACCTTCTTTTTTTTTTGACATATATTGACATATAGGGAGGAACATCATGAAAGAGAAAAAGATATTTGTAGTAGGCGGGGATATGAGACAATATTATCTGGCCATGGAATTGTGGAAAAAAGGATTTAAAATCATGTGTTACGGAATGAATGAGCTGGAAGAAAAGGATTTTGTAAAAACCCCGAAAACACTGGAGTTGGGAATGATTGACAATGATGTCATACTGTTGCCGCTTCCGGTTTTGCAAGATAACTTGCAAGTAAAATCCAAAGAAAAAAGCATCTTTTTAAAGGAAGTGGAAGCACATATAAGGAAAGGGCAAATCCTGTTCGGAGGAAAGGTGCCGGAAAGTCTGAAGAGTGTTTGTAAGGAAAAAGAGGCGCAGTGTATAGATTACATGGAGATTGAACAGGTTGCCTTGAAAAATGCAGTGCCAACAGCAGAGGGAGCCATATTAGAAGCTATGAAGCTCGGCAAGATTACAATACAGAAAAGCCGCTGTCTTATAATAGGTTTTGGGAGATGCGGGGAGGCTCTGGCAGAAAAGCTTTCTGCATTGGAAGCGGAGGTTACCATAATGGCCAGAAGTGAAGAGGCAAGAAATAAAGGAGCATTTTGCGGTTATCAGACGAGAGATATGTTTGGAAAAGAATCGGAAGAGGAAAGTTCTTATAGAAAAGCAAAAAAAATGGACTATGATTTTATATTTAATACGGTTCCGGCAATGATTATGGATAAAAGTGTTCTAGAGGATATGTTGGAAGGCAAGAAAAAGGAAGAATACCCAATAATCATAGATATTTCATCCACGCCGGGAGGAGTGGATTTTGAATTTTGCAGGGAAATGTCTGTAAAAGCGGGACTTTATCTGGGAATTCCGGGAAAGTATGCACCAGAAACAGCAGGTGTTATTTTATCGGAAGCAGTATTGGAACGGTTATAAAAGAAGGTAGCAAAGCAGGAGGTTATTATGAAAGAGTTAAAAGAGCTGACCGTGGGATTGGCGATTACAGGTTCTTTTTGTACATTTGATAAAATAAAGAAAGCTGCAAAGGAATTAAAAGAGGCCGGAATGGATATACAGCCCATTTTTTCAAATCAGACAGCCACGTGCGACAACAGGTTTGGGAAAGCAGAGGAATTTATCAAAGAAATCGAAGGGATTGCCGGAAAAAAAGGAATTTATTCCATATGTGAAGCGGAGCCGATTGGACCCAAAGGATATTTGGATGTGCTTGTGATAGCGCCCTGTACCGGAAATACTATGGCAAAGCTTTGCAATGGCATTACGGATTCCCCTGTGCTTATGGCAGCAAAAGCACATCTTAGAAATGAAAAGCCTTTGGTAATCTCCATTTCCACAAACGATGCCCTTGGCATGAATTTTAAAAACCTGGGGCAGCTTATGAATATGAAGAATATTTATTTTGTTCCTTTCGGACAGGATAATTATGAAAAAAAACCGGCTTCCATGATTGCCCATACGGATTTAATCATAGATACCATACAGGCTGCATTGCAGGGAAAGCAGATACAGCCTGTGATACAAGGATATGAATAAAAGACGGGAGTTATAATCGGATGGAAACCCGGTATTTTTTCAGCCAGAAGTCTATTTGTAAAAGATAGGCAATCATCTGGGGGCCTGCCATAAGCTGGCCGTACCAGGGTGAGCCATAGTCTTTTGGATTTTTCAGGAAGGTCCTGACGCTTTCTTCGTCTAAAAATTGAAGAAGAGGGCTGTTTTCATTTAATACAGCAGTCAGGCGGCTTACAAGCAGTTGTTCATAGGAAGGATTATAGGTTTTTGGGTAAGGGCTTTTTTTGCGGTATAAGATTTCCTGCGGCAGTAAGTGATTACTGGACTGGCGCAGGAGATTTTTTACAAGCCCGTCTTTTGCCTTCATTTCCCAGGGTACATTGAATACATAAGAAACTAAATCCTTATCCGCAAAAGGAACTCTTGCTTCCAGACCGGAATTCATGCTGGTCCGGTCCATCCGGTTCAATAAGGTCTGCATAAAATAACGGATGTTCAGATAAGCTACCTGCCGCCTGTTTGCTTCCGTCCGGGTATCCGTTGGAAGAATATTGATTTCCCGAATGGACTTGTAATAAGCATTTTGCACATAATCATCCATTTGGAGTGTTTCCAATATTTCCCTTTTTAAAAGAGACTGTCTGGGAGCAAGGGAGGGAGTCCATGGAAAGGTATTGCTTTCTAAAAATTCCGGTTTATGGAACCATGGATAGCCGCCAAATACTTCGTCAGCGCATTCTCCGGTAAGAACTACCTTATGGGTTTTTGCAACCTGACTGCAGAAGTATAGGAGGGAAGAGTCGATATCCGCCATACAGGGCAGGTCATGGGCACTTACGGAAGCGGACAGTAAATCTGCCTGTGTTTCACTGTCACATTCCAGATAATGATGAATGGAGCCTAAATATTCTACCATTTTATCCACATAAGGACGGTCTTCTGAGGGCTGGAAGGCATTTGCTTTAAAATAATCATGATTATTTTTAAAATCAAAAGAAAAGGTATGAAGGGTCTTGCCCTGCTTTTTTAATTCCTTTGCAGCCACGCTGGAAACAAGGCTGGAATCGATGCCGCCGGATAAAAAAGTACAGACAGGCACATCGGAAACCAGCTGGCCTTTTACGGCGTTTTCCACAAGAAAACCGGTTTTTTCTAAAGTCTCTTCATAGCTGTCCGTATGCGGCCTGCTTTCTAAGCGGAAATAAGTGGTTTCTTCCAGACCATATTTATTCATGGTAAGATAACAACCCGGCTTTACCTCCTTCATTCCTGAAAAAATGCCGTTTCCAACGGAACGGGCGGGTCCGAGTCCGAATATTTCGTTAAAGCCGTTTTTGTCTAAAACAGCCCGGATGCCCGGAAAGGCAAAAATAGATTTCAGTTCTGAACCAAAAAGCAGGGTGCCGTTATGGACCGTATAGAATAATGGCTTCACTCCGAAAAAGTCCCGGAATAAATAGCAGGTTTCATGAGGTTCATCATAAATGGCAAAGGCAAAAATCCCATTCAGCCGGTTGACAAAGGGCGCCCCGTATTCCAAAAATCCCGTTAAGATAACTTCTGTGTCCGAGGCAGTGGAAAAATGGTGCCCTGCTTCGGTCAGTTCCTTTCTAAGCTGCTTATAATTGTAAATCTCACCATTGTATACAATGTGGCACCTGCCCCCGGCAAATTCTTTTGTCATGGGCTGGCTGCCTGTTTCCAAATCGATAATGGAAAGCCGGCTGTGGGTAAGCCCGCATGTATTGCTTAAAAAAATCCCTTGTCCGTCAGGACCCCGGTGGGTAATTGTCTGGTTCATCTTTTGAAGGATATACTTATAGTCAGCTTCCTTTGATAAAAAGGAAGCTCCTGCATCAAAAAAACCGGAAATGCCGCACATAAAAATCTCCTTTAGGTGAATTTATCTGGTTCTTTTTAGTTTATGAGAAAAATGCGGCAAAAATACATAAAAACGTATAGGAAGCAGATTCATAAGGAATTTTCTGCAGAAAATTTTCTTTTTTACCGTAATTTCAAAACCGTTTCTCCAATTTGAATCCCGGAAATTTCTCCCGGTTCTGACGGCTCCTTTAAAACCACATTCCATTCAAGAAACATACGATTGGAGCAGCTATAAACAGTTGGCAGAAGCTCCACAGATTCCTGACGTTCCCCCCTATATATTTTTTTGATATCAAATTCTTCTTCTGCCGCCGGGTCCCAATCAAAGTAACTTCTGATTCCCGTAACCCGGATGGAAAGAGGCGTCACCTCTATTTTTGTAATTAAGACCTTTCTGTCTCCGCAGTCTGCCAGATTGAAAGGATAGTAAGTTTTTACATTTGCTTTATACTGGAAGGTCCATTCCAGATTCCAGGTTCCGTCATTGATTAAAATTTTATTTACGGAATCTTTTTCATACATATATAAGTCTTTGAAGGTAATGATTACTTTCTGGCGGTTGATATCTGTACATGTAATATTCAAAAGAAAATATAATTTTCCATTATCAAGATAGGATTCCATGACAGAGCTCCAGCCTTTGGCTGGCATGCCGTTTTTATCCAATACGGAAATTCTCGAAGTGTCAAAAATAAAATAGCAATTGTTCTCTTCCGGAAAATCACTTCCCGATTTATCGTAAGTATAGTCTGTTTCCAATAAAATAGATACATTGTTCTTATCGCCGATAGAAGAGCGGGCGGTGAGGGTCATATGGTTGTTTGTACTGCTTTTGTCGATAGAAACATTGCCGCCTTCCAAATAAGTAGTATCGGTTAAATGCCAGAATTCCATCAGGCGTATATCCCACTGCCCATCGTTTGCGGCAAAAGCAGCCATGCCAGCTAAAAGGGCCGCAGCAAATATGGCAATCCATAATCTTTTTCCAAGGGGTTTCCTTTTGTATTTTTTAGGGATGCAATTGTCAACTGTTGATTTCATTTGGAAATCAGCAGGAATTTCAGAATAATTTGCCTGTTTTCGCAAAATCAGCTGAAGAATGCGGTTTTTATAAGATTCGTCCAGATTGTCTGGAAAGTCCGGTGCTTCCTCTTCATGAATATGTGTAATAAGTTCTATTATATTAATCATTATTTATCCCCCTTTCCTTCAATGCAGCTTCCAATCCTGCCTTTCTGCGAAACAGTATGTTTTCTACTTTTTTTGTGGAGCAGTTCATTTTTTCAGCAATGCTTTTTATAGGCTCGCAATAGAAATAGCGCAAAAGGAATATGCTTCTGTCTGGTTCCTTCATATCTTTTAAAATTTGATGAAGTATTTCCTCCATATTTTTGCGAATATAGTCGTTTTCGATATTGACAGAAGCCGCTATAGTAATTTCTTCTAAGGGTACGGGCAGTGCTTTCTGCTTTTTCCGGAGGATATCTATGCAGGTGTTTCTGGCTATGGCATACAGATAACTTTTCAGGCTGCTTCCATTTTCCGGGCGGAAGCTTTGTGAATTCTGCCATAGCTTAATAAACGTATCCGCAACGGCCTCTTCCATGTCCTGTCTGGAAAGACCGGACAGAAAGTTTTTGCAGATTGTTTCCACGGCGGCGCCGTAAATGTCCAGAGCAGCCCGGAGTCCAGCTTCACTGTTGCTATGAAGCAAATATAATAAGGCTTTGTCATCCAAAATAATATCCTCCTAATTTATAAGAAGTATGATGTATTTCTATAAACCTATACGGGGAAAGCTTTAAAATCACTCAAATATATTTAACCGATTAAGATCCGACTGCAGCAGGAAACATGTAAAGTATATCATAGGGGCAAAGGGAATGCCATTTATACACTGTCTGGTTATTTACGCAAAAAAAGGTTATCTACGCAAAGAGAATTGTATGGGAAATTCAATTTGTTATACTTGCATTGACAATATTTGTGTAAAAGGAGGGGTGGATAAATTGTATGGAGGCTATAGGAGCCTGACGAAAAAACACTGCAGATATTGAAAAGAAATAATACAATACGTTAAGAAAGGAAGAAAACATGAAATTTATCAAAGCAGGCAGGAAAGTGTTGGCATATCTTCTTATAGTGGTACTGTTCCTTGGCTGTATACCGGTGCAGAATGCAGAAGCCGCATCAGCAAAAGCTATTAAGAAGGTTGTTATCAAAAACGGAGGAAAAACCGTTACAAAGAAAACGATAAAGCTTGCAAAGGGCAAAACCACTACGTTGAAGGTGACGGTCAGCCCCAGCAAGGCAAAAAAGAAAGTTTCTTTTAAAACAAGTAATAAAAAAATTGCCACAGTCAATTCAAAGGGTAAGGTTACGGCAAAAAAAGAGGGAACAGCAAAAATTACCGTAACCGCATTGGGGAAAAACGGCAAGAAGAAAACAAGCTATGTAAAGGTAAAGGTAACGAAAAAGGAAAGCAAGGTTGATGTTACGACAGTAAAGGCCAATGCTGTTCCTTCCGGACAGATTAGTGTTGGCGGCGTATGTACCATTGTGGCATCTGTCGTGCCGTCTAATGCTACAAAGAAAACGATTACTTATACATCTGCAAATCCGGCAATAGCTACTGTAAATCAGGCAGGTGTGGTAACTGGTATTTCTGAAGGCACTACCACAATCAGGGCGGCTGCATCCAACGGAAAATATAAGGATGTAACAATTACTGTAAAAAGGGTAAGCGTTACAGGGATTACTTTAGATAGAAATAGTATTGAAGTATATTTAGGGGGAACAGCTGCTCTGAATGCTTCTGTACTTCCGCAGAATGCAACCAATAAAAAGGTAAGATGGACCAGTGGGGATGAAACGGTTGCAACAATTAAAGATGGAGTTGTTACCGGCAAAAGGGCAGGAACCACGAAGGTTTATGCAACAACAGAAGAAGGCGGTTTCAAGGCGGAGTGTACTGTTAATGTAAAGGCAACCGCAGCAAATGAAGTTGTTGTTTTACTGGAAGTAACCAATGAATATGAAGGTACGGACGGAAAGAAACATGATAATACGGTTTTAGTAGGAAATGACATTGAAGTCAGGGCACGGGTGTTAAAAGGAAATCAGCCGGTAGGTAATACAAATGTAAGGCTGGCAATGCAGAGCATTTATGGTAATGCATCAGGCCGTTTTGTAATCAGGAATAATGACCTTATGACAGATTCAAACGGATATGCCACTTTCTATATTGGCTTAAAGGATGATTATGCAAGTACAAAGCCTATTGACAGGGTATTTGAAAGCTTTAAGGTAACTGCAACCAATTCGTCAAGCGGGAAGAGCAGCACTCCATTGTCAATCCGCTTTGCCTGCATTCAGTTGCCGGATTTACTTGTTGAAAATAATTTTACGGCTGGACACAACAATATTGAACCGGCTGTAAATGCAACAACACTTGTTTCTGACTATGCAGGAATTGAGCCGACCTACTCCGAAAACGGACACAGGGTGCAGGAATATGTTTCAAGCCAGCAGGTTTCCGGAGAAGGAGAACAGCATGAGGTATACTTCTCCTGTACGCCGTATATTTTATATCCTGCAATCGAAAAAGAAGGAGAAAGCGGAGAGTGGGAACAGCTTGTTAACAAAGACTCCGGCTCATGCAGTGTATATAATGATGCGACAAATGAGACGACTACCACAATTGTTGAAAAAGTGCCGGCCGGATTACAGTTCATAACAGCACGTTTTAATAAGATTAAGCTTTCCGCATATACCGCCATTTATATTGATGTATATGCAACCGATTCTGCAGGAGTTTCGGTATTCAACAAGGTTGTCACCAATGCCAGCAATACGGAAGGAAAAGATAAGGACGGCGATGTTCAGATTGAAAAGCAGAAGGACAAAGAATGTTATATTGTATTTTCATTAGTATCCCAGGGACAGGTAGATACTTCCAATGAGGGATATGTGCTGGAAAAACTGTTCGGCCATTATGCAGGTGTTCAATCGGAAGAGCCTGTAGTTGAGGAGTTAAGTAATTCCGTAAAATGGGAAGATGTTTCCGAGGATGTAACGTATGAAACAATTAACTGGAGTTACGATGGAGCAACAAAATACTTTAAAAGCAATTCGGAATTTTTGAACAGAGATTACAAATACAGCTATAAAGTGCCTGTTTTCCCTTATTCAGGAAATGCCATTATCACAGTAAAAGATAAAAATGATATTGTAAAAGGATATTTTGCATATCCGGCAATCCATAGGGATTTAAATGGAGAGTACAAAAATGTAAATGTACTTGCACCTCCAAAAACAGAGTTTGAGTCCTGGAAGACAAACTATTTCAGAAATCATTCATATACTCCTTATGTAAGGAGCCCATATCCGATTCAGATTTCAGAAGAAGAAACTAGAAGAACGAATGCTACGGTTACGAAGGAAGGAAATCGGGTAAAGGTTGACACCCGAACCACGGGAATTACAAGCTTAAAGGCTACCGTTGATATTAATGGTCTGGACACTGTGTTAAATAAAATAAACGGTGGTGAATTATATACTTCCGTACAGTGGGATCCGCTGCCAAATAAGGTGGCAAAGGAAGAAATTCCTGATTTTTATGCGATAGAGGGTCAGGAAGTAACTGTAATTGCACAGTTATATGATGTAAATAACAATAAAGCACCGGAAATGGGCAAGACAGTTGTATTTTCTGACAGCATTAAGGACGAAGTAATTAATACTCAGGGTAAAAAAGTCGGCGGTGACGGCAAAAAAGACCAGGTAACGGTTGTGAATGAGTATAGAGGCTATACAGACAGTCAGGGACAGGTTACATTAAAGCTGAAGGGAGAGCAGGTGGCTTATATTGAACAACTGGCTGCTTCCTGCGATAATTTTAATGTGAGACTGATCGTTGGTGGAGAAGAAGTGAATAAGGCAAATATTTACTGGGTAGATTTAGGGCTCAGTTTTGTGGATACTGCAGATACGAGAGTAACAGAGGATGGGACTGAAATTACCAATCAAAGCGGGACAAGACCTATTCGAACCACAACATTCAATGAACCCATAACGATTGCAAAAAGCAGTGAAGCAGAGGTAGGCACCATCTGGGATATAGGATTTTTGCCGGTAGCACGTTCCCATACATTTAATTTTACTGATTTGAACGTGGCAAAAAGACCGAAACGAGTAAATGAGTTTGTAAAGGTTAAAAATGTTCCGGTTACATACAGTAAGACGGATAAGATGGCTACAGGCGAGTCCACGCTGACGGAAAAAAATAATATTGCAACATTAACATCCGATAAAATCGGCTCTACAGAATTAACAGGCATTCTTGGAGTAAAAGCCCAGGATACATTAGACTTATCCAGAGTTGTATTTGAATTCTATGATGAGGACTTAAAGCTTGTCAGCAAAAAAAATATTGGAGAAGGCATTCCTAACTTTGATTCCACCAGCCTTATGCTGAAAGAAAACTGGCAGCCGGTTGGAATGCAGTTAGAGCTTTTTGCCGCTAATAATGATAACAGGACTGTTGATAGAAATACAGATACAATAGTTTATGTAAAGGTAACGGATGCAAAAGGTAATCCGTTGAAAGGCAAACCGGTTGAATATACAGTTGACGGAGTTAAAAAGACATCTCTTACCACAAATGATAAGGGAATTGCAAGCATCAGCCTTGCCGCTCCCGGAGGCGCTGCAAAAGACTGTATTGTAACCGCCAAGGTCAGCGATACAGTAGAGAAGAACATAACAATCAGATATACGGATACAGCTACAAAGGAATTTGCAATTCAGACAGAGAATCTGAGCCAGCATATCAGGGAAGTTGAGGTAAATCCTAACAGTAAGACTAAGGTAAAGCTGTACTTTACAAATCCGATAAGTGAACGGACAGTAGATGCAAGGGAATTTACAATAGTAGAGGACGGCGAGGCAACAAACAGATATCAGGTAACGTCGGCAGCAGTGACAGATACGAATATCATTGAACTGACGCTTGACAAAGAGATGTCCTTTGCAAAAGAAGTAAGCTATACAATCACAATTGGCTCTTATACTGACAGAGATAATCTGGAATATCAGTTGATTGACACATTTGGACAGAAATTAACAGGAAAATCCACCTGTCATTTTTGCCCAGAGGCGGTTGCTTCCAAATTCGGTTATACAGAAGTACCAAGGACAGGCACTGTATCAGAAAACAATGTTTCAGATACAGAGGAACCAAAAGCAGCAGAACCGGAAACAATCATAGTGGCGGAATAAGTCAAATGCTGATAATTGGTCAGGACAATTAAGGAAGTGACAGATGAAATAATAAAGCCCCCTTTCGGGCAGACAGGCAAAATCCGAAAGCCTGTTGTCCATAAGGGGGCATTTTTTATGGGCAGATAACTGTTTCATCTAAGCCGGTACACAGCATAAGCATAAGCTTAAATTTGTTTTCTTTTGCCGATACCTTCATGGAACCATGGTATTTTTCAACTGCCGCCTGAATGCTTTTCATTCCGA
The DNA here is from genome assembly GCA_947382355.1 of uncultured Lachnospiraceae bacterium. Classification (GTDB taxonomy): domain Bacteria; phylum Bacillota; class Clostridia; order Lachnospirales; family Lachnospiraceae; genus RGIG3040. Next base: position 15,616 of record CANCYR010000047.1, read on the forward strand.
TTCCATGTAAATACCGGTCTTCTTTGCTCGATAAAAATACATTATCTTTTTGAAGAAGCTGTCCATCAAACTCATTAGACACCACGATGAGCAGCTGATGTTCCTGCTTCAGTGCTTTTAACTGCATAAATGCAGATTTGCCGTTTGCGATTCTCTTTATACAGGCTTCTCTTGCATTTTCTAATGCATTGCCTAAAATAACGGTAATATCGGATAAATCAATCCGGTCAAAGCTTCCGGGTTCTACGGCAAACTGGACCCTGATACCGGAATCCACCGCTTTTTTCCACTCATCATACAGGATTGCATCCAGAAAATGATTGCCTGTCTGAAATTCTCCATTCACTTCTTTGATATTTTTGAATAGCTCTTCTATATATTGTTCCGTTTCCGTGCTGTCTTCCAATAAAAGCATAGTATTGATATGTTTTTTTAAATCATGATAGAGCCGGTGGACATTCTGCTGATTTTTTTCAATCTGTGTATAGTTAGCCATCATTCTTTCATTTCTCATATCCATTAACAAAAAGTCTTTTTCCTTAGTCCTGTAGGAAAAATATCCATCGATTACATAATAGGATACAAAATAGAAAACAATAATTAGAAATGCAAAAATTCCAAGAAACAGCATTCCAACTCCCAAACCATCCCTCTGATAGTAAGAAAATTCTACTATCAGCACCAGGCACAGGATGCTGGCAACTGCCTGTATCAGAAAAATTCCCGCTTCTTTCAAAGTATATTTTTCTTTTTCACGGTTCAGCAGCTTTATGCACAAAACAATTAATATGAAATCCATCAGTTTTGAAAAAGCCAGGCATTGAATCAGTAAAAAAGGCTCCTGCATAATGAATGAGATGTCTGTGCTTCTATAAAACAATAGCAAAAGTCCTCCTACCAGACTTTCGCCTGCAATGATGATAAGAAAAAAAAGACCGTTCAATAATATGGAAGCGGTAATGGAAGACTTATAAATCCATGCTGTCAGAAAAATTCCGATTATACACATACAACATAATTTCAGCAAAGGATTTATGCCTGATATATCGGCTGCAAAAGAGAGGAGTGTGAAAAATGCCATCAAAAGCCATTTTCCTGCTCCTGCAAAATGTTTGTGAAACCTTTCACAGAAAAACCAGTAATATAAATAAATCTCTGAAAAATGAATCAGCATATAGAGTATGTTCCATTGTATTCCATTCATCCTAGTTCATCCCCCCAAAATTCCAAATATTTCTGCCTGAATTCTTCCTGCTTGGTCCGGGCAAGAGGCAGGCAGCTTCCCTCCTTTAAAAGAATCTCCTTGTTTTTCACTTTTTCAATCTGGCGCATATTGACCAGGTAGGCATTGTGGATTCTGGCAAAACAACATCCTTCCAGTTGTTTTTGGACTTTTTTCAGATTACCGTTTGCGGAAATGTTCCCTTTCGTGCAGTGATAGGTCAGTTCATGGTTTAGAACCTCTATATAATAGATTTCATCTATTTTCATCTCATATTTCTGTCCCTGGCTCACAATGCTTATACAATTTTTCTTTTGTTCATGTAAACGGATGAGAAGTTCTTTAGTCTGAAAAACAAAATCTTCATATGAAATGGGCTTTAGCAGAAAGCGATAAGCCTTTACACGGTAACCATCCAATGCATATTGAATAAAGGCGGTTAAAAATATAATCTCTATTTTCTGATTTATTTTTCGTATCTTTTCTGCAATTTGTATTCCGTTTTCTTTGTTTACATTGATATCAAGAAAAACAATTTCATATTGATTAAAATCTGATTTCAGCAGTTCTTCACCGCTTGTATATTTATCGCATTGAATCGATATGTTTGTTTCACTGCCTAATTGCATCATGAAATTTTCAACCTGACTGCAATATTCAACTTCATCATCACAAACTGCAATTAACATATTTTCCAATCCGCCTTTTCATGATACTTCCTGCTTATTATATCAAATATTCTGTTATTTTACCATATGCGCTGTTCTATAGATTGCGGCATGACTGAAACATTACGCAAAAATCGGTTAGTTACGAAGACGGAGTTGTATGAAAAGGGCTTCTCCTTTATAATGAACATGCTATTATAAAGTAAAAAATGATAAGATGGTACAGGAAGGAGAGTATATGTCTGAAAAAGAACGTATGATGGATGAATGTATGACGGAAGAGACATATAAAGCATTGTTGGGAGAAGATTTTTCAGGAAAACCAAAATATAAAAATGATACCAATGAGGAAAAAACAGTGGCAGCTTTAATCATTGGGATAGTCGTAATCTGGACGGCTGTCTTACTGCTGGTTCAGGGCGGAAAAATGTCAGGGGAATCAGGGAACGGGGGAAACCTGTTTCCGGACACGATGAAAGCCGGAGATACAATAACCTTTGGCATGTATAATAATGAAGAAATAGAGTGGAGGGTGCTGAAAGTGTCTGAGGATGGAAAAGAAGCAGTTCTTATCTCAAAGAATATTTTATGTATGAAAGCCTACGATGCAGCAGAAAGCGGAAAATGCTCTTATGATAAAGAAGGGAACCGTTATTTGAAAGGTTCTGCGGCAGATATTGATCAGCAGTTACAGATACAGGTTTGGGGAAATAACGATTGGAGTCTTTCAAACATAAGAACATGGCTGAATTCTTCCGATGAAGTGGTGAAGTATGACGGTCAGGCGCCTGTGGCTGCCGCCATGGGAGAGGGGCGGAATGGTTATCAGAATGAACCGGGATTTTTATATGGATTTAAGGAAGAGGAGCTGGAAGCAGTCAAGGAAGTGGAAAATATAACCTGCGGTAATAAACTATCAGACAGGGATACTATTGTGACTAAGGATAAGGTATATCTGCTTTCCTTAGAAGAGCTTAAATGGTTTGAGGAAGCAGGGATAAGTCTTCTGGCAGAGCCCACAAAGGCGGCAATTGCCAATGATGGAACCAGTTGGTATGTAATGGATATGGAAATGTATTCGGAAAAGGCGTATTATTGGTGGCTTCGTGAACCGGTAAAGGAAGCTTCGGCGAAATGTTACATTGTGGGAAATGGTATGGAGGAAGAGAATATATATAAAAAGAACGTGTCAATGGAGGGATTTGGAATCAGGCCTGTCATTACGGTTAATGTGGAGAAGTAACAGGAATTAAGAAGGGGGGATAAACAGCCCCCTTTTTTTGTGCAATTTACGCAGGGACTGGTTAGTTACGCAAAGGGAATTGTATAAATGAACTTTCTTCTTTAAACTTTATTTTGTAAGTATTCTAATCTTAAGAAATGATAATGAAAAAGCAAAAATAAGATGGAGGATTATTATGAGTTTAGATGAAAGAAGTTTGAAAGAGGAAGATAAACAAGGAATGGACGGTGTTTTTGGATGGGATGCCATTACAGAGGCTTTTGAAGAATTATATCCTGGACAGGAAAATCCGAAACATTATGGAACACTGATTTCATGGAGATTTGGGGGAGATGATCCATTGCCGGGTATCAGCATATATGATGGGGGAGACTATTGGCATTTTGTAACCTATGGCCTTTCGGAGGTTTATGAAAAGGAAACAAATAATGAAGAAATAAGCGGCTATGGAATGGAGTTTACGTTGAAGCTTAAAAAGGGAAATTCCCAAAATGAAGAAGAGGAAGAGGATGAAATAAAGGGAATATGCAGCATATTGCAGTCCATTGCAAGAATTACCTTTACTCAGGGGGAAATATTTCATACATATGAGTATTTATACAGCGGTCAGACAGAAGGAATGGATGTAAAGATGAAATCCAATATTACCGGATTTATTACCATTCCGGAGCCAAAGTGCGAATTTATCCATACACCAAACGGAAAAGTAGAATTTGTAGAGCTGATAGGTGTCACGGATGCGGAGCTGAATAGCATAATGAAGAAAGAGCTTCGGGTAAAGGAATTGTATGCTGTTTTGGGGACTGATGTGACAAGCTATAGCAGGCAGTCTGTAATATAGGACTTATCCGGAGGCTTTGGACAGGTTAATCCAAATCAATTTTCGTGACCTGTCCGAAGCGTTCCAGATATTTAATTCCAAATGCCTTATCTCTTTCACTGAACCTTATATATACTAAACCGATACTGCCTTTTATCTTTTTGCTGTTACAAAAGCGGCTGTTTGGATTTAAAAGATACACATCCGTTTTGCCAAGGTCTAAATCCATGACCTGGCAGGAGCCCTGGGCGGTGAGCATTGCGCCTGTGGGCAGATAGTTTCTTTTCAGTTTTCCCACAACGGGAAATTCAAATATTTTCCCGGCTTTATCCGTGTAAGAAATTCTTTTGGAAAGCATGTTTTTCTTCCCGCTTATCATCACCAGTTCATTTTTATCCCCTTCAAACAATCTGCCCTTTTTTATAACAAAAAACGGAGAGTCTAAAAAGGAATTTCCCAATGTGGTATCGTAAGTATAGATTCGATATTCCTTTTGTTTTTGCCCTACATAAACATCATTAAAGCAGACAATTTCGCATTCAAACTTATCCTTCATTTCCAAAACAGTGTCACAAAAAATATCGTAAGCCAATTCCTCCAATTGCTCCGGGGAATCTGTATAATTGCCGGCGCTCCCCTGATTGATTTTCTGCTGGGCCAGTTCATCAAAAAGCTTTTGGTCGGGTATGAACAATTCATATTCTGAAAAATCTCTATAGTCCGATGTGACCGAATAGGTAAATAACATTTCTTTTATGTACAGGAAAGCAACTATAAGAAGGAAAATGACTGCTATGGTCATACATTTTTTCATTTTCCCGGCTTTTTTATGATTCATATCTGGAATAGTATACATTTGCAATTCCTCCCAATGCCCAGAATATAATGGCATATCCTGTCTGAAGCAATGCCTGAAAAAGCATTTCTTTGTAATCCTCTGTTATGACGGTAATGACGGAAAGATACATATTGTCCCACAGTATGGATATTAGCAGCAAAACGACCGCAATTGCCGTGGCGATTACCGAAGAGCTGCTTTTATACAGTACGAAATACATAATTCCCATTACCAGAATATTCTCTATTAGCACAAATAGAATATAATCCTTTACTGCCTCTTCCCGTATGCTTAACAAAAGCATGGAAACATGCAATGCAATACAGCTGATTGCCGTAAATGCAGCGCTTTCCCACAAATACATTTTTTTATTGATATAAAATATTTCCCTTCCTTCTTCTTCAATCAGGTCCTGCATAAAAATAGCATATGCAATTGCGCTTAACAGTACATAAAATATCTGATACCCGATTCGGATAATGATTTCGTAATTATTTTCCGCCATATGGACAGATTTCCATAAAGAATAAGCCAAGGGCAGAATAATGAGATAAATCAATAGCAGAAAGAGAAAAACAATACATTTACTTTTTAGTAAAAGAAAAAACCGGCTGCCTTTTTTTATCATAATGTTATTCATCCCTGTTCATACATTCATAATAAACATCTTCTAAAACTGCTTCTGCTTCCTTAAAGGGAAGTTTTTCCATGCTCATGATTCTATTTATTAAAAGGTCATCCTTGTTGTATATTCTAAGGATTTTATAATCAGAACCCACCTTCCTTAAATCCTCCTCATTCAGTTCGTAAATATAAGATTTCATATTTTTTGTAAGATTTTTTGTAGATTCTTCCAATTGTTTCTTTCCGTGCTTTAAAATGATGACTTTATGGCAGACTGCTTCAATGTCTTCCACAATATGGGTGGAAATCAGGATAGTTTTTTCTTTTCCAAGCTGAGCCAGAATTTTTTTAAACCGCATTCTTTCTTCAGGGTCCAATCCTGTAGTGGGCTCATCAAAAATTAGAATTTCCGGATTGCCAAGGAGGGCCTGTGCAATTTCCAAACGCCTTATCATGCCCCCTGAAAGCTTTTTCACTTTTTTCCGGAGGCAGTCCTTAAGATTTACAAGCTCAAGGCACCTTTCTATTTCCGGTGCCTGTCTGCTTTTTTCTATTGCTTTCATTTCTGCAAAATATAACATAAAATCCCGGACGCTCATATTTTTGAAAATGCCGAATTTCTGGGGTAAATATCCGATTGTATCCGCTTTGGGAAAGCACAGCTCACCTTGTGCATCCACAAAACCGATTGCACCGCTGTCAGGCTCATAAATCCCGGTAATGCAGCGCAGCAATGTGGTCTTTCCGGCGCCGTTCGGGGCAAGAATACCATAGATTCCCGTTTCAAACTTGACTGACAGGTTATCCAATGCCTTTTGCTTTCCAAAGCTCTTTTCCAGATTTTTTACAATTATTTTCATATGCTATAGCCCCTGTTTCTCCTTCCATTCTATGTACTGTTCTTTATACCGGTTAAGCAGATATTCTTTTTTAAACATGTAACACATGACCATATCATCAAAGTATGCTTCTCTGTCCGCTCCGTTTATATCAGGCATCCACACAAATACTTTATTGGAAAGAGAGTTCTTCAAATCCCCTTCAAATGCCGAAAAGCCATCGACAGTTTCCCTGATATCCTCCAAAATCCTGCTTTCATTATAGGTGGAGGGAAACAAAAAACGGTATTCCTCATATTCTATTTCCTTTACAAAGCCGCCTAAAAGCAGGACTTCTTTCACTGTTCCGGAAAAATCTTCTGTATTTCCACTGCTATGCCTTTGATTTGAAGAATTTTTGTCTCTGGCTAGATTGCTGTATGTCTTCCCATGATAATCCACATGCACCTGAAAGGGAACTGCTTTTGGCAGGGTAATTGGGGAAAAGCATATATTTTTTTCATCATATACCTTGTGAAAGCCGGCTATGGGATAGTATGGAAGGCCTGCCGGCAGATAAATTCCCGTATATTCTCCATAAAAGGGACATCCGTTTCCTTCATATTCAAAGGTGATTTCGTTCGTCCCCTCCGGTGCATAAACGGAAAGATAATCCCTGTTTCTCTGAAAGCTTAAGATAGCATCTGACCGAGTATAAATCCTTTTTATCTGAAAGCCATGATACAGAGTAAAGGCATATGGCTCTCCATTTGTACCAATATCTTCTAATGACAGAGTGGTTTTGAAAGTCAACTGGTTAGAAGCCTTTATGTCCATCTGATAGCTCTCTACTGAAAAACCGGCTTCTCTCTTTTCATACTGCTGCAGTCCTCTATAATGCAACTGGCTATAAAGCAAAGAAGCTTCTTTGCTAAAGCTGGTTAAATTTGTGCGCGGCATCATAAAAATGCCGAGACATACCATTGCTGCCAAAATGCATATGGAAGGAAATAGTATTTTTCCCACGTGTTTATGAAAATAAAAGGCAAGCACTGCAAGATGGACAACAATCCAAAATAGTATTATGGCGATTCTTTGTATCTGAACGGGATAACCCAAATAACCGTTCACGGTAAAATTGGCATTTTCCGGAAATATTTCTATAATGGAAGCATTTATATGAAAAAGGAAATTGATTTCATTTTTTATGGGAGAAGTTATACAGAAAATTGCTGCAAGCAGCAAAACTCTTAATAAGTTGGAGGATGGGATGGAAAGGCACTTTCCTATAACAAGTGCAAGTATACCGCACACTCCAACGTTTACCGCAATATTAATTAGGATATGCCGGATAAAATCGCCGGAAGCAGGAAAAGAAACAGTATATAAGCATATGCAATATCCTGTAAGAAATATGGTAAGGGCAATATGAATCAAAAGCAGGCATAATACCTGCTTTTTCTCTCCTTTTTTATATGACAATGCATCTAAGGCCTCCTGCATGGAATATTTCTGAAAGGTGCCGAAATATTGCACTGCCGTTACAAGTAAAACAAGGAAATAGAATATACTGTAATTTACAATGGGATAGAGAAAGTCTACTGTATAATAACCATTTTCCGCTTTAATGTTAAAGGATATTTTTGTAACCTCTGCCAGAAGCCATATGTATACAATAAGAAGCAGACAGGTAACTTTATGCAAAAAAAGCTGTTTTATGTATTTTGCCATTTCTTTCTCTCCCTAAAAGACTTTCTGCTTCTGTGTTATCTTGCTCTGATACTTCCATTTCCTTTTCCGGGACCGGATAATCTTAATTTCCAAAGCTTGGAACCTGTCAAGCTGGTGTTAGCAGAAACTTTTCTTCCTTTATCTACAAAAGTAGCACGGGTAGTTTGCCATTTGCCATATCTGCGTTGCTGCGGCTTTGCCCAAAAGAATCCCTTCGTGCATTTTGCTGAAAACATTGCCTGTCCCATTGTCCCGCCCGATACTTTTGAACAGGCATCCTTTACCATGGATTTTTTTGTGACATATTCTGTTCCGGTGCTTCCGGCAAATACTACAATGCCTGAACCTAATATTGTCATGAGGCTTAATAGAATTGTTGCTGCTATTTTTTTCTGTTTATTCATTTCTTCTCCTTTATTCTTAAAACTATTGTGTTTGCAAATGCGCATCTGTACTTAAAATAACATTTGGTCATCGCGACTGTCAAGCATAATTTGTTTTTGATACTAGAAAAATAAAAAATAGTGACACATTACCTTTTATTTCATATACGAGCGGCATGGGGGACAAAATCCTTTCCCCTCCAATCCCTGTAAAAATCCTTACAAAAATAAAGAACGAATGTTTGCTATCCAAGCAAAAACATGGTACAATAGTCCCAATAATCCAAACGCTGATTCATACAAAACATAAGGCGGTGATTACCATAGAGCAATTATCCATTTTTGACAATCGGGAAACAGCAAACCCTTTAGCCAGCAGAATGCGCCCGGAAACACTTGAGGAATTTGCAGGGCAGAAGCATCTGTTAGGAGAAGGAAAGCTTCTAAGGCAGCTGATTGAACAGGACAAGATATCTTCCATGATTTTCTGGGGGCCTCCGGGAGTAGGCAAGACCACTCTTGCCAGCATCATTGCAAAGAAAACCAATGCGGCATTTGTGGATTTCAGTGCAGTGACAAGCGGCATTAAGGAAATCAAGGAGGTTATGAAGAATGCCGAAGAAAACAGAAGGATGGGAATAAAGACGGTTGTTTTCGTGGATGAAATCCATCGTTTCAATAAGGCACAGCAGGATGCCTTTCTGCCTTATGTGGAAAAGGGCAGCATTACCCTGATTGGCGCCACTACCGAAAACCCTTCTTTTGAAATTAACGGAGCTTTATTATCCAGATGTAAGGTGTTCGTATTGCAGCCCCTTTCAGCAGAGGATTTGGAAGAGCTTTTAAAGCGTGCCTTAAAGAGCCGGAAGGGATACGGATATATTCAGGTGGATATTCAGCTGGAAATGCTTTCCGCCATTGCCGGATTTGCAAACGGCGATGCCAGGATGGCACTGAATACGCTGGAAATGGCTGTGCTCAACGGAGAACTGACTGCTGAAAAAACAATTGTGACGAAAGAAGTTTTAGAGCAGTGCATCAGCAGAAAATCACTGCTGTATGATAAAAACGGAGAAGAGCATTACAACCTGATTTCAGCCCTTCATAAGTCCATGCGAAACAGCGACCCGGATGCGGCAATATACTGGCTGGCACGAATGCTGGAGGCAGGAGAAAATCCTTTGTATGTGGCAAGGCGGCTAATACGGTTTGCCAGCGAAGATGTGGGAATGGCGGACAGCAATGCTTTATCCGTAGCGGTTGCAGCTTATCAGGCAAGCCATTTTATCGGAATGCCGGAGTGCAGCGTGAACCTTTCCCATGCGGTAGTCTATCTTTCCATGGCGCCCAAGTCCAATGCCTTGTATATGGCATATGAACAGGTAAAGAAGGAGGCACAGCAGAGAATAGCGGAGCCGGTGCCGTTGCAGCTCAGAAATGCGCCTACAAGCCTGATGGAAGAGCTTCATTATGGAGAGGGCTATGAATATGCCCATGATACGGAAGAAAAGCTGACGGTTATGGAATGCCTGCCGGAGTCTTTAAGGGGAAGAAAATATTACAGGCCAACAGCTCAGGGAGAAGAAAAACAGATAAAAGAAAGACTTGTACAAATAGAAGCATGGAAAGAAAACCATAGGTAAAATTGTGGCGGCAGGGTGTTTCACAATTACCTGAAAGTACAGAATACAAAGGGAGAGCAAATGGAAGAACAACGTAAAGGAAAAAGACTTGTAAAATATGTGGCAGATTATGTAGTATTCGACCTGGAAACAACAGGGACTAATATTATAAGTGACGGGATTATAGAGATTTCGGCAGTTAAGGTGAGAAAGGGAAGTATAATTGATACTTTTTCCACACTGGTAAATCCGGGGCAAAGCATTCCTTATTATGCCACTGCAGTTAATGGAATTACAGATGAAATGGTTGCGGAGGCTCCGGATATTAAAGAAGCCCTGGAGAGCTTTTTAAAGTTTGTCGGAGAGGACATATTAGTGGGACATAATATACAATCCTTTGACCTGAAATTTATTTACAGGGAAGCTATGGAATTATTTGCCCTGGAGGTTGAAAATGATTATATTGACACTCTGTATATGTCCAGAAGCTGCCTGCCGCAATTAAAGCATCACAAGCTGGTGGATATTGCGGAGCATTTTCAAATCAGCAGTGAAGGAGCACACCGGGCATTAAATGACTGTATGATGAATCAAAAATGCTTTGAAGCGCTGGCAGCAATACAAAAAAATATAAAAATAGAGATCTGTCCCAGATGCGGCGGAGAGATGAAAAGAAGAAATGGTAAATTCGGAGAATTTTTAGGCTGCAGCAATTTTCCGGGATGCAGATATACCACACCTTTAAAATAGTAGATTGGAATTTTCATAATTTCAGATTGGAGGGATTATACTATTAGGAAGAGAAAATTCACGAATGCTCACGTAACAGTTCAGCCCTCAGCCTTCCCACACAGGAATCAGAATCGGCTGCAGGCAGAAAATGTTTCTACGTCGCCACGCTCTCGCTCTGATAAAAACGCA
>CANCYR010000048.1 GCA_947382355.1 uncultured Lachnospiraceae bacterium
ATGTTCTGCCAGTTCCTACGTCCTCAAATCCAAAACCCGCAGGCTGAACTGTTACTTTTTATAGCTGGGCTTCTGCCATAAGCAGCGCTTCCCGAATCACCTTGTCCATATCATAGTATTTATACTGCCCGAGCCGTCCGCCGAACAAAACATTTCTTTCTTTTGCGGCAAGCTCGCTGTACTTTTCATAAAGGGCAGAATTTTTCTCATCATTGACAGGATAATAGGGTTCATCTCCCTTATTCCACGCAGCCGGATATTCCCTTGTAATAACAGTAGAAGGCTGGGTGCCGAATTCAAAATGCTTGTGCTCAATGATTCTTGTATAGGGCACCTCTCTTTCCGTATAATTCACTACTGCATTTCCCTGGTAATTATCCACTTCAGGCAATGTTTCTTCCTCAAACCGCAAAGAACGATATTCCAGCGCCCCCAGCTTATAATCAAAAAATTCATCAATCATCCCTGTATATACAATCTTTTCAAATGAATCCTCTGTCTTTGCCATAAATTCCTTATATTCAACTGAACATCTCACTTCTATGCCGGAAAGGAGTTTTTCCACGATTTGAGTATATCCTCCAATAGGAATCCCCTGATATCTATCGTTAAAATAATTGTTATCATAAGTAAAACGAAGAGGAAGCCTTTTGATAATAAATGCCGGCAAATCCCTGCAGTCCCTTCCCCACTGTTTTTCCGTATATCCCTTTACAAGCTTCTCATACACGTCCGTTCCTACCAGGGAAACAGCCTGTTCCTCCAGATTTGCCGGCTCTTTGATTCCCGCCTGTTCAATCTGTTTTTCAATTATTTCCTTTGCCTGTGCCGGAGTGATAATCCCCCACATTTTACTGAAGGTGTTCATATTGAAGGGCATATTATAAATCTTACCCTTATAAACTGCAACAGGACTGTTGATATACTGGTTAAAATCCACAAATCGGTTTACATAATCCCATGTTGACTTATCAGAAGTATGGAAAATGTGGGCACCATATTTATGCACCCAGATATCTTCCTGCTTTTGTGTATAAATATTTCCGGCAATGTGGTTTCTTTTTTCTATAACAAGACAGCTTTTCCCTTTCTTTTTCATTTCATAAGCAAATACACTGCCGAAAAGTCCTGCCCCTACAATTAAATAGTCATACTTCATTTTCCTTCTCTCTGTCTCCTTTCTATTGCAAAATGCCTTTTCAAATCCTTTTCCATATATGAAGAAACCCTCTGCAAAAAGCAAAGGGCAATCATCTATCATCATTTATTTTTTATATTTCTTTAACTGGGCAAAATCTTCCATCAAACCTAATACTTTCTCTTTTCCTTCATTATTCAGCTTTACATAATATTTCATAACCCGGTTTTCCAAAAGCTTTTCTGAAACAGTAGCATCTTCCAAAGATGCAAAGGTAACCGGATTCAAATTCAACTTATCACAGATACGCACTACCGTACCATATGCCATTCCTTCAATGCCTCTGTCCAATGCAGTTACTAATGTGCTGTATGGAATATTCATTTCAAGAGAAAATTGTCTGACACTTTTATACTGTGATAAAATTGATTTTTTTAATATTTGTGATTTTGTCATAATTACCTCCATAAACGGCTTTCGCCAATTGCTCATCCTTTAGGGACATTGGTTATTATAACATAGTTTTTTTATTCTGTCACAAAATGTTGGAAAATTTTATAGAAAATTTGTAACAGTTCAGACTGCTGCCCACGTTATATTATTTCCCGAAAATAAGCTATCGTTCTTTTCAATCCCTCCTCCAAAGGTACTTTCGGCTCCCAGTCCAGTTGCTTCTTCGCCAGCTCGATTACCGGTTTTCTCTGTTTGGGATCGTCACTTGGAAGAGGCTCATAAACAATCCTGGAATCAGAGCCGGTAAGGGCAATTACCTTTTCTGCCAGCTCAAGCATGGTAAATTCCCCCGGATTGCCCATATTCACCGGGCCGGTAAACTCTTTGGGAGAATTCATGAGCCTAATCATGCCATCAATCAAATCATCCACATAGCAAAAGCTTCTTGTCTGTTTACCATCCCCATATATGGTAATGTCTTCATTTTTCAGTGCCTGAACAATAAAGTTGCTCACTACTCTTCCGTCATCAGCATTCATTCTGGGTCCATAGGTATTAAAGATACGCATTACCTTTATTTCTATCTGATGCTCCCTGTGATAGTCAAAAAACAGGGTTTCCGCCATTCGCTTTCCTTCATCATAGCATGACCTGATACCAATGGGATTGACACAGCCCCTGTAGGATTCGGGCTGTGGATGCACCTGGGGGTCTCCATACACTTCGCTGGTGCTTGCCTGCAGAATCCTTGCTCCCGTCCTTTTCGCCAGGCCCAGCATATTGATTGCCCCATATACATTTGTTTTTGCCGTCTGAATAGGGTCATGCTGATAATGGACAGGGCTTGCAGGACAGGCAAGATTATAAATCCGGTCCACCTCTAAATAAACAGGCAGCGAAATATCATGACGGATGAACTCAAAACAGGGATTATCCATCAAGTGCCTGATATTATCTTTGCTTCCGGTAAACAAATTATCCAGACAAAGCACGTCGTTTCCTTCTTTTAATAATCTGTCACATAAATGTGAGCCTAAAAATCCGGCTCCTCCCGTTACTAATACACGATTCATATTTTTCACTCCATACTATCACTTTCGATATTTCCAAATACAGTAAATAGCTCTCAGGCCATCCTTAAAGCCTATTTTCTTTCCCTCTTCCATGGTCCGGGGATAATAGGAAATAGGCACTTCTTTTATCCGGATATTCATCCTTGCTATCTTAGCCGTTATTTCCGGTTCAAAACCAAACCTCTTTTCTTCAATGTCCACAGACTGGATAATCTCTCTTTTAAAAGCCTTATAGCATGTCTCCATATCCGTCAGCTTCAGATGCGTAAACAGATTGGACAGCCTTGTAAGAAACTTGTTAGCCATCCGGTTCGTTACATATCCTTTTGCCTTGGAGGCAAGGAATCTTGAGCCATATACCACATCTGCTTCTCCTTTTAGTATTGGCGCTGTCACCAGTTCATATTCCATGGGATCATATTCTAAATCCGCATCCTGAATAATGACAATATCACCTGTAGCATGGGCAAATCCGGTTTTTAAGGCAGCGCCTTTTCCCCCGTTCTGCTTATGGTACACGATTTTGCTTACAAGAGGCTTAATTTTTTGCTCTAAAGTTTCCCGTGTGCCATCCGTAGACATATCGTCCACCACAATAATTTCCTTCTTTAAAACAGGAGTCTCCAAAATCTTTTCTACAATCGTGATAATATTTTCCCGTTCATTGTAACATGGTATTACAATGGAAAGCGTATAGTTTTCCAAGTTCATCTGTCTATCCTTTCATTTCCCTTTCCCGTTTTTCTTTTCTCCACTGCCTCTATGAACAATACCATTCCAACTGCTGCCGTAACATACATAAATGGATAGCTGTATTGAATAAAGGATGCCGGAGCCGTTAAAAAAATAATGGCTTCTCTGGCAAATAAAGACAAAAACAATACTACATAAAACCATTTTTTCCTGATAAGGGCTGCTGCCAGAATTCCTATTGCCAGAAGAAGCATGGAAATATAAGCTTCTCCCCCGAACCGGAATAAAAGCATGGCATAGCTGTCACTGCCGTCCCTGTTGATTCTCTTATAAGCCTCCAGCATTTCAAAGCCATATGCCTTATCATGGTCATACAGGTGGAAATCCGTAGCAACTACCGGCTTTAAATCCAGAACCATACTTGTATCATAATGATAAATTCCATTTGTGACAAGGAAAAGCTGGAGCCGCTCCCCTAAATATAAATCCAGATTATGGAATATCATTCTGACAGCGCTTTTCAAATATGCCTTTTGCGCCGCCTTATCTGCTCCCGTCTGGGTATAGCGCCCTTCATTATGATCGGAATTATAACGGTTATAGGCACTGCAGGATAAGGAATCATTGTGAAGATATCCGTATTCCGTAATTCTGCTTATATTTTCCAAATCCTCCTTTGCGCCCTCATACTTCTGTTCCCGGTGAACAATAACAGACAAAGGCCTTGTGGTGGAAATAATCAGATAATCGCTTCCGTAATACTTTTTCTCACCCATGGACTGCGGAATCTTTAAAACCAGAAAGCATGCCATGGAAACAACGAAAAATACCAGCAGCCGCTTAACGGTGGATTTGCGGTAAGCAAGAGCTAATAATACGGGGGCAAACAAAAGAAGCAGTAGTCCTTCACTTCTCCATAAGGATAACAGCCCGGTCAGAAAGGCAAGCAGAAGCATTTTTTTATTGTCTAAAAGCCTGCCCCTTTTCCTGTCAAAAACAAGCAGCATTGTAAAAAACAGGAAAAAGCTGGAATAGACAGCCGGGCGAAAACACATCAGGGCACCTAGCAATACAAAAGGAAATATGCCTAAAAGTCCCAGAAGCCATTTGCTCTTATCCGAAAACAGATTATATCCCTCATGGAAAATATAACTGTAGACCATTGCATATAATATATCGCTTAAAAGCACCGGACCGCAGGATGCAGGAAACAATGACATCCCCGTCATATAGAACAGGGAGGTTAAGTATTGATGCCAGTAAACCGGATAATACCTTGTGGCATAGGCAAAAATAATAGGGTCATCATTCATATAATAGCCGGGATAAGTGATTAATAGTCCTGCCAGATACACAAGGAAAAACAACACGAAGGGAATCCACACCGTTTTTCTTTTCCATGCGTACATCAGGAATGAAAGGAATCCATAGATAAATCCAAATACCAGTATTTTAGTTACAATATAGAAAAAATCAGCCGCCGCTTCATCTACGGGCAGGCAATTCATATTCAACGGCTCTCTGGTAAACAGCTTCGTATCTGTAAAAAAGGTAAAAAGCCAGAAAACCAGCGCACTGATCAGTAAATATATTTGCTTTTTTTTCATATTAAAATCTTTCGGAATATGATATAATGTGACAATCATTAAAGTATTTTACAAGCCTCTGTATTCTTTTAACAGTATACCTCTTTTATAGTATAAAATCTACCATTTTTTGTCAGAAGGAGATTTCTATGATTTTATTATTGCCCATTACTTTTTTATTATTTTTTATTTTTATAAAAATGAAGGAAGAAACTGATTTTTTTGAAACCACTGCACGTTCCCTGCTCTTATGGCAGCTGGCGCTGTTAATCATTACCAATCTTTTAAGCATTTTCCACCGGTTAAACAGCATAAGCCTTTTTATGTGCTGGCTTTTACTGTCTGCCATTCTGCTTGTACTTATATTCAGGCACGTTCCTGCAAAGGCAAAATATTCTTTTGAAACAGAAGAGACTCCCGGCGCATATATAAAATCCTGCATACACCGTTTATGGCACAGTTTTTCTCCCGCCGAAAAGTTTATGGCTTCCCTGATGCTCTTTCTTTCCGGTCTTTTATTTGTGGCTGCGCTCTTTACAGTACCATATAATTTTGATTCCATGACCTACCATTTAGGCAGGATTGCCCATTGGATTGATAATCAGAGCGTAAACCATTTCATTACCAATATTGACAGGCAGAACTACTCTCCTGTGTTAGCGGAGTACAACCTGCTTCATATGTATCTGCTTACCGGCAGCGACAGCTTTTTGAATATGCTTCAATATGCCGCCATGCTGGTCACTTCCCTTTATATCTACAAATGTGCAAGGATGCTTGGAACAGACCGCAGCTTTTCCATTTTCGGCGCTTTTCTTTTTGTTACCATGCCTTTGACCATTTCCCAGAGCGTGACCACGCAAAACGACTTGTTTGGCGCCATGTGGTTTGCCCTGTTTCTTTATTATCTGCTCCGGTTTATCCATATGGAACATCTTGTTTTCCAGAAAGAGACCTTAAAGCTGCTTTTTTTCACAGCGCTTACGGTGGCATTTGCTTTCCTTACCAAAACCAGCATTTGCGCTTCCATGATTTTCTTTCTACCCTGGCTCCTTATGGTGCGCCTGCAAAAAAAGGATAAGCTTCTTTCCCTCCTACAGTCGGCATGTTTTGCGGGTGTCTCTATAGCTGCTGTCATCAGTGAAACTATTATCAGGAACCTTTTATCCGCAGGCACGATTATGCCTGATACTGCCAGCGGGAATATTATGGTTGCAACAAAGAATGTTAGTTATATTATTGTAAATATCTTGAAAAATTACTCCCTAATCCTGACCCAGCATCTTTCCGATGCTTTAAACGGCTTTATCTGCCGGATTGCCATTCATACAGGGGCGGCTCTTCAGGTGGAAGTAAATAACGAGGCTATTTCCTTTCATGGCTTCGACTACATCCGGCATATGAACCGTGGCGCCAATATGTACTCCCACGATATTACCCCCAGCGCTTTTGTAGGATATCTGGCATTTTTCTGCGGCATACTCTTACTTATACTAATTATAAAATCAATTATAAAAAGCCCCAAAAACACTTCCGTCTCCACCGGCTTCGGAATATCCTGCTGGCTTTCCTTCGGCTTCATCATGGCGCTGCTACGCTGGCAGCCCTGGGGCACAAGACTGATGTACCCGGCACTTGCCATGACCATTATCATGACTGCCAACCTTCTTTCCTATCTTGCCCGCAAGATAACAAAAAAGGGGGTTTTACTCATTCCCCTTGCTTCCTTAAGCCTGTTTCTTGCCATTCCTTCCATTATCTATAACACAAAACCCGCCTGGGAAAATTTAAAGGAAGGCTGTGCTAACCGCTTAAGTCACTATTTTACCTTTAATAAACGCTATGAAAGCTATCAGGAGCTTTCCGACACGCTTCTTTCCTTAAACCGGCAGGCTGACATCCCATCCGATGTTCACCGGGTAGGCGTGCTGATTTCAGGAGACGGCTATGACTATCCTCTCTGGCTTACCTTCCAACAGAAAATGCCCGAAGTCCGGCTGGAGCACATATTATTGGAAGGCTCTCCCTCCGGCTCCCCTGCAAAAGAACTTCCGTCCTGTATCTTGCAGATTGAGCGGGGCAGCTTATCAAAAGGCGACGCCTTAACCTATCAGGGGCGCACATACATCTGTATTTTCGTTTCCTCTAACGGCGAGGACGGGATTTTCCAAATAACAGGAAATTAAGCAGCGGAATCTTTTTTACAATAGCAATAATCAGCCATGTGAGCACGCTCATAACAAGAAAGGAGGCAATGACCGTGCCTATTCCTTCCAAACTATACAGCCTGTAGCCTCTTTTATAAAAGCCCAGCATTGTAACAAACCGGAAATGCAACACATAAATCTCCAATGTATAAAGTCCTATCCGGGATAAAAACGGAGATTTTGAAAACTGCACGTTTCCCGCATAATTTTCCGGTATTTTTCCGGACTGATAAAACTGATAGATACCAAAAAAGCACACATAGCTTCCAAGCAGTGAGGCTGTCATTTGAAACAGCAGCTCCTTTGTGCTGTGGACTGTCACCATATCATATCTGACAATAAGCCATATAAATCCGCAAAGGCTGACTGCCCAGATTCCCCACAATAGCTTTTTCCCCGTAAGAAGCACAGCCCATCTGCTTCCCCTGTCTCCGGCAGTAAGTAAGTAACGGCTAACCCAAAAGCCTGCAATATAGTACGGCATATACCTTACTGTCAGGTGGGGGCTTAAAAAGGTATTTCCGGTTCTGCTTTGCAGGAAAAAGAGAATATATACCGCCGCCAGAAAACATGCGGACTGCCACGTCTTAGGAAAGCACTCTGCCAAAAGAACAAGAACCGTAATGAGAAACAGTGTCATTAAAAACCAGAGTCCCCAGTCCAGATGAAAGAGAACGTCCTTTAATGCCGAAAGGGGCGAAAAATGTCCGCTAAGCAGGTTGCTTAAAAACAGCCATACAAAAAAAGGCACCAGATAAGAAACTGCGCGCTTCTTAATGGTACAGGCAGCTTCCTTTAAGGATGACTTTCTTTGGGAAAGCCCCGCCAGATATCCGCTTACCATAATGAAAAGCGGCATTTCAATTGCTTTTATCACATCATATACATACGGGTCCTTTACCGGGTCCACCATATTGTTTTTTACGATGCAATGCCCAAGCATTACTAAAATAATAGCAAAGCCCTTTACTGCATCCAGGCTTGTATCCCTTGTCCTTTTTTCCTTTCCGGAACTGGCAGCTTTTTCTATTTCCATCTGGCTTCCTGCCTCCTTCTTAATTTTTTACGGAACCGTTCCCCATTGTCACTGTTTTCTTCCCAATGCCTTATAGAGCTGTTCCTGCTGTCACTGTTTTCTTCCTGACTCTTTATAAAGCAGTTCCTGCATTTTATGAAACATCTTCTCAAGGCTCACTATAATTCCAATAGTCAGAATGATACAGACAAGCTTTACAACTCTCTCTATGATTCCTTTATACGGAATGGATACAGGCCATATTATGGAAAGCCCGCTCTTAATCAGCGCAAACACAAACATATGGTAGCACAATACAGGAAGCGTACAGCTTCCCAGCCCGGAAAAGAACCTTGTAAACGCTTTAGGCAAAATGTCCTCTCCCGCCTTACACAAAAATAATATAAGGAAAGAAGAAAATATACCGTTAAATAAGCCCAGCACAACACTTTTTCCAAACAGACCCACGGATATATTGGCGGAGCCGTTTATATAACAGCACAGCACAAACAACGGCGTTCCTGCCAAAAGAAGGGGATAAAGCAGCTTTTTTCTTTCCAAAAGCTTTTCCTCCCTGATAAAATATCCTGCAATCATATAACAATAAAACAGCGGAACACATTCCAGGCTCCAGGGCAGAAGCACCGGACAGAAGTAATGCAGTGCTGTGCCCATAAAGAGCATACATGCCGTAAACAACGCCAGCTCTTTTTTGCTTCCCTTTGTAATAAGAAAGCTGTATTTCAATAATATATATGTGAGAAAAATAGCTGTTAAAAACCATGCAGGAGAATTTAATATGGTCATAAAATAAACATTCGGCTCGCATCCCGGTATGTACAAGGAATTTCTGGAATAGAAAATTCCGGTCAATGCAGTCAGCAGCTCCTTGCCATTCCCCTGTTGTCCCATGAAGCTTTTCCCAAAAAAGAATACATAGAGAAATCCATTGCATACAAAATAAGGAACTAAAAGTCTTTTTGCTTTTTTCCCCGCAAAGACCCAAAGTCCCTCCTCCTTATTATGAAATGTCATTCCTGCCGCCACGAAAAAAACAGGCACATAAAACATGCCCCCGTAAAAATTCACAAAGGGAACTATCAGCTCTATATGGTTCATAAGCACAAGAAAAATGCCTAAAAACTTTGCCGTGTCAATATATGCCTTTCTTGAAGCCATTTTTTAAGCTCCTTTTTGAAATAATTTCTTCGTGACGGATTCCGCCAGTCTTATGCCCGGCTTTTCCACGAAACGGTGCAGAAGCCATGACAAACCCGTACAGACGGCTATGGTCAGAATATAATTCATAAGCGCCAGCACATGATAATTCACACTATCCTTCAGCCATAAATAAAAGACAGAGCTTACTGTACAAAGCACCGGAAAGTGAATCAGATAAAAGCAATAGGAAATCTCACAGAAAAAGTCAAACACCTTACCCGTCAGAACCTTTTGCAGCTTTTCCAGAGAACAGCAGCAAAACAGCACAATGGTACCCGCTCCGATATAATACAAAAGCACTTTTGCCGGAAACAGCCCGTAAACGGACTGCTTTACCACCTGACTGTACTCCCCGATAGGGGGATAGCTGGCAATCAGCAATGCCCCGAAAAGGCCAATCCATAAAAGCCACTTCTGCTCTCTAAGCTTCTTTACCCATTTATAATCGTTGTATAAAAGGTCTCCTAACACCATGCCGCATACAGGCGCTAAAAAGTCCCCTCTTGCCAGCAAAAGCCCGCTGACGCCGTAAACCACATATCTTGCCTTGCTTTTTCCGAAAAGCACTAATATGGCAGATACCAAAAGGCTTCCTAAAAATTCATAATAAATAAACCATAAAGGTCCGTTATAGGTATTTGCTTCCGAAAAAAAGCAGTCCCAAAGCGCTTCCTTTGCCGCCCCTAAAATACTTGGGGGAAACTGGTTGTAGCTGCCGAAAAAGGTTACGGAGTTAGCCGCTGCTGCCGCCTCTGCATTTTTGTAGCAGCCGGCATACATCAGCACTGCCGCCAGCACGTTTACAAACAGAATGGGCACTACCAGACGGAAATACTTTTTAAAGGCTCCTTCTCCGATAGCCCTTTCCTTTCCGGTGAGAAAATATTTTCTCGCCACAAAAAAGCCGCTTAAAATCAAGAACAGACGTACCGTAAATTTCCCTGCCGATATGAGGTTTAAGGGCGAGCAGCCAATCATTGCCTCGATTCCCGTTTCCGTATGAGAATCCGCCGGATTCAGACTGTAAACTGCCGGATAAAAGGCATTAAAAAAATGTACATGAAATACGCACAAAAAAGAAAGTACCTTTATGCCATTGAGATAATTCAATCTTTCTACCTGTTTCATGCTTCCTCCCGAATCAAATCCATTATCAGTAAAAGGGACGCCGCTGCCGCCAAAGCCATTGGCATGACGGTTTCTC
Organism: uncultured Lachnospiraceae bacterium; assembly: GCA_947382355.1. Classification (GTDB taxonomy): domain Bacteria; phylum Bacillota; class Clostridia; order Lachnospirales; family Lachnospiraceae; genus RGIG3040. The sequence goes on from CANCYR010000048.1 coordinate 10,591, forward strand.
CCCGGAAATATGCAGAATAAGCCACATAGGAAACAATAACCTGCACAAGAGGCACATAAAACTTCCTTAGCATGACAAATCCCAAAAGCACTGCCGCCACATCGGCAATCATGCCGCTCCTTTCATTCATGAAGGGGGCAAAATAAGGCAATACCATGGCGGAAAGCACAAAAAGCAGCACAAGCCTTTCCTTTGTAAGAGGTTTTTTACTAAGTGCCGCCAGCACCCCGATGATGACGCCAAGGCAGATAACGAAGCAAAATGCTGCCTGACTGTATTCCGTTACAAATTTATCCGCGCCGAATATCTGGTAGATATTCGGATAATGATAGCTTAACAAGGCTTCTTTCCTGCCTTCCCCAAGGAGAGCTTCCGCCTGCAGCATGGGAAGCCGGATGGGAAGGATACCCGTAACTAACAGCCTGTTTCCTGTAATGCCTGCAAGAGGGGCAAGGAAGGCCGCCGCCTTTACTTCCTTCTTAAAATACAGTCCTAAGAACACCGGCAGAAGAAACAGGCCATTGGTATTTAAAAAAATGCTCACACCCAGACTGCACAATCCCAGATTCCCTTTTCCTTTTAACGTATAGGACATGGATAAAAGGGCAAAGAACACATATGCCTGGTCTCCCGTCCCCCACATGGCGCTGCCCGCTGCAAGTACCGGAAGCAGCAGCATTACCCCATAGGACAGAAAGCCCTTTATTTTATTTCCCGTCATTCTGGTTACCATGTCCATCATAAGAACAGCCAGAAAAACATCAAAAATCATGGAAAGCAGCTTTAACTGGTTCAACATTGCCTGCCCCGCTTCCCCTGTCTCCACAGGCAGATAGTCTGCCACGCTTTCCCGTAAGCAGGCGCCTGCCAGTGCCGTACCTACCATAAGCAAGATATCCAAAGGCGCCAGAGAATATTTTTTAAGCTTAATTTCCCTTGTTAAAAATTCCCGAATTGCTTTATCCATGGGCTTCCTCCTTCTCCCCTCTTATCCTTTTGTACAGAAACACAGCATGGTCTGCCATTAAGAATAAAAACAGGATGGTATAAATATAAAGAGGCACTATGTTGGTTCCTGCCAGATAAATAGTATATCCCGCAAAGGAACAAAGCAGTGTGATAATGGGCACATAGAAGCCCTTTTTATCAAAAAATACATATATAATTGCCAGCACGTCCACTAAAATCGCATAACGTTCATGCATGTGGGGCAGGAAAAACACTACCGTCATGGTAAGGAACATCCCCATCCGAAGGAGCATCACATGGTCCAATTCATATTCCAATCTGGCAAAGGTGTATAAAAGCAACATAAGGGCTCCTAATGTAAGCCAGATTCCCGCATCCGCATATTCAAACAAAAAGGTATCCGTTCCGATAAGCTGGTAAACATTGGGGAACTTATGGGACAGGGCATAAATATCCATTGCCCCGTTTGCCTGGAAAAAATAAACGCTGATTAACTCCCACAGGCTCTTTCCTGCAATCAGGGAAGGTATGATTCCTATAAAATACATAAGCGGGAGGAAAAGAAAATGCTTCAGCTTCACCTTTCCTTTCATCCAGAGAATCACATACAGGGGCGCTAAAAACAGTGTCTGCAGCTTAAAGGCAAATGCCACTCCGTAAAATGCCATTGCCGGCACGGGCTTATCCTTTAATAAAAAGTATACGGACCATAAGATAAAGCTGGTAAAGATAATATCGCACTGTGCCCACATTGCCCCGTTTGTCAGTATGGTAGGCGCCATCAGAAAAATGCCGTAAGCGATTACTCCGTAAGTCACGGATTTCTTTCTGTCATACACGATTGCCATTACCGCAAAAGCAGCCACGAAATCAAAAAATACGGAAACCATCTTCATAAGAAGGAGAGTGTTCAAAAAGGGACAGATACTGATACAGGAAAGGATAAACAAATAGGGGGTTGTATAATCCACATATTCAAAATCCGCCGCAAGCCCTTTAATGCCCCCTCCGGCTTCCCGAAGGGTTGCAACCCATGGTTCAAAGAACATCTTATAATCCCCTGCCACCACGTTTCTCAAGGCATAGCGCATAAAGACAGCGCTTGCTGTAAACAAAAGAAACAGCAGAATATCCAAAACCCTTATTCTTATTTTTTTAATCCGAATCTCCTTTAATAAACCGCTTTCCACTTTGGTTCTCCTTACTTCCTGTTTTCCTTATCCGGTAGGTATTTCACAATTGCCCGAGTTTTTTACAGGTTCTTCATATATTCGGAAAGTGCCTGCTCCCAATCCGCAAACATAAAGTCCGTAGTCAATTTAAACATATAATTTTCCAGCACGGAATATGCCGGCCTGTCTGCAGGCGAGCCAAATTCCTCCGTGGTGATTGGCTCTACTCTGGTGCTCTTTCCTGCCTGTTTGAAAATTTCCTTTGCAAAGTCTGCCCAGTTGGTCATTCCCTCGCAGGTGCCGTGGAAAATTCCGTAATTTTCCGTAGGAAGAAGACATGCGATTGCCTTTGCCAGCTCCTTTGCGCTGGTAGGTGTTCCAAACTGGTCGTTTACCACCCTTACCGTATCGTTAGTCTCTGATAACCGAAGCATAGTCTTGATAAAATTCTTTCCGTCTCCGTAAAGCCATGCGGTACGGATAATAAAATAATCCTTCGCAAAATCCCTTACAAAGTTTTCTCCCGCTAACTTCGTTATGCCGTACATAGCCTTGGGACCTACCGGGTCAAATTCAATATAAGGCTTTGTGCCGTCGCCGGAAAACACATAATCCGTGGAAATATGCATCATTTTTGCACCTGTTTCCGTAGCTGCAATGCTTAAGTTCCTGGGGCCTATGGCATTGATTTTATATGCATTGTCCTTATCGGTTTCACAGCCGTCCACATTGGTATGGGCAGCACAGTTGATAATGGCATAAGGCTTTACCTCTCTTACAAAGTTCATCACCTTATCAATATCCGTAATGTCCAGTTCTCCCACATCCGTATTCACGAATTCATATTCTGTAGTGCCTGCATAATGCAGATTCACTGCCCGTCCCAGTTGTCCGTTACAGCCTGTTACAATAATTTTCTTCATGTTTTTTCTCCCTGCCAGTTTTTTAGTCTATTAACTTATTTCATGAAACAGCTCCATGTGTTCTACAATTTTTTCAGTTTTCATACATGCAGTTTTCATATACAAATCAGGTTTTCCATATTTTCCAACCAGATTTTTATCTACCAGATTGTCCTTCCTCCGTCTAGCAGAACCGTGGCCCCTATCATATAGGAGCTTGCCTCGGAAAGCATATATAGCACCGTCGCCGGATATTCTTCCGGCTTTGACATTCTTCCCATGGGAATCAGATTGGAAAGCTTTTCTATAAACTCCGGGTCCTGCCCGTTTTCCAGGCTTGCCGGACAAAGAGTGTTCACCCGAACTCCCTTTTTCGCCCAATAGGTTGCCAGATATTTTGTCATTCCGATAAGGCCGTGCTTTACTACCGAATAGGAAACCGGCTTGATAATCTGTTCCTCCTCCGGAATGCCTTCTTTTCTGTATATCCTCTGGTCAGGGGAAATAATGCCGTAATCGGATGCCACATTAATGACCACGCCCTTTCCCTGCTTCTCCATTACCGTTCCGAATACCTGTGCGCACAGAAAAGCTCCCGTAAGCCCCACAGCCATATCATCATTCCATATGGAAACAGGGAAATTGTGAAACTGTATGGCCCCCATATTTTCAGAACCGCCTTCCATCTTTGGATTATTGGCGGCATTGTTGATGAGCCCGTCTATATGTCCGTATCTTTCCAGCAGCAAATCTCTTATCTCTTCTAACTTTTCCTTTTTCGTAATATCCGTTACAAAGGTTTCTATCACTGCTTCCGGATAATCCTTTAAAAACTGCTCCCTCACTTTTTTCAGAGGCTCTTCAAAAATATCCAGAAGCACCGGAATGCCTCCGCCTTCCAAAACCGCCTCTGTATGACGCCTTCCAATCAGTCCGGCGCCGCCGGTAATCACCACTACTTTTCCTTCAATCCGAAATTTTTCAAATAGAGAAGTCATCCACAATTCCTCCTGTTTTCATAGACTTCTTGGCAGCCATTGCCATTTGAAAGCTGACAATGCCATCCTTTAGCGATACTGCCGGCTCCTTATCCTGCTCCATGCATTCCATGAACAGCTTCAATTCTTCCACAAACATATCATTTCTTACAAAATTCTCAAACCGGATTTCTTCCGTTTCATCGTTTATGGATTTTACCACGGCTGCATTCAGTAAGTCCAGGGTAACCTTTCCCTTTTCTCCAACCACCTTTACAAAACGGCTGGGAGGGCTTTGGTAAAAATCAGCATGTACGGAAACCGGAAAGCTTCCCTTGTCCGTACGAAACTTATAGACAGCCTCACAGTTATCCTCCACATCAATGTTCAGGTTTCCGTTAATGCCTCCTGCCGCATAGACGCTTTCCGGCATTCCAAACAAATCATACAAATAATCCAGCTCGTGTATCATCTGGTTCAGCACCACGCCGCCCCCTAAGTCCTTCCTTGCCATGTAGGTGTCCTTATAATCCTCATAGGTGTGCATGGTAGTAAGCCGTTCCCCCACCACCGCACGAACCGACAGGATATTTCCAAGCTCTCCATCCTTTAAGCACTGCTTTAAATATTTCATGCCGGGATGAAAGCGGTTCTGGAAGCCTGCAAATACCTTTATATTATTTTCCTCCGAAATCTGAAGCAGCTCCTTAATCCCTTCCGGGCTGTCGGATATGGGCTTTTCCAGAAAAATATGACAGCCTGCCTTTGCACACGCTATGGCACAGGGCATATGGTATTTTGTGGGATTTGTTACAAAGGCGGCTTCCGGCTTTTCCTGCAGGGCTTCCTCAAGGCTTGAAAAAGATCGGATTCCATACTCCTCCTCTAAGGATACGTTTTCCCTTATCTTCATATCGTCGGAAAAGGTCCGTTTCAGCCCTCTTACCCGGTAGGCAATGATATCCACGCTGTTTCCGTAAAGGCGCTTTATATTCCGAAGATGTCTCTGTCCAATGCTTCCAAGACCAATCATCAATATTTTCATGTTGTTTTTTCCTCTTTTTCCTTTAAAAGTTTTTCTATTTTTTCTTCATTTAAAGCTACTGCCTGGGATAACCTGCGGACTCTTTCCGACATTCTCGACAGAGTAACTGTCAGGGTAAAAATAATCAGCAGTGAAAAGCAAAATCCCAAAAAGAATATCATGTTCACCGGTGCCCATATTCCCAGCATGCGGGAAATCCGGGTGAGCAGGGTTGGAAAACAGTCCAGCACCAGCACGAATACAATGGCTATAAGCCATGACAGCGCATATTTTAGTTCCAGCCTTCTCCTTCTAATCATATTGACTATTGCCGCCAGCCCGATTACCAGGCAGACGCCGATAATTATCTGAATTTTTATAGTCATCATAACAGCTTCCTACTTTCTAAGGGCTTCCACCAAAATTGCCAGTGTTACCTTTATCATATAATACACGGAACGGATGGGGGAAATGGAAGATACTCCTTCCTCTCTTTCCCTCATTTTTACCGGATATTCTTCTATTTTCTTTCCTACGTTGAGGATTGCCACCGCGCTTTCCGGTTCCGGATAATCTTTTGGATAGCAGTTTGCATAAATCTCCATAACGCTGCGGTTAGCCATGCGCATCCCCGATGTGGGGTCCGTAATCCTTACTCCGGTTAAGAGCTTAATCAGATGGGAAAAATACCGGATGCCGAACCGCCGTAAGCCCGAAGACTGAAAGCCTTCCTTTTCCAGAAAACGGGAGCCGATCAGCAAATCCACATCCCTGTCCTTCATGTAATCCCGCATTTTTTCCAAATAGCTTGCATCATGCTGTCCGTCGCCGTCAAACTGTACTGCATAGTCATAACCGTTTTTGTAAGCATACAAATAGCCTGTCTGCACCGCCCCGCCGATTCCCAGATTTACAGGCAGGTTCAGCACGCACAGCCCATGCTCCCTGCAAAGCTCCAGCGTTTTATCCATGGAACAGTCGTTTACGATAACATAGTCAAAGCTCTTTGCATGTTCTTTTATATCATTTACTGTTTTCAGTATGCTTTTTTCCTCATTGTAAGCAGGAATAATCACTAAACTTTTCATTCTATTCCTCGTTTTGTTTTCTGAACATTTATCCGTCCGGACAGCTGTATATCACCACCAAAGACCTTGCCGCCTTCTCCTGCTTTCATACATATATTCGTCCGAACAGCTGTATTCACCCTAAGAACTGCCTCAGCACCCGGAGGGTTCTTAAAAAATCCGTTACCCACGCAAAATGAATTCCGTTTTCTTTTAACGCCCTGTGCCCTTCCTTTAATGAGGCTATATAATTGGACAAGCCTCCTGTGCTGGTGCTGTTTTCTCCGTAAAACATATAGACCAGCACTTCATCTATATAAGCTAGTCTTACCTTTTTCTCTTTTAACATACGAATCATGAATTCATAATCTGCGGCAATTTTATATTCCGTCTTATAAAGTCCATAAGTATCATATATTTCTTTTTTTAAATACATGGTAGGATGTCCGGGCATCCAGCCGCTTTTTATGCTGCCCTTTCCCATTCTCCATTTCCGCACTGTTTTTCCGTTTTTGTCCACATAATCAATATCGCCGTGAACGCCGTCGCTTCCGCTTTCTTCTATGGCATGTACCATTCTTGAAATCACGTGGCTGTCTGCAAACCGGTCAAAGGCAAAGCCCACCAGTTCTCCCTCTGCCATACGGATTCCTTTATTGATGGCATCATAAATCCCCTTATCCGGCTCCGAAATCCATTTAATGCCTTTGGGAAATAACTTTTCAGACTCCCTGATAAGCTCTACCGTTCCATCCTTTGAGCCGCCGTCCACAATAATATACTCTATATCCTCATAATCCTGTTCCCTGACGCCTGCTATTGTCTTTTTCAGATTTTCTATATCATTATAGGTAGTTGTAATTACCGATACCTTAATTGCCATAGGAGAAACCCTTTCCTTTTCCATTCTTTTCTATTTTACAACAAAATACCAAAAATAGGAAGAGCAGGAAAAGAGCTGTAGCAAAAATCACATATTCCTTAAGGGAAAAAACAGGCTCTGTCCGTTTTTCAGACACAATAAACGTCAAATCCCTTTCCGGTTCTTCCGAACTACTGCCGGCAGGATAGCTGTCATAGCCTCCCATACGGTAGGTAACAAATTCCAGATATTCTTCCGGACCTCCATCCACCTTTTCCATGCACAAAAAGAAGGTTTCTCTTCCCTCAGGGCGGACTGTGGCAAATTGCTTTTCAAAACCGCCCTGATAAGCTTCTCCCGGCGCATAAAGAGGCTCCGAAAAAACAAGTCCTGATTCCTCTCCCCTTAAGGTAATCTGATATTTGCAGTCATTTTCTTCTCCAAGAGGATTTCTCCATTGAAACAGAATATAATTAAAGGGCTGGGCACTGCAAAAGCTTTGTGTAAAGCTCCTGTCTACTTTCAGCGGCTCATTTGCCAGCATCTGGGTTACCACCGGATGGCTTGTCTCTTTTATACTGCCGGTATATTCCCGTACATTTATGACAAGAAAGCTTCCAAGCAGCACAATCCCTGTCACACCTGTAAAGAGCATAGCCTTTTTCCCTTTCTTCTTACAGCAGAAAGGAAATGTCTGGTTTTTAGCTGCATTTTCGTCTGCATTTCCTGCCCCAACAGCCGCAAGCAGTCCCATAACAGGCAAAAAAGGAATCTGGTACTGGGCAGCGGCCTCCCATAATACATAAAACAAAAAACCGCCTAAAAGAGTTATCTGCAGCAGAAAGCTTTCCCATTTGAATTTTCCGGAAAAACTGAACAGAATAAAAAACAGCACAAGCATATGATAAGCCTGCCCATAACATAAAAATCCTTCGCTCTTTTCCCCCAGCACATAGGAATATCCTCTGTCTGTTTCCAGGGCATTTTCATAAAACATCTTATAACTGTTTGCCCCGCCTGAAAAAGTATGCTCCAGCTTTTTTCCAGCCTGTCTTATACAGCCGATAGCGCCCAAATCCTTCAGTCTCTCTATCAGTCTTTCCATAACTGCCTGTTTCTTTTCTTCTTTTGTGGAAAAACTTGCCGTAAACGCCTCATCCTCTTCATTGTGGAATCCCTCTCCGCTTAAGGACATCATAAGCCAGTGGGCTGTGGGAAATGCAGTATCCTCCGTATCAATTCCAACCACCTTTTCCCCCGTTACTGTCAGAAAAGCTATCAGACATATGCCTGCAAAAACTGCCGCAAAGCCGCTGCATATACAATGAAGCCGCCTTTTCCCTGAAAGCGCAGCCCGGTTCTTCCAAAACAACAAAAGCCCGCATAGCAGGGCGCCGATAAAAGGAATAATGGTGGTAGCCCTGAGATAATATCCAACCCCAAAGCAGACGCCTGCTAAAACAGCCCAAAATACCTGTTTCACAGGCCTGTTCTCTTTTTCTTTTACCATACATATAAAAAAATAAAGAAAGCCCATGAACCATGGCAGCGATAAAGTCATGGTGTAATAATAGGATACGGTCACATAAAAAAACGGATTGCAGCTAAAAAAGAGAAACAGCAGGTTCCATTTCCAGCCTGCAGCTTCCGGTCTTATTTTTTTCCATATAAGAAGGGAAAAAAACAGGCTTATATCTATAGCCGCCAGATTCACACCGTTTAAAAGCAGGGTAAGGTTACCTTCTGCTAATCCCATGCATCTGCCAAGCTTTAACAGCGCCATGGTAAGCAGAACAAAACCATTCTGATTGGGATAAACGGAAAGATAATACCATGCTTCTCCAGCCACCTTTCCCTGCTGCAGCAGCGAATTGGCGCCCCCTGTTACAAAGGCGCCGTCCCATAGATACAGACTCCTGTAATAAAACAGAAAAAACAGCTGCACCAGCAAAAATACAGCGCATTGCAGCACAAACAGCGTTTTTAACAGAGCTTCCGGCAACGCCTGTAACAGCCTGCTCATTCCATAAAAGAAAAACAGCAGGATAAAAAAGCTGCCGGAAAGCGCCAGTATGGCAAAGCTTCCGGTTGTTTCCACCTGCCAAAAGCCCCTTATAAAAAGAAAAACCAGAAACAGAAACAGACATGCCTCTACAAATATCTGCATTCCCTGTTCTATATGAAACTGTTTTCTCTGCTGATTGTTTTGTGCCATTCCTGTTTCCATTCTGCTTATTTACCGCTATTTATTTTTCTTCATCTGTTCATACAGCTTCAGATATTCTCCATACCTTTCTTCCTTTTGAAAGGTATATGCCCTTGCCCTGCATGCTTTGACTGAATATAAGTAACCAGCCCTGTCCGGATTCATTTTCTGTTCCTCCACCACGTCAATCACTTCTTCCACTGCAGACAGCAACCTGTCAAAGTTCCCTTTTTTTACCACTTTTCCGCAGGAAGGATTTAAAGATTCGGGACTTCCGCCAGTTTCAAAGGTCACAACGGGAGTGCCGCAGGCAAGCGCCTCCAGATTGGTAGTGGGAAAATTATCTTCCAGCGTTGCATTTACATATACGCTTGCTTCATTATAAAGAGCCGCCAGTTCTTCTATGCTTTCTGTCCTTGTAATGGGAATAATTTCACCCTTTGGAAATTTTCCTGACAATCTTCTTTTCTGGGATTTGCTTACGCCTACCAGCTTTATCTTATAGCCTTCCGGCAGATGTGCCGCCAGCTTTTCAAAGTAAGGAAGCCCTTTTCTCGCCTCCCATACATTGGCAACGCCCAATATGATTTTTTCCTTTTTCTGCTCCTTCATAGGACAGAACTTCTCCAAATCAATCCCATTAGGAATGACTTTCACCGGATATTCCTTTAAAAAAGACTCCTTTACCAGCTCCCCCAGCCATTTGCTTGGAGTGACGATTACCAGATTCTTTACTCCCTGAAAGCTTTGCTGCTTTCTTAAATAGGAAGCTTTGGAATTATCTTTAAAAATAGCATAAGGATATGCCGTTCTATGGATTGGACAGCTTTCACAGCCCTTTTTCCATTTATCACACCCCGCATAATCAAAATAGGCACAGTGACCGGTAAAGGGCCAGCTGTCATGAAGGGTCCATACAACCGGTATGTTTTTTTCTTTCAAAAAGGCAAACAGCATCTCCACATTCAGGTAAAACCCATGAATATTATGAAGATGTATCAAATCCGGTCTTATCTGAGCCACCCATTCCAGAAATTCCCCGGTTCTTTTTCCGGAACCAAAGCCGCTTTCTCCCTGAAAAAAATTTTTTAAAACATGCTCATAAAAATCCGCCTGACTTCCTATTTTGTAGAATGCCGTATTTTCAGTGGGCTTTCCCCGCCCAAATGCCATATAGGGGATATGTCCTGCTTTTTCACATACCCGGTACAGATCCACTGCAATCCGCCCGACGCTTCCCATGCCGCTGACCGTATTTATTTGAAGAATTCTCATAATTTACTTCCTTTGAACATTCTTAATATTTCTTAAAGCAAACTGCTTTTTATTTACATGTTTTACAATATTGGATATAATATTTCTAGTCTGAAAAGACAATTTTCTTTCAGGAGACTAATTATGATAATAATACAACCTATTGGTGGTTTATGCAATAGAATGCGGGCCATTAATTCCGCTTACATGCTGGCTGAGGAACGAGGTGACAGCCTTACCGTCATCTGGTTCAACAATCCGGAGCTGAACTGTCCCTTTGAGGAGCTTTTTCTCCCCAATCCCAATCTTAGGATAATTAATATTTACTCTAAGTGGGACTTAAAAAAGCTTTGGTATCAGCTTCGTTGTTCCTATATTTCCAACGAAGCCATAAAGGCGCATAAAGGAGACGGCCTGTTAGAAGAAGCTTACCGAAAGGGGCTTCCCAAAAATATTTACATTGCCACCGAGGAGCATTTTTATCCCTGCCATGAATATGACCTGTTTGTTCCCGTCAAAACATTACAGGCCAAGGTCAACAAGCTGACCCATACCTTTGGCTCCCATCCGGTCGGCGTCCATATCCGCCGCACCGACAATAAGCCCGCCATAGACGGAAGCTCTACCAACGCTTTTGTACAGGCAATGAAAAAAGAGCTGGAAGCCTTTCCGGACACTATGTTTTATCTGGCAACAGATGATTTGTCGGAAGAAGAGCAGCTAAGGGAAATATTCCCCGGCTGCATTATTTCCAATGAAGGCAGGGATTTATCACGAAACAGCGTTTCCGGTATTAAAGACGCCCTGGTGGATTTATGGTGCTTATCCAAAACTGCCATGATTATCGGAAGCTATTTCAGCTCCTTTACCGATATCGCTGCAGACTTAAGCGGCATCCCAAAAATAATTGCAGGTGCCGCGGAAACATGATATACTTGATTGGAAATGAACTAGCAGACTGTTTTTAAATTAAATATTGAGGAAGGAATTTTTTACAATGAAAAGACTAAGTGTACTAGCATTAACTGTGCTTGCTTCATCGCTTCTTCTTTTTGGCTGCGGAAAAGAAGAACCCATGCCTGAAGCGCCGGAAACAACACAGGAGCCCACACAGGAAACAACAGATGACCTCATTACAAATTCAGTTGAAGAAACGCCTGGTTTTGTGGACGACGAGGAAATCCCCGAAGGCATGATTCGCAGCCAGCTCACCAATGAATTTGTAGACAAATCTCTGGCTGACAAGCGCCCTGTAACCGTAATGATTAATAATATCATAAATGCAGTTCCCCACTCCGGCATTTCTCAGGCAGGAGTAATTTATGAATGTGTAGTGGAAGGCAGCCTGACCCGTATGATGGCAGTATTTGAAGACTGGGAAAATATCGAGAAAATCGGACCTGTCAGAAGCTGCCGGGATTACTTTGTATACTGGGCATATGAATGGGATTCCATTTACTGCCACTTTGGCGGACCCAAGCTTTATGTGGATTCTGTATTAAGCCGGGAGGATACCAACAACTTAGACGGCACTTCTTTAGACGGCACCGCATTTTTCCGTACTTCAGACCGTGTTGCTCCTCACAATGCTTACACAAGCGGCTCCCATATTATGAAAGGTGTGGAAAAGAAGGGGTATTCCCTGACCCATACAGCCAACTATCGGGAAGGACATTTTAATTTTACCAACAATCTTCATCCAAATGATTTGTCCCAGTACAGCAACGCAATCGATGCGGCATACATGGAGCCCGGTTATTTAATAAACAAGCCATGGTTTGAGTATAATGCGGAAGACGGCTTATATTACAGATACCAATACAAAAAAGCACATACCGACGTGGAAAACGGACAGCAGCTTGCTTTTAAAAACGTTATCTTCCAGAATACTTATTATGAAACGAGAGATGACCACGGTTATCTGGCGTTTAAAGACCATGATGATACAAGAGACGGATATTACTTCACAAACGGCAAGGCAATTCATATCCACTGGAAAAAATCCAGTGACTTCAGCCCTACCAAGTATTATGATGATGATTTAAACGAAATCACATTAAATCCGGGCAAGACCTTTATCTGCATTATTCAGGACCAAAACTCTGATGCAGTTGTTGTAAAGGATGCAGACGGCAATATTACTCTGGGCGAGGAAGGCAGTTCTTCCGATAAGGAAATTGATACTACTGCTGAAGAATAATACATTATGGAAAAAATGAGGGTGTCTTTGGACACCCTTTTTCTTTTCATTCAAACTCTCACTCTTCTTTTATTCTGGCTCCTTTTCATCTTTGCTCCAAATTCAATAATAATTCTGCCACCTTATCCCTGTATTCCCGATTGTAATCAAGCCACATCTCTGTATGCCCGCTGTCCTCCACAGTCCATAACTGCTTGCTTTCTCCATGTATGCTGTCATAAATGCTCTTTCCCATAAAATACGGAGTAACCTCATCGGCTCTGCTATTTATAATCAAAACCGGGAACTTCGTTCCGCTCACAGCTCTGCTCACCTCTGCATCCTGATAGCCAAATCCCAGTTTGATCTCATTTATAAAGTTTCCGCACCACACCATGTAAGGTACCAGAATACCCATATCCATCTGCTTCAGTTCTTCTTCCACCATCCACTGCATACTGCTTACCGGACAGTCAAGTATTAAAAAGTCCACCTGTTTTTCTGTATCTTCTTCCCCAACTGCCAGACCTGCAGTGGCGCCTCCAAATGAGGTTCCCCATATGCCAACAATCTGCTCCTCTGCATTTTTTCTTACATAGTCAATACAATCTGCCAGATCATACTTTTCCCAATATCCGAATGTGGTATATTTTGCAGTATTTTCACCAGAGCTTCTTTGGTCGAAGGTTACTACATTGTAACCATATTCCAAAAACATGGCGGCAACGGGATAATTCGTATAGCGGTTCCCCCCAAGTCCGTGTACAAGTACAACTGTTTTATGATTCTTATTTCCATTGGAACATTGGGCATATATATAATCTGCCGGTATGATATGCCCGTCAAAGGATGATGTGATTTCTATTTTTTCTATAAGAAAACTCTGGCAGAATTCCTCATAATTTATACCATACTTTTCCCAAAAGGAATCTGAAACATCTGATGTATCTTCATTACTGACCAACTGGGTAGAGCCTGTAAATACCAAAAATCCCATGAGGCATGAAATCCCTGCAAACAACACAATTATTATTGCAATTGCAGTTAACGCTATGACTTTTGTTCGCTTCGCATGCTTCATTTTTTATTCTCCATTCCCGTATCATCTTTAGCAATTTCGTCTTTGAAAATATCATCTATACCAGTTTTAAACTGAAAAATCAATGCCACCATGCCGCACAGCACTCCCCCTATGGGAAATACCACCCATGATATTTTCCACAATTGAAACATAAATCCCATCACCATAAAAATAATAGTAGCTGTCAGCATGATGCATCCGCACCATACACCGGTTTTTTCATTTGCCCGTTTCCTGTCGGCACTTTCTTCTTTATTATATGCCTCAATATCGTACTTATCTTTTCCAAGTCCGGTATGTGCAAGCACTCCTACCCCTATTGCTGCAAGCAAAAGAAAAATGCCATAATAAAAGTCTTCGGAAAACCTCTTAAATGGCAGCATCTCTTCAAAATACTCTCCATTCATCCCGATTAACCCCCCCATTAAAAGTATTCCTATTCCGGTTGCAATCCTTACAGGGAATTTTTCATCAAAGCTTTCTTTTTCCTCTTTTGTATAGAAAGCCTGTACAACAGGGTGTTTTTTCTTATAATTATCGTGCCGGATTCCCTGTACCACCAATATTAAGATTCCCACGATACCAACCGCCATAAACACCATATCTGCTATGGGCTCCGGAACTCCGCTTCCTGTCAGCAGTTCCACAAGGGCAACTGCACTTATCAAAGTCGTAATCCCGATGCTAATCCATTTTCTCCGCTTTTCCATATGCTCCCTGTGCTTAAGATTATCTTCCACCGCAAGCTTACTGGCATTCTGCCTCATCAATACATCCATGCTGCAGGAAAAAATCTCACATAATTGCAAAAGCTTTTCTGTTTCCGGATAGGCAGCGCCTGATTCCCATTTGGATATGGTCTGTCTGGACACCTGCAGTCTTTCTGCAAGCTGTTCCTGTGTCATTTCTTCTCTTTTTCTATAATATTGCAGATTTTCAGAAAGTGTACTTATCATTTCACTCATGGTTTTTCATCCTTTTCTAATATTTTTTATTGTCCTCTGCGCTTTGGATTTGTATTTATTATAGAAAAATTCCATGTAAAATGCTATAAACTTGTTGTTGCTTTTAAGGAAAGTGATGTAAATTTCCGGTTGCATTGCCTTAAATGCGGGCTTTTTAATCGAGCAGGAGGCGCTTATTAATTTTTTTAACCGTGTTTCTGTATTGTACTTTTTTGCGTATGCAGTTAAAATGGCATATATAGCTACTGCCATACAAAATGAATTTCACAATTTACATTGGAGCAGGTAAAAATAGAAAAGCAAAGAAAACAGACCAAAGGAGATTACTTGTAATGAATGAATATAAAATTATGGTGGTGGACGACGAGCCGGATATTCTGGATCTGCTTGAAAAGGCTTTAATTATTGAGGGCTTTCCTGCTGTCATAAAAATCGATACAGGAAGAAAGGCGGTAAATGCCTGCAAAGAAATGCTGCCGGACATGATTATCTTAGATGTTATGCTGCCCGATATTGACGGCTACGAAGTGTGCAGGCAGATTCGGCAGTTTTCCCATTGCCCCATCCTATTCCTTTCCTCCAAAAATGATGAATTAGATAAAATCCTGGGCCTGGCTGTCGGCGGCGACGATTATGTTACCAAGCCTTTCAGCCCGAAGGAAATTGCTTACAGGGTGAAAGCGCAGCTGCGCCGCATGGAATACAGGCAACGCCCCTTAGGCAACCAGACAATAGAAATCGGAGCTTTAACGATTGATGCGGATGGCTGCAGGGCGCTCAAAGACGGCAGGGATTTGGAGCTGACAGCCAGGGAATTTGAGATATTGCAGTACTTAGCGGAAAATAAAGGGCGGGTGATCAGCCGCGAGCGCTTATATGAAGCGGTCTGGAACGAGGACAGCTTCGGCTGCGATAATACGGTGATGGTCCATATCCGGCACCTGCGTGAGAAAATGGAAAACGATCCTACCGCGCCACAATATCTTATCACAATGAAAAACCTGGGCTATAAGCTGGTAAATCCTTATGAAAAATAAAAAGAATTTCAACCCTTTCTTTCGGATGGTCCTGCTCCTTTCCATGACATTATTGATTGGCATTGTCACAACAATCGGCTTGTTCTATTATATGTTTTCAATCCCGGAACCGGAAGGAATGAGCCTCGCCCATTGGCCGCAGACCTTTACAAACA
>CANCYR010000049.1 GCA_947382355.1 uncultured Lachnospiraceae bacterium
ATATAGACAATGCTACAAGAATGAAACTCCGAAATGAACATTTGGAGCGGCAATTCAAGAAAAATCAGAGTGACAGCGAATAAAAATAGAGCCATTTTAGAGCCACAAGCCATTTTCAATGAAATTCCGGCAAGTGGCTTTTCCTTTTGTTCGCTATTATTTTCAGACATTAAGAAACCGCAACCCCTTGATTTCTCAAAGGATTGCGGTGCTTATTTTTATTATTTGGCTCTAATCACAAGATTACTCGATGATTGTAGCAACCCTGCCAGAACCTACTGTTCTACCACCCTCACGAATAGCAAAAGTCAAACCCTGCTCCATAGCAATCGGGTGAATCAGTTCAATCGTCATCTCTACATTATCTCCAGGCATACACATTTCTGTACCATCTGGTAAGTTACAAACACCTGTGATATCAGTTGTTCTAAAGTAGAACTGTGGTCTGTAGTTATTGAAGAAAGGAGTATGACGTCCACCTTCATCTTTTGTTAAAACGTAAACCTGAGCTGTAAATTTCTTATGGCATGTTACTGTGCCGGGTTTTGCAAGAACCTGACCTCTTTCGATGTCTGTTCTCTGGATACCACGAAGTAATGCACCGATGTTATCGCCGGCCTGAGCCTCGTCTAACAGCTTACGGAACATCTCGATACCAGTAACAACAGTCTTCTGTGTCTCTTCCTTAACACCGATGATTTCAACTTCATCAGACATATGAAGAACACCACGCTCTACTCTACCGGTAGCAACAGTACCACGGCCTGTAATAGAGAATACGTCCTCGATAGGCATTAAGAAAGGTTTGTCTGTATCACGCTGAGGATCCGGAATATAATCGTCAACTGTGGACATTAATTCCATGATCTTGTCGCCCCATTCTCCCTTAGGATCTTCAAGAGCTTTTAAAGCGGAACCCTGGATGATAGGGCATCCTTCGAATTCATACTCTTCAAGCTGCTCTGTGATTTCCATCTCAACTAACTCTAATAATTCAGGATCGTCTACCATATCGCATTTGTTCATGAATACTACGATATAAGGTACGCCTACCTGACGGGAAAGTAAGATGTGCTCTTTTGTCTGAGCCATAACACCGTCAGTAGCAGCTACAACTAAGATAGCGCCGTCCATCTGAGCAGCACCTGTGATCATGTTCTTTACATAGTCAGCATGGCCTGGGCAGTCAACGTGTGCGTAATGTCTCTTTTCTGTTTCATACTCAACGTGAGCTGTAGAAATTGTGATACCACGTTCTCTTTCTTCCGGAGCCTTGTCGATGTTTTCAAATGCAACTGCTTCACCAGTACCTAATCTGGAATTCAGTGTCTTTGTGATAGCAGCTGTTAAAGTTGTTTTACCATGGTCTACGTGACCGATGGTACCGATGTTACAGTGTGGTTTATTTCTTTCGAATTTAGCTTTAGCCATTTCAAAAGTCCTCCTTTAATTTTCTTTTCCTTGTTTTATTGTTTCATTGCTCGGCTATCTTTGATTATATTAAATAATACCAAGATTTTCAAGCAAATTTTCTAAATTTTTAGCCGCTTTACTTAGATTTTGCAGCTAAAACCTTTTCCTGAACAGATTTTGGAACCGGCTCGTATTTCTCGAAGAACATGGAGTAGTTACCACGACCCTGAGTTCTGGAACGTAAGTCTGTGGAATAACCAAACATTTCTGCAAGCGGTACGAAGCCTCTGACCAGCTTTCCGCCTCCGATATCATCCATACCTTCAATACGTCCACGGCGTGAGTTGATATCACCGATAACATCACCCATGTACTCTTCCGGCATGGTAACTTCTACCTTCATAATAGGCTCAAGAAGCTGTGGAGCTGCCTTCTGCATTGCTTCCTTAAATGCCAGGGAACCTGCAATGTGGAATGCCATTTCTGAGGAGTCCACTTCATGATAGGAGCCGTCATATACGGTTGCGTGTACGCCTACTACCGGGAATCCGCCAAGGATACCTGCCTTGGTTGCTTCTTCGATACCTTCGCCCACTGCCGGGATGTATTCCTTCGGAATAGCACCGCCCACAACGGTGGAATCAAATTTAAATAATTCTTCTCCATTGGCATCCATAGGCTCAAATTTAACCTTACAATGTCCGTATTGTCCACGACCGCCGGACTGCTTTGCATATTTGCTGTCGATATCCACTGCCTTGGTAATGGCTTCCTTGTAAGCAACCTGAGGTGCGCCTACATTTGCCTCTACCTTAAATTCACGTAAAAGTCTGTCTACGATAATTTCAAGGTGAAGCTCACCCATACCGGCAATAATGGTCTGTCCTGTTTCCGGATCTGTATGAGCACGGAAGGTAGGATCTTCTTCTGCAAGCTTTGCCAAAGATTCACCAAGCTTTCCTTGTCCGGCTTTTGTCTTAGGCTCGATAGCAAGCTCAATAACCGGCTCCGGGAATTCCATGGACTCTAAGATAACAGGATGCTGTTCGTCACAAATAGTATCACCTGTAGTAGTGAATTTAAAACCTACAGCTGCTGCAATATCACCGGAGTAAACTTTGTCAAGTTCTTCTCTCTTGTTTGCATGCATCTGAAGGATACGTCCAACACGTTCTTTTTTATTTTTTGTTGCATTCAGTACATAAGAACCGGAGTTCATAGTACCGGAGTAAACTCTGAAGAATGCAAGCTTACCAACAAACGGGTCAGCCATAATCTTAAATGCAAGAGCTGCAAAAGGTTCTTCATCAGAAGAATGCTTTTCAATCTCGTTGCCATCTAAATCAACACCCTTAATTGCAGGGATGTCAGTAGGAGCAGGCATGAATTCAATTACTGCATCTAACAGTTTCTGAACGCCTTTATTTCTATAAGCAGTACCACAGCAAACCGGAATTGCTTCACAGTTGCAGGTAGCTTTTCTAAGAACAGCCTTTAACTCCTCAACAGAAGGCTCTTCACCTTCTAAATACATCATCATTAAATCATCATCCAGCTCGCAGATTTTCTCTACTAATTCGGAATGATATAATTCAGCTTCATCTGCCATTTCTTCCGGAATATCTACGATAGAAATATCCTCGCCCTTTTCATCATTGTAGATGTAAGCTTTCATTTCAAATAAGTCGATGATTCCTTTAAAATCTTCTTCCTTGCCGATTGGCAGTTGAAGACAAATGGCATTTTTACCTAATCTTGTCTTAATCTGGTCTACAGCACCGTAGAAATTGGCACCTAAGATGTCCATCTTATTAATGAATGCCATACGCGGTACATTGTAGGTATCAGCCTGACGCCATACATTTTCAGATTGTGGTTCTACACCACCCTTTGCACAGAAAACACCTACAGCGCCATCCAGTACACGCAGGGAACGTTCTACTTCTACTGTAAAGTCAACGTGTCCGGGAGTATCAATAATGTTGATACGATGCTCTAATGCGCCCGGCTTCTCTTTACACTGTTCCTGTAATGTCCAGTGGCATGTGGTAGCGGCTGATGTGATGGTAATACCTCTTTCCTGCTCCTGTTCCATCCAGTCCATGGTAGCAGTACCTTCATGAGTATCGCCAATCTTATAGTTAACACCGGTATAATATAAAATACGCTCTGTCAGCGTGGTCTTACCCGCATCAATATGAGCCATAATACCGATATTTCTGGTTCTCTCTAATGGATATTCTCTTCCAGCCAAGGGTTTTTCCTCCTTATTTTAATACTGTAACAAAAGCCAGACAGCTTCACTAGAATCTGTAGTGAGCAAATGCCTTGTTTGCTTCTGCCATCTTGTGCATATCTTCTTTTCTCTTAACAGCAGCGCCTGTGTTGTTTGAAGCATCCATGATTTCATTGGCAAGTCTTTCTTCCATGGTCTTTTCGCCTCTCTTACGAGAAAACATAGTCAGCCAGCGAAGCGCTAATGCCTGACGTCTGTCCGGTCTTACTTCGATAGGTACCTGATAAGTAGCACCGCCGATACGTCTTGCCTTTACTTCCAAAAGAGGCATGATGTTGTTCATTGCCTCATCAAATACTTCAAGAGCCGGCTTTCCAGCCTTTTCTTCTACTCTGGCAAATGCTCCGTATACAATTTTCTGTGCAACACCCTTCTTACCGTCTAACATAATGTTATTGATAAGCTTGGTAACCACTTTATTATTGTATAAAGGATCTGCTAATACATCTCTTTTTTGAATATGTCCTTTACGTGGCACGGTTCTTCCCTCCTTAATATTTGCAATCCATCATGAATTTTATTCATGACTACCCGTAAGAACCTGCTTTCGGCTGATTCTTACTGCATTAATTCATCGGTACTCACAACTAATGTGTTCGTGCGGCATTTCATTTTGTCAGCTTTATATATAATATATACTGCGTGAAAATTTGAATTCCAACACTTATTAGTCTATTACGTGGTACAAGGAAAATGTGTTATTTTCCGGCTTTTGGTCTCTTAGCACCGTACTTAGAGCGGGCCTGCTTTCTGTTTGCAACACCTGCAGTATCAAGAGTACCTCTGATAACGTGATATCTTGTACCTGGTAAGTCTTTTACCCTGCCGCCTCTGATTAAAACAACGCTATGCTCCTGTAAGTTGTGACCTTCTCCCGGAATATAGCTTGTTACTTCGATTCCGTTAGAAAGACGAACTCTGGCGATTTTTCTAAGAGCTGAGTTAGGTTTCTTAGGAGTAGCTGTCTTAACAGCTGTACAAACACCTCTCTTTTGCGGAGAAGAAGTATTGGTTGCTTTCTTTCTTAAAGAGTTGTAACCCTTTTGAAGAGCTGGTGCAGTAGACTTCTTTACAGATGTTTGACGTCCTTTTCTAACTAATTGGTTAAATGTTGGCATTCTTTTTCACCTCGTTTCCTTTCATTTGATTTTATGCGTACAAAAAAATCATGTGGTTTTTGTGCACACTTACTTAGTATACGTATTTGGATTGGGGTTGTCAAGAGGGTTTGAAAGAGATTTTTGCAGGAAATCTGCCGGCTGAACATTTTAAACTGTTACGGGTTTGAATAGGGGACGTAGAAACTTGAAGCCGTCTAATCAACATTTTTATATAACAGGCTATAATCAACCTCCATATTTTCCACTTGTTCTTTTAACCAATGCATGGAGTCATCCAAAATTTCAACCGGGCACTCACATAATTTAAAAACTGTACCATCTATTATAATTTATTATTAAACTCTATGCAAATCCTTATAAGTACAAACACTTCCGCAAATGCGCTTTCCTCTATATTTTCCCTGCACCATATTATTTCAAGAGCTTATATATTAAAAAAATCTAAAAGACCTCACTGACACAGAGAATTCTTCAGAAACATGACAATTTGCTTTCAAAAAGAAATCATATATTATTAACTCATTTTTATATTTCCATAGTATCAAAGGCAATAAAAAGAATTTCCGAAAGAATTTTGGAAAATAGCAAAATCAAAGATATTAATGCCTAATAACAGATAATATGGTATAATATAATAATATGGTATGATATAATCCAATTCTGGCATATATAATAAATTTTGTGATTGGAGGATGAAAAGATTTATGAAAAAATACAAGATAGCTGCATTATTGATGATAATACACGGTGGCTTTATGGAACTTGGCGGCGTTTTATGTATGATACCGGCTTTAATTTGGGGAACTGACAGATCTAATATCAGTCAGTATTTTGAATTTAAACTCCCATATTTTCAAGATAACCTTTATATGATGATTATTATGGGAGCGATTTATGGCGTATTCAGACTTATTGGAGCAATAGGCCTGTTAAAGAACAGGATGTGGGGATTAGCATTATCTGTAATCAATTGTGTTATTACAATTACATTAATGATGTTCTTATTGCCCGCCGGCATTATGGACGGCATCCTTGCCGGCAGTGCGCTAATTCTAATATTAATCCAATATTTTGGTAAGAAAAAAATAATAGAGTAATTGTTTTTCACTAGAAGAATAATATGATATGTTATAAATAAATGCTCATAAAATATTCAGACTCCTGACACCCCAAAAAACACTCCACCCCATACAAAAAAAGCACCACATCCGGCTTCCCAAAAGCCAGACATGGCACTTTCCAATCCTTTTACTCTTCCGTCAATTCCAATACCTCTTCAACGCCCTCTTCTAAAACTTCTGAAAGCTCCTCAGGTACCTCTTCCAGTTTCTCATCAACAGCAAACATTTCCTCATCATCCTCAAATTCATCATCAAACAGGAATTCATCATCAAAGGAAATCACATCCTCCAGCTTCTTATCACTGTCAAGAGCCACATTTCTGTACTGCTTCATACCGGTTCCTGCCGGAATGAGCTTACCGATAATAACGTTTTCCTTTAAGCCGATAAGCGGGTCAACCTTTCCTTTTATAGCTGCTTCCGTCAGAACCTTTGTGGTCTCCTGGAAGGAAGCTGCTGACAGGAAGGAGTTTGTTGCAAGGGAAGCCTTTGTAATACCAAGCATTACCTGTTGTCCCTCTGCAGGCTCTTTGCCCTCCGCTATGAGTTTTTCATTGATATCTTCAAATTCCAGCACATCCACCAGAGTGCCCGGTAAGAAATCTGCGTCTCCGTTATTTTCCACCCGGATTTTCTTAAGCATCTGACGAACGATTACTTCAATATGCTTATCGGAAATGTCTACACCCTGCAGACGGTATACTCTTTGTACTTCCCGGAGCATATAATCCTGAACGGCACGCATGCCCTTGATTTTTAATAAATCATGAGGATTTACACTACCTTCTGTCAGTTCATCGCCTGCCTCCAATACAGCGCCGTCTAAAATCTTGATACGGGAACCGTAAGGAATCAGGTATGTCTTACTTTCACCTGTTTCGTCATTGCTGATGACGATTTCACGTTTTTTCTTTGTATCCTTTATAGTAGCTGTTCCGCCAAATTCTGCAATGATTGCAAGTCCCTTTGGCTTTCTTGCTTCAAAAAGCTCTTCAACACGGGGAAGACCCTGTGTGATGTCATCACCTGCCACACCGCCGGTATGGAAGGTACGCATGGTAAGCTGTGTACCCGGCTCACCAATGGACTGTGCCGCAATAATACCGACTGCTTCACCTACCTGCACCGCTTCACCGGTTGCCATGTTTGCGCCGTAGCATTTTGCACAGATACCCACATGGGAACGGCAGGTTAAAATAGTACGAATCTTTACTTCTTCAATGGGCTCGCCCTTTTCATTTACCCCTACGCTCATAATCTTAGAGGCGCGGCTGGGGGTAATCATATGGTTTGCCTTTACAATAATATTGCCTTTATTGTCTTTAATATCTTCACAGGCATATCTGCCGTTAATTCTGTCGTAAAGCCCTTCGATGGTTTCCTTTCCGTCCATGAACGCTTTTACTACCATGCCCGGAATCACGTCTTTTTCTTCTGAACAGTCAGTTTCCCTGATAATCAGTTCCTGGGAAACGTCAACCATACGTCTTGTCAGGTAACCGGAGTCCGCTGTACGGAGAGCTGTATCGGAAAGACCTTTTCTTGCACCATGAGCGGACATGAAGTATTCCAGTACGTCAAGCCCTTCACGGAAATTGGACTTGATGGGAAGCTCGATTGTACGGCCTGTTGTATCCGCCATAAGTCCGCGCATACCTGCAAGCTGTTTAATCTGCTGGTTGGAACCACGGGCGCCGGAGTCTGCCATCATATAAATATTGTTGTACTGGTCAAGTCCGTCTAACAGCACCTGTGTCAGCTCTTTATCTGTTTCATTCCATGTCTCCACTACCGTACGGTATCTTTCCTCCTCGGTAATCAGTCCACGGTTATAATTTCTCGTAATAAGGTCAACGGTCTGCTGAGCCTGCTCTAACATTTCCTGCTTTCTTTCGGGCACTGTCATATCGGAAATGGAAACCGTCATGGCTGCCCTTGTGGAATATTTATATCCCATTGACTTAATATCATCCAGTACCTCTGCCGTCTTTGTGGCGCCATGGGTATTGATGACTTTTTCCAGAATCTGCTTTAAGCCTTTTTTGCCCACATGGAAATCCACTTCCAGGGCAAGGGCATTTTCCGGTTTTGAACGGTCTACAAAACCTAAATCCTGCGGAATGATTTCATTTAAAATAAATCTTCCCAGGGTGGATTCCACGTTACCCACTTTCACGGTTCCGTCCGGCATTGCTTTTGTCATTCTGACCTTAATTCTGGAATGAAGGGTCAATGCTGCATTTTCATATGCCAAAATTGCTTCATTTACATTCTTAAATGCCTTGCCTTCACCCTCTGCACCCGGTCTTTCCTGCGTCAGATAATAGATACCAAGTACCATATCCTGTGAAGGAACAGCTACCGGACCGCCATCGGAAGGCTTTAACAGGTTATTTGGAGATAATAATAAGAACCGGCATTCTGCCTGTGCCTCTACGGAAAGGGGAAGATGGACAGCCATCTGGTCACCGTCAAAGTCCGCATTGTAAGCAGTACATACAAGAGGATGGAGCTTAATTGCCTTACCCTCTACTAAAATCGGCTCAAAAGCCTGAATTCCAAGTCTGTGAAGTGTGGGGGCACGGTTTAACATAACCGGATGCTCTTTAATGACTTCTTCCAGTACATCCCATACTCCTGTATCCAGTTTTTCTACTAATTTCTTTGCATTTTTTATATTTTGGGAAATCCCTCTTGCTACAAGCTCCTTCATAACAAAAGGCTTGAAAAGCTCGATTGCCATTTCCTTTGGAAGCCCGCACTGGTAAATCTTCAGCTCCGGCCCTACCACGATAACAGAACGTCCGGAATAATCCACACGCTTTCCTAACAGGTTCTGGCGGAAACGTCCGGATTTACCCTTTAACATATCGGATAAGGATTTTAACGCCCTGTTTCCCGGTCCGGTAACAGGTCTTCCTCTTCTTCCGTTGTCAATCAGGGCATCAACTGCCTCCTGAAGCATTCTCTTCTCGTTGCGCACGATAATATCCGGCGCTCCTAATTCAAGAAGTCTCTTTAAACGATTGTTGCGGTTGATAATCCTGCGGTACAAATCATTTAAGTCAGAGGTGGCAAAACGGCCGCCGTCTAACTGCACCATAGGACGTAAATCCGGCGGAATAACCGGAACCACATCCATAATCATCCATTCCGGTTTGTTTTCAGATTCCCGGAAGGCTTCCACTACTTCCAGCCTCTTAATGATTCTTGCTCTTTTTTGTCCGGTGGAATCCTTTAAGCCGGCTCTTAATTCTTCCGCTTCCGCATCCAGATCAATTGCCTGCAGCAATTCTTTTATTGCTTCAGCGCCCATGCCCACGCGGAATTTATTGCCGTACTCTTCCCTTGCATCCTGATATTCCTTTTCTGAAAGCACCTGCTTGTATTCAAAGGATGTCTCCCCCGGATCAAGCACGATATAGGACGCAAAATATAATACCTTTTCAAGCACCCTTGGGGACAAATCAAGGATAAGCCCCATTCTGCTTGGTATACCTTTAAAATACCAGATATGGGAAACCGGAGCGGCAAGCTCGATATGTCCCATACGCTCCCTGCGCACATTTGACTTTGTAACTTCTACGCCGCATCGGTCACAGACAACACCTTTATATCTGATTTTCTTATATTTACCACAATGACATTCCCAATCCTTGCTTGGCCCGAAAATTCTCTCACAGAAAAGTCCTTCTTTTTCCGGCTTTAACGTTCTATAGTTAATTGTTTCCGGCTTTAATACTTCACCCCTGGACCATTCTCTGATTTTCTCCGGGGATGCCAATCCGATTTTGATGGCATCAAATGTCATGGGCTGATACGCTTCGTTTTTTATTTCCGACATTTATGGCACTCCTTCCAATTACGTTATTAGAATCATTTTTACTCTTCAAAGCTTCCTGCAAATTCTTCTGATAATTCCTCTTCCAAATCCGCTTCTTCCTCGTCTTCTGCGCTTACCAGTTCTCCTTCAGCGTCAAATTCCTGCTGCTGATACCCCATAGAGCCTAATGATTCTCGTTCGTAATCATAGTCTTTGGAATCTCCTTCAATTTCATAACGGTAATCAGTTTCACCGTAATCAATTGTTTCCATAATTTCCACTTCAGTATGGTCTTCCCTTAATACCTTTACATCCAGACCAAGAGACTGTAATTCCTTTAAAAGAACCTTGAAAGATTCCGGAATTCCCGGTTCAGGAATGTTATCGCCCTTTATGATGGCTTCATATGTCTTAACACGTCCGATTACATCATCGGATTTTACTGTTAAGATTTCCTGAAGGGTGTAGGATGCACCATATGCCTCCAATGCCCAAACTTCCATTTCACCGAATCTCTGTCCGCCGAACTGCGCTTTACCGCCTAAAGGCTGTTGGGTTACCAAGGAGTAAGGACCGGTGGAACGGGCATGAATCTTATCGTCTACCAAATGATGCAGCTTCAGGTAATGCATGTGTCCGATAGTTACCGGTGAATCAAAATATTCTCCGGTACGGCCGTCTCTCAGCCTTACCTTACCGTCCTTGGAAATAGGAACTCCCTTCCATACCTTTCTGTGTTCTCTGTTTTCAGATAAATATTCCATTACTTCAGGAAGCAGCTCATCCTTATACTTTGCTTCAAACTCTTCCCATTCAGAATTTACATAATCGTTAGCAACGTCTAACGTGTCCATGATATCCCGCTCATTTGCGCCGTCAAATACCGGCGTTGCCACATTAAAGCCCAATGCCTTCGCTGCCAGTGACAAGTGGATTTCCAGTACCTGTCCAATGTTCATACGGGACGGCACGCCGAGAGGATTCAATACAATATCAAGAGGCCGGCCATTAGGCAGATATGGCATATCTTCTACCGGAAGCACCCTGGAAACAACACCTTTGTTACCATGACGTCCCGCCATTTTATCACCTACAGAAATCTTTCTCTTCTGGGCAATATAAATGCGGACTGCCTGATTGACTCCCGGTGATAATTCATCGCCGTTTTCTCTTGTAAATACCTTTGCATCCACTACGATACCATATTCACCGTGAGGCACCTTCAGGGAGGTATCCCTTACTTCCCTTGCCTTTTCTCCAAAGATAGCGCGGAGAAGCCTTTCTTCTGCCGTCAGCTCAGTCTCTCCTTTCGGGGTTACCTTACCTACCAGAATATCTCCTGCACGGACTTCAGCGCCGATGCGGATAACGCCCCTGTCATCCAGATCCTTTAATGCATCATCGCCCACGCCCGGAACATCTCTTGTGATTTCTTCCGGTCCTAATTTGGTATCTCTTGCTTCCGCTTCATATTCTTCTATGTGGACAGATGTATAAACATCCTCCTGAACAAGTCTTTCACTTAATAATACAGCATCCTCATAGTTATAACCCTCCCAGGTCATAAAGCCGATAAGAGGATTCTTTCCAAGGGCAAGCTCACCGCCTTCTGTGGACGGACCGTCTGCAATTACCTGACCTTCTGCCACATGGTCGCCTTTGAATACGATAGGCTTCTGGTTGTAGCAGTTAGACTGGTTGCTTCTTGCAAACTTGGTTAAATGATACTCATCCTTTTCTCCATCATCGTATGTGAGCTTAATCAATCTGGATGAAACATAATCCACTGTGCCTGCCTTTTTTGCAACTATGCATACACCTGAATCCACCGCAGCTTTCGGCTCCATTCCCGTACCTACTACCGGCGCTTCCGTAATCAAAAGCGGCACCGCCTGACGCTGCATGTTAGAACCCATCAGCGCACGGTTTGCATCGTCATTTTCAAGGAAAGGAATCAATGCGGTAGCAACGGAAAATACCATCTTAGGAGAAACATCCATATAATCAAACATGGACTTTGGATATTCCTGTGTTTCCTCCTTATAACGACCGGAAACCATTTTTCTTACAAAATAGCCGTTTTCATCCAAAGCTTCATTCGCCTGTGCCACATGATAATTGTCCTCTTCATCAGCAGTCATATAAACAACCTTATCCGTTACTCTCGGGTTTTCCGGATCTGATTTATCTATTTCACGATATGGAGCTTCTACAAAACCATACTCGTTGATTCTTGCATAAGTAGCAAGGGAGTTAATAAGTCCGATATTAGGACCTTCCGGTGTTTCTATAGGACACATTCTTCCATAGTGGGAATAATGTACGTCACGAACCTCAAATCCGGCCCTGTCTCTGGAAAGACCTCCCGGTCCCAATGCGGAAAGACGTCTCTTATGAGTCAACTCTCCAAGAGGATTGTTCTGGTCCATGAACTGGGACAACTGGGAAGAACCGAAGAATTCCTTAACCGCTGCCTGTACCGGTTTAATATTAATCAGAACCTGCGGGGAAATTTCTTCTGCATCATGGGTGGTCATTCTTTCCCTTACAACTCTTTCCAGTCTGGATAACCCGATTCTGTACTGATTCTGTAAAAGCTCGCCTACCGCCCTGATTCTTCTGTTTCCGAGATGGTCGATATCATCATCATTTCCCATTCCGTATTCCAGATGGATATTATAATTGATGGATGCAATAATATCTTCTTTGGTGATATGCTTCGGAATCAGCTCGCTGATGTTTTTCTGAATTGCCCTTGCCAGCTCATCCGGCTTGTCGCTGTATTCTTCCAGAATGCTCTGCAATACAGGAAAATAAACAAGCTCTGTCACACCAAGTTCCTTGGGATTGCAGTCCACAAAGTTTGTAATATCTACCATCATATTAGAAAGAATCTTCACATTCTTTTCTTCTGCCTGAAGAAATACATATGGAACTGCTGCATTTTGAATCGCATCTGCCAGCTCAGCAGTCACAGTGGTCCCCGCCTCCGCAAGAACCTCGCCTGTAAAGCCGTCCACTACATCTTCTGCAAGTACCTGATGTCTGATACGGTTTTTCAATGCAAGCTTCTTGTTGAATTTATATCTGCCCACTTTGGCAAGGTCATAACGCCTTGGATCAAAGAACATAGCCGTAATAAGACTTTCTGCACTTTCCACGGAAAGAGGTTCACCCGGACGGATTTTTTTGTACAACTCTAAAAGACCTTCTTGATAATTTTCAGAAACGTCTTTCGTAAAGCTTGCTTCAATTTTAGGCTCATCACCAAATAATTCTCTGATTTCATCATTTGTGCCTATGCCAAGTGCACGAAGAAGTACTGTAATCGGTACTTTTCTTGTTCTATCTACACGAACGTAGAAAACGTCATTGGAATCGGTTTCATATTCTAACCATGCGCCACGGTTTGGAATCACTGTAGAAGAAAACAGCTCCTTACCAATCTTATCATGGCCAATGGAATAGTAAATCCCAGGGGAACGCACTAACTGGCTTACAATAACTCTTTCAGCGCCGTTAATAACGAACGTGCCTGTTTCAGTCATAAGAGGCAGGTCACCCATAAAAATCTCATGCTCACTGATTTCTTCTTTCTCCTTGTTGTAAAGACGTACCTTTACCTTTAAAGGCGCTGCATAGGTTGCATCTCTTTCTTTACACTTTTCAATAGAATACTTTACGTCGTCTTCACACAATTCGAAGTCCACGAACTCTAAACTTAAATGGCCGCTGTAATCTTCGATTGGAGAAATATCTGCAAAT
The DNA here is from genome assembly GCA_947382355.1 of uncultured Lachnospiraceae bacterium. Taxonomy (GTDB): domain Bacteria; phylum Bacillota; class Clostridia; order Lachnospirales; family Lachnospiraceae; genus RGIG3040. The sequence goes on from CANCYR010000049.1 coordinate 13,540, forward strand.
ACTTCTTTCAATCCTTCGTTCAAAAACCAGTTATACGAGTCCTTTTGAACTTCAATCAGGTTTGGCATATCCAAAACCTCTTTTTGTCGTGAATAACTCATACGTATATTCTTGCCTGAGGCAATAGGACGTATTCTGTTCTTTTCCATTGACATTTCACCCCGTTCTTTCCGTTTATATGTCTAATTTGCGGATGATATTCTTAGAACAAGCATACCATACCACAATAGTGCACCATCCATTCTACTACAAATTTGTATACAGGTCAATAAGAAATTTTAAAAATTTTTGATTTTCTGTACAGTTCAGTCCTCAGCTTTCCCCCACAGGAATCAGAACCGGCGGCAGGCAGAAAGTGTTTCTACGTCGCCACGCTCCCGCTCTGATAAAAACGCAGCAGTGCTAAGCTCGAAAATACCTCGTTAAGCGCTGGCGTTTTTAAAAGGGCTCCTTTAGAAATCACTTTCTGCCTGCCGCCGGTTCTGATTCCTGTGGGGGAAAGCTGAGGACTGAACTGTTATTCTCAAGTCGAAAAGAAAAAGGCTCAGAATAACTCTGAGCCTTAAACATTCAGTTGTGCGCTTGCATTATTTTAATGTAACCTTAGCGCCTTCTGCTTCTAATTTTGTCTTAATTTCTTCTGCTTCTTCTTTAGATGCAGCTTCTTTTAATACCTTAGGTGCTCCGTCAACTAAATCCTTTGCTTCTTTCAAGCCAAGACCTGTAGCTTCACGAACTACCTTGATAACCTTAACCTTGTTTGGTCCGACTTCTGTTAATTCTACATCAAATTCTGTCTTTTCTTCAGCGCCTGCTCCATCGCCTGCTCCTGCTGCTGCAACTACCACGCCTGCTGCTGCAGATACACCAAACTCTTCTTCACAAGCTTTTACTAAATCATTTAATTCTAATACTGTTAACTCTTTAATAACATCAATAATTTCTGCTGTTGTTAATTTTGCCATTTTATTCTTCTCCTTTTCATTTTCGATTTTCCGCCGGTTTGCACACCGGACAGTTGCTTTTTTACACCTTAAGCGCAATATGCCTTATTCACGCCCCATTATTCAGCGGGTGTCTCAGCCGCTTCTTCCGCTTCTGCTTCTGCTGCAGGAGCTGCTTCAGCCGGTGCTGCATCGGAAGCTCCGCCTTTTTCTGCCAATTGGTTCATGACACGAGCAAAGTTGGTAATCGGAGACTGAATGCTTCCAAGTAACTTGGAAAGCAGTTCTTCTCTGCTTGGAATCATAGCTATGCTTGCAATTCCCTTTGCGTCATACACAATACCTTCAACAATACCAGCCTTGATTTCCAGCTTGTCTGCTTCCTTTGCAAATTTCCCGAGAACTCTTGCAGGAGCTGTTGCATCTGTTGCAGAAATCGCAATAGCGCTTGGTCCTTCTAAGTACTGTGTCAATGCTTCACAGTCAGTTCCCTTAAATGCAAAGTTCATCATGGTGTTTTTGTAAACCTTGTAAGTAACTCCGGCTTCACGAAGCTGTTTACGAAGTCTTGTATCCTGCTCTACGGTAAGCCCGCGGTAATCTACTAATACAACAGACTGCGCTTCCTTGATATAGCCTGAAATTTCTTCAACGATAGGTTGTTTCAATTCAACTTTAGCCATTTTCTTTCCTCCTTATAGATTTTGCTGCCGACAGGAGTTCGCCTTATAAAAAAACCTTCCCAAAGACGGGAAGGCAAAAGTTCTGCTTTGCAACTCTTCTCTCCTCGGTAGGCGGTATCCTTACGCTCCGGACTGTCATATAAGTCCTTTGCACCTACTGTCTTCGGCATGGTCGAAACGACCTTAAACAGAATATCACAGGCAAGTGTAAATTGTCAAGCCTATTTTTCTTATCACTTCGGTCACCACTTCACAATCCCATCCCCATCTATGCTCACATTGGGCGAAAGCTTTCTCATATAATCCATAAGCCGGTTTTTCTCCTGTTCTTCCGGCAAAAATGTCCTGCACCCTTCCGTTTTTGCCGGAATGAACCGGAAGGATTTAAGCCCCTGTTTATCCACTGTCACCTTTACAATACAGGAATCTAAGTTCTTGGAATTAAACCAGAAATTCCCCACGCTGTAAATAACCGGCACGCTATTTATCACATCAATTCCCTGCAGGCAATGAGTATGTCCTCCTATAATCACATCCGCTCCGGCCTCTGCAATCAATGGCGCCTGATAGGTCTGTGCCCAATCCAGTTCATCCGTATTTTCCGTCCCCCAATGTATGTATGCCACAACAAAATCGCTGTTAGCTTTAGCTTCCTTTATATTTTCCAGCAGATTATCCAATTGGTTCCCCCAGCACCGGAAAACTCCGGGACTGTTTTCTGTAGCGCCTTTCGTATCCGGATTATCCAGTCTTTCCACCTGTGTTGCTGATAAAATTGCAATTTTGATATCATTGCAGATAAAGTAAACCGGTTTTCCTGCTTCTTCCAGATTTCTTCCGGCTCCCACATAGGGCATTTCTTCTTTTTCCATTGTTTCCAGAGTATCCAAAAGCGAAATTTCCCCATAGTCGTAAGCGTGATTGTTGGCCAGAGATACAATGTCCACTCCCATATCCTTAAGAATCCCGGCATTATCGGGATTACTCCTGAAGGTAAAGGCCTTTTCCGCAAGAGGCTCCCCTCTTGTAGAATAAGTGAATTCATTGTTCACCATAAAAATATCCGCTTCTGTCATCACTTTATACAAATCCTCCGAAAGACATTTTCTGATATCTCCGCCCCTTTTTGATAAATAATACATATTAGAATAATTTTCATCAAAGCATACGTCTCCGGCAAAAGCCAGAACCACTTCCTCTTCACCTGCTGCTTCTTTTGCAAAAATACGCTCTTCCCTCATTCGCTCCGGGTCTGCCAGAATTTCTCCATACTTTCCCTCAAATTGCGGCGTATCATCCATCCGGCTGCCGCTGTCCGGCACCTTTGCTTCCGTTTCTTTCGGGGGAAGCACTTCATTCACCAGTTTTGATGCATCTATTTCCGGTTTATAAGGCGGCTGATTTATAGTTTCAGAAACCTTTGGTTCCTCTGTATTTTTATAAATCCGTATTCCGACAAATACCGCCGTGCCAATAAGTAATACTGTGAAAAAAACCATTGCAAAAATTCCTGTAAGCTTTTTTATTCTGTTTTTCATTCCATCCCCTCTGATTCTGTTTTTAATCTGTTTCTGCTTTTATCATGCCACATTTTTCTTCTTATGTAAACCCGATTCCAGCCATATGCATGGAAATCAATTTTAAGACGGCAGCTTTCAAAGCAGGCTCCGGGACGGGCTCCGCGCAAAAAATGATTTCTGAAGGAGCCCTTATAAAATCGCCAGTTCTTAGCGAGGTATTTTCGAGCTTAGAACTGCTGCGTTTTTATCAGAGCGAGAGCGTGGCGACGCAGAAACATTCTTTGCAGGAAGCCCGTCCCGGAGCCTGCTTTGAAAGCTGCCGTCTTAAAATTGATTTCCGTGATCCATATGCCAAGCAGCATACAACAGTTCAGCCAGCCACAATATTACAATTACAAAAGAGCATGGCAAAAGCCATGCTCTTTTGTAATTCTCACATAAATCCGCTTTCTTCAAAAACAGATTCTTTTTTCATTAATATTTTGCTGTACTTACCTTCACTCCAGGTCCCATTGTAGAAGTAAGGGTAATGCTTCTTAAATACTGACCCTTCAATGTGCTTGGTTTTGCCTTTACGATTGCTTCCATTAAAGCATCAAAGTTCTGCTGTAACTGCTCCTCTGAGAAGGAAGCCTTACCAACAGGAACATGAATGATGTTAGACTTGTCAAGTCTGTATTCAATCTTACCTGCTTTAATATCATTAACAGCCTTTGTAACGTCCATTGTAACGGTTCCGGCCTTTGGATTTGGCATTAAACCTTTTGGTCCGAGTACCTTACCAAGACGTCCTACAACACCCATCATGTCAGGTGTAGCAACTACTACGTCAAAATCCAGCCAGCCATCATTCTGAATCTTTGGAATCAGTTCATCGCCGCCTACAAAATCTGCGCCTGCTGCTTCTGCTTCATTTATTTTATCACCTTTAGCAAACACCAGAACCTTTACCGTCTTACCAGTTCCGTTTGGCAGTACAACTGCGCCACGAACCTGCTGTTCTGCATGACGTCCGTCACAGCCTGTTCTGATATGAACTTCGATTGTTTCGTCAAATTTTGCCGTAGCTGATTTCTTAGCAAGAGAAATTGCTTCTGCTGCTTCATATTGAACTGCACGGTCAATCAGTTTGGCAGCTTCATTATATTTTTTACCATGTTTCATTTTGTTTTACCTCCTTGTGGTAGTGGCGGAGCTTATCTCCTCCCACATGTTATTTTTGCTGTTTGGGAAATTCTCACAACTATTCTTCTACTGTGATACCCATACTTCTTGCAGTACCTGCAATCATGCTGATAGCTGCATCCAGGCTTGCTGCATTTAAATCAGGCATTTTCAGCTCTGCGATTTTTTGAATCTCTTCTTTTGAAATCTTTGCAACCTTCGTCTTGTTCGGTGTAGCGGAACCGGACTGAATCTTACAAGCCTTTTTCAGAAGTACTGCAGCTGGCGGAGTCTTTGTAACAAAACTAAAACTTCTGTCTGCATATACTGTGATAACAACAGGGATAATCAAATCTCCCTGATCTGCTGTTCTTGCGTTGAACTGTTTTGTAAATTCAACAATGTTCACACCATGCTGACCAAGTGCTGGTCCGACTGGTGGCGCTGGTGTAGCTTTACCAGCAGGGATTTGTAACTTAATATATCCTTCTACTTTCTTTGCCATTTTGGCACCTCCTAATAAATTGTGGTAGTGGCGGATCGAAGAAATCCTCCCACAGCTCATACATCATTCTTTTTACTTCATGTTATATATAAGTAGGAATGAATCCTATGAACATCAACTGTTACATTTTTCGTACTTCGGCAAAGCTGATTTCTACCGGTGTCTCCCGTCCAAACATTTCTACGTTAATGGTTGCTGTCTGCTTACCGTAATCCATTTTCTGGACAACTCCCACTGTATCTTTCCAGACCCCGGCAACAACTGCAATGGCATCTCCTTCGCCAAAATCAACCGAAATATTCTCCACCTTAATTCCAAGGGGTTTCATTTCCGCATCTGTAAGCGGTACCGGTTTGCTTCCCGGTCCTACAAACCCGGTTACGCCTCTTGTATTCCGAACAACGTACCATGTGTCGTCATTCATAACCATATTGATTAACACATAACCCGGGAACATTTTTTTCTGAACGGTTTTCTTTGCGCCGTTTTTCAACTCTACAACATCCTGCATGGGAACTCTCACTTCCAAGATTTCCTCCTCCAGATGTCTGTTCTCAATGGTTTTTTCAATATTGGCTTTTACTTTATTTTCATACCCTGAATAAGTATGAACCACATACCAATTTGCTTCTGCCATATTTTCACCCTCACCCTTACATTGTTAAGAAATTGATACCATACTGAATCACCATATCAATCACCGCAATAATACAGCCAAGCACGACAGACACTGCTGTTACCGCTACTGCCTGCTTGCCCAGGGTCTTTTTATCCGGCCAGGTAATTTTCTTGAATTCGGCTTTCACGCCTTCGCTGAAGCTAACCTTTGGCTGCTTATCCTGAGTTGCGTTTTCTCCCATGATCTTCACTTTCCCTTTCACCTAAACATTTACAGTTCCTTTAGTCGTCTTATTTTGTCTCTTTGTGTAATGTGTGAGTCTTACAGAATCTGCAATATTTCTTTGTTTCCATTCTGTCAGGGTGTGTCTTTTTGTCCTTTGTCATATTGTAGTTGCGATTTTTGCACTCTGTGCAGGCTAATGTAATTTTTGTACGCATTTTTCCACCTCCGCGCCCTTTTCTTCTATGCTTCATTCCGTTTGAGTTCTCTTTCCAGCCCATTTTTTGAGCATAAAAAAAAGACCTGAATCTCATCTCGCTTGACTACTATACCATAGTATTGCTTTACCGTCAATGATTTTTTGCATTTTTCACCAGTTCAACGTAACAGTTCAGCCTGCGGGTTTTGGATTTGAGGACGTAGGCTGAACTGTTACGGAAACAGCAAGGCTTTTGGTAAACTTTTTTGTAAAAAATACCGATAAATTTTGTATAACCTTTATAAATAATTCCTTCCCCGAATGTGAAAATTTTGTAAAAATCTATCTTTTTTTATATTGTATATATAATAGGAAGGTGTTAGAATAAAATCATCAATAGTTTTGCCCTGATGACAGCACTGATGCTGTAATATCACATTCACGGAAGAAAGGAGGGGCAGCATGGCTGTTAATTTTTCAGCGCTTAATACAGCATATAATTATTATCTGACTTCATATGCACCCAAGACAAGTACGTCCTTTGACACGCATAAGAAAAGTGAGCTTCGCCGTGTATACAATTCTATTGTAAAACTGGATAAAGAATCCCCTCTTTATCTTTTGAACGAGAAAACCGATTACAAGTCCTTTGCAATCGGCTTAAAGGAAAATGCAAGATTTTTCCGCAATACCATTGCTTCTCTTGGCGGGCTCAATGAAAACGAACTTTTAAATAAGAAAGCTGCTTATTCCAGCAATGAGTCTCTGGTAACTGCCGAATATATCGGCGATGCGTCTTCCGCTGATGAGAACAACACATTAGAAATCCAGGTGCGCAGCCTTGCTGCCCCTCAGGTAAATATGGGAAACTTTCTTCCCGCCAATGAACCTGTTGCTTTGGATGCAGCTGCTTACTCTTTCGATTTAAGTATAAACGACTTGAATTATGAATTTCAATTTGACATTAGCGACGGCGATACAAACAGGGATATTCAAAACCGCTTAAGCCGGCTGATTAATAATGCTGAAATCGGTATGACCGCCGAAGTCATAGAGGATGAAACAGGGAATTCTTCCCTCAAGTTAAGTTCCAACAAAGCCGGACTTCCGGAAAACAGGAAATTTTTATTCCGGATTTCTGACGAACATACAAGCATGACTTCCGGTGCGGTGGAATACTTTGGAATCGATGAGATAACGAGAAGCGCTTCCAATGCGGAATTTACCATTAACGGCGTCACTCATACTTCTTATTCCAATCACTTTACCATTGAAAAAATGTATGAGATTTCTTTAATGGGCTTAAGCGAATCCAAAGACAACGTAGCGATTATCGGCACCAAAAATGACATAGAAAGCCTAAAGGAAAATATCCATACTTTAATCGGCAGTTACAATCATTTTTTAAAAGCTGCCTCTGAATATATGGAGACCCAGCCCGGAAGCAATCGTTTAGTGAACGAAATGTCCCACATTGCACTTGTCCACTCCAGCGATTTCGACCATCTGGGAGTTCGTATATCAGACAGCGGCGCTTTAGAGCTGGACGAAACCCAATTATCTCAGGCCGCCCTTACAGAAGACGTAAATGAAACCTTTCATTCCATCAAGGATTTTACCCACTCTATTCTGAAAAAGACCAGCTTTATCTCCCTGAATCCTATGGAATATGCGGACAAAAAAATTGTGGCCTATAAAAATCCCGGGAAAAATTATGCCAATCCCTATGTTACCAGTTCCTACAGCGGAATGCTGTTTAACGGATATTGTTAGGGATTTCCCATACTCCCGAATATAGCAGCATAACAAAAAGCTCCGGCAGTCCTTGGTATGTTTCTGCTTTTCAGAAATCATTCCATGACTGCCGGGGCTTTCATATTATTCCCGGACTTTTCTTCCTTACTTCCGCATTTTTATTCTCCGAATTCCTTGTAAAGAAAATCCAGGCTTAACATCTTGTCATCCACATAATAATCTGCATTGGGCTTTCCCATGTGAAGCTCATGGTATTTTACCCCCCATTCCTTTAACTGCCTCGCCGTTGTTTCCTTCCAGTCTATTCCGGTCACATATCCCCTTGCCGTAAACAGCACGATACGGTTTCCCAGATCATAAAGCTCGTTTACGATTTTTACCATCCTTTCATTGGGCCCGGTTTCCCCATAGGATAAGTCCTTTCGCAATTGGGCAATTACCCCGTCTATATCAAAAACAAATATTTTCCCGCCCTGTCTGATTTTCAAACATTCCGAAATTCTTGCAAAATCCGCTTCTGTATCCACATCATACATTTCACTCATGATGTAGCCTTTAATCTTTTTCCCTGTCATGGAATGATATTTTGTAATGTTTTGGGGACGGAGCACATCTGTATTTCCATTTTGATGATAAATTTTGGGGAGCTTTTGCCTGGGCATGTTATAGGCTTCCGGAATGTCCTTCATAATAGGCTCCATCACATTGTCCTCTCCCACATACCACATTTTATGGGGAACTGTATCTGTCAATGACACACTGCGCACCGCATCTACCGTTTCATCTTCCAACATCATCTCTATCATTTTATCTATGTCTTCCGGATTACGGATAGGGTCCGTGGGACGAAGCTGTACGATAATATCCGGCTCATAATCCTCTTCTCTTTTAAGCCATGATAAGGCATGTTCAAAAACCTCAATGTCCAGCGAATTATCAGCTGCTAACTCTGCCGGTCTTAAAAATGGTGTTTCCGCACCATATTCCCTTGCAATTGCAGCATACTCCTCACTGTCCGTCGTTACGATAATCCGATTGATATATTTTGATTCCTTTGCATGTTCAATGGAATAGGCCATCATGGGCTTTCCGTTAATAAGGCGGATATTTTTATTGACCACGCTTTTTGAACCGCTTCTGGCTGGAATGACTGCTAATATCTTTTTCATATCTGTTTCCTTTCCCATATGAATGATAATCAAATTTATTATAGCATACCCATTGTCTGTTTCCAATAAAATTGTTTTGCGGTTTTTGCCCAAATAGCAGTTAGCCCACAGCTTTTCCCGCAGAAACCGGAACCGGCTGCAGGCAGAAAGTGTTTCTACGTCGCCACGCTCCCGCTCTGATAAAAACGCAGCAGTGCTAAGCTCGAAAGAACCTCGCTAAGCGCTGGCGTTTTTATAAGGGCGACTTTAGAAATCACTTTCTGCCTGCAGCCGGTTCCGGTTTCTGCGGGGAAAGCTGTGGGCTGAATTATTATGTTCTAAAGCGGAATATTCCCATGCTTCTTATAAGGTCCTTCCGCCTTCTTGCTTTCCAGTGCGGAAAGCGCCTTTAAGATTGCCTTTCTGGTCTCCTCCGGTTTAATGACCTCGTTTACATAGCCTCTTGCTGCTGCCACGTAAGGATTTAAAAAACGTTCTTCATATTCTCTCTTGTATTCTTCCCTTGCAGCATAAGGGTCTGATGCTTCTTTTATTTTTCTCTTGAATGCTATATTTACGGCGCCATCTGCACCCATAACCGCAATTTCCGCAATTGGCCATGCATATACGATATCTGCGCCCATTTCCTTGGAATTCATGGCAATATAAGCTCCGCCATAGGCTTTTCTCATGATCAGTGAAATCTTCGGGACAGTGGCTTCCGAATAAGCATAAAGCACTTTTGCACCATGACGGATAATTCCATTATGTTCCTGAGCTGTTCCCGGGAGAAAAGCAGGCACATCAATAAGGGTTACAAGGGGAATATTGAAGCAGTCGCAGAAGCGGATAAATCTTGCCATTTTATCTGAAGCATGATAATCCAAAGAGCCTCCCATAACTGCCGGCTGATTGCATACAAAGCCTGTAACCTTGCCTTCCATACGTCCAAAGCCCACTACTACATTTTGTGCAAATTCCTTTTGAACCTCAAAAAAGCTTCCATTATCCGCAACACATTCCACTACTTCATGTACATCATATGCATGACGGGAGTTATCAGGTACAATATCCTTTAATTTGTAACTGCGGTCCTCATTATTCTTCACAAAAGTCTTTCCAAGGTTTCCCATCTTATTTAACACTTTATTGACGCTAAAAAGAAGGGACTGTTTTTCATCAATGGTTTTTACCACCGGCGGCGTATCCAGATTACTGCTTGGCAGGTAAGTCAGAAGCTTTCTCACCCCCATAAGGCATTCATTTTCTGTATCATATGTAAAATGGGAAACTCCTGATTTTTTCGCATGAACATCAGCTCCCCCCAGTTCTTCCACGGATACTTCTTCATTAATAACGGTCTTTACAACATTAGGTCCGGTAATGAACATTTTGGAAATATCTTTTACCATGAAAATAAAGTCACAAATTGCAGGCGCATAACATGCGCCGCCGGAACACGGCCCTAAAATCACTGCAATCTGCGGAATCACCCCTGAAGCTTTTGTGTGCCGTAAAAACATTCCGCTATATCCGCTTAAGGAAGAAATACCTTCTTCAATTCTGGCGCCGCCGCTGTCATTGATACAAATAAGAGGCGCCTTCATTTCCATTGCCATATCCTGAATTCTGCATATTTTAAAGGAATGATATTCCCCCAGAGTTCCTCCGATTACCGTAAAATCCTCACTTGCCACAAAAACAAGCCTGCCGTCAATTTTACCATAGCCTGTTACCACACCATCACCGGGCACACGCTTTTTATCCAGATCAAAATCATCAATCCTTGATTCAATAAAGCCGTCCACCTCAACAAAGGTTCCTTTATCCAATAAAATATCTATTCTTTCTCTTGCTGTCAGCTTCCCTATCTTATGCTGCTTGTCAATCCTCGCCTGTCCCCCTCCAAGAAGAGCCTTCTCCCTGCGTTTGTCCAAATCCTTAATTGCCTCATCCCAATTCATAACACTATCCTCTTTCTTTCATATCCTGTGATTTGTCATTTTTTGTTTTGAAACTCCAATACTTTGAACTTTAAATACTTTGATATTCAAAGTATCTTTCTATATTATAACACCGGATAAAAAAAGTGCAAGAGAAATTTTTTTATCCGGTGTTTTTTCTGTAAAATGGTTGATTATCTCAAAAAAGCCTTGATTTACGGGCATACAAGCAGGA
>CANCYR010000050.1 GCA_947382355.1 uncultured Lachnospiraceae bacterium
TCTCCCGGTCTGAAACCAGTATCTGCCATTCATAGTCCATTTTACGGTACGAAATAATATCGGATTTATCCAGTGCGTCAAACTGCGCCGCGCCGCACTTAAGGATGCCATACCGCTCGGTCAGTTCGTCTTTGGGTTTCTCAAAAACCACTTTCCCCTCATGAATAAATACGATATAGTCGGCAATCTTCTCCAAGTCACTGGTAATGTGGGAAGACACCAGAATGGAATGTTCTTCGTCCTGCACGAAATCTAAAAGCATATCCAGAATATCATCCCGGACAACCGGGTCTAAGCCGCTGGTAGCTTCATCCAGAATCAACAGCCTGGAATGATGGGAAAATGCAACGGAGATTGCCAGCTTCATCTTCATTCCTTTTGAAAACTGTCTGATCTGCTTATCGGCCGGCAGGGAAAACTGTTTCAGAAGACGCAGATAAACCTGTTCGTCCCATGTCTTGTAAATATTTTTCATAACCCGGTTCAATTTCCGGGGAGAAAGGATTTCCGGATAATTGCTGCCATCGAACACGACGCCGATCTGTTCTTTGACATCCCCATCCAGTTCCTCCCTGTCCAAAATGGATACAACACCGTCTTCCCTTTGAATCAGCCCTAAAGCTGCATTGATTGTTGTGCTTTTTCCTGCACCGTTTTCTCCAATCAGTCCGACAATGGAGCCGTCGGGAACGGTAAACGAAATATGATCCAAAACAAAATCCTGATAAGTTTTGGTAAGACCTGATACCATAAAAGCATTTGCCATCGCTAATCCTCCTCGTACAATAATGTTAATAAGCTGATTAATTTATCAAGCGGTATTCCGCTCATACGGGCAATTTCTATCGCATCGTTGAAACAGCCCTCTATCTTTTTCTGCTGTTCTTCCAAATAGAAGTCCTGATTCCTCACAGATACATAGCAGCCTTTCCCGGCTGTCGTTTCAATAAAGCCATCCTCCTGCAGGATGTCATATGCCTTCTGCACGGTCAGAACACTGATCTGCAGCGATTTTGCAAGGGAGCGGATAGAGGGAAGCGCTTCCCCAGCCTTCAGTTCACCGCTCATAATCTGTGTTTTTATCTGCGACACAATCTGTTCATACAGAGGACGACTTGCCTTATTACTTACAACAATCTCCAAACCTTCACCGCCTCACCGTCTTTTACTGTATTATATAAGCAAGCACAGTATAATACACAGCAATGTAATTGTCAAGGCAATCCTCTAACTTTTAAAAAATAAATTTTGCCACAATATCCGCACCATTGACAAATGGATTTACCCAATGCGGTTTTACAGAAGCTCCCATGCGAAGCCCACTCTGAAACTCCCCGTTTTCTGGTTCGCTGCTTATGTAAGGTGTTACATCAGCTACTACCTCATCTGCATACCGTTTGGTTGACTGAACCAATACATCGCATAGCTCATACCAGATCAGGCGGTACGCATATTTTCTCCGTTTTATATAAAGAAAAAGGCGGAATGCCTGCAAAAAAAGAGAGCCCCCGAAAAATCGGAGACCCCTTTGGTATGAAAAGAGAAATGAAACCAGCAAATTTATGATATTCTAAACTTATGAATTTCCTCTCTTAAAGACTGTGATACTTCTTTCAAATCATTGGTATAGCCTGACATCTTTTCCACCTGATCTTTCTGGCCGTTGATGCCTTCACCCATTTCCAGGGTTGATGCGGAATTCTGCTCGATAACTGCCGAGATGCCTTCCACAGCCTCCAATGTAATATTTTTTGCACTTTCGATAGCCTGTGTCTGAACGGTAATATCGGATAACTCCTGATTCAGCCGCTCTACGCAGTCATCAATATTATGGAATGCCTCAACGGCACGTTTTACGGCCAGCTCCTGGGATTTTAAGATTTCATCCGCATTTTCCCCATGCTCTAAGGTTTTCTGGCTCTGCTGCTGTACTTCATCCACAATGGTACGAATCTTCTCTGCTGCCTGCGCGGACTGGTCTGCCAGTGTCTTTACCTCAGTTGCCACAACTGCAAAGCCTTTTCCTGCTTCTCCTGCCCTGGCTGCTTCAATGCTGGCATTTAATGACAACAGATTGGTCTGATCGGCAATCTCAGCAATAACGCCAACGATATTGGTAATGTCGGATATCTTTTCTTCTAAGTCCTTAACATCCTTCATAATTTCCGTTAAATTCCGGGTAGTGTCCTCCGAAGAAGTATTTAACTCCTTCATCATCTTGATTCCATTTCCAACAACTACCTTCGTCTCCTCGGAAATACTGTCGATTTCTTTTGTATTCTCTACTACTCTTACAATCTTATCTGATAAATCATCCATTCCAACCAGACAATTTTGTGCACTGTCTTCCTGTTGCCTGGCGCCGGACTGGATTTGTACAATGGCATCGCTTAACACTTCTGCAGTCTCATGAACGTTTTCCCTTGCCCCACTAACCTTCTCCACTGCACCATCTACCTGTTCCATGCCATGAGACACCTTGCCGATCAAAACCTTCATATCTGCAATCATATCATTGATACTATTGCTCAAAACCGCAAATTCATCATGCCGCTTTGTAAAAACCCGGACGGTAAGGTCGCCTTTGGCAGCTTTTCCTACTTCTCCTATAATCTTTTTGATAGTGCTGCTCATGCCTGCAGCCATCCATGTGCCAATTACACAGACGATGATGGTTACCAGTATTACAAGGCCGATAGTACCAATTTTAATCTCATTTGCCTGTTCCATCATGGTAGACACAGGAATCATCCCAATCAGACAGTTTCCCAGGTCTCCTATATATTCATAGCACAGCCAGTATTTCTTTCCGTTTTTGCTTGTTCCGAAGGAACCATTTTTTTCCAGCCCCTGCTGCATTTTAACATATGCCTTTGAATTGGTGATTATACGCTTCGTTTTATCCTCCGGATAATTTTCCGCCTTGGCAATCTCGTTGCTGTCCTGACCTGCCAGAATCACCATGCTGCCTTCACCAAGATTTACTTCATCCAAAAGCTGTTCCATTACACTGTTCCTGACTTCCAAAATGACAAAGCCCACATCCTGTCCTGTCAGAATATTTTCCACCCTGCGAATCAGGGTCATTCTCCTGTTTCCGTAAGGTGTTTCCGCCTCTCCTTTATATTTCTCCAGAAACTCGCTCTCACCAAGCCAGACCTTTCGGTTTCTGGAAGTTACCTGCACATAATCCTCGGTAGTCTGGAATACGGAATATGCGTCTTTGTCAAAGGTCACATCCGGATTGGTGCTGATATGTTCATCCCCTTCTATGGCAACAAAATACCCGTTTTCCACATAAGCGTCTGTTCCAAGCATAGATGCCATTTTGGCATCTACCGTTGAATAATCCACACCTTCATCCGGAGTCCCGCTGAAATAATTCACTAAATCGTTATCTACTGAAAGGTCATATGCCGTTGTTTCCACATCCAGCATTAAAACCTCCAAATAGTCCGCAGATTTGCCTAAAATCTGTATACTGGAACTCTTATACAGATTCTGCAGCGCATTTGCTGTCTGTCTATATGATAATACTCCCAACAAAATCAAGGCTGTAACCGGAATAAGAAAGGTAACAAGAAGCTTGGTTCGGATTCCAATTCTCAGGGAGATTTTCTTCCGTTCCTTTTTTATCTTTTTGCTTCCGTCAGGCTTTTTTATCTTTTTGGCGCCATCAGGCTTTTTCGTCTTCTCCGCCTTCTTAGTTCCCATAGCCTTTCCCCCTTTTTCTTTTGCCTAATTGTACTATTCATTTATTTGGATTTTGAACGTGTTCTTACGTCAAAGGCAACTGCTATGATAAAAATAATACCCTTAACAATGTACTGATAGGAAATATCCACACCCATCAGGTTCATGCCGTTTGTGAGAGACATGATTACCAGCGCTCCGATAATGGTATTGGTCACCTTACCGATACCGCCGCTTACTGCCACGCCGCCGATATAAGAAGATGCAATGGCATCCATTTCAAAAGCAAGCCCGGCTGTAGGTGTGGCTGACTGCAGTCTTGAAGTATAAAGAACCCCTGACAATGCTGCAAGCACGCTCATGGAACAAAATGCAAATAATGTAACCATCTTCACATTGATGCCGGATAATTCTGCAGCCTGGTCATTTCCTCCGATACCGTAAATATAACGTCCTAATCTCGTCTTATTCAGCATGAAATTGTAGATAATAAGTACCACGCCTACAATAACCGCTGCCCATGGAATGCCGCTGTACTTTGCAAGCACCCATATAATTGCCATTATAATTGCAGAAATGAACACAAGTGTAAAGATAAAAACAGGAGTAGAAGTTACCTGAAAATTATATTTTATTTTATTTCTTCTTGTTTTAATCTGCGAAAAGATAACAAGAACCACTGCAACCACGCCAATGATAAGAGTCAAGGCATGCACACCCAGATTCAGTCCGGGAATATCCGGTATAAATCCGTTTGACAATGCATTAAAGCCCTTATTAGGAACAATGATGGTTCCTGTTTTTTGTAAGGACAGACTCAGAAGTCCCCTGAAAATAAACATGCCTGCCAAAGTTGTAACAAATGCCGGAACCCCCACTCTCGTCACCAAAAGTCCCTGATAAAGTCCAATCACAAGACCAATCAAAAGTACGATAAGAATTGCCAGCCACTCATTCACTCCGTACTGGGTCATTAAAATAGCTGCTATGGCTCCGCAAAAGCCTGCCACATATCCCACAGACAAGTCAATATGCTTTAAAATAAGAATCAGTGTCATGCCGATTGCCAGTACCGCAACATATCCCGCCTGGTTAATCAGGTTGGAAATATTCCTTGCCTGAATAAATCCGCCGTTGGTCTTCCATGTAAAGAATGCCATGATGATGACCAAAGCAATATACATCATATAATCTCTTATATTTTCTTTCACTAAAGTTGCAATCTCTTGTCCAAGACCCGCTTTATTTGTCCCGGATGAGCTCTGTGCCTGTTTTTTATTCTCCATATCCGAAACCTCCTATCTCGATTTAATAGCCATTGCCATGACTTTTTGTTCATTTGCTTCTTCTGCTGACAATTCACCGGTTATGGTTCCTTCCGACATAACATACAGCCTGTCGCTCATTCCAAGAACCTCCGGCAGTTCTGATGATATCATGATAATGCTCATGCCCTGCTCCACCAGCTTGTTCATCAATGTATAGATTTCAAACTTGGCGCCAACGTCAATTCCGCGGGTGGGTTCATCCAGAATCAGCACCTGGGGCTTTACGAACAGCCATTTTGCCAGCTGAACCTTCTGCTGGTTGCCGCCGCTTAAATTTCCTACCTTCTGCATAATGGAAGGCGCCTTTATGTTGATGGATTTTTTATAGTCATTGGCTACATTGATTTCCTCATTTTCATTTATGGCAAGCCCTTCTGTAAGCTCCTCTAAATTGGCAATGGTTGTATTGTACTTAATGTCCTGAATCAACACGAGCCCGTTGCCTTTTCTATCCTCTGTTACATAAGCTACTCCTGAATTAATGGCAGCTTTCGGATTCTTGAAGTGTTTCTGCTCTCCATTTACAAATATTTCTCCGTTTGTTATTTTATACCCCGGAGAATTTCCGAAAATGCTAAGGGCAAGCTCTGTTCTTCCCGCTCCCATCAATCCCTGGAGTCCTACGATTTCTCCTTTTCTTACATTGATGTTTACCTTGTGAAGAATCTCCCTTTGCTTTACCGGGTCCTCTACGGTCCAGTTCTTTATCTCCAAACAAATATCTCCGATTTCCTTCTTTTCCCTCTTTGGATAAATGTTATCAATTTCCCTTCCAACCATATGCTTTATGATTTCCGCTTCCGTTACCGAATGTTCCGCCGTATCCATGGAACAAATGGTAGAACCATCGCGCAATACAGTAATCGTATCCGCTATGGCAATAATTTCTTTCAGCTTATGGGAAATCATAATACAGGTAACACCCTGCTCTTTTAATTCTTTAATGAGCTTCAGCAGATTTTCACTGTCATCTTCATTTAATGCTGCCGTAGGCTCATCCAATATCAATAATTTTACATCCTTGCTCAGCGCTTTTGCAATTTCTACAAGCTGCTGATTACCCACACCGAGATTTTTCACCTTTGTAGAGGGGTCCACATGGAGACGTACCTTTTTTAACATCTCAGAAGCCTTTACAATGGTCTCATTCCAGTCTACGGTATGCCCTTTCATAATCTCATGTCCGAAATAAATATTTTCATAAATACTTAATTCCGGAACAAGCGCCAGTTCCTGATAAATAATGGCAATTCCTTTTGCTTCACTATCCGCAATCGATTTAAATTGTTGTATCTCACCGTTATATACAATATCGCCTGTATATGTACCGTAATGGTGAAGGCCGGATAGAACTTTCATAAGTGTGGATTTTCCGGCGCCGTTTTCTCCCACCAGACAATGTATCTCTCCACGCTTTACTTTAAAGTTAACATCGCTTAAAGCCTTGACCCCCGGAAATACTTTTGTGATATCTCTCATTTCAAGTATATAATCATTCATTTACCGGGCCTCCTTAATTTAGAAGGCCGGCTTTAGCAATCAAAACCTCTAAAGCCGACCTCACTTTCATTTTTTGCTACACCGTTTTACATTCTTTTATTCTAATCCTGTAAATTCAGAAGCATCATAGTATTCAGAATCAATTAAAGCTTCTTTTACGTTATCCTGTGTTACAACAACGATGTTTGTCTGCTTAGCAGGTACATCCTTTGCTTCATTGTTGTATGTTGTGTCTGTTGCCGGTGTGTCACCGTTTAAGATAGAAACTGCCATTGCTACAGAGTCTGCTGCCAGAGTACGTGTATCTTTGAATACGGTCATGGACTGCTTGCCGTCAATTACATACTGTACGGAAGCTTTTTCTGCATCCTGACCTGTTACCTTGAAGCTTGTAACGTCTTTATCTGTTGCAAATACATCTGCGATAGAACGAGCTGTACCATCGTTAGGACCTAATACAAGAACATCACCCTTCATATCAGCGCCTACTGCTGTCAAATGAGCTTCTGCTTTGGATTTTGCTACATTGAAATCCCAATCTGTTGTAACCTGACCGATAATCTTTCCGATTTCTTCACGTGAAAGCTCTGCCTTGTCTTTTAAGCCTTCTGCTTCAGAGGAGTTAGCAACTACAAATGTGCCGTCTGCAATCTTTGGCTGAAGAACGCTCCATGCACCTTCAAAGAAGATGAATGCATTGTTATCTGTTGCTGCACCTGCATATAAGTAAAGCGGAATTCCGGTTCCTTCCGGTGCGTTGTCGATTAAGTACTGTCCCTGTGCAACACCAACTGAGAAACTGTCAAATGTTACATAGTAGTCAACTGCTTCTGTTCCTGTAATCAGACGGTCATATGCGATTACGGTAACGCCTGCATCCTTTGCTGCTTCCACTGCTGCTGCTGCTGCGGAACCATCCTGTGCACAGATAATCAAAACATCAATGCCCTGGGAAATAAGTGTTTCTACGTTTGTCTTTTCAGTTGCGGAAGAACCCTGGCTGAATAATACCTGATTGGTAAATCCTGCATCGCCTAAGATTGCTTCGAACTGTGCCTGATCCTGTAACCATCTTGGCTCATCCTTTGTAGGAAGAACGATACCAACCTGTACCTCACCGGAAGCTGCCCCGCCGTCGTCATCTGCTGTGGCATCATCATCTGCCGTTACATCGTCTGCTGTTGTGTCATCTGCTGTTGTATCGTCTGTGGTGGTTGTAGTGTCGCCGCATCCGGTGAGCATGGTTGCAACCATTGCTACGGCGAGAAGCATGCTTAATAATTTTTTCTTCATTAATAAATCCTCCCTTTGAATTAATTTGCAGCTATTTGCTACAAGAAAACTATACCACATTAAAACCCCTATTTATTTGTGAAATTCAGCAAATTTTTATTGTCATGCAGTCTGTTTTTGCAGGAGAATAGCACTTTTTTGCTTCTTCCATCTCATTTTGCAATAAAATCCTGCTGCTTTGGCAGCATTTCCGGACGGTTCAAATATACGTCTTCCCCTAAATGAAAGCCGCTTTTTATAATAGTCTCATCCATATTTTCAGCAGTAACGGCAACCGGCTCTAACTTAATATAAGGAATCCTGTATGTTCCATCATCAATATAATCCGTTGTCTGAACCTGCTTCCCCTGCGCAAGCTCTACTGCTGCCACAGCTGCCTGTACCGCCAGCTTCTCCACCGGCTTATATACCGTCATGTACTGGGTTCCTTCCACGATTCTCTGGCATGCTTCCAGGTCCGCATCCTGCGCCACCACACATATATCTCCTGCCATGCGGTTTTCCGCCAGCACGCGGATAACCTGACCTGCCAGATTGTCGTTGCCGCACATGACGGCTTCTATCTCCTGAATTTCATCCCCGTACTGCTCCATATATTCAGCCGCACGCTCCGCCCGCCATTCATCCGCATAATAAGTATCCGCAACTTCTATCCCATTCCGCTCCATTTCCCCCCTAAAGCCGCTTTCCACAAAAGATACATTATTATCACTTTTGGGACCGCAGACCATAAGAACCTTGTCTCCTCTGTCCAGCCTGCTGCAGACAGACTGGCCCATAAGCCTTCCTACCGTCTCATTGTCAAAGGATATATACAAATCCGTTCCTGCTCCCATTGCCAGCCTGTCATAAGAGACTACTTTTATGCCTTCATCCTTTGCCTTCTCAATGGATTTCACAAGAGCGCCGGATTCAATGGGAACTACCACGATTACATCCACCTTTTTTTCGATAAAATACTCCATCTGGGCTACCTGCTCTTTCACATCCCCGTTTGCATTCTGTACATTCACTTCCGCTCCCAGCTCCATGGCCGTAGACACAAACACATCCCGGTCCCTCTGCCATCTTTCCACTACAAATGTATCAAAAATCATCCCTATCTGGATTTTTTCTTCCTGTGGCGGTTCTTCCCCGTTTTCACTTGGAGCTTCTGCTGAACAACCGGTCAGCAGAAGTATGCAGGCCAGCAGCAAAGCATATATTTTTTTCACCTTTTTCCCTCCTTGTACTCTGTAGGCGTCACCCCCAGATTCTTTTTGAATGAGCGGCTGAAATAATTGGGGTCTGCATAACCTACTTCCAGACAGATTTCCTTCATGCTCTTATTGCCGTGTTCCAAAAGCTCCTTGGCTTTTTCCATACGGATAGCTGTTACATATTCAATAAAGTTTTCTCCCGTTTCTTCTTTAAACAGCTTACTGAAATAATAAGGGCTGATATTCACCTCTCTGCTCACATCATCTAAAGATATGTCCTTTTGATAATGAGCCCTTATATACTCCTTTGCCCGGTCCACTATACTGGTAGAGCTTTTTTCCTTCTTGGTAGCCACATTACGGCATGCCTCCTGTATCTTGGCAAGGAACCATGAGCGAAGCCCTTCATAATCCTTCATTTCGTTAATGGTCTGCAAATAATCATGGCGGGCTTTAAAATGATAAGTCATTCCGCCGCTGTCATAACTGATATACTCCGCCATAAGGACCATCTCCAATGCTTTCAGCTTAATATCCATAACGGCTTCCGGATATCTTTCCGTCATCCAGTCAAAGAAACGTCCGGCCTCTGATACCGCTCCCTTTACATCCCCTTCCTCTGTTTTTTCAAATAAGGCTCTTTCCGTTTCAATAGGGTAATCTTCTTCATAATCACATCCGATTGGCAAATCCCTTACATGGGCTACAGAACCGGTGGACAGCCGTATGGAATTCATTGCCTCCATATAAGAAATTTCCGCTTCGTCAAGCTTCTGCACCGAACCGATTCCAACCCTGAACTGGGCATTCAGACGGCCCTTCAGCTTCCTTACCATCCTTCTTGCGTTTTCAATTATCTCAATCCGCTGGCTGTATTCTTCCTCTTCATTAAGCTCATCATCTTTACATGGAATCAGAGCAATGATACTGTTTGCCATCATAGAGCCTACCACACAGGAAAAGTGCTCTTTAATGATTTCCCTTAATTCCCTGTAATAAGTCTGCACCCTGACGCTTGCCCCCACAGTATTGGTCAGATGCCCTCCTTCCTGGGAGTCCCCGCATTCGATTACCATCATATACCCCCTGTTAGTCTCAATCCCTAACAGTCTTTTAAAATTTTCCGTATCATCCGCATAATTTTCCTGAAACAATACAGAATAAATCAGGCCGCTTTCAATAATGGGAACCACTGTTTCCAGCTTTTCCTGTATCAAAAGGTCCCTGCTTCTTTTTTCCCGCTCCCCATCTACCTTATTCATTGCTTTTTTCAAAATATTTACAATGTCATTCTGGTCAATAGGCTTGTTTAAATAGTCTAACGCACCAATATTCAGCGCTTCCTTTGCATAATCAAATTTATCATAGGCGCTGATAACGATAAAAATCGTATTGGGATTGCTTTTTTTGATTTCCTTCATTGCCTCAATCCCGTTTATGCCCGGCATCTGTATATCCATAAAAGCAATATCCGGATGAATCCTCTCTGCCAGCTCAATGACGCTCCTGCCGGTTTTTGCCGACTCAATTACACAAATATCACCAAAATTTCTCTTGATAATAAAAGTAAGGGCATCAATTACGATTCCTTCATCATCCCCTATCATAATCTTATACATAATATTTCTCCTTTTCCTCATACGGAATAAAAATAGCTACTTCTGTTCCCATATTTTCCCCTGCACTGGTTATTTCCATAACTTCTTCCATTCCGAAAAACAGACGCAGCCGTCCGATTACATTATCCAACCCGATTCCGTTGGAGCTTTGCTCTAAATCCGTTTCCTTCAGACGGCTGTTCATAATCTTTTGTATCTTTTCACTGCTCATCCCGATTCCGTTATCCCGTATGCTTATACATATATGGTCTCCTTCTCTGTATACGGATAAATCGATATAGCCTTCCCATTCAATATTGCGTATTCCGTAATTAATACAATTTTCCACAATAGGCTGCAAAATCATACCCGGTACCAGAACATCGGTAAGTTCTTCATCCACATGCTTTCTAAAATGGATTTCCCCGGAAAAACGCACATTTAATATATAGATATAATTATCCACTATTTCAATTTCCTGCCTTAATGTTACGCTTTCCCGGCTTTCCTTGATATTGTACCGGAAAAAATCCGCAACATTTTGTATATACCGGTAGGTCTTCTCCGCTTCCTCCATCATGGCTAACTGGGCTCCTGCATTTAATGTATTGAACAGAAAATGAGGATTGATCTGAGCCTGAAGATACTTAAGCTGGGCATCCTTTAAATGGGCTTCCATCATCAATTCCTTTTCCTTCATGGCACTTTCTGACTCCATGCTCTCCTTTAACCGCCCGATATACCCCTGAAGGCTTAAGACCATCTGATTGAATGCTCTGGTAACCACTCCTACCTCATCCCTGCTCTCCGTCTCTGCCGGTTCAATCTCCAGATTTCCTTCCGCCACCTGATTGGCTGCCTCCGCTAACTGCTTTAAAGGCCTCGTAATTCCTCTTGTAAGGACTATAGTCAGCAAAACATTTAAAAGCGCCACCATACAGAGAATCGCCATGTTGATGACTTCCATATATTTCATGGAGGAAAAAAGCGCCGAATAGCTTTTGGAATTGTTCTGGAACTGTCTGTTATTCAGGCTGTATATATAAGTATTTATGCAGGAATACAGCTGGCTTGCCTGCTCATACAACACCTTATACCTTTCTACATTCCTGCCTCTTTTTGCTTCAATGATGCTGCCAGTCAGCTCCAGATAGCTTTCCGACATTCCTTTTATGTTTTTTTCCATAATCATGCTTTCATTTTCTACCACAGCATCATTTAAATCCCGGACCATTGCCGAATATCTTTCCTCACTCCGGAAATATTCTTCCATGGAATCCGAGCTCTTCGTGCTCAGGTATTCCGTCATGCTGACCTGCACCTGGTTCAGCCCGTTCTGAAGCTCATTGAAATTTGCATTGCTCACATAGATTCCGTCAATCCGTTTTATCATCCGGTTAAAATTAATATACATGTACATGTTGACAGCAAAAATAATAGCGGTAGTCACAAGAAATACCAATACCAGCTTTGTCTGTATGCTTATGTATCTTTCCTTCCTGCGGCTGGCTCTATTTTGCAGCATTCTCCATATACTCCCTTACATTATTATCCGTAACAGAATCCACATCCATCACCACATAATCATTTACATAACCGGTTTCAATATATTCATTCAGACTGTCCACACTGTCAGCGCCCATCTGCCCGGAATCCACCACAATGGTGGCTGCTAACAGATTCCTCTGTATGGCATTCCCTATGGTATCTGTAATATGGTAACCGATAATATCCACCTCACCTACCAGATTATAGTCCACCACTGCCTGACATGCGCTAATGGTTGCCTGTTCATTCAGGCAGACTATAATGTCCGGCAATTCTTCCTTTTTCATAAAAATCTTCCGAATGGTTTCTTCCGGTCCGAAAGTGCTTTTGTCACTAACCTCCATAGTATCAATGACAAGATTCAAGTGATTCCCTTCATTGTATATAGTCTCATTGATTCCCGTGCATAAAATATTCTTTCCATTATCATCCATACGCTCGTCCATTATAACCAGTACCTTCTTTGTTTCTTTTGTAGAAACCCGAATAATCTGCCTTCCGTATTCTCTACCGAGATTATAGCTTCCAATCCCGATAAAGCTCTGTCTTTTACTGCCATAACTGTCTGTCATAACCGTAACCACCGGAATCTGATCGCCCACTGCCTGGTCAATCAGCTGAAGTATCTCAGCGCTTTCGTCTGCTTCCAGTACAATACCATCCACCTTTGCCGCAATTGCCATCTTAAGAAGCTCTTCTTTGGAATATTCTACTGCTGCGCTGCTTCCAAAACATTCCAGATAAACATTAGTTTCCTCGCCCCTTCTTTTTGCTCCCTGATACACTTCCTCCCAAAATTCATTTTCTATATTATCTGCAATAAAAGCATAATGCCTTGTATATTGGCTATATTCCTGCTCTTTCACGTCTCTGGTATCAGCTACCAGCATTTTAAAATAAATCAGGCTTGCTATGGTGATAACCGCCATTGCCATAAGCAGCATGGCTATCTTTATAAGAACCGTCATTTTCATTTTTTTATTTGTTCCCTTTTTCACCTGCTTATTCCCTCTATGCTTCTTATTGTATTATTACTGCCTCATAGTGGCTGCTTTCTTCCAAGAGCTCCGTTTCCATTCCTGCTTCCTTAAGCACACCAGCTAAATGCTCATAGCCCTCTTTATAGAAAAAGCAAAGAATCCTCTCATCCTCTTTTTCCAAAAGCCTGCTCTTAAGCTCTGTCATTCCGCCTTCCAGATTCACACACTCATAATCCCCATAGGCTTCTGCCACGAACACATCCTGCTGGTTCCAGACTGACTGCTCTTTATCATATAGCACATAAGCCTTTATTTCCTTTACCTCTTCCGCCGCATTTCTCACAAGTCTCTGGAACTCAAGCGCCGACTGCTGGTTGTTTATTTTTTCATTAATCTGCCTGTACACATCTCTGGAAAAATAACAGATGCCTGCTATGACAAAAACCGCCGTTATCCCTCTGACAAAACCGCTTATCCGCTTATCCTTCACAAGCTTTCCCGCCAGTATGCCCGCAGACATGAACAAAGGAATGAAAACCGGATACATATACCACAAAAGCTTGGTCCTTACCGCTGAAAATGCCAGCAGCGGAACAAAAATCCAAAGCAGGTATCCGATAATCTTCTTGTAATTCTTTTTGGTGAACATCCGGTTATAATAAAGAGCCCCTGCCCCGCAGATAACCACTGCAAGGCAGTAGACCGTTCCGCTTCCCGACACGGTCTTAAAGTTTGCCCCTGCTATTCCGAGATAATATTCCAGATAATAGGTAAAGGTTCCCTCCACGCTGCCAAAGCCTTCCCCGGACCTCCCCAGCACATCTGTATAAAGCATCTGACGGAAGAAATCCATACCATCTATAAACAGTCTGGGCACCGCCCAGCAGCCTATAGGTATTATAAAAGAACAAAGAAACAGCCACCATGTCCTTAAAGACATTTTTTTCAGCTCTCCTGTTATGAGCAGAAATAAGCCGCCGATAACCACAATGACGCCTGCGTGAAAGCTTTTTGTTAAAAACGCCAATGCAAAGAACAGGCCGCAGGCATACAGATATTTCTGGTTCTTCTCAACCCGCAGCATGGCAAGCATGGCAAGGGTAAACAACAGCACATACAGGCTGTCCGCATCTCCCGCCCTTATCATATGGGCAATAAAGGGAGTGGTATTAGCAGCTAGAAACCCTAAAGTAAACAGCGCCTCCAGCCTTCCGTAGCTCCTTCTTACAAAACACCCTGTTACAATGGACAATATCACATAGCACAGTGCAGAATAGGCACGCAGTGCAAATACATTTGTTCCAAGCACTGCAAAGGAAGCCATTATGCACCACATGCTGAGCGGGGGCTTTAAGTTGTAATAATCCGTATCATACAGATAAGTGCTCCGTATCAGATTTCCTTCCTTGTACATTTCATAGGCGTTGACCCCATGCCTTGCTTCGTCCCATGGATCCACATATCTGGCGTCCAGCTTATAAAAAGATAAAAAGCAGATGAGCCCTGTAAGCAGGATGAATCCGGCAAAATAGCATATATCCAGTTGTTTTTTATTCCATCTTCCTCTGTTTTGTTCGTTCATACTCTTTCCTTGATTTATAATTTGTTCACTTTCTCCATATGGCAGCAGTCCCCACGCTCATCTGAAGTCAAAGACCCCGCCGCAAGCAACGGGGCATCAAACTTGAAACGCCCCAAGGGGCGGGGTATTTGACCCTCGCGGCAGTCGTCAAATGCTTGCACGCAATCACTTGGCTCATTACTCATCTGAAATAAATTCTTACTGCCATGAAAATAGCAAAATACATATGATGCTTCATGAAAAACAGAAATAACCTTTCCGCCATGGACAAATCCGGCATTTGATAGCTGTTCATGGCATCCGCCACTTCCTGGTCCCGGCAGATTTTCTTCATGTCCGCCCGGTGCTCCCTGTAGGGGGCGGACTTCTTTTTATAAATGCCTCCTTTTATATGAAGCACAGTAAGACACAGAAAATCATTGATAATCTGCGGCTTTAAATCATAAGCCGCCTTGGCGTCCGAAATCCGGCAAAGGTTTTTCTTCATGATTTTTATTTTATCCATATAGTGTTCATCATATTTCATAGTCATGGAGCTGTCATTCATGTAATAGTAATACGGAAAAAAATCCTTTACAATCACTACCTTTTTTGCGTCAAGAAACATACAAAGGGAAAATTGATAGTCTTCTCCAATGGAAACCCTGTCGTCACACATGGACAGATTTTTTTTAACCAGATGGCTTTTCACGATTTTCGTGACCCGGTTGGGCATTAAATGCCGCCCCATAAAGCTGCCATCGTTAATCAGTACCGGAAATACATGCTCCTTTAATGTCTCCACTGTAAAGACCTGTTCAGGAAATTCCATCTGCTCCGTCCATTCCTGATGGTTTCCGGATTCATAAATATGCTTAAGCCCGCAGCAGGCAATATCCGCATCCTCTTTTTCCGCTTCTCTAAGCAGCCGTTCAAACATATCAGGCTCTATAAAGTCGTCGCTGTCCACATATCCAATATAGTTACCCTTAGCTATCCGGCTCCCGGCTTTCCATGCAGAGGTCAGCCCTCCGTTTTCCTTATGGAGAACGGTTACGTTCTCATATTGCTTCTCATATGCATCACACATGGCAACGGAACCGTCGCTGCCCCCGTCATCCACCAGAATGATTTCCATTTCCTTCAACGTCTGTGACAAAACGCTGTCCATGCATCTTGCCAGATATTTTTCCATATTGTATACAGGAATGACTACGCTTACTTTCACTATCATTTTTTCTTTTCCCTTTCCGCTTCCCGGGGAATCACCAGTATTTTATACAAACCGGGCAGCAAAAGAAATAATCGGTATCCGATTCTGGTAGCAAAGCTTAAAGAGCCATATTTTTTCTGCCCTCTTAAAGCCGCCCTCACATAATCCTTCAGCTGCTCCTGCTCCTTTTCAGAATCCTTTACCTGCTCCTTTAAAGGATAGTAGTAACGTATGGCACCGTCCGCCCTTGCCTGACCGGCAAAAAAAGCAAGGTCCATTTCGCCCGTCTCCTTTTCAAAAAAAGCAATCCGTTCCGTCAGCGCTTCC
Organism: uncultured Lachnospiraceae bacterium; assembly: GCA_947382355.1. GTDB lineage: Bacteria > Bacillota > Clostridia > Lachnospirales > Lachnospiraceae > RGIG3040. Next base: position 16,241 of record CANCYR010000050.1, read on the forward strand.
ATCCATTGCAGGCGCTTTACCGTAAAGGCATCTCTTGTAATGCTGGAAGGCGCGCTGAAATATCCGTACATGGGCCATTTTACATAAACGCCTTTTTTTACTTTGTCAAACAGCTTATAAGTAGTGGCTTCATCCTCATGAATCTTTCCTTTGGGGAACCGGATTTCTTTCCAGAAGGATGCTTTATACAGCTTATTCCATGCCACGATAAAATAAGTTGCATCAGGATGATTCCTGTCATACATATTAAGCAGCAGCTCTTTTCTGTCATAAACAGCATAATAATCTTTCTTTTCTTCAGGAAGTGGCACAAATTCCCTTGTGCCGGATTCCTTTACCACCTGATACGGGCACAGCGCCACATCGCTTCCGGTAGAAAGCAGCGCCTCCAAAAGCGTCTCCAGAAAAAAGGGAGCAAAAAAATCGTCGCTGTCTAAAAATGCAATATAGTCTCCCCTGGCAGCTTCAAGACCTGCATTTCTGGCATCTGACAGCCCGCCGTTTTCCTTGTGTATCACCTGGATTCGAGAATCCTTTTTCCCATAGGCATCGCAAATGCTTCCGCAGTTATCAGGAGAGCCGTCGTCCACAAGTATGATTTGCAAATTCTGATAGGTTTGATTTAAAACAGATAAAATGGCTCTCTCCAAATAGGCTTCCACCTTATAGACAGGCACAATTACCGTAATAAGCGCTTCTGCCACAAGCATTACCTCCTTTTTAACAGCCTGACCACAAAGCCCCTTAGGACAATCATAAAATAAGTCATATGCCTGCAGCCAATGTTCAGAAAGAAATAAATGATTTTATAGTCCGGCAGCTTCAATTGGGGTCTATAGTCCTTATGGTCCCTTTGCAGGTTCTTCAGCGCTTTTTTATAACTGTCGATTACCCGGAATTTCTCTTTTGCAGTAAGGGAATCCGCAAATGCCAGCTGCTCCAAATCATCTAAAAATTCCACAATCAGTTTGTCTTCCAACACTCCGCCCGTCTTCCCGTCTCCGAAAAGCTCTTTCATTGCCTGCCCGGTTCTCTCATACAAAAGAAGGGCAATTTCCAGCTTGTCCTTTCTTCTTTTTGTGGAAAGGGTAGTTCCCCTGTCGTCCTGAATAAACTCACAGACCGGCTCTTTTAATGTATAAAAGCTGTCACATTCCTTTAAATAGGCAAGATTGAACAATAAATCCTCTCCCAGATTCAAATCCTCCGGAAAGCCTGTCCTTATCTTTTCCCGTTTAAACAGCTTATTCCATGGCATATTAAGAAAACCCGCCCGGTACAGCTTTAGTATATAGTCCCGGCTCTCTTTTACCGGAAAGCAGCCTTCCTTCTCAGGAAGCTTCCCGATACAGCGCCCGAAATACAGATGATGGAATCCCGCCACCACAAAATCCGCATTTCCCGCTTCCATTGCCTCTACCATTACCTGTATGGAATCCTCTTTTACATAATCGTCGCTGTCCAGAAAACGTACATACTCGCCTTTTGCTTCAGAAAGCCCCTTATTTCTGGCGGCGCTGACCCCTTTATTTTTCTGATTGATTACACGAATCCGTTCATCCTCTCCTGCCAGCCTGTCTGCCAGCTCTCCCGACTTATCGGGAGGGCCGTCTACCACCAGCAGGATTTCCAGATCCTTATAGGACTGCATGGTAAGGCTTTTCACACACCGCTCCAGCGTTTTTTCACTTTTATATACCGGCACAATCACACTTACCATATGGCTGCTCCTTTTTGATTTTTTATAGACTTATGCTATAAATTCATGTTATAGATTCATGTTGTCACTTCATGCTGTCACTTTATATTACAAATTTATAAATTCATGGCTATCAAAACCAGGTCTGTAATCATATACAGATTCAATCCTCCCATCAGAAAAAAACCAGCCCTGTTTATCCACAGCCTGCTAAAGGGAACCTTACATTTATCCTGAAAAAAGCAGCTGAAAAACGGCAAAAACAAAGGAATAAAATACCTTCCCTGCACCCCTGCAATGCTGTCTGCCCCCACTGCCGTATAAGATACATACATGGATGTCCACACAATTGCCGCCGTTCCTAAAATCATAATTAGATTTAGCACAATATATTTTATGCCGATAGAGGTCCTTTTTTCCTTTTTATCACTGCACATTGCGGTAAAAAAAGCAAAAATCAGGCAGAGCCACGTCCATATCCAGCCCTTAAATCCAAGATATGCATAGCCTATAAAGGAATCTGCCCCGGACAGATAATCCTTCAGCATTCCAAACATGGAGCCAAGCAGCACCCTCGTGTAAGTAAGAGGATTGGCAAGCACATATTGTATCTGTCCCTGAAAGCTTGTTCCTACATTTCGTTTATCCCCTAAATAACTGAAATTCCCTACCAGCTGATAGTTTCCGCCTGCCGTGGGCAGAGGTTTAAATATGGCATAAAGCATCAAACCTGCAATGACACATACGGAAAACTTGAATACAACCTCCTGAAAACGGTTCTGAAATTTCTGTTTCCCCAAAAACAAAAGCATCAGCGCCATAACAATATAAACCGGCTTGGTAAGGCTCCCGATGATATAAGCAAGCAGGATTCCAAGCACAGACTGCCATATGATTTTCTTCTCCGGTTCTAACATTTCATTGGCAATCAGAACCGTGGCAAGAAGCAGAAATGCCGTCACCACCCCGTCATAAGAAATGGCGGATGCAATAAACAGATTGTTGGGCAAAAGCCCTATCAGCGCCACAAGCATAGAATAGCCCTTTGCTGACTTTACTGCAAAAAATACGATTAAAATATACAAAAGCAGATTGCCGTATTTTGCCAGAGCAACTGTAGATGCAAAATCAATCCCAAGCTTTCTTCCCAAAAAAAAGCCTGCTGCATTGGGATAATATACCCTGTCTTCCGCTCTGTGGAAACGACTTTGATAAGTAATATCCGCCCAGCCAAAATCATGGTTTTTCTGCTCATAGCTCTCCACCAGCTTTCGTTCTGCAAGGTTATGGAAGAAGGGCAGCAGATTACCTTTCATCTGCATTGCTGCCTCTGTAGTCTCAATAGCGGTTCCAAAAGACAAATCGTATGCTTTCTTTGCATGGGAATATTCATCAAAGCTTACCTGATTGGTTCCGATTCCCCAAATCAGCAGGCTTCCAATTGCAAATGCAAATATTGCAAATACCCATTCAGGCTTGTCCTGTATCATTTTCCTGCAAAATGCCAAAGAGACCACAAGTCCCAATGCACATGTCATAATCCCGATTCTTAGCCAGTTTGGAGAAAAATCATTAGACAAGGTTATCTCCAGCTTCCCGGTATCTATCTCCTGTTCTGTAGTAAGCACAATGGTAAAGCTGTCAAAAGAGCTGTTTAAAAGAGCTATGCCGCAGCCGATTTTAGGATTCAGGCTGCAGTATACATTCCGGTTAACCTTCTTTTTTTCCAAATAGGTGCTTACCTGATAGCCGCCCTTTATTTGGACCGGATATGCAACCTTAAATTCATGGGCATAGTAGGCTTCCGGCAGACTTGCACGAATGGTTGTCTGCTTTATTTTCCGAAACAGCTCCCCGTTTTTTTCCACCAGGGATTCTTCTTCCTCTTCTTTATATTCCTCCTGATAAAATTCAGCCAACAGCTTTTTATTTTCCCGCTCTACCTCTATTGCCTTCACTTCATCCTCAGACAGTCTTGCAAGCCCGTCCTCCACTTTAACCTTTACATCTATATCCGTTCCGGGTTTTAAAGTAAGGGGCTTTTCCTTATTGGTTACCGCATGGAACTGAAATACAAGACATTCCAAAAGCAATGCCACCGTAACGATAAATAAAATTACAAATCCAACAGTCCCTTTATTTTTCATAGGAAAGTCCTCCCTTTTTCTGCCATGGTCTTTTTTGCCAGAGCTTCTCATAGGACAGAGTCATGGAAGCTGCCAGAAACACAAAGGTCAGTATGCGGAATTCATATAAAAAGGGATACGTATCATGGCTGTAAATATAACTAATCATAAGACCGCCGCTTAAAACATTGCGCACATTGTCTTTTGTAAATCCGGTAACTGTATTTTCCAACAGCCGTTTATTTGCTCTTAAAGAGGGAAATCCTTCCGGCTCCGTTCCTTCCCCCAGCTCCAGTTCAAAAGTAATGAACACCTTCCCGATGCATTTTTCAGAATGGGAAAAAGGCAGATAGACATATTGAAAATCATATGTCTGACTGCCTAACTCATACACATTTTCGCTTATAAGATAATAATCTTCTTTCCCGCTTTCCTTTCCATATACGCAGTATTTCAGAGCCATGCCCTCCAGCCGCCTGCCGTTTTTGTGAATGCCCACCTGAATTCCCTTTAAGGCCCTTGCTTCTGTAGTCATTTCATAATCGATTTTTACAGGCTTTCCTTCCTGCAGCAGAGGCAGGTAAAAATCCTCTTCTGTCTCTTCCATGTTGGCAGTATTGGTATCTAAAACCTCATTGGGAAAAATCAGACTGCCAATAAACCCTGCTAAACAAAACAGGGTTATAAGCGGCAGTATAATATATATTTTCTCATTAAAACAATTTTTCATATTGTTCTCCTGAATCGTTACTATTCACGGCCTTAGAGCCATTCATAGTAACGATTCGGGGCGATATTCAGAGTTTTGCTTCGCAAAAATCGCCCCTCACTCTTGAATCATGTTCTCACGGAATGCGCAGTTTTGCGCATTCCTGACCCGTGAATAGTAACCCTGATTCAGTTTCCAAGCCCCAGACGGTTAATTGCGGAAAAAATAGCTCTTACGGACGCTCTTGTAATATTGCTGCTGACGCCTACGCCGTAAGTTACTCTTCCGTCATCTGCATCCAGCAGATGAATATATGCTGCTGCCTGTGAATTGGAACCGCTCTGCAGTGCATGTTCTTCATAATCCAGAACCTTGATTTTCACGTCAATAGTCTCCTGAAGCCCTCTCTGCACCGCATCGATAGGACCGTTCCCCACCGCCTCAAAGGTTTTTTCCTTTCCGTGGTCTGTGTAGGTAACGATAACCTTTGTGTCAAATTCAGACTTGGTTTCATTGCTTAAATCTATTACAGTCAGCTTTCTGAAATGAACGGGCTCCTTTTTGTTCAGATATTCATTTCTAAACTGTTCCATAATCTCATCAGGGGAAACCTCTCCCTGCTTTTCGGATATTTTCTGAATCACATTTGCAAATTCCTTATGCATTCCCTTTGGAAGCTTAAAGCCAAAATAGGTATCCATAACAAAGGCGACTCCGCCTTTTCCTGACTGGGAATTGATACGGACGATTGGCTCATATTCCCTTCCGATATCCGCCGGGTCAATGGGCAGATACGGAACCTGCCAGAACTGGCTGTTTCTTTCCTTCATTGCCTTTACGCCCTTATTGATGGCATCCTGGTGGGAACCGGAAAATGCAGTGAACACCAGCTTTCCGGCATACGGATGTCTGGGGTGCACCGGAATCTTGCAGCATCTTTCATAAATCTCAATAATATCATTTACCTTGTCAATAACAAGCTCCGGGTCGATACCCTGAGAAAACATATTATAAGCAATATTTAAAATATCCACATTTCCAGTTCTTTCACCGTTGCCGAACAGGGTTCCCTCTATTCGGTCAGCGCCTGCTAACAGGGCAAGCTCTGCGGTTGCCACGCCTGTGCCCCTGTCGTTATGGGGATGAACCGATACAATAATACTTTCCCTGTTTTTAAAATGTTTATTCATCCATTCTATACGATCTGCAAATACGTTGGGGGTAGTCATTTCCACCGTGGAAGGCAGATTGATGATAATAGGCTCTTCTTTTGTGGCTCCCCATGTTTCCTGAACTGCCGTACAGATTTCCAAAGCATAGTCAAGCTCCGTCCCCGTAAAACTTTCTGGTGAATATTCCAATATGATTTTCCCCGGAAATTTAGCCGCCCGTTCCTTTACCATTTTCGTGCCTTTCACGGCAATCTGCTTGATTTCCTCTTTATCCATGCCAAATACTACATCCCGCTGCAGTGTGGAGGTAGAGTTATAAATATGTACCACTGCCTGCTTGCAGCCTTCAATAGCCTCAAAGGTCTTATCTATCAGCTCTTCCCTGCACTGGGTAAGCACCTGTACGCTCACGTCATCCGGAATCAGCTTTCTATCCACCAGCTGACGGAGGAAATCGTACTCAATCTGGCTTGCCGCAGGGAATCCTATTTCAATTTCCTTAAACCCCATTTTCACCAGAAACTGGAACATTTCAATTTTTTCGGATACTACCATGGGATCAATAAGCGCCTGATTCCCATCCCTTAAATCCACGCTGCACCATATGGGCGCTTTTTCTATCTGCTTATTGGGCCATTCTCTTTCCGGATAATCCTCTACCGGGTTTCTTTGATATCTTTTATAATTTAACATTTTAATATTCTCCATTCTTTTTATTCTGTTTCTGATCTGCTCTGTCTTTTCCACTTCTGCTGCAATCAGAAGCATAATCGATAAATCACGCCATATATTTTCAGAATGAACATTTTACTTTTTGTTATGGTATTAACCCCATTTTAATCACTTCTTCCTTTTTAGTCACATAAGGATAGCCCATCAATGGATGGGCTATCTCATATCCTGTTATTATTCGCCGAGCCCGCTTTCAATGGCACTTATAAGAGCAGCCAATGCCTCCTTCTCGTCCTCGCCGTCACATACGAATTCAACCTCGTCTCCACATTTGACACAAGCACCCAGTACACTTAAAACACTTTTTGCATTTGCTGTATTATCCCTGAATGAAAATGTTATTAAAGATTTAAACTGCATTGCTTCCTTACATAGGATTCCAGCAGGTCTTAAGTGCAGCCCTGTAGGGTTTTTTATTACAACCTTTTGACTTACCATAATACTTTCCTCCAAATAATTATCCTAGTTTTTTCCCAATCAAATGGCTTTATCGAACCACTGTTATTTCTATACCTTCACGTATTCAAAGTATACCATACATTGACATTTTACTCAAGTATTTGCTATAGCATTACCTCTTGTATCAATGCAGCCAGCTTCTTTGCCTCTTCCTCAATCTGAGCCTGATTTTTTCCTTCAATCATGACCCTTACTAAAGGCTCTGTTCCGGATGGCCTGATTAAGACTCTTCCCTCTCCTGCAAATTTTTCTGTCAGCAGGCTGATTGCCTGGGCAATTTCCGGATATTCCATGTAGCTTTCTTTTTTATGGTTGGGCACCTTGGCATTTACAAGTGCCTGGGGCAGCACTTCCATAATACCTGACAGCTCTGACAAAGGCCTTCCTGTCTCCACCATGACCTGCAGCAGATGCAAGGCGCTTAACAGCCCGTCACCAGTTGTATTTTCATCTAAGAAAATAATATGTCCTGACTGTTCACCTCCCAGATTGGCACAGATTTCCTTCATTCTTTCCAGCACATAACGGTCTCCTACCTTGGTCTGCTCCATCTTGATTCCTTCCTTTTCGCCCATCAGGAAAAAGCCAAGGTTACTCATGACAGTGGCAACAATCGTATCGTCCTTTAAAGTTTTCTTATGCTTCATATGGCTGCCGATAATCGCCATAATCTGGTCGCCGTCCACTTTTTTCCCATTTTCATCTACTGCCAGCAGCCGGTCTGCATCTCCGTCAAAGGCAAGACCCACCTGCGCCTTTTCATATACTACTCTTGCCATAAGCTCTTCCATGTGAGTAGAGCCGCAGTTTGCATTTATATTGGTGCCGTCAGGATTATTATGAATCGCTACAACATTAGCTCCTAATTCCTTCAAAGCTTCTACTGAAGTATAAAAAGAAGCTCCTTCCGCACAGTCCACCACGATTTTCATCTGGGACAAGTCCACTGGTATAGACTGAATTGCATGATTGATATATTCTTCTCTGGCATCCGTGCGGTATTTGATTTTGCCCACTCTGGAACCGGTAGGAAATTTGATTCCTTTCATATCCAAACGAATCAGTTCTTCAATTTCATCCTCTAAGCTGTCCGGCAGCTTATACCCGTTTCCGTCAAAAAATTTAATGCCGTTGAATTCCACCGGATTATGGGATGCTGATATGACCACTCCTGCATCCACCTTATATTTCCTTGTAAGATATGCCACAGCCGGAGTGGGAACCACTCCTACATATACTGCATTTGCTCCTACTGAACAGGCTCCTGCCATCAGGGCATTTGCCAGCATATCTCCTGAAATCCTGGTATCACAGCCTACCAT
>CANCYR010000051.1 GCA_947382355.1 uncultured Lachnospiraceae bacterium
GCACCGTACTTTGGTGCGTTAGTACCGCTGCGTTTTCATAGAGCGAGAGCGTGCCCCCAAGACTTCTCTATCATCTGCCGGTTCCTACGTCCTCCCCACCAAAGCCCCCCAATACCTAAAGAAAAGCGCCCCCAGAGCCTAATTCCAAGCCCCAAAGCCGCTTTTTCCCAACCTTCCATTATCAAAACCGCTCATAAAAAAACGAATTCTTCCTTCTGTAATTCATTTCCTTATAATTAATAATCTGTTCCGTACTGCCAATAAACAGAGACCCCCCTTTTTTCAGAGAGTCATAAAACTTCCGGAATATCTCCTCTTTTGCTTCCTCCGTAAAATAAATCAGCACATTCCTGCACACTATCAAATCACAATTTTTTTCATAAGTGTCTTTTAATAAATTGTGCTGCCGAAACTCCACCCTTGCCTTAATCTCCTTGGAAATCTGGTAAGAAGGGCCTATTTTCGTGAAATATTTTTCTTTTAAATCCCTTGGCACGGAAAGAACGCTTTTTTCCGAATACAAGCCGGTCTTCGCCTTGGCAATTACCTGCTTATCAATATCCGTGGCAATAATCTTTATCTGGGAAAGAGGCAAGTGTCTGGACAATGCCATAACTAATGAATATGGCTCATCTCCTGTAGAACAGGCTGCGCTCCATATTTTCAAATTTCTTCCAAACCTGTTTATCAGTTCCGGAAAAATTTCTTTGTCTAACAGTTCCCATTGCTCCGGATTCCGGTAGAACTCCGATACGTTAATGGTAAGGTAATTTACGAATTCATCGAATTTTTCCCGGTTCTCTTTTAAAAGCTGAATATACTTTTCATAGCCGGTAATGCCATTTTTCCCAATTAACGTATCGATGCGGCGCTTCATCTGCTTTTCCTTGTAGGCGTTCAAATCTATCTGGGTCAATGCAAAGACTGCACCTTTAAAATATTCATAATCATAAGCCGGCATTGTTGTACCTACCTTATTTTTTATTCTTCCGATTCTGCTTCTGCTGCAATGACAGCTTCAATATCTACAGAAACAACATCTGCATCCTCTTCCGGTGTATCCTCTTTCTCTTCTGCCGGTTCCGGTGCAAGCAAAGCTTTTATGCTCAGGCTGATTTTCTTATCCGCCTCATTAAAGTCAACAATCTTAGCTGTCACTTCCTGTCCGATGCTCAGCACGTCAGCAGGCTTTTCAATATGCTCTTTAGAAATCTGGGACACATGCAAAAGCGCATCCACACCTTCTTCCAGCTCAACAAATGCTCCGAAGTCTGTCATTCTTGCCACTTTGCCGGTTACAGTATCTCCCACTGCATATTTCTTTTCTGCATCCTTCCATGGATTCAATTCATCAAACTTTAAGCTGAGGGCAATCTTGGTTCCTTCAATTTCTTTGATAAGAACCTTCAGTTCCTGTCCTACCTTAAAGGTCTTCTTGGGATTCTCTACCCGGCCCCAGGACATTTCTGAAATATGAAGAAGTCCGTCAGCACCGCCCAAATCAATAAATGCGCCGAAGTCTGTCACGTTCTTGACAGTACCTTCCACTACATCCCCTTCTTTGATTCTTGCAAATAATTCCTTCTGCATTTCTTCTTTCTTTGCAACTAAAAGCTGCTTGCGGTCACCAATATATCTTCTTCTCTTTGGATTATATTCACTGATGACGAATTCTATTTCTTTTCCTGCATAGGTAGATAAATCCTTTTCATATACATTGGAAACAAGGCTTGCCGGAATGAAGATTCTCACTTCATCCAGTACCACGCTTAAGCCGCCGTCCAATACCTGTGCTACCTTTGCCGTGAGCACTTCTTTGTTTTCAAAGGCTTCCTGAATTCGCTTATTGCCTTTTTCAGCAGCAAGGCGCTTGTAGGAAAGAATAACCTGTCCCTCTCCGTCGTTTACTTTGACTACTTTCACTTCCATGGTGTCTCCGACTTTTAAGATAGTCGTTAAATCTGCATTTGGCTCGTTTGTGTATTCATTTCGTGTAAGAATACCGTCTGATTTATATCCAATATTCAGGATGGCTTCGTCTTCTTTTACAGCAATGACTTTTCCCTCGACTACCTCTCCGTTTCTGATTGTTTTAAATGATTGGTCTAACATTTGTTCAAAAGTTAATTCTGACATAATTTTGAACCTCCTCAATAATATTATTTGGGGTGGATGCCCCTGCGGTAATTCCCACCGAACAAGCGGGCCCAATCTGTTCCCTTTTCAAATCGCTCAGTGTCTGTATGAAATAAGTGTTCTCACATTCTTCCCTGCAAATCTCATAAAGCTTGCGGGTATTGGAACTGTGAGTACCGCCTATCACTATCATTACATCAACTTCCCTTGCAATTTCCCTTGCCTGGGTCTGCCTCTCCTCAGTTGCGTTACATATAGTATTCACAACAATACCATCATAACCTTTTTTCTCAAAAATTTCAACCAATTCTTGAAATTTATTGTAATTAAATGTCGTTTGGGAAACGATACAGGCTTTTTCGCCCTCTTTCAAGGTGAGATTCTCCATTTCTTCCCTTGTGGCAATGACCGTTGCGCTGCCTCCCACCCAGCCTGTAATTCCTTCCACCTCCGGATGGCAGGAGCTTCCGATAATGATAATGTGCCTTCCCTTCCCGCTTTCCTCCTCCACGATTTTATGAATCTTCTTTACAAAGGGACAGGTTGCATCGATTATGGAAAATCCCATTTTTTCAATTGCTTCGTAAACCTTTTTTTCCACTCCATGGGAACGGATGATAACAGTGCCCTTTTCCCGTTCCTTAAGCTCCTCCACATCATTCAGCACCCGGACGCCTTTTTCCTCCAAATCTTTTACCACCTGGTCATTATGGATGATGGGGCCTAATGTATAAATATTTCCGCCCGCTTCAATCTGTTTATAAACCTGATCCACTGCCCGTTTCACTCCAAAACAAAAGCCTGCGGTTTTTGCAGTTTTTACTTCCACCTTTTCTCCTCCTGCTGCGCGGTTTTTTCCCGGCTTTTTTATTATATAAATTTGTATGAACTTTCTGTATTTTTCTGCCGGATTCGTCCATATATGTGCATATGTTATGCACAAACATTCATCCTGTATCCAGTGTACTGTACCTTGCATACGAACAAATACCCTGCGCAGATTTACCTGAAGTCAATGGTACGGCACACTAGCGGCACATGGCAAGTATAGTCTCCACCACCTGGTCCACATCCATATCCGAGCTGTCTAATAAAACCGCATCTTCCGCCTGTCTGAGCGGAGACATTTCCCGGGTCATATCCCGTTTATCCCTTTCAATGATATCCGCTTCTATCACATCCATATCGCAGCTTTCTCCCTTATTTTTCAATTCCTCATATCTGCGCTTTGCCCGGACTCTTGAGCTGGCTGTCAGGTAGACCTTTACATCTGCATCCGGCAGCACACAGGTACCGATATCCCTGCCATCCATGACTACCTGATTTGTTTTGGCTAACTTTTGCTGAAGCTCCACCAGCTTTATGCGCACATCCTTATTGACAGAGCTTGCCGAAGCCATGTTACCCACCTCTTCTGTTCTGAGATATGGATTTACATTTTCTCCGTTCAGCCATACTATCTGTTCTCCATCCTCATAGGATATGGTAATATCCGCCTCCTTACATGCTTCACTGATTTTCTCTGTTTCGGAAGGCTTGATTCCTTTCTGTATAAGATAATAAGCCATTGCCCGGTACATAGCCCCCGTATCCACATATATAAAGCCTTTTTCCTTTGCTATTCTTTTTGCAATCGTACTTTTTCCCGCTCCTGCCGGTCCGTCGATGGCAATACTGTAACTCATATCCTGTTCTTCCTTTCTCCTGTTTCTTGCTTTCGAAGCTTTTTCTATCGCTCCCCGTCTGCCGTCTTTTTTATTCTGTCATTTCCATTACCATTAACCTTATCTTTATTCTTTCATTCCGCCCATTGCCATGCCTGCCGCATATCCGGTAGACCATGCTATCTGAAGATTAAAACCTCCGGTCACGGCATCTAAGTCCAACAGTTCCCCGGCAAAATACAATCCCTTTACTTTTTTTGATTCCATTGTGGAAGGATTTACTTCCTTTATGGAAACCCCTCCCTGGGTAATAATAGCTTCTTCAAAACCTCTCGTGCCTGATATTGTCATAGTCATATGCTTTACCAGGCTTAAAAAAGCCATTCTTTCTTCTTTGGAAATCTCATTGCATTTCTTATCCGGAGCAATCGGGGACAATTGAACCATCACCGGAACCAGCTTTGCCGGGAAAAGACTTCCGAGAATATTTTTAAACTGCTTGTTATGGTTTGCTTCAAATTCCCTGAGCAGCCGGCTGTCCAGCTGCTTTTCAGAAAGAGCCGGCTTTAAATCCAGCGTAAGAACTGCCGGTTCTTCCAGTTTTTTAGTCAGATAGCTGCTTGCCGTAAGCATCAAAGGACCGCTGACTCCAAAATGGGTAAACAGCATTTCGCCAAATCCTTCATAAAGCGCCTTTTTCCCCTGCTTTATTTTTACAGATACATTTTTTAATGACAGCCCCTGAAGCTTCCGGCACCAGCTTTCCTCTACAACAAAAGGCACTAATGCCGGATAAAGTCTGGTCACTTTATGCCCTGCTTTCCTTGCCATGCCATGTCCGTCGCCGGTGGAGCCGGTGGATGGATAGGAAACCCCTCCGGTTGCAAGCAGTACCATGTCTGCTTCTATTATGGTTCCGTCCTCTAACAGCACTCCTTTTACCGCAGGTTTTTGGTCCTTTTCAATGCGAGACTCCTCTCCTGCCTCAGACAAAAAACCTTCTTCCGCCAAAAGCAGCCCCTTTACTTTCGTATTCAGCCGTACTTCCACTCCCAGCCTTCTAAGCTCATACTGCAACGCCCGTATAATATCCGAAGAATGGTCCGATACAGGAAATACCCGGTTTCCCCTTTCTATCTTTAAAGGAACTCCTAACTCCTCAAAAAAGCTCATTACCATATGATTGTCAAATCCATAAAAGCTGCTGTACATAAACTTTTCATTGGTAACCATATTGGCAAATAACTCTTCCACCTGACAGGCGTTTGTTACGTTACATCTGCCTTTTCCGGTAATAAAAAGCTTTTTCCCCAATTTTTCATTTTGCTCTATAAGCGTTACCCTGCTGCCTGCTCTTGCTGCAAAAATGGCTGCAATCATTCCAGCCGGGCCGCCGCCTGCAATACAAATCTTATTCATTCTTTTTTTCTTCCTTCATAAGAGGATAATTCAGCATAGGCTCTTCATCAATGAAGTTAATCTCATCATTTAAGTATACCTGATAGTTAGCCCAGGCTTCCTCCAAAGCCTCCAGATTCTCCTTTACATCCTGAGGGCATTTTAAACATAGAGCCACCACCAAAGCATTAATCACACTAAGAGGCGCTACAAGAGAATCCACAATGGAAACCATATCGCTTCTTGCTAACAGATTACAGGAAGAATACAGATTCATGGGTGAATGAACCGTATCTGTTATGGTAATGACTTTTGCATTTCTGTCTCTTGCAAATTCCATTGCTTTTAAAGTCCTCATGGAATATCTCGGAAAGCTTATTCCGATCACTACATCCTCTTCATTTACACGAATCATCTGTTCAAAAGTCTCACTGACTGAGGTTGTCCTGATCAGGCATACATCTCCCCGAATCATAGTCAGATAAAAGCTTAAAAAATCGGCTAAAGGCTCGCAGCTTCTGATTCCTACAATATAGACATGCTTTGCTGCCAATATAGTGTTCACTGCTGTCTCAAAAGCAATGGGATCTAAATTTTCTATAGTATCGGCAATTTTGTTCATGTCAGACGTCAATACTGAGGTCAGTATTTCAGACTGGGTGCTCCTGCCATATTTGGCATCTATCCGCTGTACCGAATTCAACTTATTCTTTACCCAGTCCTCCAGCGCCTTTTGAAATTCCGGATATCCGTCATAGCCGATTCCCGAAGCAAAACGCACTACTGTGGACTCACTGATGCCAAGGGTCTCTCCAAGCTTTGCTGCCGTCATAAAAACCGCCTGGTCATAATGGTCCGTAATATAAGCGGCAATCGCTTTATGACTTTTGCTCATAGTGCTGAATTTTTCGTTGATTCTGGTAATAATGTCATTCTGATTGTCCATTTTATCCCCCCGTTATGACTGAAAATATGCCTGATAAGAAGCCTTTAGCAAATCCATTGTCTCTGCTTCTTCCAAATCATAATCACCTGTAACTACCATGCAGGCAGCTCCATGAATGAAAATCCACATTTTCATAAACAGTTCACTGGGATTTTGAGCCCCGGCGGTTTTTGCCTTGTTGATTTCTTTTACCAAAGCTCCTTCCCTGCCGTTTAACAGCTCATACAGACTTTTGCCATATCTGTTTTTAGATAAAAACAACACTTCAAACAAATGAGGCTCCACCTGAGCAAATTTAATATAGGCAAGTCCCAGATTGATAAAAGGAGTATCGTCCATTTTGGGGAAGCCTTTATAAAATTCCGAGAAATATCGAATCACTTCATCATAAACCTGGGAATAAAGTTCATCCATATTTTTGTACACCCGAAAGATAGGCTGGGTGGAACATCCGATTTTTCCTGCCAGCCTTCTGGCCGTCAGCATTCCATGTCCCTCTTCCTTTGTAAGCTCAAAGGCCGCTTTGATGATATCTGCTCTTGTGGTTGTTTCTTTTCTTGCCATATTCTGTTTTGCCCTTTCCATGGTTCTTCTTTGTCCTGCTGTACTATTAGCATTTCGGGACAATATGATGTTATTTTCAGATACAAAAATAACATATGTTATCACATATACTTTATTTTAGTATAAAATAAATATTATGTCAACTGTTTTTTTACCATAATGGTAAAATTACCGTAGTAGCAAAAAAACAAAATACAGCACTTGACCTTCTTTGGAAAATCAAGTGCTGCATTTTATGGTTGCAATGTTTATACACAAAGTTTCTTTATAGCTGCATCAAATCGATTCATAATAAAAATATACATCTTCTAACGTTGGCTGTGCCTCCTCTGCTGTTCCCCATCCGGGCCTGTCAGCATTCAAAACCCTTGCACAGATTTTTTCTCCTGCATAAGCAAGGCTCACGATTGGAATATGCTCTTTTTCATACTGAAGCAGTTCTTTTTCATTCATATATACATTCCAAACCATTCCGTCTAAGTTTTTAAGCAGCTGCTTTGGTTCTCCCTGCTGAATCAATTTTCCCTTTCGAACAAACAAAATTTCCCTGGCAATAAACTCTATATCAGAAATCACATGGGTCGCCAGAATGACAATCTTTCCTGTGGCAATTTCACTAATAAAGTTTCTGATACGAATACGTTCCCTGGGGTCCAGCCCTGCTGTAGGCTCATCCATAATCAATATAGCCGGATCATTCAGCAATGCCTGCGCAATCAGCAATCGCTGCTTCATTCCGCCGGAATAAGCATGAATCTTTTTGAATCCAGCCTCTTTAAGGTTGACTGTTTTCAATAAACTGTTTATTCGTTCACCAGCCTGTTTCTTTTTCAGTCCTTTCAAAGCCGCCATATACCATAAAAACTCTTCTCCTGTAAAATCATCATACAAATTTTGCTGCTGGGGCATATATCCTAACACTGTACGGTAATCCCTGCCCATAGCTTTTGCCTTTTTCCCATTCCACCTGATATCTCCCTTATCGGGATTCAGATTCTGAGTCATCAGGTTCATCAATGTGCTTTTTCCTGCACCGTTTGCTCCTAATAATCCATAGACTCCGGAATGGAAAACCTTGGAGAAATCATTTAATGCAAATGTCTTACCCCCATCATAGCTTTTTGATAAATGACTCAATGTCAGTTCCATCCTTCTTCCCCCCCACTAATTATGAGCTGAACATTTTCAGAAAAAATATTGTTACATCCATATGGAAATACCATAACAGCAATACTCCCAGGCCTGCGCAGCCAATACCAGTTCCAATTACAATTGCCGCATTTTGAATCTTCCTTATAAGTACAATAAGCAGCCAGCAGATTATTATAAAAAGGGAAATCTTTATCAGAAAAATAAGCAATATAAATCCGCCGAGAGAAATGGATGTATTTAATTCCAGCATAGTGAAATCTGACAATTTTTGTCCCGCATTTTTTAAATAATCAATTCTAAAATAATGCAATGCCTGCGGAAACAATGTACATAGCACGCAGTACAGCATTCCGGTTATGCCTACCTGCCTTTTCTTGCTTTGTATCTTCTCTTTGCCTGCCTTTGTTGTATATAACAGGGAATATATTCCTTTTCTTAAGTCCAATGCCTCCATTTCGCTCATCCATAAAACAAGCGCAGCAATGCCGATAAAAAATGCTGTCAAATCATACGTGTAGTCAAAAAAAACAGAAAGATATTTCTTTTCATCTATCCAGAACTTATCAAAAGCCCTGCCCGGTTTTCCCAGCAATATATCTCTTTGCTCTTCCACCATGCCAATTCCTTCTGCACGAATACCCACTTCATGAAAAAGCAGGTTTATTTTAAGCTCTGCCTGTTCTCCTGATTGCCTGCCCAATGCTTCAAGTTCTTCATACATGCCCTCTAATTCTTTCCCCTGACCTTCAATATAGCTTAAGCTTTCCCCGGTAACGGGCCCGCTTATTTGAGAAAGAATCCTGTGATATTCCCCTTCCGCCGGGTCGTCATACAAGGGAGGTTCCAAGATTTCCTTTGTACAAAAAAAACACCAGATAAGCAGAAGCAGACATAAATATCCTCGTTTTTGCTGCATAAATACTTTTTTGAGCTCAAACAAATATAAAAAAGTATGATGCCATTGAAAAGAAGTTTTTTTTGCAATTTTTTCCCGTATTTCTTCTACAAAATTTCCTGATGAAATCTGGCAGCTTAAAGCAAATTGGCGTAGTCCGGTTATCAGAAAACCACATGCCAATAAGCCCCCAACACCAAAAGCAGCAATGGATTTATCTATCGGATATCCAAATACATTCAGATTAAGATAGGTGCCAAAAATATTTTTCATGCTCCATGCAAAAAAAAGATTGATACATTTTGCAGCATTCAATGAACTGCTAATCTGTATCTTATGATTCAAAAGCATTTCCAGACCAATCACAGCAACATAAACCAACAGCGCAATCCCTTCTTTGCGAAAGCTGACTGTCAGAAAAAAAGAAAAAACTGCACATAAAATTCCAATCAGTATTCTGCTTGCAAGCAAAAGCAGCATTGCCTGTAAAACAGTAATGGAAACGGTACAATCCCGAAATATGGAAACTGACTGTATTTTCCTTGTCAGTTCCCCGTATCCATACAAACCTCCCAAAAAAGAAAACGTTTCACACTCTTGTAAAACACCAAATACCATACTGGCGGATATCATCACAAAAAGCTTTGCTGCCGCTAACGGCAAATGTCCCTTTCTGGTTCCCTTGGTCAATAGAAATAATCCTTTTTTTCGTTCTGCGGATATGACAAAATAAGATAATGCAAAAAGAAACAGCAATTGAAAATATATCCCATACTGATAGCCTGCCAGCTCTTTTACTCCAATACTGGGGTTTGCCCTGATTCCATCTGCAGACAATCCCTTGTAATCGGAAGTTGTTTTAATTAAGTTTCTGTACAAGTATGTATTGGTGTCCTGATAATTTCCTGTCTTTTTTAATTTCTCAGCCTGTTCCGGTATCTGATTTAAAAATTCACCATAAAAGGACACATGGGCTTCCTCCTCTTTTGTCAAAGCTTCATAATACCCGGCATTCGCTACGTTTTCATTTCCATTTGCATATTCCTGCCATTCCTGCTTTAACCGGTAAAAATACAAATAGGAATCCGTGTGCTTTTCGTATTGAAATAAGGCAAATAAATTACCAAGCAGCAATAACAATGTAAAGAAAAGAAAGGAACGCTGCCTGAATAATTTCTTCCATTCATAAAAGTATAATTTCCCCATCTATCTTCCTCACATTCCGGTTGCTGTCAGTCTCCTTCAGGAAGGATCACTTCACATACTTTTATAAGCTCATATTTACTTCCATTGTATGTGCCAAGCTTTGTTTTGTCCCAGTATTGAATTGAGATTTTTTCTCCGGAATCCTCCTCTATCTGAACATACACTCTGTCACCGATTCCATATACCGGCTCATAAGGCAGGATTCCACGGAAAGGAGGCTCCACGGAATCTACAAGCTCCATATCCTCATCATAAACATCAACATTGACTTTATAATCCCATTTCCTGTTTTCCAAATCCGCAATGTTATTCTGATATTCAGGGCTCTGAATAATTTTATCTGCACATTCCGGCGCATTTGATACAAATAAATAAGTTCCATCGCTATAATAACTGCGATATATGGGCATATCCTTCATAAGTACCTTTGCATTAGTACCATCCAAATCTGCAATATATACATCTGTTGTAGCATCATATTGACGGTTTTTTGTTAAGTCAAATGCATCATATACAATTTGATTCTTCCAAAAAGTAACATCACTGACCCGTTGCGCAGCTGTCTGATTTGGCACCTGAATTTCGGAAAAGGTTTTATTTTGCAGATTATATTGAAAGGTCTTATTATAAGAACACTTTATCCAGTCTTCCTCGGAAGTCAGTTCATCCACATTGTTTGTTTTCACACCATCCATATTAAAATAAAGATGATTTCCGTATGCTTTTAAAATTCCAAATGCAAAAACAGTAATATCTTCATCCGGCTCCCAAACAGTCTTTGGCGCCAATTTTCCTATGCCGGACAGTTTCATTTCTTTTACTGCATAAACCTCCTGATTGTTTTCATCATATGTATGTTCTACATAATACAACACATTTCGATGAAGACACCAGCCTTCTACAACTGTGCCATCCCATTGATATACCCTTTCTTTTGTAGAACCGTCTTCTGCAATTTTATATAATCCGTAACAAAGCTCATCCTCTTTCCATTCCTGCATAATTGTATAGATGTAACCATTCATATATTTAATTTCAGATATGCTTTCATCTATGGAAATGTAAGCATTGCATTCCGGCACCCTTTTATTGTCAGTTTCTTTTTCATGCAGACAATTGGGCTTATTGCATAGGGGCGCAAGTGTCTGTGTTGCTTCATCCAGCCGATAAATATAATAGCCAATTATAAAATACACGGCGTCGTTTTCTCTTGCCATTATACTTCGATTATACTCATCGTAATATTGATACTGAAAATCTGCTCCCTCTACATAAAAATCCTCTGATGGGAATTTACTGCAACCGCTTATTGTAAGGGTAAATAATATTAGTATTGTTATATATTTCACTGTTTTTTTCATTAAGAATACCTTAGTCGGTTATCTGGCAGCTTTAACTGCCGGATAACCGCCCCTGATTATTTATACTTATTTACATATTTGTAGATTTAGATGGTATTGTTCCAGTTGTAGTATTATTTGGTTCCCAACTATATGAATCAAATTTTACAGAATGAGTTCCTTTTCCACCAATCACATCTGCTCCACCTAATTTCTTTTTCGCAACTGCTGAAGTACTACTAGCCGTATTGGAACTGTACATTTTTGTATTATAATATTTACTTCCAAAATGATAATATACAATTGCATTCGCCTTTATAGTAATTCCACCGCGTTGACATGTTGTCATAGCAGTTGCAGAGTTGCTATCTGTAGAAATTTTTCCATAACACTTAAATCCGTTTAACTCTCCACGTACTTCATAATTTGCCATAACAGTTGTCCCACTGCATCCCAGCGCTAAAATACCTGCTAATCCCAAAACCGCTCCCTTTTTACAAATCTGTCTCTTCCAATTTTTCATTTTCATAAATTCCATAATGATTCCCTCCTAATTTTCATTTTCTTAGTTTTTAATTTGTCCTCTACACAGTTAACATGCGCTTATTTCTTTCATAAGCTTAAAATTATATAAAAACTATGTATTTTCCCACTATAAAATCCGCATGTTTTCCACCCCCAACCATAATTATTATTCTCCGCTGCAACTTTTAAAACGATTTTAAATATTAAAATCATTTGTAAATATTATATATTTTTTTTAAAAAACGTCAATATATTTTTAGAATTGACATAAACTATTAAAATATATATAATATTTTAAATAAATATTAAAATAATCAGAAAGGAATCGACCCGGACATGCCAAAGAAAAAGCAGGAATATTTCTATTTGTCACCAAAAGAAGAGGCGGCCATGAAAGTGCTATGGAATACCGATACTGCATTAAGCGCCTCTGAAATAGCAGAAAGAATCCCTAACAGGACCTGGCCTGCCTCCTCCATTCAAAGTATACTCCGCAGTTTAGAAAAGAAAAATGCTATCAAAGTAGAGGCTATAACCAAATTAGGAAAATCTTACGGAAGGCTCTTCCGCCCCACTTTATCAGCAAACGAATATGCTGCCATGCAGTTTGGCAGGTATTACCAGAAGGGAAAAAATGACTGCTTTTCCATGATGTCATCTCTTTTAGGCAATACCTATATTGAAAATGAAGAAATTATTGAAGCATTGCAGGCGCTTTTAGCCGAGTATGAAAAAAAGGAGCATTAAGCTTATGCAATTTACCATATTTACATTAGCCATGGCAGTATTATGGTCTGGCATTTTTATAAAACTTATATCTTCTTTCAGAAAACAAATGACTGTTTTGCCATACTTTTCAATATATTCACTTTTTTTACTGCTTCTTTTATGTATGTTGAGAATATTATTTCCAGTAGAATTTCCATTTACGACAGTCATACCTTCCAAATCAGTGCTGCCATTTGTTCAAAACATCTTATATACACCATTTATCCATTCCGGCTACATAAAATTAAATCTTGCTTTCCTTTTGACTATAATATGGATTTTGGGAGCTGTTTTCATCATTTTCAAACATATAATTGATTATTACCGCTTCAGACATCTGCTGCATACTCTCCCTGCATCCCAAGATGCGCATTTGCATCATATTTTGTCCAAAGCAGCCCCTTGCGTTAGTTTAAAAAATGTAAAACTCATTGTACATGACTGTGTCACAACCCCTACCATTACAGGCTTTATTCATCCCGTCATAATCTTGCCAAATATCAACTTTCAGGATGAGGAGCTGCTTGGTATTTTAATACACGAATGCACCCACTATACATGCAGACACCAATTCATCAAACTTATCACCGAATTTATCTGTGCGTGTTTCTGGTGGAATCCGCTATTTAAAGAACTGTCTTCTGAAATAACACATGCTTTAGAA
Organism: uncultured Lachnospiraceae bacterium; assembly: GCA_947382355.1. Taxonomy (GTDB): domain Bacteria; phylum Bacillota; class Clostridia; order Lachnospirales; family Lachnospiraceae; genus RGIG3040. The sequence continues at coordinate 13,259 of CANCYR010000051.1, forward strand.
ATGCATTCTGACAAAGTTGTATGCTCAAAATTAAGCATGGAGCAACAAAAAAATTATCTTTCCGGAATTATTAAGGTTTTGAAAAACACAAAAAATCCGCAATCTGTCCCTGCTTTTTCCTGCAGCCTTTTAAAAGAAAAAAACGGTGAAAAATTACAACAACGCTTTAACATGATACTGAAAAACAGCTATCAGGCAAAAAGAAAATTCCATCCTGCCATAACGTCCTTTATGCTGTCTGTTTTCCTTTTGTCCTATGCTTTTGTTTTCCAACCATTCAGTGAGCCCACATTAACTGACTTGGGAGAAATGGACAAAAGCAACTCCGGCTATTATTTTATTGAATCAAAAGAAGGCTATGATCTTTATGATTGCGAAAACCAATTCATAACCCATATGTCTAATATAGATAATGGTCTAAAAGGTTTGAAAATCCAAAAAAATGTAGAGGAGATGGAAGAAAAATGAAAAAAAGAATACTTATATTAACACTATTGTTCTCTTTGGCAATTGTACCGCTTAATGTATCTGCAAGCAGTACTGCCGTTACAAAATGTTCTGCTCAATCCCTTTCGGGCATACAGCCTTATGGCAATCAAACCGGCTATAAATATAAAATATTAAACGGGAAATTATGGAAACGCCTGTGGTCCTATACTTATAATAGATGGGAAGACCCGGCATGGACTTTGGTATAAACATCTTTATGATTCTTATATAATAATTACTCAAACCGATTAGACTTTATAAAAGGGAGTATCACAGAATAATTTGTGATACTCCCTTCTATTTCAAAAAACTCTGTAATTACCATTCTCCTATGGCAAGAAGCGTTAGCTTAACACATCCTATGTTTTTACTTCCATAAGTCTATGTCTGTTCTACATATTCCGCCAACACCCGATACATCTCAGGATATTCCTTCTTCATCCGCACCGGCACCATATCCCGGTTTACAAATCCATGCTCCGACTCTCCAACCGCATGAACCACACCATTATCCTTCCCAACAATCTCATAGGAAACCCGAAACCGGACACCATTAAAATAAGTAATCTTCAAATATATGCAAACCCTGTCCCCATACCGGATTGCACTCTTATACTTACATGTTACCCCCAGCACCGGAATCAGAATGCCCTCTTCTTCCATCTTATCATAAGGCAGTCCAATCTGCTCCAAAAAGTCACACCTTGCCTCCTCAAACCATCTGATATAATTGGAATGATGGACAATTCCCATCTGGTCCGTTTCATAATAATGAACCCCTCTTTCATAAGATGCAATTTCCTTATTGACTATTTCAGTTACTCCTGTTCCTTCCATTATCCTGCCTCCTCCTATATCATTCTTCATTTTTCTTTCATAAGTATAATATTACTGTTTACTTTGCTTATCTTATCACACCTTTTAGTGCTTTTCTATTTCTAAGAAGAAAAAATTAAAAGATGGAAGTCTTGTTTATGAGAAATTTGGGAAAAGCTTACAGATGGAAGACGTAGGAAGGACCAGTTTCACTTTTAAATTTTACATTTCACATATAGGATAAAATGAATTGAATCCATATTATTACACTTTAAAATAAAAACATATCTTTAAGCTTCTCCATACATAAGCCATGCTTTCTATTTTCTAAGCGTAAAGCCCTCGGTCGCGTTCCCTTCACCACTACCAACAAAAAAACACCCCCAGCCATGCTCCAAACCCTCACATAGCCAAGGATGTTTCCCTATCTCATTTCACCATTAAAGGCTTCATACAAAACTTTAGCCAAATCCGCCCTAAACCGGATAAGCCCCATTCTTCGTATCAGCCTGCGCCAAATCCACCTTTTCCTGCTGTGCCTGACGATACTTAAAGAAATCAGTAGCAACCTGCGGGAACAATGCATAGGACAATACATCTTCATCCTGCTGCTTCCATTCCTTCATCTCGCTTTCAATCTTATCCAGCTCATTCTCAAGCAAGTCGGCAGGTCGGCAGGTAATTACCTTTTCTCCCGGAATAACCTTTTCCTGAATCTCTTTATTGAAAGGCTTTACTGTCTGGCCGTATTCGCCGCGAAGCACTGCCTTTGTCTCCTTTGTAGCCATTTTGTAACGCTCGCCCATCAGCACGTTAAATACAGCCTGTGTACCAACGATCTGTGAGGAAGGAGTTACTAACGGACATTCACCAAGATCCTTACGAACTCTCGGAATTTCCTGTAATACATCATAATATTTGTCTTCTGCATTCTGTTCCTTTAACTGGGAAACCATGTTGGACAACATACCGCCCGGCACCTGATATAACAATGTCTTAATATCAACGCCCATAACCTTCGGATTCAAAAGTCCGTTTGCAAGACATTCATCCCTGTAAGGTCTGAAATAATCAGCAATTTCAGCAAGCAGAGTCTGGTCATAGCCTGTATCATAAGGAGTGCCCTTAAAGGTCTCTACCATAACCTCTGTTGCAGGCTGTGAAGTACCCATAGCTAACGGGCTCATGGCACAGTCAATAACGTCTACGCCTGCTTCTACTGCCTTTAAGTATGTCATGCCTGCCACACCGGAAGTATAGTGGGTATGAAGCTGTACCGGAATTTTGGTAGCGCTCTTTAAAGCCGTTACCAGCTCTGTTGCCTTATAAGGCACCAACAAGCCTGCCATATCCTTGATACATAAGGAATTTGCTCCCATATCCTCTATTCTCTTTGCCATATCTTTCCAGTAATCCAAAGTATAGGCATCGCCTAATGTATAGGAAAGAGCGATTTGAGCATGACCGCCTTCCTTATTTGTTGCCTTTACCGCTGTTTCCAGATTGCGGATATCATTTAAGCAGTCAAAAATACGGATAATATCAATACCGTTTGCAATGGATTTCTGTACGAAATACTCTACCACATCATCTGCATAGTGACGGTATCCTAAAATATTCTGTCCTCTGAACAGCATTTGCAGCTTTGTATTTTTTAATCCGTCCTTAATCTTTCTAAGTCTGTCCCACGGGTCTTCTTTTAAGAAACGAAGGGAAGCATCAAAGGTGGCGCCGCCCCAGCATTCAATGGAATGATAACCTACTTTATCCATCTTATCCAAGATAGGAAGCATAAGCTCGGTTGGCATTCTTGTTGCGATTAAAGACTGGTGCGCATCACGCAAAATTGTTTCCGTAATTTTAATCGGTTTTTTATCTGCCATTTTTATTTCCTCCTGAAATATTTGTACGGGTTTCCCCGGTTGCTTTAAATTTACTAACTAAGAAACTCTTATACGATACCGAAAATAGCCATAAATGTACCGGCTGCTACTGCCGTACCGATAACGCCGGCTACGTTTGGTCCCATGGCATGCATCAATAAGAAGTTGGTAGGGTCTGCTTCCGCACCTACCTTCTGTGATACTCTGGCAGCCATTGGAACAGCAGACACGCCTGCTGAGCCGATAAGCGGATTTACCTTTCCGCGAGTAGCTATGCACATCAGCTTACCGAACAATACACCTGCCGCCGTACCAAATGCAAATGCAATGAGACCAAGAGCTACAATTTTCAACGTATCCCAGTTCAAAAATGCCTCTGCGCTTGTAGTAGCTCCTACAGAAGTACCAAGCAGAATAACTACGATATACATAAGTGCATTGCTTGCAGTATCTGTAAGCTGCCTTACCACGCCGGATTCCCTGAATAAGTTACCTAACATCAGCATACCAACTAATGGAGCTGTAGTAGGAAGAATCATACATACAACAATTGTAATGACAATAGGGAATAAAATCTTTTCCAGCTTGGATACAGGACGAAGCTGTTCCATCTTAATCTTTCTTTCTTTTTCTGTTGTTAACAGCTTCATAATAGGCGGTTGTATAATAGGAACCAATGACATATAGGAATATGCCGCTACCGCAATAGGTCCAAGCAGTGCAGTTTGTCCCAACTTACCTGCAAGGAAGATGGAAGTAGGTCCATCTGCTCCGCCGATAATGGAAATTGCTGCTGCTGCCTTATCATTAAATCCAAGTGCAATTGCACCGAAATATGCTGCGAAAATACCAAACTGTGCTGCCGCACCAAGTAAAAAGCTCTTTGGATTTGCAATGAGCGGACCAAAGTCCGTCATAGCGCCTACTCCCATAAAAATCAGGGACGGCAGGATTGCCCATTCATCCAAAAGGTAGAAATAATACAGTAAGCCGCCAGCTTCACCATTCTCACCAATATGAGACATAATATCCGGATAAATATTAACTAACAGCATACCAAATGCGATTGGTACTAAAAGAAGTGGTTCAAATCCTTTTGCAATCGCCAGATATAGAAATACACAAGCCACTACAATCATGATGTAGTTTCCAACGGATAAGTTGAAAAATGCAGTCTGATGTACCAGATTGTCTAATGTTTCCATTATGTATTGCATTTTGTTGACCTCCTGTTTTTCTAGCCTGGGAACATTCTCCCTAGTTTAATGTTGCAAGTACCGCACCAGCTTCAACCGGATCGCCTACAGCCACATCAATGCTAGCTACTGTTCCGTCCTGAGGAGCAACAACAGGAATTTCCATCTTCATTGCTTCCAATACCACAACGGTATCGCCTGCTTTTACTGCCTGACCAACACTTGCTTCTAACTTAAATACTTTTCCTGCAGCACCTGCTTCAATCTTCACGCTTCCTGCAGCACCGCCTGCTTTTGGAGCTGCCGGTGCTGCCTTTGGAGCCGCTTTCGGCGCTGCCTTTGGAGCTGCTGCAGGAGCGCCTGTACCTGCTCCTTCTTCTACTACTACATCATATACGTTGCCATTTACGGTAATTGTATAATTTTTCATCTTACATAATCCTCCTATATATTAGGCTCTCTGCCATTTGTTTGTACTTGCTCGTTTTATGCTCCTTACAACAAATCCGTCTGTAGAAGCCGCACCTTCACTGGCTGCAATAGCCGCTGCAATCACAGCTACCAATTCCAGGTCATCCGAAAGCTCTTCATTTCTTTCAACCTGTACAACTGCTTTTTCTGCCGCTGCCTGGGGTGCTTTTTCTGCTTTCTTTTTACTCATGGAAGCTTCAATCTTCGGAATCACAGAAAATGCGCTGATAATAAAGATAATTAAAATCAATACTGCAAATACAGTACCCATTCCAAGTACCATATTCAGTGCCGCGCCCTTCATAAGCTCTCCGAAAGTCTTTGTGGCCTCCGTTGTCACACTGGAAATCTGCAGGTTTTCATCTAACACAATGTCCACCTTGCCATTTCCGTTTTCACAGGCAATGCTTACAATGATTTCAACCTGATCACTGCCGCTTTTTACTTCATAGCCTGTAGCTCCCTTAAATTCACCAATCTCTTCGATTGTATTCTTCCAACTGGAAAATATTGCGGAAAACGTTGCATCACTTTCATAATAAGCATCCATACCCTGAGCTATCATTTCAGTAATATCACTGACTATCTGGTCAGCAATTTCTATTGCTTCTTCTTCCGTTACAAGTGCTGTTGTTTCCTGTTCTTCCTTGTTTCCGCATGCAGTCAGACCGAAAAGACAGGTAAGCATACCTAATACTATCAATACTTTTTTCATATGAAGTATCATCCTTTCTAGACTGTTCCATGTTTTTTGGCCGGACGGTCATCTCTTTTTGTAAACAGCATCTCAAATGCGCCGATTACATATTTTCTTGTGTCAACCGCCTCCACGATTTGATCTACATATCCTCTCTTTGCTGCACTGTTTGCACTTGTCTGAAGTGCGGCATATTCTTTTGTCTTTTCTGCAATGACTTCAGAGCCTTGTCCTTCATACATAATCTGTGCTGCAAACTTAGCTTCCATCGTACCGATTTCTGCATTTGGCCATGCCATGGTAATGTCTGCGCCGATTGCCTTTGAATTCATGGCAACATATGCGCTTCCATAAGCTTTTCCAATAATAACGTTCACCTTTGGAACAGTTGCATTTGCAAAAGCATAGGTTAATTTTGCAACTGCCTGTGCAATTCCTTTTTCAGAACCTACAGTGGCTTCATAACCTTTTACATTCGTCAAGGACAATACCGGGATATTGAAAGCATCACAGAAGCTGATAAAATCTGCTGCTTTATAACAGCCTTTAATAGAAAGGGTGCCGTCAAACTTCTCTGCCACCTTTCCTTCTGCATTATAAACCTCGCTACGGTTTGCCACTGCACCAACAGTAACACCGTTCAACTGAATAAATCCGGTTACCATGTCCTTCGCATAGTTTTCCTTGATTTCAAAAAATACTCCATTGTCTGCAATACTGGATAAAGCAATGGATGTATCGCCCGCACAGCCTGCAATATTCTCACAGGCACGGTTCAAGTCATCCGTACACTCTATGTAAGACATATCATCTTCATTATTGGCAGGTAAAAGAGAAATAAGCTGTCTGATCTGACTTAAGATAGATGCTTCGTCGCCAACTACATCTACTACACCGCTTTCCTTGCTCTGAAAGTCTGCTGCTGCAGTATCGCACTTGGAAGTATTGTTGCCGTCTAAGGCATTTGGAGAATTTACAAACAGCTTGGCTGACTTTTCTTCCATAAAAGTAAAATCTGTCAATGTGGGAACGATTGCAAGACCGCCTCCGCATGTGCCGAATAAAGCTGTAATCTGTGGAATCACACCGGATGCCAGCGTCTGCTTCATATAAATCTCACCAAAAGCATTTAAAGCATCAGTTGCTTCCTGTAATCTAAGACCGGCAGAATCGATTAAACCGATAACAGGTGCCCCTGTCTTTAATGCCAGGTCATAGAGGTTCGCAATTTTCTTTGCGTGCATCTCGCCAATGGTTCCGTTTAAAACAGAAGCATCTTGGCTGTAAACGTACACAAGATTGCCATCAATCACTCCATATCCGGTAATGACGCCGTCAGAAGGAGTTTCAGTTTGTTTCAGATTGAAATCAGTTGCTCTTGCCGTAACCATAGCGCCAATTTCAACGAAACTGTTGTCATCGAGTAAAGCTGCAATTCTTTGACTCGCTTGTGAAGAATTACTCATTTTTTGGACCTCCATTTTATATTCATTTAATATAATAACAAAATTTGCTCACTTGCCTGTTCGCCAGCAAGCATCCTTTAGCAGTATAACATAATTTTTTTTCTTAGACTAGACAAAAAATGCAATTTTTAAAGAATTTTACCATAGATTCTGTGAATTATTTGTGAAAAAGAGACGTAGTATTTTGTCCAGACAATACTGCCACGTAAATGCCTCTGTAGAGCCCTTTGTCACAATTGGTATTTCCGTCCATTTCTGTCCGTTTACATAATAAGTTTCATATCCAATGACGGTTCCTTTTTCAACAGGAGCCTCCAATTGCTTTGGAAATGTCTGCTTCATTTCTACCTGATCATAGGAAGATAACAGGAGGGAAATATCTTTTTGCTCAGCCCCTATTTCCACCTGTTGCTCCACACCGTTTAATACTTCCATTTTTCCATAGGTAGTTTTTTCATAAATATTTTTTATTTCAAAATTTTTCAGCCCGAACTTCATCAAAATTTTTGTATCATGCCATTTCCACGTTTTATTTGGCGGCCATCCCGCCCCTAACACTACCGATATAAAGGTTTTCCCATCCCGTTCGATTGCCCCCACAAAGCAATATCCCGCATCACAGGTGAAACCGGTCTTAATTCCAATAGCGCCCTCCATCATATCCAGAAACCGGTTCTTATTGCTAACCTGAAAATTTCTTTTTCCAGACAGCTCGGAAAAGGCGTAGCTTCTTGTTCCGATCACTTCTAAAAAAGCCGGATTTCTAATGGCATATGCAGCAATCACTGCCAGATCCCTTGCAGTGGTAGAGTGGGTTTTCCCGTCCTTTTTGGCATCCAGTCCATTTGGTGTAATAAAATAGGTATCCTTACAGCCAAGTTCCGCAGCCTTTGCATTCATCATGTCCGCAAAACCTTCCACGCTTCCGCCTAAATGCTCCGCAATGGCCACTGCCGTATCGTTATGGGATTCTAACATAAGGGAATATAATAAATCCTTTAATTTGTACGTTTCCCCTGCCCTCATGCCAAGATGCACCTTTGGCATTCTCTGGGCATTTTTAGACACCTCTACCGTTTCCTCAAGCCTTCCGGACTCAATTGCCAGAATACAGGTCATTATTTTGGTAGTAGAGGCCATTGCCATAACCTGATAGCCGTTTTCCTCATATAGCACCCGGTTATTAGAAGCATCCAGCAAAAGGGCGGACCTGGCATACAGAGAAAGCTCCGGCAATTCTTCTTCTGCATAAACGCAGGACATGGGAAAACAGGGCAGCATATAACCTGCTTCTATTTGCAAAAGAAATACTAAAATGACAGCAAGAAGCATTTTTATTTGCTTTCCGTATTTTCCTTTTTCCTGATTTCTTTTTTCCGTACCCCTTATTTTTATTGACTCTTTTCTTATTAAATATTTTCTTCCAGATTCCCTATTCAAATTTGCCGTCTCCGAGGTATATAACATTCTTTCCAATATATGAAAAAAGCAGACAAAATATACTCTGCCTGCCATTGCCTATACATCTAGTTTTAATTGTACTTCCTGCTCCGCCTGCTCTTTAAATTCCGCCATCCTGTCAGGATTCAGTTCCGGAAGCTCCTCTAAGCTCTTTACTCCAAAACTCCTTAAAAACTGCTCTGTAGTTCCAAATAACAGCGGGCGCCCCGGAGCGTCCAGCCTTCCCACCTCCATAATTAAATCATATTCTATCAGCTTGTTTATCGCATGGTCACAACTGACTCCCCTGATTTTTTCAATCTCAATCCTGGTTACCGGCTGCTTATATGCCACAATGGAAAGTGTTTCCAGCACGGTATCCGTCAGTACGAATTTCTTTGGTGTTTTTGCTATTTTTACCAAATACTCATACATTTCAGGCTTGGTGCACATCTGATATGAGCTATCCAGTTCCATCAGGGTAATTCCCCGTTCTCCCTGCTCATAGTCTTCCTTCAACTGATTCAATAATTCCCTTGTGGTTTTTTTATCCTCTTCAATCACCTCTGCCAGCTGGGAAACCTCTACGGAACCTCCCATAGTAAACAGAATGGATTCTAATATCGCCTTTTTCTTTTCCACTTAACTTCCTGCCTTTATGCTGCTTCATTTGCCGTAATGATAATATCGTCAAAAATATGTTCCTGCTCTATGTTAATCTTACCCACCTTCATAAGCTCTAAGATCACTAAAAAGGTAACTATCATTTCCATTTTGGAAACCTGTCCCTCAAACAGCCGTTGAAAGCTGCAACGTCTCTGGCTTCTTACCAATTCCTCCACATAAAGCATCTTTGCATCCATATCCACTTCATCCTTTTCAATTTTTCCAAAGGTGGAACGGATTGGATCGATTTTATCGCTCTGCTTCTTTACAATGGATTTAAAAACCTCGTGAAGCTTGGACAGATTCAAATCCCCTATCAACTGTTCATAATCTACCGGCTGCCTGTACTCTTCTACTTCCTTGGGAAGCGTGGGCACTTTAAAAAGAACTCTCTGGGCATCTACCTGCCTGTCCTTTAATTCATAGGACATATATTTGTACATCTTATATTCCAACAGCTTCTGTACCAGTTCTGCCCTTGGGTCTTCCTCTTCTCCATCTTCATTTACTTCTTTTGGAAGAAGCATTTTACACTTTATATCTATCAGGGTCGCCGCCATTACCAGAAATTCGCTCATGATATTCATATCTTCTGTCTGCATCTGACGGATATAATCCAAATACTGTTCAGTAATCTCCACAATTGGGATATCATATATATCAATTTTATTTTTTTCTATCAGATGAAGGAGAAGGTCTAGAGGACCTTCAAACACTTGCAGTTTTACTTCCAGCGCCATATTACATTCCTTACTTTTTCTTATTTCATATTTACATTTTAAACAATATTCCTGACTTAATGTCCGCTAATTATTTTATAATAAAACAAGGCTCTTTTCAAGCAATTTTTTATTTTTCAATACAATATTTTGTGTCTCTTTTTCTTTCAAGCACATTTTATTGTATTTTTCTATCAATCCATCAATGGCATATTGTAATTTCAATCAGTTCTCCAGGATTAAAAAAGCGCACTGGAATAGTATGCATTCCAAGTCCTCTGCTCAAAACCATGACCGTGCTTTCCCCTGTATTACTTCTTTCCTCAAATATACCGCCATCGTATTTAGGAAATATACGAAAGGATGGTGAAATAACACCTCCCAAAACAGGAATTTTGGCTACTCCGCCATGTACATGGCCTGACAGGACAAAATCTGCGCCGTATTGTGCATATCCATTGAAATATTCTGGATTATGGGCAATCAATATATTACATGCCTGATGGTCCGGCTGTCCTAACAAAGAAGAAACATATTCCTGTTCCATGTTTCTTTTTTGAAATCTCTCGTAATATTCTTTTCCTATTTCCAATCCATAAATAACAATATTTTTACCGGAAATCTCTTTTTTTTCATTTACCAACGGCTCTATCCCTGCTTTTTTTAATTCCCGTTCATATTGTTCTGCCATATTACCATAAACTTCCGGATATAACTTTAATCGATATTCATGATTTCCGTTTCCATAATATATGGGATAATTTTTTGCAAGGGCACTCATAAACTCTACTGCTGTATGAAAATCCCTTCCGGGCTTTGCCGTCAGCATATCCCCTGCACATAAAACTGCATCAGGATTCAGCTCTTCTATTGCTTTTAACAATTTTTCATTATGCTTTCCATAGGATTTATTGTGCAAATCGGAAACCAAAACAAACCGAAAATTATCCGTAACCTTCTCATTTTTGAACTGGTACTTTCGAACAACAAACCGGTTTGTATCATATCCGATTATCAAGATACATGCAATAAATACACAAATAACAGCTAAAATTAAAATCTGCATAATCCACCTTTTTCATGATACAAAAAAAGTACTTTATATAAAGTACTTTTATCATAATCATAGTATTGTTTTTCTCTACGGCTTTTCCATAACCTATCTTTCGCCGTACCTTCAAAACCGAACAATGCACTCCTCTTCCTATCTTTACTCCATCCGTTTTCCCTTCCTGTCTTCCTTTAAGGATAAGCCCTCGACCGATTAGTAGCCGTCAG
>CANCYR010000052.1 GCA_947382355.1 uncultured Lachnospiraceae bacterium
CGTTTTTATCAGAGCGAGAGCGGGACGACGTAGAAACACTTTCTGCCTGCCGCCGGTTCTGATTCCTGTGGAGGAAAGCGGAGGGCTGAACTGTTACAACCGAAATGGATTTTTTGCAGAAAATGATTTCTTAAAGAGTCCTTAAGACTTATACTCTTCTATAGCCTTCTCAATCCTGCTCTTTACTTCTGCTGCAATTTCCACAGTTTTCATCCCTTTATACTCTTCATAAGAAATAGGAGGCAGATAAATCACTTTCACCGTAACCGGCTTAATGGAATTTTCGTCAAAAGGCTTAAAAGAATCAATTAACGCAACCGGAACAATAGGACACTGGGCTTTTACAGCGCTTTTAAAGCTGCCTCCTTTAAATTCCAAAAGTTTATTTCCGTTTTTGCTTCTGGTGCCCTCGGGAAAAATAAGAAAATTTCTTCCATTTTTTACTTCTTCGGATACCTTTTTAATGGTTAACATGGACTGCTTGATATCCTCCCTGTCAATGACAAGTGAGCCAAGGGCGCCAATTACCTGTTTTAGCAAAATAACCTGACTTGCCTCCTTTTTTATGACAAAAGCAAAGGGTGTGGTACAGGAATGAAGAATTGCCAGCACATCGTAAAGTCCCTGATGATTTGGAAAGAAAATAAATCCATTTTCTTTTGGAATATTTTCCTGACCATGGGCTTCAATTGTGACCCTTCCTGCCCAATTGGCGCAAAGTGTTATTTGTCGGGATGCTTTAAATCCCGTCTTATAGGAAATTTTATCACAAACACTGCAAATCCAAATCTTCAGCATCAAATACGGAACAATGGGCAGTAATCTGAATACCATCATTGCAATACGCATATTTTCACTCTTCCTTAATTACTTGTAATTTTATTTTATAATCATATAAATATGATATGTACATCCTAAAACCTGCTAAATGGTCCTGTATTCTTTTACAGCCATTTCATAAAGATTATTTCCTTCTTTATCTATGACTACAATCGCAGGAAAGTCTTTTACTTCCAGCCTTCGGATAGCTTCTGTTCCTAAATCATCATATGCGATTACCTCTGATGATTGAATAGATTTGGATAATAAGGCACCTGCTCCGCCTACAGCCGCAAGGTAAATTCCCTTGTTGCGCATAATGCTGTCCTTTACTTCCTGGCTGCGCTTTCCTTTGCCAATCATGCCTTTTAAGCCCATGTCCATAAGCTTTGGGGCATATTTATCCATACGGCTTGCCGTGGTAGGCCCTGCTGAACCAATAGCCCTTCCTTCCCTTGCCGGGGAAGGACCCATATAGTAAATCACATTATTTTTAATATCAAACGGCAGGTTTTCTCCTCTTTCCAACCCTTCATACATTCTCTTGTGGGCAGCATCTCTTGCGGTGTAGATTGTACCCGATATATATACATAATCCCCTGCTTTTAATGTATTTATTTCCTCCTGAACAAATGGAGCTTTTATATGTTTATTCATAGATTCCTTTCCTATATAGAAGTTTTCCCGTCTTTTCTCCAGCCATACAAATTGTGTTTCTTCTATATATATTATATTTATTTTTAGCAGTTCCGGTATTTGACTGTTTACAATTCTCTTGTGGCATGACGGTTCACATGACAGCAAATGTTAACTGCCACCGGAAGACCGGCTATATGAGTCGGGTATGTGTTAATATTGACTGCTAACGCGGTAGTGGTTCCTCCAAGTCCGCCGGGACCGATTCCTGTTTTGTTAATAGTGGAAAGAAGCTCTTCCTCCATTTCTTTTACATAAGAAATAGAAGAATGGGTTCCCAGGTCTCTGGTAAGAGCCTCTTTTGCCATTAAGGCACATTTTTCAAAGGTGCCGCCAATTCCCACACCGATTACCATTGGGGGACATGCATTGGGACCTGCGTCTTCTACTGCAGTTAAAATAGCATTTTTTACCCCTTCTATTCCATCCGCCGGCTTTAGCATAAACACCCGGCTCATATTTTCACTGCCAAAGCCCTTTGGGGCCACTGTGATTTTCACTTTATCTCCGGCTGTCATCCGATAATGAATGATTGCAGGCGTATTGTCTTTTGTATTTTCCCGGATAAGCGGGTCTTTTACTACTGACTTTCTTAAAAATCCTTCCACATAGCCTTTGCGCACGCCTTCATGAATGGCATCCTCCAGCAGGCCCCCTTCAAAATGAACCTCCTGGCCAATTTCCATAAATATAACTGCCATGCCTGTATCCTGACAGATTGGAATCATATCTTCTCCTGCAATAGCAAGGTTTTCCTGAAGCTGAGTCAATACTTGTTTTCCTAAAGGAGACTTTTCTGTATCACAGGCAGCTTTTAATGCCTTATCCACATCTTTTGTAAGAAAATGATTTGCTTCTATACACATTTCTTTGATATTTTCAGTAATTTCTGAAACTTGAATCTTTCTCATGGATTATCCTCTTTCTTTTTAAAAATAGACACTTGTATATTATATAATTATTTTTATTCAATTTCAACGCAAAAAAGCCATATTATCCTGCAAATTACGATAATATGGCCTTTCAGTCAATCATATTCTGCTTTTTTATACCTTTTCAACAGGAAAGCGGAAAATATATTTAGGCTTGCTGATTTTTTCTGAAACAATATCCGTATTCCGGTAAACGCTTAAAAGCAGACCCACTAAAACTCCATTTACAACAGCATTTCCTAATCCATAGGATAAAAACGGCATACTCATTTGTCCGAATATAGATACACCGCCCACATTGGAAATTACATAAACAACAATTTTTCCCAACAGAACCATCACGCATCCGATGCTCATCATGGAGCCCAACTGGTTTTTTTGCCGGATGCTTAAATGAAACGCCTTACATATAAAAAATAAAATCATGCTCATTACAAATAATGTAAAGATTATCCCAAAATAGGTAAACATGCTTGTAACAATATAATCATTTTGAATGGAAGGCAATGTAGTCAAAGGCAGTCTCCTGGTACCAAGTAATGTTGCTTTTTCCATTTCAGCTCTGGCTGCCAGAACCTGATAATTCGCCCAGCTATCCATGTGAAAAAGCGCCTGTATTCTTGCTGCCTGATAATCCGCCATAATCCGAATCTTATCATTAAAAAATACCGCAACTGTTCCTATCAGTGCCGGAGCTCCTAATGCCGGAATCCAGATTAGAGCAAGCTTACCGGCTTTTTTCTCTCCAAACCACCCGCGTATGACTGCAACTGTCAAAACAACCAGTACAGATATGGTTAATTCCAGCATACCGCTTATATACGATAACTGCGTAAACATCTTTATAAGTACTAATGCCAAATAAAGCCCTATACATTTCAAAAAACCTGCCATCCCTTTATTCTTATATCGAAAAACAACTGCCGCAAAAATCGGCACCATTAATGTAAACCCATAATAATTTAGCTGAAATCCCCGGATAAACGGGCCCTCCATGTAGAAAATGCTTCCTACAACCTGCAAAAAACAAAACAGCCACCAAAGAGCAACCGGGTGCTTTGCCAGATAAGTATAATCCAATATACAGGCAGCCCCTATCACGCAAAAACTAATAATGGTATTCAATATACTGTTATAGATGAATCCGTTCTGAATAGTAGTGACATTCTCCTCATTGCTAAGGCACCCTGTCTTAAAAATAACAATCTGCATAATCATGCCTATTATGCTCAGCAATACTACCAGAGCCACCAGGGTCCACTGCATTTTAGGACGATGCACCCTGTCAAGCTCCATACCGGCTTCAACCGGGTCTCCCATTTCCAGAATAGCCTTTGCCATTGCCTTTTCTTCACCCATGCCCTCTTTCCTGTATGCCTGGGCCTGGTCTTCAATATGGTTTTTTATTTCCTCCTGAATCATGGGACGTGCTTTCTTACAGCGAATCTGCTCCGCCAAAGTGTCCAGATACTCATGCAATTCCATAAACAACACCTCCTAACACATTGGATACTGCCAGAGAATATTCCTTCCATTCTGCCTCTTTTGCTTTTAGAAATTTTTTCCCTTCTTTTGTAATACCGTAGTATTTTCGTACCTTTCCCATAACGGTAGCTTCGTATACCGTCAGCAGTCCTCTTTCCTCTAAGGAATGCAATAATGGGTATAAAGTGCCTGCCTTTAAAGCAAATACATTATTGGATTTTTTTTGTAAGGTTTCAATCATCTCATAACCATACATATCTTTTTCGGATAGTAGCTTTAAAAGCAACATAGTGGTACTTCCTGAAATCAAACTTTTATCCACTGCCATTTTATGTCCTCCTGTTCCATTTGCAAATTGATTTTACTGTGTCAGCAGCATGTATTTACCAGTCCGGTAAAAAACACTGCCTCCTGTTTTGCGCTTATATGTAGACAATCTATATATCGGCTATCTATATAATATTTGCTGCAAAATGATTTGTCAAGAGGAAAATGCAGGGCAGCCCACGGAAACCAATTTTAAGACGGCAGCTTTCAAAGCAAGTTCCGGGACGAGCTCCCCGCAAGAAATGATTTCTGAAGGAGCCCTTATAAAATCGCCGGTTCTTAGCGAGGTATTTTCGAGCTTAGAACTGCTGCGTTTTTATCAGAGCGAAAGCGTGGCGACGCAGAAACATTCTTTGCGGGGAGCCCGTCCCGGAGTCTGCTTTGAAAGCTGCCGTCTTAAAATTGATTTCCGTGACAAACAGCCTGTTAAGCTGCCTCTTCCATGTACTCCATATAGTCGCTCTCACTTGCAAATAGTAAATAGCTGCCATTTACATATCCCATATATCCTTCTGTTACAAAAAATCCTTTCATAAAAACTTCCTCCTTGCTGTATGGTACAGTGATTTGCTTTCCGGCTTTCTGCCAGCCTTGAACTGTACTTATTGTAGCAAAGAAGCAGTCCTATAAAATGTACTTTATATGAGCTGCATAAATCAATAATTGTAAAGTTTAACGCCAGAAATATCTTACTTTTACTCTTACAATCATGCGTTTACTTTTACAAATCTCTAACTTTATATGATAGAACTATACAAAATAAAATGTTATTCTTATAGATAGTTTTTCCTGCACCTTTTTTATTGATTGTGAATTGTTTACGAATTGTATTCCGACTGCAGCGGCCGCAGACCGCAGCAATAGAATGCTGATATTACATTTAGATTATTGTATTAGCTTTTGTTTTAATTGATAAGAAAGTTCTTACATTTCCTTCTCAAACTGCTCCATGGAGCCGGCTCTTGCAGCAAGCTTCAACCATCTTTTCAACACTGTCAAATCCCGTTGTGCCGAAACAGCTTCCCTGATATGCTCCGGAACAGCTCCGTATTCCTCTAAAAGCTCAAAGACAGCCTCCTGCTTTGCTTCTTGCTTTGCTATAACTTCTCTGTCTTTTGACCTGTCTTTTACCCACTCCTCAAGAGTCATATATCTCGCCTCCAGTCTCCGCCATGTTTTCAGCTCCGTCACTTTTTCATGCAGCCTTATGATAGACTTATCCGTGAGCCCCGTCACGTATTCATCAGTGCTCTGTTCCATATACTTTAAGAAGTGCACCAGCTCTTTTGGGACATCTTTATCATTTTTTCCTTTGGTGTTTAAGAATATCTTCCTTGTGCCATCCCCAAGCTCCATATCACATTCCAAGCACCTTTCTTCAAAGGTGTAGCGGTACAGTCCTTTTCCGAATGGGTCGAAGGTACAGATAAAAATAACATAGCCAGGCTTCAAATCATTGAAATCGTCTCCCGGTTTCAGGAAAGCTACATCCATCTCCGCCTGATGGTAACGGCTCCTTTTGGCAAGATTCTTCCTGTCGTCATTTTGTGCCTCTACGTTGTAGCTTACCTGCGTTTCATCGCTGGCATAAATATCAAGCCTGATACTCCGAAAATCCGAACTTACTAAAATACTCTGTTCTGCGTGTACTTTTACCTTTGGAAGCCTGGCACCAAGAATGATTTCAAGTACCAGCCTGCAAATCTCTGAATCCTCCAGAGCGGTTGCAAATAAAAATGCGTTGCTTAAATTTAATTGCTGAAAAGTTTTCTTCATAGGTTCCTCCTGTATGAAGCGCAGGAAAAACTTATCTATGGAATTATATTAACTTATTTTCCATAAATCCGCAAGAATATATTTGTTTTTTTATAATATTTTTATAATAATATGGTATTCTAAATTTTACTATTAAAGTATATTTTTGTAACTTCTCGTAACTTTTTATTGTTTCCTTAAAACTTCTTCCTTTATTCCTTTTGCAGAAGAGAATCTAATGGAGCGCCTTTTATATGAGCTCTATAAATACCTGCATACCTGTTTTCATAAGGTCTTTCTCCAGAAAAAGAATCTTTTGTTTCAGGAAAGGACTTAATGCCTGTTTTACCGCTTCTTTGTCTGAAATTTTGTATTGACCTTGTGTAAGGATAAGGATAAGCTTGCTTCTTGCATGAAACAGCTTCAGGTTTTCCAGCAATACATCCAGGCTTTTAGCCGAAACGGAATCCGAAGTCTCTCCATTATTATTTTCATCATCTTCAAAGAATTTTCCCATCTGCACAAATACCATAGGGACTACCTGACTGGTTATATTACCGTCTCCCTTCCACTTCACTCCGTTAAACCGCACGTTCTGGAACACCTGGCTGTGGGCTCTTAAGGAAGCTATTATCTGCCCTGCTTCCTCTTTTAAAAGGCTTAAATCCATAGCATAGTCAAAAACCATGGTCATTTCCAGATTACCGCCCCGAAAATTCCCCGGCGTGTGAAGAATCCTGTCCACCTGATTATTCAATTGAAGCTTCTGTATCTGGGTAAATGCCATAGGGCTATCGCTTCCTTTTTTTCATTTTTTAAATTTTCTGTAACCGTTCAGGCAGCAGTGCTCATTCAGATTCCTGTGTGAGAATTGCTGTCTGAACGGCTGCAATTTTCCGGCTCTATTTTATCAGTACCTTGCGGAAATTCTTCTTTCCCCGCTTTAATACAATACCTTCTCCTGCAAGGGCATCTTTTGCAAAAAGAGCTTTTATATCCGTTACCTTTTCTCCATCTACGGAAACACCGCCCTGTTCTACTGCCCGTCTTGCTTCTGATTTGGATGGAACCAGACCGGATTTTAGAAGCATAGTCAAAATATCGATATTTCCGTCTACCAAGTCAGCTTCCGCTAACTCTGCAGTAGGCATATCTGCTGCATTTCCACTGGAAAATAATGCTCTTGCGCTTTCTTTTGCCTTTACAGCCTCTTCTTCCCCGTGAACCATTTTGGTAAGCTCAAAGGCAAGTATCTCTTTTGCCTCGTTTAACTGGCTGCCCTCCCAGCTGTCCATTTTCCTGATTTCTTCCAGCGGAAGGAATGTCAGCATGCGAATGCATTTTAACACGTCTGCATCCGCCACGTTTCTCCAATACTGGAAAAATTCAAAGGGCGAGGTTTTCTTCGGGTCAAGCCATACAGCGCCCTTTTGGGTTTTTCCCATTTTCTTTCCCTCTGAATTCAGTAAAAGTGTAATGGTCATGGCATAGGCATCTTTTCCAAGCTTACGGCGAATCAGCTCCGTGCCTCCTAACATATTGCTCCACTGGTCATCCCCGCCAAACTGCATATTACAGCCGTATTTTCTGTATAATTCATAAAAATCATAGCTTTGCATAATCATATAATTAAATTCTAAAAAGCTAAGTCCCTTTTCCATCCTCTGCTTGTAGCATTCCGCTGTAAGCATGCGGTTAACGCTGAAGTGGGCGCCAACTTCTCTTAAAAGCTCTACATAATTTAAATCCAAAAGCCAGTCCGCATTATTTACCATCATTGCTTTTCCATCAGAAAAATCAATAAACTTGCTCATCTGCTCCTTAAAGCAGTCGCAATTATGCTGAATCTGTTCCTTTGTCATCATGGTACGCATGTCGCTTCTGCCGGAAGGGTCCCCAATCATAGCCGTTCCCCCGCCAATAAGGGCAATGGGCTTATTTCCTGCCATCTGCATTCTCTTCATAAGGCAAAGCGCCATGAAATGTCCTACATGAAGGCTGTCAGCCGTAGGGTCAAAGCCAATATAAAAGGTAGCCTTTCCGTTATTGATAAGCTCTTTGATTTCCTCTTCGTCTGTTAGCTGGGCCAGCAGCCCTCTCTCTTTTAATTCCTCAAATACTGTCATAATGTTTGTTTCTCCTTTTCTGTTATTTTTTATTGGGCAATTACATAATTGTGGCGGCAGGGTGTTTCGCAATTATCTATATTTTTTAGCAGGCGCTCAGGGAACACCTGATTTTTTCCATAAAAAAACCCCGCCTTAATTAAATAAGGACGAGGATGTATGCCCGTGTTACCACCTTAATTCACAATCCGCTTGCACGAACTGCCTCAGTAAGTACAGCAAAATTCATAAATTACCGGCATCATATATACTTATTACATATGTTGTCCATTCAATCAGCTTGCAATACTCCGGCACGGTAACGGGTGCTCCCGTTGCAGCCTACTTATATGGGATAACATATTTATCATTTCACCCTGTCTGTTAAAAAGTAAGAAGATTCTGCACAAATGTTGTACAATTATCCAGGGCATTATCTCACATGTTCAGTGCAAAGCTCAGAGAGGTATTCGGTATAAGCTTCCCATGCGCCTCTCATCTCCCGGCTGCTTTCTGTTTGTTTCACTTATCCTAATTGTTCTCTTCGTTGCTGTTTATTTGTAAATGAAATTATTTATATTTTAGGAAAGAAGCTTTTATTTGTCAAGAGCAGTTCCAGTATAAAATTTTTTTATCTTACTTATTGACAAAAATTTATTATTTAGTATAATAACAGTAATCATTACTGATTTCTATTTGAAGACATATTGATAATATGATTTTATCAATGGAGCAGGTATATTTTAATTTTTTATTTATTGGAGATTGTAATGGCAGCACTAAAATATAGCAGGCAGAGAGAGGCAATTAAAAAGTTTTTAATGGAGAGAAAGGACCATCCCACTGCCGATATGATTTACCTTGGGCTTTTGGATAAATTTCCCAATTTAAGTCTTGGTACTGTTTACAGGAATCTTACTTTATTATCCGATACGGGAGAAATCAACCGGCTGCGGCTGGGAGACGGTACAGACCACTTTGACGGCAATACAACGCCCCATTATCATTTCATATGTGAAAAATGCGGCAGGGTAATGGATATAGCTGTTGACGGTCTGGATTCTTTTATTAACTCGGCAGATTCCTGTTTTTACGGAAAGATAAAAGGACATGTTGCCTATTTTTATGGGGAATGCCCGGACTGTCTGGAGAATTCTTAATTTGGAGGAATTCTAATATCATTTTTATAAATGCAACAGGTCGATATATGATCTGTTGAAATAGAAAATCTTATAAAAAGAAAAGGAGAAAAAATTATGAAATTTGTATGTCAAGTATGTGGTTATGTTCACGAAGGAGACGCAGCACCTGAAAAATGTCCGGTTTGTAATGCACCGGCAGAGAAATTTACAGCTCAGGGCGGAGAAATGACATGGGCAGCTGAACACGTGGTAGGCGTAGCTCAGGGAGCTTCCGAAGACATCATGGCTGACCTTAGGGCAAACTTCAATGGTGAATGTACAGAGGTTGGTATGTATCTTGCAATGGCAAGAGTTGCTCATAGAGAAGGATATCCGGAAATCGGTTTATACTGGGAAAAGGCTGCTTATGAAGAAGCTGAACATGCTGCTAAATTTGCAGAATTACTTGGCGAAGTAGTAACCGATTCCACAAAGAAGAATCTGGAAATGAGAGTAGAAGCTGAAAATGGCGCTACAGCAGGTAAGTTTGACCTTGCAAAGCGGGCTAAAGCTGCTAATTTAGATGCAATCCATGATACTGTTCATGAGATGGCAAGGGATGAGGCAAGACACGGAAAAGCATTTGAAGGACTTCTTAAGAGATACTTCGGTTAAGCAGAAATACTTTATTGAAAAATAGAAAAGGAGATTATTAATTATGCAGAAATATTTTTGTAATCCCTGTGGATATACGTATGATCCTGAAAAAGGAGACCCTGAGCACGGAATAGCTCCCGGCACTAAATTTGAAGATCTTCCTGACGATTGGTGCTGTCCTCTTTGCGGTGTAAGCAAGGATATGTTCCAGGCTTGCATTGAGAACTTTAATTAAATAATATATTACAGGGAATGAATCAGAAATGACTCATTCCCTTTTTGATTGTTCTTTGTTAAATTCCATCCAGTGCTGTATATCCCACACGATAATTACCGTCTTTTCAATCTGTTTATATCTGCTCCCTGGCAGATTTTTAACTTTCAGCCTCTATCCTGCCATATACGCATCATCAATTCCTGTTTCAATATTTCCGCTTACAATAACCACATGCCCATAAAACATATCATCATCATAATAATAAATTTCAAAATCGCCATCAAGGGATGCACAAACTTCACTGATACTTAAACGTCTGGCAAATTCGTCTTCGGTAATTTCTTCTTCCTCTTCTTCTGCCCAGTCATTGGCACATTCCACCAGCTCTGCGGCCGCATATTTTCTCGCTTTCTGGTCCCATTCCCTACAATGGGACATGAGCTTTTTCAATGTGTCCAATGACTCATTGGCAGTCTCTGAACCATCCTCATCCACATCCAGATGAATCAAACAATATTTTTCATTCCATGTTCCTTCCCCTGAAAACATCCCAAGGGACTTGTCAAGCACTAATGTTTCACAGCAATCTGGCTGAATTGTCACAGGCTTGCGGAATTTTTCCAAAATCACATCTAATCTCTTTTCATGGCAGTTTCTTTCCAGAACCTCTTTTACCCAAAATGTTTTCTTTATTTCTTTTCCCGTTTCCTGATTTGCAAAAGGAAAAGATTCCTGTACTTTTAATCGGTAAATAGATTCCCCTTTTAAGTGAAATTTTTTCCCAGAGCTTTGATTTTCTTCATCTGTCAACTGCCACTCAAGATAACATTTATCTTCTGTCAACTCTCCTGTTGCAGTATCCAAAAAAGCTAAAACGGTTAGGGATGCAGTCCAAAACTTTTCTTTTCCAATTCTTGAGGCACTTACGCCGCCTTCTGTAAGTACAAGAATTTCCTTTTGCATAGTATCAAATTTTTTTGCAAATCTTTCTTTTTCCTGTGCCATTTTTTCTCCTGTAATTTATAAAAATACCTCCGGGTAAAAATATTACTAATACTAAAGCCAATTTTTACAGAGAATAAAGCTCAATCCCGGCAATCCAATTATAATCAGTCAGGTTAATAATTCATAATCCGAAAAATCCACCATTCCTTTTATATTCTTTAAAGTACCCGCCGCTAATTCCTTTACCATTAGGCATTCCGGAGCCGGCAGCTTCACATTTGGTCCTGCAACAATGCCGTGATTACAAGACGTCACAAATCCTCTTGGATTATAATTTTGGGGATTGCCCTCTACGATTACCACTTCATAACCCATTTCTTCAGCTCTTTTAAAACCAAATTCAATCAATTCCTTTGAAATGTGCTGTCTTTGTAATTCTGTTTTCACTGCTACCGGAGAAAGCAATAACAATTGATTTTCATATTTCCCTTCCAGATGAAACCTTGAAAACATGGCATATCCGATTACCTTATCCTCTTCATCTACCATAACCAGGTCCAGCTGCGGCAGGTAAAATCTCTTTCTCCTTATTTTCTCTACCACATTCCTTACTATCTTTCCTGATTCTGCTCCTTCTGATTCCGTAAATACTTCCTCCACCAGATTCAGTGATTTTTCCAAATATTTTTGTTCAATATTTTTAATTTTTCTGTTCATTTTACTCCTTAGTGATTTAAATTAAAAAATTTCATAAACAAATCAAAAAACTCTCTCATTCCAAATTACTCCTTTCAAAATTCCCGCCTTTTATCGGCTTTATGGAAATTAGTATAGCATATTTTTCAGATATGGCAATTGCTTAAAATTATATTTTAAAAAGTGTAGAACCTTTCAACTCTCCGCTTTTCACTATTATGCATAAATTCCTACAGTTTCTACATATTTTGCCCTCTCCATATCCCTTTGGATATCTTCCAGCATTTCTTCATAAACACCATCTGCTTTTGCTTCCTCTATCATTTTTTCCACTTCCTCTTCGGAAATACTTGTATAAATACTAATACCAAGGTTTTCAAAACTCTTACCGGATTCATCATCCTCTACAGGCGGCTCAAGATTTTTGGAGGCAAGCTGCTGTAATACTTCTTTCTTCTCTGTGCGGAATACATCCAGTTCATCAAGGGTAACCAGCATATTTTGATTATCGCTTCTGCGAAGCTCTATGTAATCTATAAGCTCATTTTCCATAAATATGGCAATATCGCCTTCCTCAAAATAGAAGGCATCATCAAGCCTTTCACACTGCCCAAGAATCTGCATTGCCTGTTCAATCGTCGCTCCCAGTAAAACTTTCTTTCCTTCTATTAAAATTCCTTCATGAGGAATTATTGTAATGTGCATATTTTTATCTCCTTTCTGCTGCCTGTTCATAAAGAAAATCTTTTACAATCTGAATATATATTTCTTCCGTTATATATTGAAGACCGCTGTCAGACAGCAGGTCTTCTGCATTTTCATAACCATTTTCCTTTGCATATTTTTCCTGTGCTTTTTTCATTTCCCTTGCTGATAACTGCAATTCTTCCTCTTTAATGATATATTGTGCAACTTCCCAGGAGCCTTCAAAATAATCGGCATTTTCCTGCACGATTTCCTTTGATAAATCAAACATTTCAAGAACCTCTTCCAAAGTCATGCCGTATAAATCTCCATACCTTTCATATCCGTCAATGAGCTCTTCATAACGTAATCTTCGCTTATCATCGTATTGCCTGCCAAAGACCGTTTTCTCCACAATATTTTTTAATATGTCATCCTTAATTTCTTCCAGTTCCATGTCATATTTTATATTCCATGTATACTCTTTGACATATTGCATAAATTCATCTACATTATTTACATGATATTTCTCCTGCAGATATTTTGTTGTAAGCTCCGGATAAACAAATTCTTCTATACGATTTACTTTCAGATTCATATATATATTCTGCTTTTCACCTATAAATCTTTGTCCGTCTATCTGCAAAAGCTGTAACGAGTCACCGCTTTTTTTACCAAGAAGCTCCGTTTCAACAAATTCATCAAATTCTAAGTCTCCAATGCAAAAATCCGTTTCTATATTTTCAAATCCTGCAATAGCTTCTTTTGACTGGTTCAATAATGTATATGTAACGTAAACAATATCTCCCTTTTGAATGCTACGGTCTATAACCTCTTCCATAGTGGCATCTTGAATAAGCAAGTACTCTTTTTCACATTCCAGTTCCTTTTCGTCTACATCTATATTTATTGCAGGAACTTCAATGTTTTCATAATCTCCGATAGAGTCTATAAAATATTCATTCAGTGAAACACTTTCTACTTTTTCACATCCACTTAGTAATATACATAGAAATAATAAACAAAGCAAGGTCTTCTTTTTCAGATACGATTTCATCATATTTTTATTTCTTATATCCTAATCCTTTTGTATATACTATCATATCATTAATTACTGCATTGTATTTTATACCGAATTTTCCCTGTACATCTGAAATGCCTAATTTTTGTGCTTCTAAAAACCGATTTTTTGCTATTTTTTCTTTTTCCTTTTTACGAAAATCTTTTGCTGTTTTTGAATTACCATAGCTGGCAGTTCTTTTATGGTCTGCTGTAATCATTCTTACACAGGGACCACTATATGTTGATAATGGCGAAACAGAATTTGAAGGCATGTGATGTTTTTGCCCATCATATGCTTTCATCGTTCCATATTTTCCACCTGCAAAGTTATACCTTACGGTTGAACCTGAAAAAGCGCTAGAATCCTTACCATCTTTTGCAGTACCAGTAACGGTAATCGTTTCTTGGACTGTTTCACCCTTTTTTAAATTCCATGTCCATGAGGTACTTCCCACTTTAACATTTTTAAATGTATGTTGCTTAGATGCATATAATCCACCAGAATTCTTTTTTACTGTACATTTTATTTTTACACTATCGACTCTGTCTACTCCTAAATTGTATACTGTTATTTTGTAACTTGTGGTTTGCGGTGTGATTGACATAAATACATAATTAGGAAGAGATAGCATTTTACCATAAGAA
Organism: uncultured Lachnospiraceae bacterium; assembly: GCA_947382355.1. Classification (GTDB taxonomy): domain Bacteria; phylum Bacillota; class Clostridia; order Lachnospirales; family Lachnospiraceae; genus RGIG3040. Next base: position 14,147 of record CANCYR010000052.1, read on the forward strand.
ACCTTTAAACTTCTCGTATTTGTACCCATAATTTTAATAGTACATTCCTTTCCTTCTGTTTCCTGGTATTTTCCATAATTTTTATCTAATCCGTTGCTTGCATATACATCCATATAACCTATTGATAATATGGTTATTGTTAATACTATTGATAATATTCTTTTAGATAATTTTTTCATTTTTTCTCCTTTTTATAAAATGGTATATTATTCATAAATACATTTACTTAATGTATTATTTAAAATTTACTAATATTAAAATATACAATTTTCTACTATTTTTTAGATTTGTTTTGCAAAACAGCAGTATTATATATAATTAAATCTTTTTTGTCAAATCAAATTTTTTACATTTATCAATTTATTAATTTTTAATTTTACAACAAAACAATAATATCTTATAAAACAAAACTTGGAAGCGTATGAAGTTCTTGCAAAATAATTATTTTGAGCAGAGAACAGATATTGGAGAAAAGGAAATTTTACAATGGGAATTTATTTCTTTTCCAAACCATCATAAGCATGATTCTCCACATAAGCCATCATTATATTATTTCTCCAGCAATGTCCCAGAACAAACATCAGCATGGCAGCACACACTAACAATGATTCGTTAAAAGCTATCCCTGCTACAAACACCTCCATAGTACAAATGGCAATCAAGACCATATTTTATAGCCGCACTTGTGAAATTCCCATTTCCCGCAAATTATCTTCAAGCGCCTCATATATCTTTCGCCCCAAACCGCATTTCTGCGAAGTGTGGTCAAGATATACTGTCATTTCGCACGACCAATCATAGGCCGCTCGCCCTACAAAGGAACCCGCATAGGCATAATCCCGAATTACCTCTATCATGGTCAAAATTATTTCAATTTCATGAATAAAAGAGGGTAGGGATTGCCTTGCTCGTCATGGTCTGTCCGTTTGTAAACATAAAAACCCATATGCTCATAAAAACCTTTCGCAAGCGGGTTCTGCTCGTTAACAGCTAATTCATTACTTCCATAATCTTAAAGACTTTACAGGGAATGAATCAGAAATAGCGCATTGTACACAATTTAATACTTGACCAATCATACAGAATAATGTACAATAAGCAAAAAGTTTTAGGAGGATTTTGTATGTTAAGTGTGATTGTAATGGAGAAAATTGCAAAATAAATATTGCAAGGGTGATTTTTAGTTTATGCTAGGAGTCTGCCCATTTGCCGGCAGCATGTGTTGTCAGCGCTTTCGCCTTACAATTGCTTAATATTATGGTATATACATTTTCACAGATGATATTGGCATGACTGTATGGTCATGCTATTTTTATGTCTTCCTGAAGTATATCGGATAATTACTGAAATTTAAAGACCATGGTATCTTAATGCATTTAGGGTATTCATGGCCTTTTTTGCGTTTAAGGCGATCCAATAAAAAGTGAAAGGACAAAAAAATGAATATTAATAAGCAAATAGAATTTGATAAAGTCAAAGAGAGATGGGCTGAGTTAGCCATTACTGACCCGGCAAAGGAAAAAATCCGGGAAGCTTCGTTATGTTTTTCCGAAAATGAACTGAGAAAACTTTTAAGAGATACTACAGACGCCAGAAATCTCATTGAAAAAACAGGAGAACCACCGCTGCAAAACATTTCTGAAATAAAAGAAATTTTGTTAATTGCGGAAAAGGGAGATTGTTTAACGCCATATCAGTTTGAACGAATAGAAAAAGTATTAGCTGCCATAAAGCGTTTGAAGGATTATCTGGAAAGAGGGAAAATGTATCACAATTCCCTGGCATATTATGAAGAAAATCTGGATGCGCTTGCGGAATTGCGTGAAGAAATCTGTAGTAAAATCAGAAACGGAGCTGTGGATGATTACGCATCAAAAGAATTAGGACAAATCCGAAACCAAATTATAAAATGTGAGGAACAGATGAAGCAGAAAGCGGAACAGGTTATGCGTTCCAATAAGGAGTGCATGGCAGATAACTACTGCACCCTTAGAAACGGACGTATCTGCATTCCCGTAAAAAAAGAATACAAGTTTAAAATATCCGGCAGTATTATTGATAAGTCCTCTACGGGCAGCACGCTTTTTATGGAACCCTCAGGTGTAACCAAATATTATGAAAAACTGCAATTGCTGAAAATTGATGAGGAAAATGAAGTGTATCGTATTTTATATACCTTATTGGCTTTTGTGGAGGAATCGGCTCCTGTATTGCAGGATAATCTGGTAATGATAGAAAAACTGGATTTTATTTTTTCAAAAGGGAAATTAAGCATTGACATGGATGCGGTAGAGCCCGCCATTAATACAGACCGCAGAATCCGACTGGATGAGGCACGGCATCCATTGATGGATAAAAGGATAGCAGTTCCGTTACAGTTTGACATAGGTGAAAAAGCACGGGGCATTGTGATAACGGGTCCCAATACGGGAGGAAAAACAGTAGCAATAAAAACAGTTATGCTGAATTGTATTATGGCACAATGCGGCTTGCATGTAACATGTAAACAGGCGGATATCTGTATGAATAATTCTTATCTATGCGATATTGGCGACGGGCAGAACCTGTCTGAAAATCTGTCTACCTTTTCCGCACACATAACCAATGTGCTGGAGGTTCTACGTGAAGTAAATAAGGATAGCTTTGTTATTATGGATGAGTTGGGCTCAGGCACAGATCCTGCAGAAGGTATGGGAATTGCAATTGCAATACTGGAGGAACTGAGAAAAAGCGGCGCCATTTTTCTGGTGACAACCCATTATCCGGAAGTAAAAGAATATGCAGCCCGGGCAGAGGATGTGGTTAATGCAAGAATGGTTTTTGACAAAGAAACCCTAAGCCCTACTTATCAAATGGTAATCGGAGAAGCAGGTGAAAGCTGTGCATTTTACATTGCAGACAGGCTGGGAATGCCAAAGGAAATGTTAAAGGTGGCAATTTGTGCTGCATACGGCGAGGATGCAGTGAAGTCTTATAAATTTCAAACACAGGAAAGCCATCTTATCAGGAAAACCACCGCTAAAATTTCAAAAGCCAAACCGGGAAAGAATTACGGGCAGCTTGGCACCAAATACAAGATTGGTGACAGTGTAATGGTTTATCCTGAGAAAAAGATAGGGATAGTATGCATGCCGGTTAATGAAAAAGGCGTATTAAGAGTGCAGCTTCCGGATAAAAAAATCTGGATTAATCATAAACGGGTAAAATTGCATGTGGCAGCAACAGAGCTTTATCCGGAGGATTACGATTTTTCAATTATATTTGAATCCGCCGGGAATCGGAAAAAGCGGCACGATATGCAAAGAAAATATACAGATGCTGTAATAGAGTCAGATGATTAAAATATGACTCTGATAAAAACGCAACATTACCGGATCCAAAGATATCAAAGTAAATAATCATGTAAAAACCTGCGCCGCCGGGCACACAACTGAAGGAGCGGAGTAAAATCACTCCGCTCCTGCCTAAATATTCCTCCGGTTAAATAAAACAACTGCTCCCGCCATATTCACTGCCATCAGCACAACCGTAACAATAACCGCCGGAACATAATCCCCCACAGCGCTGACTCCCGTCAAAAGATTCATGGAGCCCATAAGATATGCCGGCGAATACTCCCTGACTGCAGGCAGCAGGCTTAACAAGTATGCCCCGAGAAACTCCCCTCCCGCCAGAAGAATCACGGCGGAAGCTCCATTTAAAAAGGCGGAGGCAAAAGGAATAACCGTTATAAGCCACAGTCCAAGCAAATAAAAGCAGAAAGCCGCAAAAAATACATGCTCCGCAATGCCATTATCCCAAAAATAAGCATTGTATCCATAAGTAATCCCATAGGATAACAGACTGCCAGCCGTCCAGACAAGGCACATGGCGCCAGTTTTTGTAAAAATCACCTTCCAGCGGTTTAACCCTTTTGTGATCACATTGATAAGCGTACCCTTTTGAAGCTCTGCGGTCAATATACCTCCAAACATCACCAAAAAGATTATCAATGCAATGGGCATATTTTTATAATATTGTGTCCAGGAGGTCATGGCGTCTATTTCCACATGATTTACAACAAATCCGCTTTCCGCCAGATCCTCCGACATCATCTCCATCATCCAGGGAGTCAGCTTTGCTATGGCAGGGCTCATAATACCAAATAAACAAAAAATAATCACAAAGATAAGCAGCTTTCCGGTGCGTATCTGTTCTAAAAATTCTTTTTTTAAAAAAGCAAACAGAGAATTCATCTGCCAATCACCTCCAAAAACAGATTTTCCAGGGTAGGCTCCTGCATTTCCATGCGCCGTATGAAAATTTGACGTTCCACCAGAAATGCCATGATTTCACCCATATCCTCTTTGGTCTTTTGCGGAAAGAAAAGTTTTGTTCCATTTCCGGAACAGCTTCCCCCATACTGCTCTGCCACTAAAGCCGCATCCTCCTGCTGATAAAATTCAATTTCCAGCTCACTGCCCTTTCGGATATCCTTTATTTCTTCTATTGTGCCCTCTAACGCTATCTTTCCATTATTCAGCAATGCAATCCGGTCACAAATACGCTCCACGTCGGAGAGGATATGAGTGGAAAATAAAACGGTGGTCTCCTGCCTGACAGAAGATAATATATCCAATATTTCCTTTCTGCCAACAGGGTCAAGAGCGGAAGTGGGTTCGTCACAGATAAGCAGCCCTGGACTATTAATCAGCGCCTGGGCAATGCCCAGCCTTTGCTTCATTCCACGGGAAAAGCTGTGGATTCGTTTATTGACATTTTCCAGTCCTACAAGCTCTAACAATTCTGTTGATTTCTTGCGAATTTTTTCTTTATCCATCCCGGTAACCCTGCCGCACATGGTCAGGTATTCTGCCGGCGTCATAAACCCATAAAATTCAGGCACATCCGGCAGATAGCCAATATATTGATTGGTGCGGTTCTGCCCGAAAGTTACTTTTTCTCCATTTACAAGAATTTCCCCGCTGTCAGCCTTTAGCAGACCCAGTATCATTTTCATGGTGGTAGTTTTGCCTGCGCCATTTTGCCCGATAAATCCGAAAACCGAATGCTCCGGAACAGAAAGGCTCAGATGGTCTAAAACCGAATTTGCACCAAATGCCTTTGTAACATCGGAAATTTTTAAAATATCCATTACTGCTCCTCTTTTCCCAAAATAAAATATAAAACAGGCCCGATAAACTGCATTCCCACAATAACCACAACCAGCCATAAGGCACGATTGCCCCGTTTATAATTTTTGTGGGTAAGGATGTGCCACAACGTGTAGAAAAGCAATGCAAATTCTGCAATGGCTAAAGGAATTAAAAATGGTAAAACTTCTGAAATATTTTGCGGCATGATTATTGCACCTCCGTCAATTCTTTTTTTAGTTTTTGAAAATCCGGCTCTTTTTCCAATATGGCAAAGACAGGATTATCATATAAATGCTTTATATCTTCCACCACCAGCTTTCTGTCCCTTGGGGCATTGATATCAAGCCCTGATTCTTTAAACCAGAATTCTATCAGGTTAAAGTAATCATCTCCATGCAGGGTCATTTCTTTTAGGAACAATAAATTCTTTAGGCACAAGCTACACTTTTGCAGCTGTCTGACTGCCTTTTGTTTTTCTCCCTGAGAGGAAAAATAAAGCGCTGCCTGATAATAAAACTGACTTGCACTATTGGGATGTAATGCTTCTACCTCAAAAACCTCCATTATTTTTTCTATCCTGCTTATTGTTTTTTCGCACATGGCAAAATCATCACCTTCAATGCGAATGCGCATTGCCGCACTGCTAATCAATGAGAACAGATGACTGTACATGCTGATCTGCGCAAAAGCGGCTGCTTTTTGCATATGCCCTGCAGACATATATGCCTGAATCAATATATTGTCGCTTTGGTTTACCAGCTTTTCAGGATTCAGGGTGTCCTCTAAATCATCAATTACCTGCGATATATTACCAAGCTGAAGATTCACATATGACCTTAAAACTACTGCGTTGCTGCATATGCCAAAATCCTGACTGCCGGATATGATGTGATTGCATAAATCTATAACAGATTTCATGATTTCTGTCTGTTCTTCTTGATTTTTGGCTAAAGAAACATGATTCAGCCAAAGCACGGCTATCTGAAAAAGAAACCGGTAACAGGAATAGTATTGTTTTACAAGCTCCCTGCTTTTATGCATGGCGCCTTCAAAATCATTTTCCGCAAATCCGGCAGCGAGCTCTCTGTAAATCCTTTCAATTTGCTCATTGCCAAGTTGTGGCTCATATCCTAACAATTCATCTACTGTAATGTCAAAATATGTGGCAAGCTGGGGCAAAAGAATAATATCGGGAGTACTTTGCCCTGTCTCCCATTTGGAAACAGAGGCTTTTGTAACACCGATAAAGTCAGCCAGCTGCTCCTGAGTAATCTGCTTATTGTGCCTTAGCCGGATCAGGTTTTCTCCGATGTTTAGCTTGTTCATTTTACATGTTCCTTTCTGTTTTATGCTTTATAGTCAGATTATACCCAGCGTAAAAGTAAAAAACAATGGAAGCTGACGATACTTTATGAAATAAAATCAACTGTCAGGAAACTTTACCATAAATAAAAAATATTTATTTTGTTTTAGTCAACTAAAAAACAACCATGACATTTAAAGTCTGGTTGTTTTTCTATGCTGATTACTGATTCATAAATAATTTCCTGTATGGAAAAGGGAGGCTGAGCTGTTACCGGAAAACAATGTTATAAGCAATTCCTACTTATATACCACCTCATTTGCAACATTTACATACGGATAATAGGAAAACGTCACATCCGGTGTATTTACATTCAGATATTGGTATGTACTTTTATCAAGCTGGATTTTAACAGAACCCATTCCGTTACTATCCGGCGTCATCACCATATAATAAGAAGTAAAGCCCTTATTGGATGAGCGGTCAAGCTCATAGCTTCCATTTTCAACCAGCTCAGGACCTGCCTGTAATCCTCTTGCAGCATTTGTGCATCCAAAAAATCCCAATGCTGCTATCAGGATTCCAAATGCTGCTGCCAACAGGGAATATCCCATTTTTGCTTTTTGTATAATAAATAATATGCTTATAACTGTAATCAAAGCTCCAATCATAACTACGCAAACATCCTCAATAAGAATTTTAATGACTTCTATCCTGCCCATTTGCGCAGGCAACAAAAAACAAATAATAAAAACCGCCAGCACAAATAACAAAATATATACAAATGTTTTTTTCATCCTATCCATCTTGCCATATTTCTCCTTCCAACATAATGAATATATCTCTTTAACACAAAAAGGACATTTTAAATCCAGTTTTCACCAAATTTAAAATATCCTCTTAAATATCCCTATATCCTATTTCCTCTTCCCAAACAAACTCAAAAGCTTCAGGAACAGATTTATAAAATCCAAATACAATTCAAAAGCGCCCATCAGAGCCAGAGTCAGCACATTCCCGTCATTGGAGTAAGCAACCATCTTTTTAATCTTCTGTGTATCATATGCAGTAAGTCCCACGAAAACAAGCACGCCTATTGCAGAAATAACTGTATCAAACACGCTGTTTCTTAAGAACATATTTACCACACCTGCCAAGATAATACCAATCAGACCCATAAAACAAAGACTGCCGATACTTGTCAAATCCTTCTTTGTAGCCAGTCCGTATACTGCCATGATTCCAAACAATGCTGCTGTCAGCAGGAATATTGTAGTGATGGATGCGGTGGTAAATACCATAAACAAAACAGAAAAAGTAACGCCTGTCAAATAAGAATATGCCGCAAACAATACGCCTGCCAGAATAGCATTATTCTTTTTCACCGCCCAGTTGGAAACGATAACAATCAACAGCTCTGCTCCTAACAAAATATAAAAATTGTAACCGGTAAGCAGTTGAATTGCAATCTGAGGTGATGTGGTAAGAGACGCCCATGCTGTAATCAAAAGCGCCACAACCATGAACAGGAAAGACTTTGCCACAACCTCCTGTGCTAAAATGGTTTTCACCTGGGAAAATCCTGAAGTAACCGGATTGCCGCTTTCATAACCCGGATTCGTGTATCCCTGACTATCATAATTTGTGTTATAGTCATTTGAATAGCTGTTATTGTAATTGTTCTGATAATTGGTAAAATTATCATTTGGATTATAATTATCCATATAAACCCTCCTTAAAAATATACCTTATAACATTTACTGTTTTTCAAAGAATAGCACATTTTTCAAAATCATGCAATCTTTTATCCAAATAAATATTTTTCCTGCTCCGGCGTGAGCACATCAATTTTCTTTCCAAGAAAAGCAAGCTTTCTGGCTGCTACATCCTTATCAACCTCTACAGGTACATCTATCAGCTTTTCTGTAAGCTTATCCCCGTTTTCTACCAGATATTTAGCTGACAGCGCCTGAATGGCAAAAGACATATCCATGATTTCTGCAGGATGCCCGTCTCCGCAGGCCAGATTTACCAGCCTTCCCTCGCCCAGTACGCAAAGTGTATTGCCGTTTGCTAACTGATAACCCACAATATTTTTGCGCATTTCCTTTGAAGAAACTGCTATTTTGCGAAGTTCTGCCATATCGATTTCACAATCAAAATGTCCGGCATTGCACAAAATGGCCCCATCCTTCATAATCTGGAAAGCTTCCTTCGTAATTACCTTGTCACAGCCGGTTACTGTTACAAAGAAATCACCATATTCAGCCGCTTCATTCATTGGCATCACATCAAAACCATCCATGACTGCTTCAATGGCACGAACCGGATTCACTTCCGTTACGATTACTCTGGCACCAAGACCCTTTGCTCGCATGGCAACGCCCTTGCCGCACCAGCCATAGCCTGCAACCACTACAATCTTCCCTGCCACTATCAGGTTCGTTGTCCGATTGATTCCATCCCATACAGACTGTCCCGTGCCGTAACGATTGTCGAATAAATGCTTGCAGTCCGCATTATTTACCCTTACCATGGGGAACTTTAATTCTCCCGCTTTATTCATGGCTTCTAAACGCAAAATTCCGGTAGTGGTTTCCTCACAGCCACCTATAACACCCGGAATCAGGTCCACAAATTCCGTATGCATCATATTGACCAAATCTCCCCCGTCATCAATAATGATATTGGGACCTGTTTCCAACACCTTGCGGATATGGCTGTTATACTCTTCTTCCGTAGCATCATACCAGGCATGCACTTCCAGCCCGGACTTTACCAGAGCTGCTGCCACATCATCCTGTGTGGAAAGAGGATTGGAGCCGGTTACATACATATCGGCGCCTCCTGCTGCCAGCACCTTGCAAAGATATGCTGTTTTCGCCTCTAAATGTACGGATAATGCAATCTTTTTTCCCACAAAGGGCTTTGTCTTTGTAAATTCTTCTTCCAAAGTACGAAGAAGGTCACAATTTCTCTTTACCCATTCAATTTTCAATTCGCCGGATTCGGCTAAATTCAAATCCCTGATTTCACTGCCCATGCTTTTCCTCCTAAACTTCTGCAACGATATCTGTTATTCTGTTATATTTACTATCGCAGCATATATTCAGCCGAATTTTTATTAGAGTGATGGTCGTCTGTCCTGTCATCACTTGGCAATATTTTACTAGAAATCTGCAGGATTTGCAAGGTGCTCCGGCTTATGATTCTCTTATTACTGTAGGATTACAATACATGTGTTACAACTGAATATTTAAAAAGCAGAGATACTGC
>CANCYR010000053.1 GCA_947382355.1 uncultured Lachnospiraceae bacterium
TCAATGGCAGGCACGCCTCCGGCGCTTTCATAGGAGGGGTGATAAGTCCGCATATAGGGCAGGTCGTATATCCGGTCCATTTCCTCCATTGTAAGGGGCTCGCAGGGGGTATTTTGTACCACATAAGTGCCGTTTGGATATGCTTCCGCTAAAATCTTTCCTGTAAAGGGGTCTGTATTATCATATTGTATCTGGAAGCTTTTGGCATATTCCACGGAATCCTTTTTCATTGCCTCATAGGACGGCAGGGTCAGATAGTCATAAAGGTGTTCCAGAGATTTTGTTTTGTAAACCGTTCCCTTTATAAAAGTAATGTCTGATATGGAAATCCCGCTGTTTAGGGCATCGGCAATTTCCACAATAGATGTTTCCCCCATTCCATAGGAAATCAGGTCTGCTCCGCTGTCAAGCAAAATAGAACGCTTCAGGGAATCCGACCAGTAATCATAATGGGCAAGCCTGCGAAGGCTGGCTTCTATGCCGCCGATGATTATGGGGGTGTTCTTAAAGGTGCGCCTGATTAAGTTTCCATAGACCACAGTTGCGTGATCCGGTCTTTTGTAAGGCTCTCCGCCGGGGGTGTAAGCATCCTTCGGACGGTGTTTTTTGGAAACAAAATAATGGTTCACCATGGAATCCATGTTTCCGGCGCTGATTAGAAAAGCAAGCCTTGGCTCTCCCAAAACGGCAATGCTCTTATCATCCTTCCAGTCAGGCTGGGAAATGATTCCTACCGTATAGCCATGGGCTTCCAGCAGTCGGCTGATAATGGCATGGCCAAAGGAGGGATGGTCCACATAGGCATCCCCGATAATATAGACGAAATCCAATTGTTTTATGTTTTTTTCTTCCAGCTCCTTTGGAGAAATAGGTAAAAAGCCGCTCATTTTTATTCCTCAACTATCATTTTTTATTAAAAGCATGTAGCTCTGCTTCCGTCAGCTCCCGATATTCTCCCGGAGCCAGCGTTTCATCCAGGGAAACCTGTCCAATGGAAAGCCTTTTTAAATAGACTACATGACAGCCTACCGCCTGAAGCATTCTCTTTACCTGATGGAAACGCCCTTCTGTAATGGTAAGGCAGCCTTTTGTTAGTGTATTATCCTGTTGTATATCAGACAGCCTTGCAGGCAGGGTAAGGGGTTCGTCTTTGGCTATTTCAATTCCGGCTTCCAGTCTTTTGATTTCTTCCGCATCCAGACTGCCTTCCGCTTCAAAATAGTAGGTTTTTTCCACATGCTTCTTAGGGCTCATAAGTCTGTGAGAAAAATCACCGTCTGTAGTTAAAAATAACAGACCTTCCGTATCCTTATCTAACCGCCCAACCGGGAAAAGCCCTTTTTGAAGGTCAGGCGCAAATAACTGAAGGACTGTTTTGCTTACATTATCCTTTGTGGCGCAGACAACGCCCTTTGGCTTATGGAGCATATAATAGCGGTTCTTTTGATACAGAACTGCTTTATTTTGAAAGCAGACGGTATCTTTTGTCTCATCAATATGGACAGAGCCGTCCTTTGCCACACTGCCATTTACCGTTACAAGTCCTTTCTTTATGTAAACCTTTATCTGGCTTCTTGTACCATTTCCGGTTTCTGTCAGAAATTTATCCAGTCTCATCTCATAATTCCTTTATACTCAAAATACTATATAAGTATACACTATTTTTGTGGAAATAGGGATTTTATTTATGAAAACTTTATTAAAAAAAGCTGTCCTTACCTGTATCCTTGCCTTTCTTATGGTATTTATCTTAATTCACGGAAAGCTGGCAAAAGAATTTGCCTCTCTGGGGCTTATGACCTGGTATGAGCATATGATACCAACGCTCCTGCCCTTTATGATTTTTTCGGGAATCTTAATCCGGCTGGACCTGGTAAAACTGTTTATGAAGCCCTTTTCTGTATTTTTGCGGCCATTGTTCCGTTTGAACAGCTATGGGATTTATGTCATTGTCATGGGATTTTTGTGCGGCTTCCCCATCGGGGCAAAAAACTGCTCAGACTTATATCAAAAAGGAAAGCTTACAAAAGACGAGGCCGAATATCTGCTGGCATTTACCAATAATATCGGCCCTACTTATTTTTATACGTTTGTGCTGGCAAATATTTACAGAACAGATAAGCCCATCCTTTCCAGCTTTTTTATGTTTGGAATTCCTTTGCTTTACGGAGTTGTCTTAAGGTATACCCTGTACCGGGATAAAATTCCTTTTTTGGATAAGGAGATGCCGCAGAAGCTATCTTTTTCCGGAAAAAAGGTGGTGGTTTCCCTGTTTGATGCCATTGATGATTCCATTACCGCCTCCCTGATACAGATTGCAATGCTGGGGGGCTATATGGTTTTGTTTAATCTGATTGTATTAATTCCTTTTACGCTTTTAAAAGGGAATCCGGTTTTTTATGGCGTATTACATAGTATTCTGGAAATTTCCGGCGGTTTTTCCATTATCAAGCATCAGGAAATGAGCGGGCTTTTTAGAGGGATTCTGGTACATGGAGTGCTTGCCTTTAATGGTCTTTGCTGCTTTGCACAGACTATGAATATTATTCAGGATACGGATTTGTCCGGCAGGAAGTATTTTGGGCATAAGCTGGCGTTATGCGCAGTTACCGTTTTTTGTGTGTGGATTTTTTTGAAAGAATGTTAATTAATTTAGGAATGCTTTTCAATAATAAACAAATCGAGGCTTCAAAAGAAGTCTCGATTTGTCTGTCAGTTTATAATAAAAAGCAAATATATTTTATATGATATCAATGGGCCCCTGCTGTCCCTCTTCCCTTCCTTCAGCCCCGGCGCCTTCCCGTTCTCCGTTTCCTGCCTCTTCCGTTTCCTCCACCGGCCGCAGCTGGGTCCGGTTCTCACTTACAATATCATAACATCCCTTTAAGGACATAATCAGATTCTCATACTTGGCATTTGCCACATCCATGGAATGGGAAATGATATTTTCCAGATTTCCCAGCAAGTCATCCGTGTACTGTACGGCTGCATCCCGCATGGCATTTGCCTCTATGGTGGCATTGTCCAAAATCTCCTGTGCCTGACTGGTTGCAAGGCTGACGATTTCATTGGCCTGAGCATATGCCTGCTGCATGATTTCATGCTCATTGATCAATTCATTAGTATGTACCGTAGCCTCATTGATTAACTCCTCCGCCTTTTCTCTTGCATCATTTAAAATGGCTTCTTTATTGCTGATAATCTTCTGGTAACGCTTGATTTCATCAGGGGTCTTCATACGGAGCTCACGTAAAAGCTCGTCAATGGTCTCTTTATTTACAATAATTTTCGTATTAGAAAGGGTCTGATATTTACAGGAATCAATATATTCTTCAATCTCATCAATCAACTGTTCTATTTTGCTGCTCATGGATAGCCTCCTTATCTATGCTTGTGACCGTATTTCTCATAAATCATTTCTGCTACAAAATCCGGAACACACTGGGAAACATCCCCATGAAAGCGTGCAATTTCTTTTACGCTGGAGGAACTTAAATATGCATACTCTAAACTTGTAGTCAAAAACACTGTGTCTAAACTGCCTTTTGAAAGAGTTCTGTTTGTCTGGGCAATCTGCAATTCATATTCGAAGTCTGTAACCGCCCGAAGCCCTCTGATGGCAATATGCACATCCTTCTCCCCTGCATAATCAATCAAAAGGCCGGAAAAGCTGTCAACTTTTACATTGGGCATCTCTTTCGTTACTTCTTTCAATATATTAACACGTTCCGTCACGGAAAACAATGCAATTTTATTTACATTATCCAAAACACTTACTGTCAGTTCATCAAACATTGCAGCAGCCCGCTTGATAACATCTAAATGTCCATAGGTTACCGGGTCGAAGCTTCCGGGATAAATTGCTGTTTTCATGCTCTGCTCCTTTTCACAAAAATATGCTGGTTTGTCTTGTACTTCTTTTGTTTTACAAGTTCATATCCAAGTTCATCCAGATAAGAAATATCCGTATCAAGCGCCGCTTCAAAAATAATCAGCGTATCTTCTGAAATCAGGGATGACATCGTAAAATATTCCAAAACCTTCCTTTCCAATTCCATATGATAGGGCGGGTCCATAAAGATGATATGAAAAGGCTCTTTATTGGAAGAAAGCTCTAAAGACTGCAGGGAAACAAAAGCATCCTGCTTCATTAGCTTTGCTTTTTCCAACAGCTTCGTATGAATTAAGTTTTTTTGAATGCATTCAAGGGCTGCCTTCTGATTCTCCACAAAAACCGCTTCTCTGGCTCCTCTGCTTAACGCCTCGATTCCTATGGCTCCGCTTCCGCTGAATAAATCCAGAAAACGGCAGTCCGGCAGCTGGAATTGAATCATATTAAATAAGGTTTCCTTAATCCGGTCGGTGGTTGGCCTTGTATCCAGCCCTTCCGGCGTTTCTAACTTTAAGCTTCTGGCTATTCCTGCAATCACTCTCATATTATATTATCCCTCTTATACCCGGACCTTTACGCCCTTCGTATCCCTTTTTCCAAGCTTTAACTTGTTTAATTCGATTTCCTTTTCCTTATAGAGTATAGTTTGTTCCACAGCGTTTTGCGTATAATAAACCTGCTCCACATAATCATCCTTTGAAAGCTTCATTCCACGGACGCCGATAGCGCCTTTTTTCTTTTCCGGAATTTCTTCCAATGGAAATCTTAAGAAATAGCCGTCCTTTGTCTGAAGCACTATATTTCGCTGTTCCTTTAACACTTCCACGCTGACTACCTGATCCTCTTCTGATAACTTGGTAGCGGCAACCGTACGCTTTGCCACGTCAAATTCACCGCCGTCCACCACCTTTAGCATGGACTGTCTTGTAGCAAATACCACCCGGTATAAGTTTAAATCCGACTGGCTTGTAATCTGAATCAGCTCTTCCTTAGAGGAGTTGAAATTGCTCACATTATCTATAGGTATGCCTTTATCCCGGAATTTCCCAAAGGGCAGGTCCGCCACCTTAATCGTATGAAGCTGTCCCAAATTGGTGAAAATACAAATGCGTCCTGTATTCTTACAGGAAAATACATATTTATTTTCTGTATGTACCGCTTCTTTATTCCTTTCATAAGCAGGAACATCAATTGTTTTTGCATATCCAAAGCGGTCCATCAGGAAATAGACTTCCATTTCCTCCATTTTCTTTTCTTCATAAACGGCTTCCTTGGCATTTTCAATGGAGGTCCTTCTCTTCCTGCCAAATTCTTTTTTGATGGCATCCAGTTCATTGATGATAACCTGTGCCATAGAATCATGCCGCTCCAAAATATCCTCATAGCGGTAAATATTTGCCATGGTCTCCTCATGCTCTTTCATCAGGGCTTCGATTTCCAGGCCAATCAGCTTATATAAACGCATTTCCAGAATGGCATTTGCCTGCCGTTCCGAAAACATAAGCTGCGCCGCCATGATTTTAGAGCCTTTAGATTTAAACGCAATCCCATCAGTAATTCCGTCGGTAAGACATGCCTTTGCCATTGTCCGGTCTTTCGAACCACGAAGGATTTCTATGATTAAATCAATTACATTGCAGGCCTTAATAAGCCCTTCCTGTACTTCTTTTCGTTCCTGCTCCTTTTCCAGAAGTGTCTTATATTTCCTGGAAGCCACTTCAAACTGGAAATCCACGCTGTGTCTTAAAATTTCCTTAATGCCCATTGTTTCCGGCCTGCCGTCAGCCACCGCTAACATATTCACCCCAAATGTATCTTCCAGACGGGTTTTTTTATAGAGCATATTAATGAAATTTTCCACATCCGTATCTTTTTTCAGTTCAATAACGAAGCGGATTCCCTCTTTTGAGGACTGATTGGAAATATCCACAATATCGTTTGTCTTTTTCGTTTCCGCCAAAGCTGCCACATCGCTTAAAAATTTGGCAATATTGGCGCCTACCATCGTATAGGGGATTTCGGAAATAATCAGGTTGGTCTTTCCTGCCTTTCCTTTTTCGATTTCTACCTTTCCGCGAAGCTTGATTTTCCCGGTGCCTGTTTCATATATATGCATAAGCTCATCCTGATTGCAGACAATTCCGCCGGTAGGAAAATCGGGTCCCTTGATATAACGCATAAGCTCCTTTGTGGAAATATCCGGGTTTTTCATATATGCCTTGGCGGCATCAATCACTTCCGTCAGATTATGAGGCGGTATGCTGGTTGCCATGCCCACCGCAATTCCCTCCGCACCGTTTACAAGCAGATTGGGAATCTTAACCGGAAGGACACAGGGTTCCTTTTCCGTTTCGTCAAAGTTTGGAATGAAATCCACCACATTCTTGTCCAAATCTGCAAGGAACGCTTCCTGAGTTACCTTTTGAAGCCTTGCTTCCGTATAACGCATTGCCGCAGCTCCGTCTCCTTCAATGGATCCAAAGTTACCGTGACCGTCTATTAAGGGAAGTCCTTTTTTAAAATCCTGAGTCATCACAACCAGCGCTTCATATATGGAGCTGTCCCCGTGGGGGTGGTATTTACCCATAGTATCCCCTACGATACGGGCGCTTTTCCTGTAAGGCTTATCCCATTTGATGCCAAGCTCATGCATATCATAAAGGGTTCTTCTCTGTACCGGCTTCAGACCGTCCCGCACATCCGGAAGAGCCCTTGCGATAATAACGCTCATTGCATAGTCGATATAGGACTTTTCCATCACTTCAGAATATTCTGTTTTAATGATTTTCTCTTCCATTCCCGTTATCTCCTATACGTCTAAAATCGCCTCATTGGCACGTTCATAGATAAATGCCTTTCTGGGCGGCACATCCGTGCCCATAAGCATTTCCGTTGTCTGGGACGCAAGGCGGCTGTCTTCGATTTCCACCTGCTTTAGGATTCTTGTTTCCGGATTCAGTGTGGTTTCCCAAAGCTGGTCTGCATCCATTTCTCCCAGCCCCTTATATCTTTGCAGGGTAAAAGGACCCTTATGTTTTTTTCTGTATTTTTCCAAAGCCTTATCGTCATATAAATATTCTTCTTTTCCTTTGCTGGGCATTGCCTTATACAAAGGCGGCATGGCAATATACACATGCCCTTCCGAAATCAGCTCCGGCATGAACCGGTAAAATAATGTCAGTAAAAGAGTGGAAATATGAGCGCCGTCCACATCCGCATCTGCCATAATGATAATTTTATCATATCGTAATTTGGTAATGTCAAAATCATTTCCATAACCTTCCGAAAAGCCGCAGCCAAAGGCATTAATCATAGTCTTGATTTCCGCATTTGCCAGCACCTTGTCAATGCTTGCCTTTTCCACATTTAAAATCTTGCCCCTGATTGGCAGAATAGCCTGATATGCACGATTTCTGGCAGTTTTGGCGCTTCCTCCTGCAGAATCTCCCTCTACAATGAAAATTTCGCATTTTGAGGCGTCTTTTGATTCGCAATTTGCAAGTTTTCCGTTAGAATCAAAGGAATATTTCTGCCTGGTAAGCAGGTTTGTCTTTGCTTTTTCCTCTGATTTACGAATTTTTGCCGCCTTTTCCGCACAGCCGATAATGCTTTTTAACTCTTCTAAATTCCTGTCAAAATACCGGACGATTTCGTCTCCGGTTACCTTGCTCACTACCTTTGCCGCATCCTGATTGTCCAGCTTTGTCTTGGTCTGTCCTTCAAAGCGAGGGTCGGGATGTTTGATAGAGATAACTGCAGTCATGCCGTTTCGCACATCAGCTCCGGTAAAGTTGGCATCCTTTTCCTTTAAAATATTCAGCTGTCTGGCATAATTATTGATAACTGTGGTAAACATGGTCTTAAAGCCTGTTAAATGGGTGCCGCCCTCTGCATTGTATATATTATTGCAAAATCCAAGCACATTTTCGTGGAATTCATTCACATACTGGAAAGCCGCTTCCACAGTGACGCCTTCACTTTCCCCTGAAAAATAAATCACCTCATGGACAGTATCCTTGGATTTATTCATATCTTTAATAAATCCGATAATTCCTTCCGGCTCATGAAAGGTGGTGTGTTCCGGCACATCCCCGCGCCGGTCTTCAAACTCTATGGTAAGCTCCGGATTCAGATAAGCAGTTTCATGAAGCCTGCTCTTTACTTCCGAGCCTTTGAACCTTGTCCTGTCAAAAATGGTATCATCCGGCAGAAAGTTAATTTCTGTACCGGTTTCCCTTGTCTTGCCCACTACCGGCAAAAGCCCCTTTTCCAGTTCGATAACCGGAATGCCTCTTTCATATTTATCCTCGTAAATAAAGCCTCCTTTTTTGACCCGTACAGTCAAAAAGGTTGAAAGGGCATTTACTACCGAGGAGCCTACTCCATGAAGCCCGCCGCTTGTTTTATAGGCGGAATCATCAAATTTTCCTCCTGCATGGAGGGTGGTAAATACAAGCCGTTCCGCGCTCATGCCCTTTTCGTGCATTTCCACGGGAATGCCCCTGCCGTTATCGGATACGGTTGCAGAACCGTCCTTTTCCAAAGTGACATAAATATGGGAACAAAACCCGGCTAAATGCTCATCTACCGAGTTGTCTACGATTTCATATATTAAATGGTTTAACCCTTTAGTGGAAACGCTTCCAATATACATACCCGGTCTTTTACGAACGGCTTCCAAGCCTTCCAGCACGGTAATACTGGAAGCATCGTATGTATTTTTGTCTGCCATAATCTTTTCTTTCCCTTCTTAAATCCTTGCTGGGGATTGTTTTTGGTTGCTTATAGGAATGGAATTTGCCCGAAATATAGGGGCATTTTTGAAAATTCCATAAGTACACAGAATGTATTATAGCATAAAATTTGGGGAAATCAAAGAAAAAATGAGGTGGGGAATTTTCATTTCAACTGTTTTTCAGTTTCGGCATTTTTACTAATAATATGGAACTTTTTTGTAAAATTAAGCCTTGCAGAATAAAAGACAACAGGTATGCTACCTTTTCCTTACTATATCAAATTATATCTGTATCATAATCGCTTGCATGCCTTACCTTTGCTGCTTTTGAAATGCTCCTCCCTATTTCTCCCGGAAATATACCTGTATGAACATAATTCTTATTAAAATATCCAATCGTATCCTTATGCTTTTTAAACGCTATAGGTTCTAAGCACAATACTGCTGTCAATGAATAATAAATTGAATAATATGCCCTGTTATTTGCAGCCTTTAACTTTTCATTGCTAAAAAGCAATTCAGCAGTATCAAGCTCTTCTCTTGCTCTCTCTAACTTATATCCGGCCAAATCCTTTTCATAATACTTCCGCATTATACCGATACCCCGTCTTTTTCAATATTCATAAAAAAAGGATATACGTTCTTCCATTTTTCATAAGTCTGCATACTTTGAACAGACGGATTTATTTCCATTTCATACTTCATTTCAAAATCATACGTAACATCATAGATTTTGTCCGCATAGCTGCTTATTTCTTCAGGCGGCATATCTGCCAGT
Organism: uncultured Lachnospiraceae bacterium; assembly: GCA_947382355.1. GTDB lineage: Bacteria > Bacillota > Clostridia > Lachnospirales > Lachnospiraceae > RGIG3040. Next base: position 9,406 of record CANCYR010000053.1, read on the forward strand.
ATCATAATATCCATATCGGAATCCTGATTAAAATCCCCCCGGGCATAAGAACCGTATAAAATTATTTTTCTTAAATCATTTCCCAATATCTGCACAATTGCTTTCCGATATTCTCCTAATAAAACAGACAGATTATCTGGCATTTTATGTCACCACCTTTTTTCTGCTATTGTATCATCAAACCATAAACCTTTCTAAATTAAAGCTTCTTCGTCACCGCAATTGCCAAAGCCCCCGGTCCGATATGGCAGGCAATGCTTAAGGACAAGGGGTCCATATGAATTTCATAGCCCGGAAATTTTTCTGCAAGCTCTTCCTTTAACAGTCGGGCGGCCTCAAGGTCTTTCGTATAGGCTATCTGCAGCCTTACCCCCGGCTCCTGTCCTTCTTCTGCAAGTCCACCGAAACGGCTTTTAATATCGTTTTCAATGGCAGTCATCATAATGGATTTTCCCTGGTTTTTCGTGCGTGCCTTTGCAAAGGCATCCAGTTTTTCCCCCTGTATCTGCAGAACAGGCTTTAATTTCAATAAAGTTCCAAGAGCTGCAGCAGCCGGGGTGATTCTGCCGCCTTTTTTCAAATAATATAAAGTATCTAACATAATATAAATGCTGGAATTAAATTTATCCCCTTCCAGTATTTCTTTTATTTCCTTTCCCGTTTTTCCTTCTTCTGAAAGCCGGATGGCATCCAGAACGGACTGACGCTGGGTAACGGAAATCCGCTGATTGTTCACTACATATACTTTCCCGGCAAATTCCTCTTCTTCCGAAAGCATAAGGGCTGTCTGGCAGGAGCCGCTTAATCCGCTGGACATGGGGATGTGAACTACCTCTTCGTATTCCTTTAACAGGCCTCTCCACAAATCCATAACGGAATCGGGAGATGGCTGTGAGGTGGAAATCTCCGCTCCTGTTTCCAGTTTTTCATAAAACCCTTCCTGGGTTAAGGAAATATCTTCAAAAAAGGTTTCCTCGTTAATCATAAAAGGCATTGGCAGAACCGTAATGCCCATTTCCTCCCCCTGCTTTTGTGTAATGCCGCTGTTGCTGTCGGTCATAATTGCTACTTTTTTCATGTTTTCCTCCCTGTGTCACAAGACACGTTTTATATTGTTTTTCCATGCTCTTTTTCCATCTGTATAAGCAGGCGGTTCTTTAAAAGTCCATGGCTTTCCTTTGATAATGTGCTGTCTTCTTTTAAAAGTTTGTTTACGTCCTCGGATGCGCCTGTAAGCATGTTGGAATCTGTATAAATGTCCGCAATCCGAAAGGAAAAGGATCCGCTTTGTAAAATACCGAGCAAATCTCCGGGGCCTCTCAGTTTAAGGTCCTCATTGGCAATGAAAAAGCCGTCGTTGGAGTGGTTCAGAATATTAAGCCGTTCTTTGGAACGTTCATTTTCCTTTGTATCAATAAAAATGCAATAGGACTGATGAGACCCTCTCCCAACCCTGCCTCTTAGCTGATGGAGCGTAGCAAGGCCGAAACGGTCTGCATTTTCCACCATCATGACGGCAGCATTCGGAACATTGATTCCCACCTCGATTACTGTAGTGGATACAAGCACCTGAATGTTACCCTTTGCAAACTCCTCCATAACCTGATTTTTTTTAGCAGGAGTCATCTTCCCATGAAGATATTCAATCTGAATGGTATCAGGCAGCTCCTTTTTCAAATTCTTGGCATAATCCACCACATTTTCCAGCTCATCCATCACGCCGCTTTCCACCATAGGGCAGATGATATAAGCCTGTCTGCCTTCTTTTACCTTTTCTTCTATAAATTCATATGCCTTTTTCCGAAAATCAGTACCAACCACGCAGTTTTTAATAGGAAGCCTGTTTTTGGGCAGCTCCGGTACGGTGGAAACTGCCAGCTCCCCATATAAAATAATGGCAAGGGAACGGGGAATAGGTGTTGCGGACATTACAAGCGTATGCACGTCCCCTCCTTTCCCGGTCAGCTTTTCTCTTTGTGCCACCCCAAATCTGTGCTGTTCATCCGTTACTACAAGAGCAAGGTTTTTAAATTCCACATTATCCTCTAACAAGGCATGAGTGCCGATGACCAGGTTATAGCTGCCATCCCTGATTTTCTCCTTAGCTTCCCTTTTTCCCTTTGCAGTCAGGGAACCTACCAATAGCACCGGTTCAAATGGCAGCCCGTACTCCTCTATCATCCGGCTTACCGTTTCAAAATGCTGTACTGCCAGAACCTCCGTAGGCGCCATAAATGCTCCCTGATATCCGTTAGATACACATAGCAAAAGGCTTAGCAGTGCAAGAATTGTCTTGCCGGAGCCCACATCTCCCTGCAGAAGCCGGTTCAACGTGCCGCCGCTGCATAAATCCTCTTCAATTTCTTTCCATGCCTTTTTCTGGGAATCCGTAAGCCGGTAAGGAAGAGCTTCCATCAGTCTGCCTGTATGGGCTGTGGGAATCATGGCATGGCTGTTTTCTTTTGCCTGCAAATCCGCTTTTAAATATTTAATGGATAATATAAAAAAGAAAAATTCTTCATAGGCAAGCCGTTTTCTTGCTTCCATCATGGCTTCCCTGCTCTCCGGATTATGAATGGCGGACAGCGTATCCATATAGGAAGAAAAACCATATTTATCCATCAGCTCCTTTGGAAGATACTCCGGAACTTCTTCCAAAGCCTCCAAAGCTTTTTTGATATATTTCTTCAGCGTATCGTTGGAAAGCCCTTTGGTCTTTGCATAAACAGGCTGCAGGCTGTCCAAAAGAGCTTTATAAGCTTCCGGTTTATACAGCTTTGGCTGTTCCATGGAACAAATTCCGTTTTTTTTGTGCACATTGCCTGAAAATACATATATGCTGCCGGACCTTAAGGTTTTCTTTAGATAGGGCATATTAAAATACGTGATTTTCACGTTGCCCGTTTCATCTCCTGCCTGAAGGGATAAAATGGATTTTCCGTTTCGATGCAGCAGGGATGGCTCTTTTGTAATACGTCCAAGAAATGCAGCCCTGCCGCTGTCCGGAAGGTTTTCCACCTTTAAGGCATCCCCGTAAGTCTCAAAATCTTTTGGAAAATGATGAACCAGATCTCCCAATGTTTCAATGTTCAGTTTTTGAAAAAGAAGGGCATTTTTTTCACCAATGCCCTTCAATTCTGTAATCTTACAGGAAAAATTCATAATAACTTTCCATTCTGTTTCTATTCTGCTGAAATCACATAGTAGTAAATGGGCTGGCCGCCAAATTGAAGCTCAACGTCACATTCCGAATAAAGCTTTTCAATTTCGGCTCCCACCTTTTTGGCCTCTTCTTCTTTTACATCCTGTCCATAGTATATGCTGATAAGCTCTACTTCATCATCACCTATCATTTCCTCCACCATTTCAATGGTGGTTTCTGCAATATCCTTGCCAACCGCTAAAATACCATGGTCTCCGATACCCATAATATCATTTTCACGAATAGTCTTTTCATCAATCACCGTATCTCTTACCGCATAAGTAACCTGCCCCGTTTTTACGTTGCAGATTTCAGCAAGCATGTTCTGTTCGTTTTCTTCTGCAGATAAATCCGGTACATAATTAATAATGGCTGTAATACCCTGCGGAATGTTCTTTGTAGGAATTACGATGACATTTTTATCCTCCACCAGAGATTGAGCCTGATTGGCTGCCAGAATAATGTTTTTATTGTTGGGGAAAATAAAAACATTCTTTGCATTTACCTGCTCGATGGCACTTAAAATGTCCTCCGTGCTTGGATTCATGGTCTGTCCGCCTTCAATAATCACATCCACTCCAAGGTCCGTTAAAATTTCATTTAAGCCTTCTCCAATGGAAACTGAAATAAATCCGGTATCCTTTGGCGGTTCTTCCTTTACAGCCGCCTGCTTCTTTTCCTCTTCCTTAAACAGCTTTTCCTGATGCTCAAGCCTCATATTGTCAATTTTCATATTGGAAAGGGCGCCGTATTTTAATGCCCGCTGAATGGCAAGTCCCGGGTCATTTGTATGCACATGCACCTTTACAATATCATCGTCTGCCACCACTACGATAGAATCGCCAATGGACTCCAAAAATGCCTTAAAATCCATTTCATGCTTAATATTAAAGGTTTTGGAAAGCATAATGATGAACTCGGTGCAATAGCCGAATTTAATATGAGCTGTGTCCGCCGCAAGGCTGTCTACGTTTACTGCCTTGCTTGTTGCCTCAACATCAAAGGACAAATCGATTTCCTCTCCTCTGTATGCCATCAGGCAGCCCTTCAACACCTCAATCAGACCCTGTCCGCCGGAATCCACCACGCCTGCTTGCTTTAATACGGGAAGCATTTCAGGCGTTTTTGCAAGAACCTCTTCCCCGTAAGCTATGACCGCTTCCATGAAGCTGTCCAAGTCATCTGTGTTTTCCAGTTCTTTTGCCTTTTGGGAAATTCCCTTTGCAACTGTTAGAATAGTTCCTTCTTTTGGTTTCATAACTGCCTTATATGCACTCTCCACAGCCTTTTCCATAGCCTTTGAAAGTGTTTCTATGTCAAGCATTTCCTGCTCTCCGATCACCTTACTGAAACCTCTGAAAAGCTGTGACAAAATAACGCCGGAATTTCCTCTTGCGCCACGTAAGGAGCCGGAGGAAATAGCCTTTGCAAGCTGTTTTAAGTCGGGAGTATCGCCTAATGCCGCCACTTCCTTTGCAGCAGACATAATCGTCAGCGTCATATTCGTTCCCGTATCCCCGTCTGGAACAGGAAATACGTTCAATTCATTGATATATTCTTTTTTTACTTCTAGATTTTTTGCACCGGCTAAGAACATATGAGAAAGCATCTTAGCATCGATTGTATTTACCGCCACTGCTATATCCTCCTTAATCGATCACTCGAACACCTTCAACAAAGATGTTTACTTTTTCTACATGAAGACCTGTAAATTCCTCAACCTTGTACTTTACATTGCTTATCAGATTGTCTGAAACCGTCAGAATATTTACGCCATAGGCAACAATCAGATGAAAGTCGATTGCCAGCTTGGAATTATCCACATTTACGGATATGCCTGTTGCCAGACTGTCCATTTTCAATAATTTCACAAGCCCGTCCTTCACATTTACACTTGCCATGCCCACAATCCCAAAGCATTCCACTGCCACGCTGCCTGCATAATTGGCAATCACGTCCCGATCTATCTCAATATTGCCAAGATGTGTATTCATCATACTTTTCATAGGTCTGACCTCCCTTAAAATTCATACTTACTAATGATTATAACCGATTTTAGAAAAAAATGGAACAGAGTTTGAAAAAAAATGGTTGGGAGGGGTAACAGTTCAGCCCTCAGCCTTCCCACACAGGAATCAGAACCTGCTGCAGGCAGAAAATGTTTCTACGTCGCCACGCTCTCGCTCTGATAAAAACGCAGCAGTGCTAAGCTCGAAAGAACCTCGCTAAGCGCTGGCGTTTTTATAAGGGCTCCTTTAGAAATCATGTTCTGCCTGCAGCAGGTTCTGATTCCTGTGTGGGAAGGCTGAACTGTTACTGGGAGGGGGGGATGGGGGACTCCGGCGTCCTCACTACCAAGCCTTCTACATCATCCTATGCGTCCTCCGGCATCCCCGCCACCACTTTTTTCAATATTTCCCCACATTTTTTAACATAATGGAAAATTTCCCCTTGCAATCCCCTCCTTTATCTGTTAAAATGTTCATGTTGTGAGCAAATAAGCTTAATTTCAGTTATAGGAGGTGCTATTATGGCTAAATGTGATATCTGTGGCAAGGGCGTTCATTTTGGAAATGCAGTAAGCCATTCTCATAGAAGATCCAATAAGATTTGGAAATCAAATGTTAAAAATGTAAAATGTAAAGTGAATGGAGCTTCTAAAAAGCTTCACGTTTGTACTTCTTGTTTAAGAAGCGGCAAAGTTGAAAGAGCATAGTTTTTTATTAGTTAATAAAGACGAATCTGAAAAAGGAACTGTAATGTAATATTTACAGTTCCCTTTTTTTGAATACTTATGCTTTATGCCTGCTTTTGACCTGAAGATAGTCTTTCATCTTCTCGTATTCCAAGTTGATTTTAGTAATGGTCTCCGTATCTCCAAACAGGTTGTCCGGGTGAAAAATCTTAATCAAGTCCTTGTACCTTTTTTTCAATCCTAAAGGATTGGTGACTCCTTTAAAGAAAAATGCCTGTTCCCTGTAGAAATCCCCGATAATTTCCTGTTCCTCTTCAAATTCCATACGGGAATAACCTCTGGAGTAGGCCTTTTGCCTTTCAAATTCTGCTTTTTCCCTTTTCAGGTCTTCCCGGTCCTTTGCAAGCTGCTGGAATTCCGCTTCTAAAATTTTAAATTTCATATCCAGAAGAGAACGTTCCTGTTTTAATTGTTCGTTTTCATGGCGGATATGTTCCATCTGGCTTTTCATTTCTCTTAAAAACTCTTCTTTTTCTGTCTGCAGCTTTTTTAGCCCTGAAAACTGTTGTTCATCCATGCTTCTTCTCCTATTCTATAAGAACCGGAAAACTTTATCCGCAAAACAAATTAAAGCCAACTACTAATAATATGATAGTAATAATAAAAGCAATAATTGCATGTTCAATAAACATCATAAGCAGCATACCGATGGCAATCATAAAACACGTATATCCTATCATTTGTCTCATTTACACTACCTCCCATATGCCTGCTATAAGATAGTGTATGCCGTATTTTCAGGCTGGTTCCCTGTTTGCCGTATTTTCCGTTTCTTTTTTTACTTTTTTATAACGATTCAAGAATTAAACGGCATCCTCCGGAAAGGCAATATCTTTTGCCTGGTCGTCGCTTACCATTTCTTCCTTTGGTTCAGTAAAGCGGTCGATTAAATCCGGAATCATATCGATGACCTTTGTGACAGTATCCTGATTCTTAATATTCACAAGCTTTGTCTGTCCATTTTTAATTACAAGCACTGCGCTTGGAGACATCTTTCCAGTCATGCCGCCTGCGCCGCCGTTTTTCTTATCCTGGGAACTGGCGCCTGCGCCTACCCCGAAGGTTACATCCACAAGAGGGAGAATTATGGTATCGCCTACCTGTGTAGCTTCCCCCACTACTGTTTTAGTGGACAAAAAGCCCTCCATTCCTTTCATCAGTGAACTGACCACGCTGTTAAAGTTATTTCCATCATTCATGATTTTTTCCTCCGGTTAATATATTGTACAAATTTTTAATATCCTTATTAAAGAAAATACTCCAGCCAAATCTTAACAGATTGAATGCCCGTATTCTCCCTTTCATATAAAACTCTCCCTGAAAGATTGTCCGTTGAAAATCCGGTGTGACAGTAATATGATTGCCGAAGAGCGGATAAAACATACTTATGAATCCAAGCACTTCTCCTGTTGTCCCGGGGTCTTCAAAACCAAACAGGACATTTCCTTTGACTTTTTTAGGCTTTACATGGTTTAAAAACTTTAAAAGCTGTTGTTTCCCTTTTGTAATGGCCCGTTTGCTTTCTTCCCTTTCAAGCACCTCTTTGTACCAATAAACGGTTTCTTTCAGGTTTTCAAGCTTTTCTTTCATATTAAGAATAGTGTACTTGATATTTCTCACTTTTTCAAATAATTTTTGAAAAAACAGCTTTACTTTTTGGAAAAATTCCTTTATTGGTTGAATAAGCTTTTGGAATATGGAAGGCTTTTCTTCTTCGTCATGTTTGTCCGCCATTTCCGAATTCTCTCTGCCTGCATTTTCCACCTCCTCTATATCCCTTATATTCTTCTCTTTTTTCTTCTCTGCCCTTTTGCTTCCTTTATTCTCCTTAGCAGCATTATCTTCCTTCCTTTTTCCCTTTTGCTTTTCTTTCTTTTTCTTCTCTTTTTTTCTTTCCTTTTCCATTTTTTTGCTCTTTACAGGCTTCTCACCAAGCACATCATAAACCGGAATGCCAAGCAGGTATAAAATACAGGATAACTGCCCCTCATATTTTATGTTTCCATAAATCAAAGGAAATAACCATGAAATTCGTGCATGGAGAAAAAGCTTATCCTGCTTCTCTCCCTTAATCCGGTAAACGGCCGGGCAGAAAAGCGCCAGCAAAAGCAATACAAGCAAAAGCGCCAGTATGCATAAAAGTATAATTCCTATGATTTTCAGTATATTTAAAAACAGCGCCATTTTGCTTCCTCCGAAACAAGGAGTTTTTCTTTAAACTGCCATGTGCCATAAATGGCAAAAAAGTCCGTAACCATCTGGACAGCCAGATTTACCGCCATTTCATAGGAAGAAGCAAGGCCTAAGATATGAAGATCCTCCTTGGGGAAATATGCCTGCTTTAACATTCCCACATGGAAAATATCAAATAAGTCGCTGCTTTCTGAAAGCGCAATTACATAAACACCCAATTGCCCGGCATTTCTACGGATTTTACGGATTATTTTCTTTTTCTTTTTTTGGATGTTTTCATCACAATACAAACCGCTATAAAAAGTCATTGATTTTATTTCCATTCCATAAAAGTATACCATTTGCACAAATTGTTAAACAAAATCAGTATATCATATTTTTGTGAGAAAGCCTATAGGAAGATTTTCATTGACATTTTTCCTGTTTTTGTACCATAATCCTAATAGAGAGACTTATTCAGACAGGAGAAGATTTATGAAATCAGTAGCAAGAATGGCTTTAAAAGACGGTATGATTATCGGGGAGGATGTATATTCTTATCAAAATGTATTAATAGCAAAAGAAAATACAGTAGTTGACAAACAACTTATTTCAAAGCTTTCCCGGTATTCCATTATGTGCGTCAACATTAAGGAGCCTGCTGACATGGCGGTTACCCGCTATGAACGCATCCGGTTAAGCAGTTCTTTTAAAAGCTTTGAGGCTGCATATCAAAATAGTCTAAAGGCTTATAAATATATGATAGATGATTTTCTTTGGAACAAAACTCCCGTAAATCCCACTTTCCTTCTTAAGATTCATGATAATATCAGAAAGTGTACCGAAAGCGGCGAGCAGCTTTTAGATATGCTCTATCATTTATTGCCGGAGGAACATAATCTGACTTATGCACATTGTCTGAATGCTGCACTGATTGGAAATGTTTTCGGCACATGGCTTTCTCTTTCAGAGGATGATCTAAAAACACTGACTCTTTGCGGATTCTTTTATGATATCGGTAAATTAAAGCTTCCGGACCATCTTATATGGAAACCGGATAAATTAAATGATTTTGAATATAACTGGATGAAAACCCATACTACCATCGGCTATGAACTGTTAAAAAATCAGGATTTAAATGACTCCATAAAAAAATGTACTCTCTTTCATCATGAACGCTGCGATGGAACCGGTTATCCCCAAAAACTAAAAGGGGAGGAAATTGACCGCTTTTCCAAATATATAGCCATTGTGGATGCCTATGCCGCCATGACCTTTCAAAGAGCCCACCGCAGATCTATCACTCCTTTTCAGGTTATTGGAAATTTTGAGAAACAGGGAATTGAAAAATACGATGCCATTGTATTAAAGCTCATATTAAAAAAAATTGCATATACACAGCTTGGCAGACATATACGCCTTTCCGACGGCACAGCAGCCCACATAATGCTCATCAACGAAGATACGCTTGCTTCACCTGTTGTAAAAAGCGGAGAAACTGTCATTGATTTAAAAGAGCATCCTGAACTGGAGATTTCTGTAATCTTGTAAAAGGACCGGATTTCAATATTGAAATCTGATTCAAAGGCTTCCTGTTTTTCATATAAAAATAAGGACATTGTACAAATATATCATACAATGTCCTTCTCTTTTCACTCAAAAATACTTTTTGTTACCCCATAGATTTGCTTTCTTCAAATCCAGGTACTCGTTATAAGCTTTTTCCAGAATCTGCTTTTCATTTGCAAATTTCAGCAGATGATAGGCTTCATGATATTTATAAAACCCGGAATCCACAAAATACTCTTCACGCTGTGGTTTACTGTAATAACTGTCTGCCATCATTAAATACCAGTGGACGTCCTTTTCGACCACATCTTCCGGTACGTTAAAGGTATATTCGCTTTTTCCAATATACTTAATAATGGATGCTCTTGCACCTGACTCCTCCAACACTTCCCTGAGTGCTGTATCCTTAAATTCTTCATCAGGCTCTACAGTTCCTTTAGGCAATACCCAGCCTTCGTATTTATTTTTGAAATTTTTATACAAAAGCAGAACCTTGCCTCGAAAAATAACCACACCGCCACAGCTTGTTGCCTCAATCATTGCAATCCCTCCTGTATTTGGTGCGTCCTATACATGACCTTGCAATAAGTATAGAACATTTAAGGAAAGAAAGCAACCCAAATCAGCCAATGACTCTTTTCAGGGTGTCTAAAAGCACATCTGTGTCAAAGGGCTTTGAAATAAACTCATCGGCGCCAATTTTAATAGCCTCTACCATTTTGGCTTTCTGTCCGGCTGCTGTTACCATAATTACCTTGGCATCCTTTTGAAATTCCTTGATTTCTGTTAGTGCTTCAATGCCGTCCTTTACAGGCATGGTAATGTCCAAAGTAACAAAATCCGGTTTCAACTCCTTATACTGGTCAATTCCTTCCTGTCCATTGGTAGCTTCACCAACAATTGTATAACCGTTAGTTTCAAGAATGGTTCTTAGAATTTTCCTAGATGTTCTGGAATCATCTACAATAAGTGCCTTTGCCATAATATCCTCCTAAATATAATTATGTAATATCAGTCTATTGAAAATTCTGAATCAATAGATAAAATAAAATGCACCACTTTACTCTGAATGGTTATGGGAAATACACAGAACTGTTTTCCTTTAATAGTAGCCGGATTTTCGTAAAAGCTCGGAGGAAGCATGTCCACATTCACATTTTCGTGGCTTACTTCTGAAGCAAACAGTCCATTAATACAATTTGTAAATTCGCCAACGGAATCCAGTGCATCCAAATCTACTTTGTCAAATTCCTCTTCCGCATAAATGGAAGCCATTTTCAAAAGGCTGTCACCATTTCCGGCAAATCCGGAATATATGGAATAGTCTCCTTCAAGCTTTTGTATGGCACAGTTATCCATCTTCAATTCATCTACAAGAAATGCCTTTGACACATAAGCTCCCGCATCTATCAAACGGATAATCGTCCGAATGGCAATGCCGCAAATACGGTTGCAGAATTCACTGTTATTTGGCAAGAATAATTTGACTGTCCTGTCAATATCTCCACTAACCAAATCATCCATATCCGAATGGGTAAAGCCCTGCTTCTCCTGATATTTTGCAAGCTCCTCATCAATATCCTCCAGACTCATGTAACCTTTATCAATAATAGTCTGTACAAAAAGCATATAAACATTTCCCTGCTTTTTCAGCAAATTCCCAATCTGTTCATCTGTCAGATACCCCTTAGTCACTGCAATGTCCCCAAACCGCTTGTCCATAACTGCCTGAAGCCTGTTCACTTCATCCGCCTGTTCCTTTGTCATGAGCTTTTCAGCCACTGCAATTAATCCAAGCTTCACCCGGACGCTTTTTTCCTGTTCAATCACTTCTTCCAGTTGCCTGGCCGTAAGTCGATTGACAGACACTAAATAATTTCCAAATATTTGATCAAACATACACAAACCTCCTCTGCTTGTATTATTATACACTATAACTCCTAAAAAAGATAGAATTACTTTCCAAAATATTCATCAAAAATTCTTCTTGCCATTGGAACTGCATAATCTCCTCCGGAGCCGGCCCCTTCTACGATGATGGTAACCGCTACCTGAGGATTCTCCACCGGCGCAAAACCGGTAAACCATGCATGGCTGTCCGCCTTTTCCCCATTATATTCAGCCGAACCGGTTTTCCCGGCTGCCGTATATGAAAGGCCCTTTAGTTTGGAAGCGGTTCCGTTTTCCACCACCCCTGCCATCAGAGTGGTAAGAAACTGTGCTTCATCCGCTGTAAAAAGCTCTTTTTCTGCTGTGGGAGAATATTGCTTCATTACGGAACCGTTATAATTTTCAATCCGGTCAATCACATAAGGCCGCATCAGCTTTCCCCCATTGGCAATGGCTGTAGTAAGCATATTTAAATGCAGGGGAGTCATCTGGGTCTTCCCCTGTCCGATTGCAGTCTGCATCACATCATAAGTATCATCCTGGGAAGTAAGCACATAACTGCTTTTATTGGAAACAATATCTGTAGGAAGCGCTTCATTAAACAGCAGGCCGTTCAAATCTGTTGCCATCCGGTCCAAATCCAGCGCAATTCCAATATCTGCAAATGCAGAATTACATGATTTTTCAAAGGCTTTCTGAAAATTCAGATTACCGTGGCTGCTTCCGTGGTAACAGTTGATTCTATGGCCTTCATAAACAAATCTCCCGCCGCAGCGATAAGAATACTGGTCCACATTTCCCTGATTCTGCCTGTAGTACTCCAACGCCGTAATAATCTTAAAAGTACTTCCGGGAGGGTATAAACCTTGAGAGGCGCGGTTTACCAGTACACTGCTTGTATCATCCGCAATCAGTTCATCCCACATGGCAACAATCTGATTGGGGTCATAATCCGGCTTGGAAACCATTGCAAGAATCTTTCCGGTGGAAGGCTCCGAAATAATAATGGCACCCGAATAAACGCCCAATGCATTATAAGCAGTCTTCTGCAGGTCTAAATCCAAAGTGGTGACTACATTATCTCCATAATTTTTCTCGGAGCCGATTTCATTTTTTATTCGTTCTCCGATAAAGGCATTGGATGTCAAAAGATGGATATTTCCAAGGGCCTCCACTCCTGTTTTTCCCTTGGTGGAATATCCTACTATATGGGCAAATAAATCCCCGTAAGGATAGTCTCTGGATTCGTTTCCGCTGCTGTCCACCAATGTCTGGGCAAGGACTTCCCCGTCTCTTGTCAAAATCTTTCCCCTGATATTCTTACTGGCTAAAAGCTCCTGTCTGGTATTATAAGAATTGTTTATAACTGTTTCACTTTCCGCCACTACAAAATAAACAATATTTCCCATCATTGCAAGCATAAGAAATACAAAGAAATATGTGATAAGCATGGTTTCCCTGTTCCGTCTTTTCTTTTTTTTACGGACAACTGCTTCTGCCTCTTCAAACTCCTGCCTATTCTTCTTTCTTTTCATCTTTTCCTCCTTCTTTGGAACGTATGATATAGAGTCCCTGGATAATGGAAAACATAATAATTGTAGTTAACACACTGCTTCCTCCATAACTTACAAGTGGAAGCGTCACACCTGTCAGCGGAATAAATCTGGTTCCGCCCCCGATTGTGAGAAATACCTGAAAAATATAGGTAATGCTAAGCCCCACTGCAATATACCTGTAAAATTCCTGACGAATCTTCATGGAAATATTCATAAACATCAGAAAACAGCTGACGCAGACTAAAATCAGACAAAGGGCAAAAATAACTCCCATTTCTTCTGCTATGGCGGAGAAAATAAAATCAGCTTCCACATAAGGAATGGAAGTAGGGTCCCCCTGATAGATTCCCATTCCGAACCAGCCTCCTGTACCGATTGCAAAAAGGGACTGGGACACCTGATACCCAAGGCTGTCCACATAGGCAAAAGGGTCCTGCCAGCCAAGCACCCGGTTCCTTACATGGCCAAACAATTGATATGCGATAACGGCGGCGGCTGCTCCGCCTCCCACACCTAAAAATAAATAGAAGTAGTTTTTGGTTGCAATAAACACCATTCCCACATATACCACAAAGAATATGAGCGCGCTTCCCAAATCCTTTGAAATCACAAGAATGATTACATGGATTCCTGCCGCTCCGGAAGCTATCATAATCTGCATAAAATCCTTTGAGGCAGTGAGAAGCCCTGCAATAAAAAATACAAATATAATCTTTACGAATTCCGAAGGTTGAAAAGTATATCCGAAAAGAGAATAGGAAATCTTAGAGCCGTTTGTAACCGCTCCTAAAATCATTACCACCAAAAGTGCTCCTGCCCCCACCAGACCGTAAATCCATGTAAGCTGTTTTAAAAATTTAAGCTTCTTTACAAAAAAAGGAACCAGCAGGCCGATTACAAGAGATACGATTACTATTTTGAACTGTTTTATTGACCGTTCGTAGGACAGTCTGGTCAGCATCACAAAGCTGGTAGCAAGAAGCATGCACATGTTATTGATAATCAGACGGTTCGCCTCCCTATAAAGGGTTCTGAAAAGTGCAATGGTAGCAAATAAGGTTATCTGCTGGAACCCGTAAAAAAATATATAAGTAATATCGCTTGTTTCCAGACAGATTGCGGCATAACCCATAAAATGCACCAGAAACATACAGATAATCTGCCTTATATAAATGCCGTTCCGGTCTTCTTCATTGTTATACCGAAAAACCGCAAAACATTCAT